>JBBQXB010000016.1:0-57172 GCA_038210015.1 Tepidisphaerales bacterium
CCGCGGCTCCCCGGCTGCGGCTTTGCGGCCATTGCGACTTGGCGGATCGCCCTCATTTCCACGCCCAAAAACGCGGGCAATGCTTGAAAATCCAGCGTTCCCCCCCGACAATGCCCCGCTACCTGTGGCCAAGCAAGGTCACGGGGCTGAACCAACTGCCTGAAGGAATCGCTGAAAATGAAGAAACTGCTCGTCGCCAATCGATCTGAAATCGCCATCCGTGTCATGCGTGCCGCCACAGAATTGGGGTTGCGTACCGTCGCGATCTACACGTACGAGGATCGGTTCGCACTGCACCGTTTCAAAGCAGACGAATCGTATCAGGTCGGTGCCGCAGCCGGTGGCGAACCGGTGCGCGGGTATCTGAACATCGAAGCGATCATCGATGTCGCCAAAAGCAACAATGTCGATGCGATTCATCCCGGGTACGGTTTTTTATCTGAAAACGCGCATCTGGCGCGTGCGTGTAACAAAGCTGGAATTGCGTTCGTCGGACCGACCGCTGAGATGCTTGAAATGTTTGGCGACAAGACCGAAGCCAAGAAGCTGGCGGACATCGCCGGTGTGCCGACCGTCCCTGGCACGCAGCACGGGATGAAGGATTTCAAAACCGTCGCCAAGGCCGCAAAAGAAATCGGCTACCCGATCATCATCAAAGCCTCATTCGGCGGCGGCGGACGCGGGATGCGCGTCGTCGAAAAACCCGAAGAGCTGCAAGGCAAACTCGAAGAAGCCCAACGCGAAGCAGGGGCTGCGTTCGGACGATCCGAAGTCTTTGTCGAACGCTACATCAAACGCGCCAAGCACATCGAAGTGCAAATTATCGGCGACAAGCACGGCAACCTCGTCCATCTGTGGGAACGTGACTGTTCGGTGCAACGTCGGCATCAAAAAGTGGTCGAAGTCGCGCCGAGTTTTAATCTGCCACGAGAGCTGCGCGAAGAGATCTGCAACGCTGCGGTTCGGCTGATGAAAAGTGCGAATTATATCGCCGCCGGGACGGTGGAGTTTCTGGTCGATGCAGACCGAGGCGATTTCTTCTTTATTGAGGTCAATCCGCGTGTTCAGGTCGAACATACCGTCACCGAGCAAGTCACCGGTATCGACATCGTAAAAACGCAGATTCTCGTCGCGCAGGGCAAAAAGCTGCACGAATCGCCGATCAACATCCCGCAACAGGACAAGATCCAAACCAACGGCACTGCCATCCAGTGCCGCATTACCTCTGAAGATCCAGAAAATAAGTTCATCCCCGATTACGGCCGGCTCACCACCTACCGCTCCCCCGCCGGTTTCGGCATCCGTCTAGACGGCGGCAGCGCCTTTTCCGGCGCGGTCATTACGCCTTATTTTGATTCGCTGCTCGTCAAGCTGACGGCATGGGGGCAAACGCCTCTCGATGCGATCAAACGCTCCGACCGTGCCCTGCGCGAATTCCGCGTGCGCGGCGTCAAGAGCAACATCCCGTTTCTCGAAAACCTGATCAATCACCCGATCTTCGTCAAAGGTGAAGCCACCACCACCTTCATCGACACGCATCCAGAGCTATTTAAGTTCTCTGCCCGTAAAGATCGTGCGACCAAAATTTTGGGCTATATCGGTAACGTCGTCGTAAACGGTCGGCCTGAGGTGAAAGGCAAACTCGATCTGAAACGCGAATTGCCGATCCCAGTGTCGCCGCCGGTGGATTTGTCCGAACCGATCCCGTCCGGCACGCGCACACGGCTATTAGAAATGGGAGCCGAAAAGTTCTGTGAATGGGTAACCAAGCAAAAGCAGCTTTTCATCACCGATACAACGATGCGCGATGCGCATCAGTCGTTGCTTGCGACCCGACTTCGCACCTACGATATGGCGAAGATCGCCGATTTTTATGCCTACCAACTCAACGGCTTGTTCAGCCTCGAATGCTGGGGCGGCGCGACGTTCGAGACCGCGATGCGATTTTTACAGGAAGACCCCTATCAACGCCTGTCGATCCTGCGGATTAAAATCCCAAACATCCTGCTACAGATGTTGTTCAGAGGCAGCAACGCGGTTGGGTACACTAATTATCCCGACAATGTTGTGCGCGAGTTCGTCAAGCACGCCGCGACGCGCGGGATGGATATTTTCCGCATCTTCGACTCACTTAACGTCCCCGAAAACATGGCCGTCGCGATGGAAGCAGTACGCACCGAAACTAAGTCGATCTGCGAAGCCGCAATCTGCTACACCGGCGATATTCTCAACCCTGCGCGGTCTAAATACTCGTTGAAGTATTACGTCGATCTGTCCAAGCAATTGGTCAAGATGGGCGCGCACATCCTGTGCATCAAGGATATGGCCGGGCTTTGCAAACCTTATGCGGCGCACGCACTGGTCAAGGCACTCAAAAGCGAGATCGGCGTGCCGATCCATTTCCACACACATGATACCAGCGGGATCAATGCCGGTTCGATTTTGCGGGCTGCCGATGCGGGCGTGGATATCGTCGATGGCGCGATCAGCGCCTTCAGCGGCACGACCAGCCAGCCCAATCTCAACGCGATCTCTGCCGCGCTTCAGCATACGCCACGCGACACCAAACTAAACGATGACGCACTCGACGATGCTGCGATCTACTGGGAGCAAGTCCGTCAGTTGTATTATCCGTTTGAGGAAGACATCAAAAGCCCGACGGCGGAGGTCTATCACCACGAAATGCCCGGCGGGCAGTTCACCAATCTCAAACAACAAGCCAAAGCGCTGCATCTTGCCGATCGTTGGAAAGAAGTCGCCACCACCTATGCCGAGGTCAACCAATTATTCGGCGATATCGTCAAGGTTACGCCATCGAGCAAAGTCGTCGGAGATATGGCGCTGTTCATGGTCACGAACAATCTCACCGCGATGGATGTGTTGAATCCAAAGAAGAAACTGGCGTTTCCAAAATCGGTTGTGGAGATGATGCAAGGCGCGATCGGCGTGCCACAAGGCGGTTGGCCTAAGGTATTGCAGAAAATCATTCTCGATTCCGCCGGCGTCAAACCGCATAAAGGCCGACTGAGCGCGGCGTTGCCCAAGGCCGACTTTAAGAAGATCAAGAAAGAGCTGTCCGATAAACTCAAACGCGATGCGACCGATGACAATGTGATGTCACACCTGATGTACCCGCAGGTCTTCGCAGAGTTTCAGGAACACGCCAAGCTGTTCAACGACACTTCGGTGTTGCCGACCTCGACCTTCTTCTATGGCCTGCAAAAAGGGGAGGAAATCAGCGTCGAAATCGAACCCGGCAAAACGCTGATCGTGCGTTTCCTCACCACCAGTGATCCACACGATGACGGCACACGCACGGTCTTCTTTGAACTCAACGGCCAGCCACGCGAAGTGCGCATCACTGACCGGTCGCTGGAAGGCAAGCTGCACAAGCAGCCCAAGGCCGATCCGGATAATGCCCATCACGTCGGTGCACCAATGCCGGGCAAGATCAGCTCGGTCGCGGTTAAGGTCGGCCAGGCGGTCAAAGAAGGCGAAAAGTTACTGAGCATTGAAGCGATGAAGATGGAAACCGCCGTCTATGCCACTCGTGCCGCGACAGTCGGATCGGTTGAAGTGAAACTCGGCACGACCGTCGCCGCCGGCGATTTGCTGGTGATGCTGGACTGATCCCGTAACAGGTTTGCGATTGCCGGATGAGTTGGCATCGCAACCGCTTGGCTGCGCGCATGAATCACTTTCATCTCGATTCCCTAAAAAAGCAGCTCAAGCCGTTCAGGCTGTATTTTTACCCACGTCTTCGTTCGACCAATGAACATGCGTCGCTGTTGCGTCGAACGCAGAAACTTTATTGCCCCGCCGTGGTTCTGACGAATCATCAGATCGCAGGTCGGGGTCGAGGAAACAACACTTGGTGGTCTGGAACAGGGTCGCTGACGGTCACCTTTGCGGTTCCCACCGACGACCGGATCGCTCCGCATCATGTGCCCCTGATCGCGGGCCTGGCGGTGCATCGGGCGCTGTGTGGCGACATTAGCGGACTTAAACTGAAGTGGCCCAACGACTTATGGCATGATGATCTGAAACTTGCGGGCATGCTTTGCGAACGCGTCAATGGCGCGGATTTGATCGGAATCGGTCTAAACGTCAATATCGATTTAACCGAAATAAGTTTCAGCCTGAGACATCGTGTGACCAGCTTGCAGGCGATTTCCGGCAAGCGAATCGCACTTCAGCAGGTGTTAACCGCGATTTCAGTTGAGATCGATAAACTCTTGCTGAAAAAGCAGTTCGGATCGTTTGGCGCTATTTTGCCCGAATACAATCGCGTCCACGCACTCGAAGGCCGTCTAATACGAGTGACAGAACCGGATGGTGTGACAATACAAGGCCAATGTGAAGGTCTGGATGCTGAAGGACGATTATTGCTTCGTTCATCCAAGCTACTGCATCGGGTCGTCGCAGGGCATGTGGAACTGGCGTAAAAAACCCATTCGAGTGGATCGAGCGGATTATTTGCGTATCGTTTGTAATGAAGAATGTTTATGAATCGTAAGATTTTCAACTACTGTTTCGCAGCCACGATCTCGGCGATTGCTTTGCTCTCAGGCGGCTGCGCGAATATCAGCCCCGGCAAACTGACCGACATCCAGCCAATCGCAGAACCGCAAAATCCACGCGTCGGAAGTGCCTACCTCTTCCGCGGTTTTATCGGCGTCTTCTCAACCGGCATGAACTCGCTGAACGATGAGTTGGTCGAACAAGGCGTGCGAGCGCATGTATTCCAAGCCGATCAGTGGGCAAGCGTTGCCGACACGATTGCAGAACGATATCGCGCCCAACCGGGTGTGGAACCGATCGTTTTGGTCGGGCATAGCTATGGCGCGGACAACATCGTGCGTATCGCCCAGCGGCTGAAAGATCAGAATGTATCGATCGACTTGCTTATCACACTTGATGCGGTCACGCCCCCAAAAGTGCCCCACAATGTGAAGAAAGCCATCAACTTGTATCAGTCCAATGGCCCGTTGGACAATCTTCCCTGGTTGCGCGGCATCCCACTCGAAGCCGAACGTCCAGGTAGTGTCATGTTGGTCAACCAAAACATCCGCACAGACCGCACGGACCTGCTCGAAGATGGCACGAATCACTTCAATATTGAAAAGAAGGAAAAGATTCACGACGAAGTGATCAAGCAGATCAAACTCGTCTGCGTGCCGCGTCCGGTCTGGGCTGCCCGCAAATCGATACCCACGACGGCATTGCCCGCATTGTCTTCCAAGACGATCAATTCCCCGACCACCGCGCCTTCGCAAGCCCGTCTGGAATGATGACCGGCGCCAGCGTGCGTGGCTATTCGTCAAAAATTTGCGACAATCAATCGCTTTCTGCGCAACAAACTCGCTTGTGGCGCGTATGAATGGGAGATCGCACCCGCGATCCGAACCAATCATACGGAGGATTCAGATGCCAAGCTTGTTCGCAAAAATGACCGGCGCTTTGTTTGTCAGCACTTTCTTTCTCACGCATGGCGATTTTGCCAGCGCGCAATCACCCCAACCGGCCGAGCAAAAATGGACAAACGGCCTGCCTGACGATCCGGACCATTTCCCGATCGCCGTCTGGCTACAGGCACCTCGCAACGCGTCCAAATACAAAGAGATCGGCATCAATCTGTTCGTCGGCCTGTGGGAAGGCCCGACCGAAGCACAACTTAAGGAACTCGAAAAAGCCGGTATGCCCGTGATTTGCGATCAAAATGAGCTGGCATTAGCGAATCTGGATCGCAAAATTATTGTCGGCTGGATGCACGGCGACGAACCCGACAATGCCCAACTCAAACCCACCGGAAAAGGCTACGACCCGCCAATCTTGCCCTCGGTTATCCAAACCGACTATCAGCGAATCCAAAAAGCCGACCCCACACGCCCGATCCTACTGAATCTGGGTCAAAGCGTTGTGCTCGACAAGTGGGTTGGCAGGGGGACACGTACCAACCATCCCGAAGATTATCCCGAATATGTCAAAGGGGCTGACATTGTGTCATTCGATATCTACCCCGCCACTCATTCCGACCCAGCAGTTCTCGGACAACTGTGGATGGTCGCCGAAGGCGTCGATCGCCTGCGTAAATGGACCGACGATAAAAAGAATGTTTGGACCTGCATCGAAACCACCCGGATTAGCAACAAAAATGTCAAACCCACCCCGCATCAGGTGGAGGCCGAGGTCTGGATGTCGATCATCCACGGCTCGCGGGGGTTGATCTACTTTGCGCACACCTTTGTGCCGCAGACCATCGAGACCGGACTGCTCGCCGACAAGGAGATGGTCGCCGCGGTCAAGCAGATCAACGCGCAGGTCACATCGCTGGCAGCGGTGATCAATTCGCCTGCCCCAAAAGCTACCGCTATGGTGCAATCGTCCGATCCTAAAACGCCGATTTCATCGATGACCCGCGAATATAAGGGCGACACCTATATCTTCGCCGTCGCGATGCGTGACCACCCCACCACCGCCACTTTTAAACTGGCGGGCATCAAAGATGCGTCGGTCGAAGTGATCGGCACCGATCGAAAAATTCCCGTTACTAAAGGCCATTTCCAGGACGATTTCCAACCCTACGACGTGCGGCTATACAAAATCACCAAGAACTGAACACCTTGCACGGATACTGACATTCTCTGTGGTTGCAGTGTTCTCCGCAATGAACAAAAAAAAATAGGCCGCAGAGGTGCATAAAACGCAGAGAGCAACGCTATAAGTCACGACCAGTACGAGAGATGCAACAAAACAGAACGCGCTGGCGATCACGGAATCACAGAAAAATTACCCTAGCAAATCAAATTCGCAATCTTTCTCTCTGCGCCTCGGCATCTCAGCGGCCTATTTCTTAATTTAAGGTATCGCATTGCTGTAAAACTGGATCGAGATGTGCAGCCAACCCGGGGTATTTATTCGGGTTCATCCGATAACCTCTGTGGCGATCTGTGTCTTATCACGACGAGAGAAAAATTGGTGACCCCGTGGGCTGTAAATATGTGTGACACCTTGAACAAATCCCGCCATTTGATAGACTTTGTGACTCGCCACGGCCGGAGGGCATCAGTTGCGCCTAGCCGTGGCGATCTTGTCGAGTGAGCGTGGATTAGAATTTTTTTGGAACCTGACGACGATGATCAAAGTCAAACTGCGTGGAAACGAAACCGCCGAGCAAATGCTCAAGCGCTTCAAAAAGGCCTGTGAAAAAGAAGGTCTGACCAAGGATATGAAGCGCGTAGCCTATTATGAAAAGCCAAGCGAAAAGCGTCGCCGACGCATTCGCAAAGGTCCGCCGCTGATGCTGTTGCGTCCGCCGCGGTAATTCGCCTGTCATGTGACGTGTGAACGGTGCGATGCTTGGTGCATTTCACGCGTCTCATTCATCATTTCACAGTTTCAGAATAAAAGATGAGGTAGATCGTGACCGCTGTGACCGAACCGCAAACCGGCGTCGCTGACTCGATCAATCCAAAAGACGCCGCCGTCTATACCCGTGATCTGACCAAGGTTTACACCGATTTTTGGGGTCGCCCCAAAGTCCGTGCGCTCGACAGCCTTGATCTGACGATCCATCGAGGCGAAGTCTTTGGACTACTCGGACCCAACGGATCGGGCAAATCCACCACCATCAAATTGCTGCTCGGGTTGATCTTCCCCACGCGCGGCGAAGCATCGATCATGGGTCAGCCGTGCGGATCGACCGAGATCAACGCCCGCATCGGATTTTTGCCCGAAGAATCGTATCTCTACCGCTTTCTCAACGGCGAAGAGACCCTCTACTTCTATGGCAGGCTTTTTAAGATCCCACACCGCGATCTTAAAAAACGCGTTCCGCTTTTGCTTGATACAGTCGGGTTGGATTCTAAAGCCCGCAAACGCAAACTCCGCGAATATTCCAAGGGCATGGCTCGCCGAATCGGGTTGGCGCAGGCGTTGATTAACGACCCCGATCTGGTGCTTCTCGATGAACCGACCACCGGACTTGATCCGATCGGCACGCGCGAGATGAAAGACCTGATCGTTTCGCTTAAAAACCAAGGCAAAACCGTCATTTTGTGCAGCCATCTACTCGCCGACGTGCAGGACGTTTGCGATCGCATCACGATCCTATTTCGCGGCAAGCGTCAGACACTCGGGCATGTCAAAGATTTGCTGCAGGTCAAAGACATCACCCAAGTCGAAGCCCACGGTCTGACGCCGCAACAGATTGAAGAATTGCGACAATATGTTCAACGATTTGGTGCGTCGGCACAAATCACGCACCCAACGACTACGCTGGAAGAATTGTTCATCAAGATTGTCCGCGAAAACACCGGCGAGACCGGCTCGTACACCAGCAGTGACGCCTAAGGAGCGGCCGGTCTGTGTGTCGTTGGCGTGTTTCGGTTTTAACTGCAACCGCCCTTCGATCCTCAGCACCCGCCGATGTGAAGATGCCTGACTTGGTTTTGAACAATATCGCGTTGGCCGTGGCGGGGTTGATCGTCGTCATGGGTCTGTTTGTCTACGGGCTTAAAGACGTGCTGCGATTGTCGCCGGGGCGCATGTGGGCGATCGGCGGGGTTTGTTTTCGCGATGCGATTCGTCGCAAGGTGCTTTGGGTGACGCCGCTTGCGATGCTGGGCGTGATTGTCATTTCATTACTTCAAAAACCGGTCGATCAACCCGATGCAATCCGTCAGACGATCAAGTTTTGTTTTTTCGCCAGCGCATTGGTCGTGACGATCATTGCATTGATCACCGCAGCGACGAATCTACCTCGCGAAATCGAAAATCGAGTGATCTACACGATCGTTACCAAACCTGTGACGCGACTTGAAATTGTGTTGGGGAAAATCATTGGCTTCTCGCGGGTGAGCGCCGCGATGCTGTTGATTATGGGTATCTTTACACTGGGTTATCTGCATATGCGAGCGTGGTATCTGGGGCGGCAGATCGTGCAGACGCTCCAATCGCCGCAACTCGATCCCGCCCAGCGTGAATGGCTGACGCATTTCAAGGATGAGGGGTTGCTGTTTTCGCAAACGATCCACAAACCCGTCTGGCTGGCGCAATACTCCAGCGTCCCGCAACTAAAAGAAACGCGGTTGATGATCCTCGGCGGCGCGCAGGATGCGATTGTGCCGTTTAGTATCGATTCCAGCATACTCGATGAAAAAAAATATCCGAATGCGATTTATCGCTTGGTTTTCGATGTGCCGTACGTACCCGCACCGCAACAACCGCCACTACCTGCAGGTGCGCCGGCGCCGACGCCTGATCTCCAGGCGCTGATTCTCGATGCACAAGGCGAATCGACAGTGATACGACCCGAGCAACTCGGTAAAGCTCAACCCCCTGCCGCCGACGGATCTGCGTCACCTGCATCGGGCACGATCCGTCTCGATCAACCCAATCCGTCCATTGAGATTCCAGCTAACATCATGTCACAGATCGCCCAGCGGGGTCGCGTGATGGTGCAAATCCTTCCATCCAGCTCTGCGTTTTTGTACGAAATCAAAGACATCCCCGTCACGCTGCAAATCATCACGCCATCATCGACGGGTCAACCCACGGGTCAGGAATTGATCCCCACCGACCGTGCCCGCACGCGCGGCAGCCTCGGACGGTTTGGACAACAACTGCGTCACGCTGAAAATGGTGTTGAACCGCTGGCGATACTCCGCTTCAAGGATGTCTCCACACCCAAGGCCTCCAATGGCCGGGTGCCATTTGAAGTAAAAGTCGGCGTCGAGCGCAGCGGCGCAGACGCCGACACAGAAGACAAAACCACACTCGAAATCACCGTACACGACCGATCTCAGAAAAAACATTTCAGCGACGAACCGCAACTGGTGAATGTCGAAAACAAACGCACCGCCTTTTTCACCGTGCCTGCAGAATGGGTGCAATCGCCTGAGTTTGATGTGATCGTGAAAAACCGATCCGCAGGAAGCATTGTTGGGATGACCGCATCATCCGTGCAGTTGGTCGCGGGCAGAGAGATGTTTGGGGTTAATCTGTTCAAAGGCCTGTTTGTACTGTGGTTGTTCTCGCTTTTGGTCGCGATCGTCGCGTTCTTCTGCAGCACGTTTTTAAGCTGGCCGATCGCGGTCGTACTGGCGCTGCTGATTATCCTGGGACGCTGGGCGTCGATGAATCTGGAACTAGGTTCAGGTTTCGGCGCACAGGTCGCAACCGAAGTCGCCGGCAGCAATCCGGCGCTGGCGCGGGTGGTCAGCGGATCGGTCGATGCGTTGACCGGCGGATTTGCGATAATCGCATCAGTGTTGCCGGATATCAGCGGATTTGGCGTCACTGAGCAAATCGAACGCGGTGCAACCATTACGCTGTCGCAACTCGCTTCGCCTTTGCTGGTGCTAGTCGTGTTCGGCATACCCTTGACAGTGTTGGCGTATATCTTCCTAAGAAATAAAGAGGTGGCACCATGAACCGCAAAAGCCAACTGCCTGTCATTGGGGTGCTGATTGTTGCGTTACTCGGATCAGCCGGGGCACGCAAGCTATGCCTCGATCATCGTCGCAACCTCGACAAGGCACGCAATCAACCCATCGCCCAAGCGGGTGATATCAGCCGACTCAACAGCTTCGCGCTCGGTCTGCTTTTAGGCGGCTTGCGCGGGCCGATGTTGATGGCACTTTGGACCAGTTCTGAAAATCAAAAATCGGATCGCGAACTCGACGATTTTGATACCAAAGTCGAATTGATCCGCCTGCTGCAAGCCGAGTTTGACGGCGTACATCTGTTCCAGATATGGAACAAGGCCTACAACATCTCCGTCCAGATGGCGAACGTACCCACCAAGTACACCACCATTCTCGATGCGATGGATTACGCTTTCAGCGTTGACCGCGAACGCCCCGACAATATCAACATCCTGTCTGCCATCGGCGGGCTGTACTTCGATAAGTTCGGCAACGCATCCGAGAAAGGCTATTTCAGCTCGCGGCTGATGGATGAAACGCTGCCTGTTCAGGATCGCGTACGAATCACCTTCCCCGCCGCCAAGAGAGAATTGGTTTTAAGGCAGGCAAGACTCGCCGGTGCATCGACCTACGTGCTTTCGCCTCGCGAAGCCACAGGCGACGCATCGAAATACTACATCCAGATTCGCAAGCCCATCGCCGATCGACTCGCCGAGCGGATGCAAGATCCCGATCTGACTTTCGAACTGCGCCCCGTCAAAGCCGTTAAGGAAGTACAAAGCGGCACGCGTCGTACCGAACATGAATCGGTGCTCGACGATCAATACGACATTCTCCCCGCCTACCTCGCACCACGCGAAGGTCTTGCCGCCACCGGCGACGGCGGTGACGGAAGCAAGCTGCCCTATCTGAAACAGTTCGAGCCGTATCCCTATGGCGTATCCCCTTTTGCACTGGGTTATAACTATCAGAAACGCGCCCAATTTCTGCAGCAAGAACGCGGCGCACGCCACGCCCAGTTGTCAGATCGAGTCGTGTCATCCCGGCCGGCGCTGGCGTTGAAGAAATGGTCTGAAGAAGACTGGCGTACTGCACGACGTGCCGAAATCGAACTGTTTGGAATGCCAGTCCCACGCGAAGAAGCCGATCTGGAAACGCCGACGCAGAACATTAAAATCGATCAGAAGCTCGCGACCAATCCGCTACTTGATGAAATCATCTGGCGATACAACAACGCGCATCGTATCGCCAACGCCGCGGTCACAGAATATCAGTATCATCTGAAAGCGTTTCCTGAGGATTTCCTGACGTACGCATCGCACTTGGAAGGCTCTGCCGCCCACGCAAAACTGATGGCCGCCGACGCGATGTATCTGCAGGCGATGGTTTCAACTGGTGCGGAAAAGCAAAAACTGGCGCAGGAAGCAGCCGAGAACTACCGACAGGCCGCGAACCTCTATACGCGTCACATCTTTCGGTATTACATGGGCGAGGAGGAAGTGGCTTCGATCCTTCCGCCTGGCGTACAGCGTGCGGACGTGCTGAATCCAGATAAATTGCCCAACGCGATGTTAACCCTATCCATGATCAAGTTGCGCACGCGACACCAAACCGCCAACTATCAACTCGGCAACAGCGAAGATTTCAAGGAGATCGATGCCTACATCCAGCGTGCCAATGCCCGCGTGGAATCAATCGAACAATTCTCGAATCGATGAGCCTAAGCGAGAACGTGAAACAACTGCGTTGTCCCCCGCGTTGTCATGTTGAGGCACTCCGGAGCATCTCGCGGAAGCGTTAAAATCCGTGCATTTTTCCAAGTCAAGTAGCGGCTTCGGAAGCACGTCAGAAAGACACTGTAGGTTATCAAAATAATCCAGTGTCGCTGAGTTTTACGTGTTACATCGCAGCGAAATTTTTGAGCATGGTCAGACCTACCGCCTGACTTTTTTCGGGGTGGAACTGCGTCGCTACGACATTGTCGCGCCAGATACTGCTCACAAACGGTCGGCCATAGTCCGTGGTGGTCGCGATCACACTTGGATCGGTCGGGACGACGTGATAGCCATGCACGAAATAGACGCCCGCGCCGTCAGGCATCTCTGCGAGAATTGGCGATGGACGCTGAACGGTAAGTTGATTCCAGCCCATGTGAGGCACCTTCAAACCGAACGTGGTATCCACATCAAATCGCACGCACTGACCCGCGATCACACCGAGCCCCGCGTGCTGGCCGTCTTCAAAACCGGTGTCGAACAACATTTGCAAACCTAGGCAAATACCCAGAAATGGCTTGCCGGATTTGATATGCTCGATAATTGGTTGATCCAGATTTTGGCCGCGTAGCGTCGCCACCGCATCGGCAAAAGCACCAACCCCCGGCAAGACCAGCCTATCGCAATGACGAATATCTTCCGGCGTCGAAAGAATCTGCGCATTAGCCCCGACGTGCGAAAACGCCTTCTGAACCGATCGCAAGTTCGCCATGCCGTAGTCGAGAATGCCGATCATATTTTTGGGGCTTGGGTCTTGGGTCTTAGTGAGTGGGAGCGTCAATCAGGATTCGGAAGTTTTATTTCATCCCTTATCCTTCACACTTCACTTTTTTTATATACACCGACACGCTCCCACCGATCCTGCATTTCACGAACCCTGAACCACGCCCTCCTCACTTATTCACAACCACAATCTCCACGCGGCGGCTTTTGTCTTTCGATGACTTGGGCGCCGAATCCGCCATCGCACGCATACCGACCTGGGTTTTTGGCAAACCGCCGGCACCGGTCAGATACTCTGCCACCGCGCGGGCGCGGCCTGCGGATAGATCAAGATTGTCTTTCCACTTGTCCTTGGTTTTGGTGATCGGGTCGGAATCGCTATGCCCGTCCACCAGCACTTTCTTACCGGCAAAATCTTTCTTGATGATCGCAGCGATGCGGTCAAGTGTGGTTTTGGCGGTGGCTTTGACGGTCGAATCGCCGCTGGCGAACAGCACGTCGCCGGGAACTGCGACGGTGATGTTGCCCTTGTCGTCACGGCTGACGGTGATACCACCAAAGCTGGCGGTTTCATCCTTGGGCGCATCGGCCGGTGGTGGTGCGTTGAGCTTGGAGTTGAGGTCGGCGATTTGTTGATCCCGCTGCGCCAGCGCACCCTGCAACGCCGTCAACTCCGACGGATCAGGCCGGGCAGCTAAGTCGCTGTCGCGTTTACGAAGCGATTCTTGCAACTCAATGTTTTGGTTTCGAAGCGCACGGTTTTCGTCCGCGAGCTTGTTCTGACATCCGAGTGAACCCGCTGCCAGCAACGGAAGCACGCACATCCATGTGTAACGCATAAATCGACTCCTTCGATAAGTTGAGAGCAATCCTACACTATGGAATGGGGATTTCCAGTGTAAAACCACGATTGGTTGCGGTAACGCACTTCCCGTAAAAAAAATAGGCAGCAGATAGCGCATAAGTCAGAATGTCTGAACCGCAGATTTCTCAGACACTGCGGATTCAGTTGGTATCTTTGAAACACCTAAAATCCCGGCGCAAGTCACCTTGAAAGGCTGCTTAATGACCTTAAAATGAACCGAAAAAAACGCCCAGTTTCCAGTGGATAAGCAAGGATCAAAACAAATACTTCGTTGCCTCTCACTACCATAGTGCACGCCAACACGGACGAGGTAGATGCCTGACTTTCCAATGCTCTCACTGCGTCGTCTGCGAAATCCCCAGCTGTATTTGTTCTGCCGGGAATGACTGCAATCCTTTGCAAAAGCGTCGAGCAGCGTTCAATCCGCCGTGCTTCGCGTGTATACTTTATTGCATCGCGACTCAGGTCATGCAGTAGTAGCGCAGGTGATGGAATCCGCGACGTGATTTTTAGATGGGAATCTGACTATGGAATATGGCGTAATCATGGCAGGGGGATTGGGGACGCGGTTGTGGCCGCTTTCTCGTCAGCGCGTGCCCAAGCAACTCCTTGCCGTCCGCAAAGGCAAAAGCCTGCTGCAGTTGGCGTTTGATCGACTTCTGGGCATATTGCCCCCCGAACGAATCTACGTCTGCACCGCCGAGCAGCATCGGCAGGCGGTTTTGGACAATCTCCCGCAGTTGCCCGAAGCGAATCTTCTCGGCGAACCGCAGGCGCGCGATACCGCCAACGCCGTCGGTTTTCCCGCCGCCGTTTTGCATAAAAAAGACCCCGACGCCGTATTTGCGATCGTCACCGCCGACCATGTGATCGAACCGGTTGAGATGTTTCAACAATGTCTGCGCAAAGCGTTTGATGTCACCAAAGCGCATCCAAAATCGTTGGTCACATTCGGCATCGTCCCCACGCACGGGCATACCGGTCTGGGATATGTCCAGCGCGGCGATCCGCTGGGCGACGCGGATGGGGCCTTCCATGTCCTCGCGTTCAAGGAAAAACCGGATAAACCGACCGCCGATCGCTATGTCGAATCAGGCCGATTCTATTGGAACAGCGGCATGTTCGTCTGGCGCGCCGATGCGGTGCTCGAACAACTCGCAGCCCATTTGCCGCAAAGCTATCAGGGTTTGAATAAAATCGCCGAAGCGTGGGGCACGCCGAATCAGCAGCAGGTGCTCAGCGAAGTCTATCCGCGCCTGCCCAAGATCAGCATCGACTATGCCGTAATGGAACCCGCCAGCCAGCGCAAAGCCGTCGTCGTGGTTGAGATGCCGGTCAATTGGATCGATGTCGGTTCGTATCCAGCGCTTGCAGAGACACTGGAGGTGGATGAGCACGACAACGCCGTCGACGCCGCCCGGCTGATCGCGATGGATTCCGATAGCAACATCATCGTCAATCGCGACGACAAGCACCTTGTCACCGTCATCGGTATCAGCGACTTGATCGTCGTCCACACCCCTGACGTGACGATGATCTGCACTCAAAATGATGCCCAACGCGTCAAAGAATTGGTCGCCAAGGTGAAGGAAAAGTATGGGGAAGAGTATTTGTAGAGAGTCGTGGTTCGGGGTTCGTGATTCGTGACTGTTGAGTCCGAGTCCGAGTCCGATTTGCGTGTTCGTTCCCAAGAACGAATTGGGCATGACGAATCAACGACCATATATCAAAGCAACGAAACACAATTACAATTCCACGAACCACGAACCAAGACATCAATGCGCACCCTCGCCATAGATCCCGGCACGAAACGCATTGGACTCGCGATGAGCGATGAAGGCGGGAGGTGGGCGTCGCCTTTGCAAGTGCTGGCAGTTAACGATCCAGCGCACGCGATTCCGCTGATTGTCAAAATCATCCAGCAGGAAGCCGTCATGCGCGTCGTCGTTGGCTTGCCTTTGAACATGGATGACACCGTCGGACCGCAAGCCAAAAGCGTGATGGCATGGGTGCAAATCCTGCAGCAGGCGTGTGCATCAACGAACATCGCACCGCCTCAATTTCTGTATGTCGATGAACGTCTCAGCAGTTTTGTCGCCGAGCAGCGATTGATCGATATCAAACGTGCCGGCGGCAAAATGACGCGGAAAGACAAGAAACAGTCGCTGGACGCCGTCGCCGCTGCGGGATTCTTGCAGGCGTTTCTCGATGGCAAACTTGCACCCATTCCGGTTGACTGAAAGCGGGGACAGATAAAATTGACGAGTTTTTCTACGCGGTTTCGGCGTCTCGGCAGTAAATACATTTTTGAGCATCCATAAAAATCTATGGCATCTGTGTTCCTATCTTCCACTTGCGATAAAATGCAGCGGCCATGAGCAAAGACGCCGACTTGCCGCTTCGATATCTCACCCCCGACACGTGGGCCGCGGGCGTGCTCGCCGACACGTTGGCGTTGTTGAACGATCACGCGCATCTGGAAAAAAAAGCCGCTGCCAACGCGTTGGAGTTGTTGAATCGGTGGCCTGAGCCGAATCCGCCGGAGAATTGGGTAACGGCGATGACGGCCGTGGCGCGGGATGAGGTCGAGCATCTGGCCGTGGTGACGCGAATCCTCGCTAGGCGTGGCGGACGGCTAACCCGCTCGCATCACAACCAATACGCCGCCGATCTGCACAAAACCGTCCGCCGGGGCAAGGGCACCGAAGAACTGGTCGATCGGCTGATGATCAGCTCTTTGATCGAAGCCCGCTCCTGCGAACGCTTCAAACTGCTCGGCGAATCGATCGCTGACGACAAGGAATTGCAAAAACTCTACAAGGGTCTCTGGGCCAGCGAACACGGGCACTATCTGGTCTTCATCCAACTGGCCGGGCAAATCCTGCCCGAAAAGATCGTCGCCAAACGCTGGGATGAAATGCTCGATCTTGAAGCCAAAATCATCAAATCCCAAACGCCGGGCCCGCGGATGCACTCCTGTAGCGTGATGAGTGTGGCGTGAAAGGGCACGAGGGCGACTCCATTTTCACGTAACTCAATGCCACCCGTCCATTACTTTGGAAATCGGATTTCTCAGACAACGACTTTCACCTTTCACGACACACTCATCACGCCACAGTTTAGCTCTACCGGCCAATCGTGCATACAATGCCTGCGAACATGCGAATTGCATTAGCCCAGATCAATCCAACCGTCGGGGATATCCCCTATAACGTCGCCAAGTCGTTGGAGTTTATTGCGCGTGCGCAGGCACAGCGGGCGGACGTGGTGGTGTTTCCGGAGTTGTCGGTGATTGGGTATCCGCCAAAGGATTTATTGCTGAAATCGCAGTTTATAAAGGACAATCTGAATGCGGTTGAGCAGATCGCCAGCAAGGTGAAGGGGATTGACGTGATCGTGGGGTATGCCGATCGCAATCAGTCGCCGGTCGGGCGCCCGCTGCATAACGCGGCGGCGGTGTTACGGGATGGAAAAGTGGCGTCGCGGCATTTCAAAACGCTGCTGCCGACCTATGACGTGTTTGATGAATCGCGCTATTTCGAGCCAGGCCCGTCGCACGAACGTAATGAGATCGTCAACGTCCGCGATATTGCTGCCGGATTGTCGATCTGCGAAGATCTTTGGAACGATGAACGATTGATCGCAAGACGCCTGTATCACCAAAACCCGATCGCTGATTTGGGCGCGCGTGGCGCGAAACTAATGATCAACTGCTCGGCCAGCCCGTTTGTTGTCGGAAAGCAGGATTTTCGCGTTGAATTGTTCGGATCGCAGGCTAGGCAGTTCGGGACGCCGTTGGTGTATGTGAATCAGGTCGGCGGGAATGACGAACTGGTGTTTGATGGCTGTTCTATGGTTTTTGATGCTGCCGGAAATGTCGCTGCACAGGCAAAAGATTTTGAAGAAGACCTGCTTGTGGTCGATTTCGGTGCGACAGGTGTTGCCCCTGCTTTGCAAGAACGACACGCGCACGCAGAAGGTGTTGAATCAATCTATCACGCACTGGTATTGGGATTGCGGGATTATTGTCGCAAGTGCGGATTTAAGACGGTCGTTTTAGGATTGTCAGGTGGCATCGATTCGGCATTGGTCTGCGCGCTGGCAGTCGCTGCACTGGGCGCAGACAAGGTGAGGGGCGTTGCGATGCCAAGCCGGTATTCGTCGGATCATTCGGTCAACGATGCAAAAAAACTGGCTGATAATCTGGGTGTCGCGTTCCATGTTGTCCCGATCGAAGACCCGCACGCCGCGATGGAAAAAATGCTCGCACCGGTGTTCGTCGGCAAGGCCGCCGATCTGACCGAGGAAAACATCCAGGCGCGGATTCGCGGCAATTTGCTGATGAGTTTCAGCAATAAGTTTGGATCGTTGTTGCTGACGACGGGCAATAAAAGCGAAGTGGCGGTCGGATATTGCACCCTCTACGGCGATATGTGCGGCGGGCTTGCGGTGATCTCAGACGTCCCGAAAATGATGGTTTGGGAAATGTCCCGCTGGATCAACAAAAATGCTGGCCGCGAGTTGATCCCAGTTAGCAGCATCGAAAAAGTGCCCAGCGCCGAATTGCGCCCGAACCAGACCGATCAGGACTCGCTGCCGCCTTACGAAATCCTCGATGCGATCATCTATCGGCTGATTGAAGAGGATAAGAGCCTGAAGCAGATCATCGACGAAGGTTTTGATCCCGCGACGGTCCTGCGCGTAACAAAACTAATCGATCGCAGCGAATACAAGCGCCGGCAAATGGCTCCGGGTTTGAAAGTCACCAGCCGCGCCTTCGGCTTCGGCCGGCGGATGCCGATCGCACAAAATTACCAACAATCGATCCCATGACCACCGAAAAAAATAGAAAATGAACCGCCGATTACACCGATTACGCAGATGAATAAATGCCATTCTTAATCTGCGTCATCTGCGCAATCTCCGGTTACGTATTCTGTTTTCCATCTGCTGTGGCGAATTCTTTTTTGCGAGCGACTATCACGCGTAGCTATGTAACCCGACGAGGAAGAAGTTCACGCCGATCCAGTTGAACAGCATCACAAAGAATCCCACCACGCTTAACACGCTCGTCAGTATCGCACGGTTCGTGCCCGATGTGACAAAACGAATATGGATGATGATCAGATAGACGATCCAGGTAATGAGTGCGAAGGTCTCTTTCGGATCCCAACCCCACGGCCGTCCCCAGCTTACGTCTGCCCACAATGCGCCGGTGATGATCCCGATCATCAAAATCCAAAATGCCAGTTGCAGCATCGTCAGGTTCGCAGCATCCAACGTCTGCAAAATTTTCGATTCCCTATTCACGAGATACTGAATGCAATACCAGGTCCCAAGAATGAAGGTCATACCGATCAACGCGTAGCTTGCAGTGACGAGCGTGACATGGATGTAAAGCCAGTAGGTCATCAGAATGCCCGCGTTCTGACGAATCCCGCCGCCGATGATGTCTGACTTGGTGATGTAAGGGGTGGCAAACAACGCCAGCAATGACAGCATCCCGACCGCTGCGCCAGCGCAACCGAAAATGCCCATGCCGTGCAGTTTCCGAAACTCAAAACCCAAGATGCGTTTGAACAGGCGATTGATGATCCCCGTTTCCAGCACCACCGCGACGACCGTTCCGAACCAGGCCGAGAACATCACGCTTTCAAATTGATTCTTGATCGGGATTGATTCAAACCAGTTGCCGACGCTTTTTTCCACCAGCCACCAGCGGATCCCGATCGCTGCGGTGTGCACCGCCAATCCGATCAACACCAGCACCCAGCCAGTCACATAAGTCCATTTCAAATCGGTGGTAAAAAAGACGATAAAGAAAACCGCCGCGATGAAGTAGATCGCCGCCCCAGGCCAGGTCAGGCGGGAGAGGGAGTTGTACCGCACCTCGAAATTTCGTTTGGTTTGCGATGGATAGGCTTTGGGATTGATCCCCTGTGCGATGGTCGCCAATTCCGCAGCCGTGGTTTTGACGGTCGCGGCATCTTGGCCAATCCACGCTTGCCGCAATTTCTCCATGTTGGCAGCCATTTTCATCACACCTTCGACGTAGGCGGGATTATGACCTTCAGAATGTTCGAGTAGGTGCATCATCGCGCCCGGCACGGTTTCCCACGGTTTTTCGTTGGCGTGAGACGCATCTTCGGAAGGAACGAACGCCGTGGTGATCAGTGTGTGGCGGTAGTGCGGGTAATCGAGCAATTGGCCTAAGAGAGAGGCTTGGTCGTTGATCTCGTTGATCGCCTTGGCTTTGATGGTGGCGGTCGCCATTAAGCGGCCCATCGCTTCCTGCGTTTGCGGTTGCATCCAAAAACCGAGCGAAATCGTGCCTTCTTTCAAAATGCGGTCTTGTTCTGCGGGACTGACGAACGGGAGATGTTTGAAGTCATTTCGGAACGGTTTGTTGCGGATGTATATCAGATTTTGATCGACATAACCTTCGGGACTGAATGCCATATCCAACACTGTCGCTGCGGCGGCATGCCCGCCGACTTTGCTCTTGCCGGTGACAGTTAGAATCGTATCGCGCGCGTAGGTATCGAATGTTTTGACGGTCTGGTTGTGTTGCAGGCTCATCGCTCGCATGGGTTCGATATCGACGGATTGGACGAAATCATCCGCACGAACCAGTCCGGCGAGTAATCCAATAAACAGTGTGACGACAGCTAAATTGCGCATGACGATTCTCACAAAAGGCGGCTTAGGTTTGACCCGCCGCGTTGATACGACTGATTCAGTTCGACGTCTTTGCCGTTTCAAGGGGCATACGACTATTCGGCAGATCGCGCGCAGCATTGGCTAGCGCGTTTTGTTTCTTAACTTTGATAATGATCGGTTTGATATAGAAGGCGTAGAAGATTCCAAAAATCATCAGCCCGCAACCCAACGCCATAATCATCACGCCCGGACGATTCCCGATCCCCAGCACCGTAAAACGCTGGCCATTCGGATCCCACTGAGATTGGAAGAAAATCCATCGGCTATCGTCGTAAAAGACCGGTTCATTGAGTGACACGACTCCCGGCGTTTGTTTGCCGGATACGCGGTCGGTGATCGTGATGAAGGATTTGAAGTTGCGCATCATCGCGCCCGCCTGTGCCTGCATGCCGCCGTAGGCTTCGGCTTCAAACTTATCCAGGCGTATGTTGGCGGGGAGATTTCGCAGATTGGTGCTGAGTTGCAATTGTGCGGGGGATTTGGCGCCGGGGATATCGAGCAACCCGCCCCGCCATGGCATCAAGGTCGCCTGCTGCAAGAATGGGACGAGGATGTCCTGATTCCAGTCACCCGCCGACGCATGAACGCGAACGACCTGCTTCTGGCCGCTTGCGCCGGTGTCTTTATCACGCTGTTCGCGCGGGACGATCTGGACATATTGTTCGACGGCGGCTTTGTTGGATCGTTCGAGGGCGATCTTAATTTCATCCGGCTTCGCTCGCGGCTGGCCGGTCATCATCGCTGATGTCGGGGCGGGGACGCGTAGCATCAGCTCGCCGGATTCGGTCATATCTTGAACAAACGCCTTCTCATTCAACGGCACCGCCAGTACGACGCCAAGGGGCATATCCGGTGCGGTAAAGATCGTATATTTCGCATTTCCCGATGGCGGCAACAGATTATTCGGATCGTTTAGCGTGTAGGTGATTTTTAACGCCTCATCCAACGGCTTGGATTGACGTTTGCCCAGCGGACCGGCGCCCTCCGCATTCAGCAACCAATCCGTCGGTTGCTCCACGTCCATCAACACCTGCCTGCGAAAAGTTTGCACCGGCGTCTGGATCATCAGCGTCAGCATCGCACGAATCTTCTTATCCATCGTCGGCCAACGCGGGTCGAACGATTCAACGCGAATGATGTAACCCTGCTCCTTCAATTCATAAGTCGATCCGACCGTCACGGCAATCGTTTTTTCAACGCCGGGCAACGAAATCTTCAGTTCGTGTAGCTTCAACGTTGATTCGATCTGGTCAGCGATCTGTTTTTGGGATTCAACTGCCCGATGTTCAAAATCAATCGAACCCCACGATGCTCTGGCATTCTTCAAGTTGCCAGCCATCAAAATCACATCCTGCATCTCGCCGGTATCCGGATCGGGCAGGTGCATCGAAAAACCGATTGCACCGCTATCCGGCGAATCGACCAGCCGCTGACGAATATCCGCGTAAGGCCAGTATCCGGTGATGCTGAGCTTCAAATCCTTGACGCCCAGCAAATCGCCTGCGGTGACAACCTGCGGGCCGTTGTAGATCGGCATCACATTATCAAGGCCGCGGTTCTTCAAATAGTCCGCGTTGCCCAGCGTCTGATCGTAAGCGTGAAACCGTGGCAATTCAGGCAATGCGACACGCGTGTAAAGTGACTGCGATTGCAGATAGAGTGCCCGTTCCCACCGATCAAAATACTGGCTGGCGCTTTGACCCATTGGGATCAGAATCATCCCCTCCACTTTTTGCGAATAATGCCAGAATGCGCCGAACACCAGCGTCACGATCCCAGTGTGGATGATCCACGCGCCCATGCGGGTGGGGTTGAATGGGATGCGCTCGATTGTGACGGTAATGAGCGTAACAACCAACAGGAACATCAGCGTTCCCAGAGGCCAGGCGTTGAAGAACGCCAATTCATCTTTTTCAAAAAATTCGCGGACCTGCGGCAATCCCGACCCGATCGCGATGTAAACCGCAATCGCAGACAGGAGAAAGATCCCGAACCACACGCTGCGAAGCGTGTGCTTGAGCAACCAATCCAATGCGTAGACCATCAGTGCGTTTCCGTGCCTAGATAAACAAGCCCTCGAATCCCTCGAATCGGCTATGGTAGCCAGTTCCGCTGCATTTCGCGCGTCGGATTGCCCTACCTGCGTCAATTTGCCCATGTCGAAGGATTCGTGACTGCTTTGCGGTATTCAAGACGCTGTTTCTGCCCGTTGCGTGCGTTTGCGGCGCGACTGGTCTATAATTCTCGCAGACCAAGCTATTTGAAGGAACTGCCAACCCATGCCTGATACCGCCGCCAAGATCGACAGTGTAAAATCACGGGTTCAGGATGTCATTGACCGCATACGCCCTGCGGTGCAAGGCGATGGCGGGGATATTGAGTTGGTCGATGTCGTCGGCGACACCGTTAAAATCCGCTTTCACGGCGCCTGTCATGGCTGTCCATCCAGCACAATGACGCTGCAGCACGGCATCGAACGTAACATCCGCGAAAAAGTTCCGGAAGTGAAATCGGTTGTGCCGGTCGCGTGATCATTCACCGCTTCGGATCGCTACTCGCCTCACGATGTCACCCTGCGGTAGTCCGAAGGGTCTACTTGATACGTGAAATCAAAGTCTTTTTTACAAGTCTAATAGATGCTTCGGAGTACCTCAGCATGACAGTGACGGCGACCACGACTTTATTCCGAGGTCACATTCACAATGTCTCCTGAAGAATTAATGCACCTTGCGATCGAGCAGGCCCGTCTGGCCGAAGCGGAGGGTGAAGTGCCGATCGGATGCGTGATCTGGCACGAACCGACCAAGCGAGTCATCGGCAAGGGCTATAACCGCCGCGAGCAGGAATGCGATCCTTCAGCACATGCCGAGATCGTCGCACTCCGCCAAGCCGCTGCGGCGCTGGGATATTGGCGTGTCACCGATGCCACGCTCGCCGTCACGCTTGAGCCTTGCCCGATGTGCGCCGGCGCGATCGTCAACGCCCGCGTGCCGAATCTGATCTACGGCTGCGACGATCCAAAAGGCGGTGCCGTTCGCACGCTGTTCACGCTTTGCGAAGACCCGCGATTAAATCATCGCGTGAATGTCATACCCCATGTTCTTGCCGACGAGTGCGCCCACCTGCTGCGATCATTTTTCCAGTCCCAGCGATCGCTGGGTAAGAATGGTAGACGGGGAAAAATGAAGGATGAAGAGTGAAGGATGAAGAGTTGAGAGTGGGATGGGGGGACGTGATTCGTGATTCGTGACTCGGGGTTCGGGGTTCGTGACTCGTAACTCGGGGTTCGGGGTTCGGGGTTCGCGAAAAAGTCCCCGACTCACAACCGACCAGTGACCTTGGCAATCGGGAAATCAATTCCTCAAACCCCAGACGGGACTTCTGAATAACTTGACCCGCCTCACGAATGTCACCCTCAGGTAGTCCGAAGGGTCCCGATGGATTGTCAAAACCGCCTCAATTTACTTTGCATGAATTCACATGATTTAGATCGCGCAGAGACGTTTGGACTAGCGAGTTCCTCTCCGTGCTCTGTGTGTCTCCGTAGTAATTCTATATTTACCACAACGCGATGCACGAGCATTACCAGTCGGCTTCGAGTTCCTGCACGATCGCGATGGCGAGTTGTTCGGCGGTGTTGAGTTGGCCTTGTGAGCGGCCTTCGCCGAGGGTGGGGTAGTAGGTGGCGTTCTGCTCGAATCCGCGACGTTCGACCAGAACCTTTCCGGTGCGCAAATCCTTCCAAACGAAATCGACGCGGATCGTATAAAGCTGCTCCTGCGGCAGGCTGGATTGGCGGTCGCTGGATAGCGTTTGACGACGAACCTTAGTGACTTGGCCTTCAAGAATCGTGTCGGCTGATTCGCGGGAGACGACTTTGTAGGGTGTGCGCTGCTCGATTTGCTGTACCAACGCCTTGCTCAGCGCAAATTCATCGCCACGCGAGAAATCTATATTTGTGAAGATCGGCACCGCGACCGTTTGCACATCCTGACGATACAACGACGACCATTGATACCCGCTTTGCGATCCCGTGCCTGATTGCTGATACCCCGCGCAGCCACTTAACCAGAGGCACGGAACTGCGACGAGCATTGCCGCGACTTGTGAGAGTAGCGACGCTTTGGACAGGATGGCGTGGATATTCGTCACGATTTATCCTTCTCCCAGCATTTTTTTCGCCCGCTGCGCCTCATCCGTTTGCGGATAGCCGTTCACCAGCACCTGCAAAGTAGACTTTGCCGCGTCGGGTTTATTGGTGCGATTGTAGAAGTCGGCTGTGACCAACAGTTTCCGCGCCAGCGTCTGATCGATCGAATCGACAAATGAGGCGATATTTTCTCGCTGGGCAACTTCGGGGTATCGCTGGATTAGATCACTCATTTGCGCACGGGCGTTGATCAGTGGGGTGGGATCAAACTTTACGCCGGTGAATTGCGCGTAATTGCTGAAGGCCTGACGAACGAGAATTTCAGGCAGGTTCGGATTACGCGGATAGGTCTTTGCGTGGGCGCCGTAGGCGTCGGCTGCGAGATCGAAATCGCCTTGCGAGAAATAGTAATCCGCCGTGCGACGCAGCGCACGCTCGGCCATTGGTGATCCGGCGGATCGTTGCTGGATGCGAAACATCATCTCAATCGCATCGTCCGAACCATCGAGAATACCCAACCCCGCAAACGACAGCTTGCGCCCGCTGAGTAGCGAATCGCCGATCGCGAACTGCAATTCCAATGCCTGCGCAAAGTACGGGCTGGCGGGGTAGGTATCGAGTAGCTGGTCGCAAAAATAAAAGGCCTTGATCGGGTCGCTATTGCCATTCAGTGCTTGGGCGTGCAGATAGAGGCCCAGGTCGTAGTTGGGATCATTTCGATGCGAAACAAGCCAGTTCAGCGAATCTTTTTCCGCGGCTGAGAATTGCTTGCGATCGATCTGGCTTTCCACGCGTTTCAATGCGGGATCGGCTTTGGGCAGATCGGCGGGGTTGGTCGTCGGCACTTCGGTGAATCGGCCGTCGTTTAACTCAAATGTTTTGGGTGCGGCCTCCGCGTAAACGCGATTTGCGCCAACCGATACCAACATCCCTGCCGCGAGTGTAATGAGCGTCCTTCTCATGGAATGCAGATTGTAATCAATCCCCCCGCGTACGCCAGAAGCGCGCACTGGCGAACATCCTGCACGTCTGGAATACCCGCGACAGGGATCGAACCTGTGACCTCCAGTTTAGGAAACCGGTGCTCTATCCAACTGAGCTACGCGGGCGCGTGGCCGCGACGTTATCGCGGTTTGCACAACCATTCAAGTTTGCTCGCTAGGCAGTAGGCAAGCGTGCGTGCCAATATTTCTGTCGTAGTGATAGGACACCGATTGCCACAGATGTTTAGGGATGAACGCGGATCAATACGTCAGGTTGCCTGGGCATCGCGATCCATTTTTCTTACGAGCAATGTGTTGTAGGAAAATTAGGCCGCCGAGGCGATGCGAAGCCGAGGCGCGGAGAAGCAGTTGCGAAATGCATATTTTTTGGGTCGGGTTTTTCGTCCTACGAAAGTGTTACTTTGTTTTGTATCTCGTGTATTACACGCAAGTTGCAGTGATGCGCTCTGCGTTTTCGCGCCTCTGCTATACGGTTCACTTGTTGGATTTTTGCCAATTTCCTGGACGTGTGTAGACTTTGTCGCCGCTGATTAACCGTGGGAGATTTTGTGTTGGATTTGAAACTTGCAACGCGTCAGATTCATCTGGATTTTCATACCGGACCGTGGATTCCGGGCATTGGCAGCGACTTCGACGCCGACGTGTTCGCCGACACGATGGCTGACGCGCACGTCAATAGCGTGACGGTCTTTGCAAAATGCCATCACGGACATCTGTATTACAACACCAAGCACCCTGCCCGGCATCCGGGGTTGAAGCCCGGCTTTGATCTGCTCGCCAGGCAAATTGACGCGCTGCACAAACGGAACATTCGCGCCCCGATTTACATTTCAGTGCAATGCGATGAGTTCGCTGCCAATGCCCATCCTGAATGGATCGCGCTGAATCCTGACGGTTCGCAACGCGCCCGTAAACCGCTGGCAGGCGATCCGTATAGCTGGCAGATTCTGGATATGTCCAGTCCGTATCAGGATTTTCTGTACGAGCAGACCGTTGAAGTTCTTAATATGTTCAAACCCGTGGATGGGATATTTTTTGACATGTGCTGGGATCAGCCATCGGTCAGCAAATACGCCAAAGCGGGGATGGCGAAGAAAAAATACGATCCTGCCAGCGAATCCGATCGCAATAAATATGCCCACGAAGTTGCGATCGCTTACATGAAGCGTTTTTACAAGCTCATCAAGCAACACACTCCGGCAGCGACTTGCTATTTCAATTCGCGCCCGCTTTGGAACATGGCCGAGGAAGCGCCGATGCTCAGCCAGATCGAAATCGAAGCGCTTCCGACCGGCGGTTGGGGATATATGTATTTCCCGACTAATGTTCGATTCGCTCGAAATTTTAATCGTCCGTATTTGGGTATGACCGCGCGATTTCACAAGAGCTGGGCGGATTTTGGTGGCATCAAGCCGTATGCAGCGTTGGAGTACGAAACATCGCAAATGATGGCGCACGGCGCGGAATGCTCGATCGGCGATCAACTGCACCCGCGGGGTACGCTGGATCATGGGGCGTATGAACTGATTGGCAAGGTCTATAAACGTGTCGCTGATCGTGAGCCGTGGTTGATTAACGCAAAACCTGTGACCCAGATCGGCGTGATGCTGGTTGACGATGGCAGTGACAAAAAGGCTGTGGGCAATCCGCGTGAAGGTTGGACGCGGCTTCTGACGCAACTGAAGCACCAGTTTGATATTGTCCTACCGAATGCAAAATTTGACCAATATGACCTGATTATCCTGCCTGATATCGCAAAAATTGATCCCGCGATGTCTAAAAAGCTGGATGCCTATGTGAAGCAAGGCGGATCGGTGCTCGCGACCGGTTATTCGGGGCTGGCTGACGATGCGCTGTCGCTGACTTGGAAATCACTGCCGGTCGTGCCTCATGGCGTTTCCGATTTCACAACGACCTACATGCGATTTGGGGATGAGATCAACGATGCTGTGCCTGATTCGGATCATGTGCTGTACGACAAGACGGTTCGCGTCACACCCGTTCGTGGTGCACGGCAACTCGCAACTGTGGTTGAGCCTTACTTTGAACGCGCCTGGGATCATTTTTCATCCCATGCCCAGACGCCTTCGGATAAAGCAAGCGAATATGCGCTGGCGACGATCAAAGGCAGGATCGCGCACATCGCAGCCCCACTATTCGGAAGTTTTGCCCGCAACGGCAACTATCCGTTGCGGCTGCTGCTGAGAAATGTGATCGAGTTATTGATTTCAGAACCCTTGATCCGCGTCGATGCGCCGACCAGCACCGAAGCGACCGTCACCCGGCAAGGCAAGCGGACGATCGTTCATTTGCTGCAATACTGCCCGGAACGTCGTACGAAAGAGTTGGATATTGTTGAGGACATCGTGCCGCTTTATCTGGTTCCGCTGTCGTTGAAGAGTGCGAAACCCCCGAAGAAAGTTTATCTCGCACCGGATTTAACAGAGATCGAGTTTGAACATCTGGCCGGGCGGGTGAACCTGCGTGTGCCGATCGTCAACGGACACGCGATGGTGATTTTTGAATAGCACCGATTCACGCCAGCACTCTCAGCGGATATAAACGCATTTGATGTCACTGGCAAAACATTCCATCTCGATCCGCGTGCGCTATCCCGAAGTGGATGGCATGGGATATCTGCATCACAGCCGGTATTTGCAGTATTTTGAAATGGGTCGAATCGAATTGCTACGCCATTTAGGGCACGGCTACGCCGATCTTGAGGCACGCGGGGTGCTGTTTGTCGTTATCAAGGCGGAGATTCGATTTAGAGCGCCTGCGCGATACGACGAGGAATTGACGCTGTTCACGCGTTTGGTCAAAGCCACACACGTGCGTCTCGACCATCAATACGAACTCAAGCGTGGCGAGAAATTGCTGGCAGAGGGATCAACCAGCATCGCCTGCGTGGATCGGGCGGGTGAGTTGCAGAAGATTCCTGAGGATCTCATGCCGTGAGCATTTCTGCTTATTTAACGCAACGAAGACCCGTGATCCAACACAACCAACCTAAAAAAGCGGCGGCGGTTCGATCAAGAGCCTTCGTCGGATTGCTGGCGCAGCGGCAGGAGATTTACATCTTGCCGTGGGGGCCTTTGGCGACTTTGAACGTCGAGCCGCAGTCGGGGCATTTTTCCGGAGGCATTTTGCCTTCATTATAATAAGCGGCGACGGCGGCTTTACAGCTATCGCATTTCATGGCTTTCATATCGCCGGACATCGACATCGGTTGCTTGGTCGATTTGTCATAGACATATGTGGTCATTTCGCCATGAGCGCCGGTCACCATGACCTTGTCGTTCATGCGATCCATCTTCATGGATGAGTCGCTCATTTTGTCTTTCTTCATCGATGAATCATGCATCTTGTCGTTGGCACAGCCAGCGACCAGACCGCCCATCAACAACGCCAAAACCGCGGAGAGAAGTGTTGCACGCATACAAACCTTTCAAAAAAAAAGTGGTGGCTCCTTACACATCGTAGGTATACGTTGCGCGCTGCGGCGCGGATTATTAATTCTTAATGTTTGCTGAACAGGAGCAGATTGCGGAACTAGAAGGGGATATCGTTTTCATCAAACATGTCGCCGGGGATGGTTTCGCCGCTTTCGATGCGGGATTTACGCTCACGTTCGAGTTTGGCAAAGGCCTGCCAGTAGGCAATCGCTGCGTCGTACAGGCCGGCTTGGTGGGCCGCGAGGTAGTCCTCACGCGTGAAATGCGTGCTGTAGGGCAGGGTAAAGTCACCATCGTGGTCCGAGCCTGGCCAATCAAAGATCGGGATATCGTCGTCTGAATCGGTGTCGGAATCGAACTCAAATTCAAACTCGTCGTCCTCGCGGTCTGATTCGGGTGTCCAATCCCTGGGCGGATCAAACTTGCCCTCGCGACCTGCAATGTCGTTGGCGATCAGTTCACCGTCGTCCGGCATGAACGGGTCTTCGTCGTCGTCATACCATTCGCTATTTTCGTCATCATCTTCGTCGGATGCCTCGACATCTGAAAAAGGGTCATCGAACGGATCATCAAACGGGTAGCGACGGGCGTCGGGGTGGGTGGAATCGGTGGGGAAAATATCCAGCGTGTAGCCCATCCCGCCGCACCGGGGAACCGGACACATCCAACGCACTTCTGTTTCAAGATCGATCTTGATAAGCAGGTCGCTCATAAAGATATGTCGGCAACGCTCGCAATAACATTCGAGTGGCGCTTCAGGCGGACCGAACATGTCGCGGGGATCGGACATCACAACTCCAGTGCATTTTATGTCCCGTTCGCGACCAACAATCAAGTAAAATCCATGTCGAGCTACGCATTTGCCCGTTTACGGCGGGCAGGTTTCGACGGTTGGGATGGATTGTGTTGGCCTGATGCTTGCGATGCGGTTTCCAATAGTTCGCGGGCCTGGGCGCGAGTGGTTTCGGTGATGCGATGCCCGCCGATCATTTCGGCGATTTCTTCGGTGCGCTCATCGCCGGTGATTGCTCGAACGGTGGTGTGTGTTTCTTTCACGCCAGATTCCTTGCGAACGGTGATGTGTCGATCCGCGTAACAGGCGATCTGCGGCAAATGCGTGATGCAAAGCACCTGATGATGTTGCGACAGCGCCCGCAATTTGTCGCCGATGACTGATCCGAGGCGGCCGCCGATGTTGGCGTCGATTTCGTCGAATACCAGCACCGATACGCGTCCCCCCGCTGCCAGCACGCTTTTGAGTGCGAGCATGACCCGGCCTAGTTCGCCGCCGGAAGCGATTTTGCGTAATGGAGATTCCGCCAGACCGGGGTTGGTCTGTACGACAAACTCTACTTCGTCGCTTCCGCTTGGCGAAGGGTCGCCGGAACGCACTTCAATGCGGAACCGGGCCTTTTCCATGCCGAGTTCAGCGAGTTGTTTTTCGATCATTGGCGAAAGTTTCTTCGCAGCCTCTGTGCGTTTCTGGCTTAATTCTGAAGCAAGTTTTTCGCATTGCTTTTTCAATGGTTGAATTGACCGGCGGATGACCTCAGAGTCTTCACCCGCGCGATCCAGCTGCGCGATCTGGGCTGCGAGTTCGGCGCGATGTTCCAGCGTGGCGGCGACGGTCGGCCCGTATTTTTTTAACAACCGATTGATCGTGTTCAGCCTGTCGTTTGCCTCTGCCAACTCCGCAGGATCAAGATCCAACCGATTCAGGTATCGACCCAGATCAAACGATGCCTCACTCAGCTGCACGGTCGCATCCTTAACTGATCTGGCAATCCCATCCAGCGATTGATCGACCAGGCACAACTCTGCTAGGACACTGGCCATCATTTGCAGGCGGTCGATGATCGCGCCGTCGGCTTCATATAGCGCCGATTGCACTGCGCCGGCGTCTTTGCGGAGTTTTTCCAGATTGCCCAGAACCTGAGACCGGGCGCTGAGTTCTTCGTATTCACCCTCGCGCAGTTCTGCGGCATCAATTTCAGTGGCTTGGAAGCGGGCGAAATCGAGTTGCTGCAAGCGCAATTTTCCGCCAGTCTCCAAATCGTCGAGTCGCGCGATCGCCTGTTGAAGCTTCAGATACTGCTCGTGATACCGCGTGCGATGCGGCAGCAGTTCGGCATATTCATCCAACACGTCCAGTTGGTTCGAAGGCTTTAACAAAAACTGGTGATCATGCTGCCCGTGTACGTCTACCAGGGCTTCTGCCACCTGCTTGAGCATCGCCAGCGTGATCGGCTGACCGTTCAGCGAAACGCTCGATCGGCCTGATGCGTAGATGCGGCGGGTTAGCAATACTTCAGCGGCACCGGATTCGATTGGTAGATCGCAGGCGTTTTCGATTTGTTGGATCAGGCGTTTGTCGGACATTTCAAACACACCCGACACCCGCGCTTCATCGCTGCCTTTGCGGAGCATATCGGATGCCGATCGCAAACCCAGCAACAGTTCGATCGCGCCAATCACTAAGGATTTACCCGCGCCCGTCGCGCCGGTGAAGCAGTTCAGGCCAGCGCGAAGTTCGATTCGTGCGTCGGCGATCACCGCGAGATTGGAAATGTGAAGTTCGCGTAGCATGGTTGAATAGGCGGAATCTTCAATAGGAATGCAATATTACCGCCAAGGCGCGAGGCGGGCGAAGGAATCCACGAAGGAATGCTTCTGAAAAAAATGCGAATCACATTTGAGTCCTCTGAATAATCCAGCACCTCCGCGAATGTCACCCTAAGTTATTCCGAAGGGTCTGGCTGAAACATTAGGAAAAAACTTAATATGCGAACAAGGTAGATGCTTCGGTGCACCTCAGCATGACAAAAAGCAGGGCACGATTTGGTTGCCGTAAGGAACCTAGGAATCAACGCACCTGCGCCCCGGCGGGGATCTCGGCGGAGGGGGAGATGATCACCAGCTTGCCGCTTGCGTCGCTGGCAGCGAGTAACATTCCGTTGCTGACTTCGCCTTTAATCACTTCACGCGGCGCGAGATTCGCCACCACGACGATCTGTTTGCCCACCAATTGCTCAGCGGTGTAATGCTCCTTAATCCCGGCCAGGATTTGCCGCTTTTCATCGCCGAGATCGACTTGAAGGCGCATCAGCTTCTTTGATTTTTCAATCGCTTCCGCCTGCACAATCGTCGCCACCCGAAACTGCACCTTGGCAAAATCGTCGTACTGAATCGTCGTTACGGTATTTTCTTCGCTCATTTTATTATGTTAGCGGTTTGCAGGCTGATCTGCGACTGGTGGATGAATGCATGTTGCGAAACGATCAACGCGGGCTTGTGAATACGCCATACCTGATAATGAGATACAGGATTTTGTATCCGGCTTTGATCGTGCCTTTCAGCGAACCAGAAATCTTCGATTCACCAAATTTCCGTGGTCTGTAGTTGACGGCGACTTCCCCAAATCGGATTTTCCGGCGCGCCGCTTTAATTTGCATCTCCACCGTCCAGCCATAGTTCGGATCGACCATATTGAGCTGCTGCAAGGTGTCCCAGCGGATCGCGCGGAAAGGACCTAAATCTGTAAATCTCACGCGAAATAGAACTTGCATCAAAAAACAGGCGAGTCGATTGCCAAAATACTGCTGCGGCGTAAACGCGCCCGCAGGCTGTGCTTTCAGCGTCCGCGAGCCAATCACCATCTCACAGCGGCCTGCCAGAATCGGCTCGACAATTAACGGCAATTCGGTCGGATCATCCGCAAAATCGGCATCGATGAAGACAACGATCTCAGGCGGATCATTCGCAGCAAACGCCAGTCCCGCTAGACACGCCGATCCGTACCCTTGCCGCACGGCAGGGACAACGATCGCGCCGTTTTCACGAGCCACTTCAGCGGTGCGATCGGTCGAATTGTTATCGCAAACAATCACCTTGCGGAATGTGCCCGTGGGCAGAGCACGCAAAACTAGTCCGATTGATTCGGCCTCATTGTACGCGGGGATGATGATGTCGATCGTCATTGAATCATCACACATATTGCTACGCCGTGACGGAGTGGAAAGATCGTTCAGCGTTTCAGGGTATTGGTGTGATCGAGCGCTCCGAAACGGCGATTACGCTGGCTGAAGGATTTGATCGCGTCCTGCAGTTCATTTACCCCAAACTCAGGCCAGAGCTTTTCACTGACGTACAACTCGGCATAACTGATTTGCCACAGCAGATAGTTGCTGACGCGCATCTCGCCGGCGGTGCGAATCAGCAGATCCGGATCAGGCCAGCCTGCGGTGTAAAGATGGTCGGAAATGGTTTCTTCGGTGACTTCATCCGGCAACAGTTCGCCGGCACGCACTTTTTCGGCGATGGTTCGCACCGCATCGGTAATTTCCGCACGAGAACCATAATTCAATGCCAGCACAAGATTCAGGCCGGTGTTGTGCTTCGTTTCATCCAGTGTGATCTGCACCTCATCCAGCACTTCTTCGGGCAGGTTATCCAGCCGCCCGATCTGCTGAAAACGAATGTTGTTTTCCATCATCGTTGATCGCTCGGATCGCAGATAATCGATGTACATGCCCATCAAAAACGACACTTCATCGATCGGGCGCTTCCAGTTTTCGATTGAAAAAGAGTAAAGCGTGAGGAAATCAGGCCCGCCATGATTTTTGTGGAGGCGCGCGCATTCGGTAACGATATTTTTAACCGACTTCGCCCCCTGTGCGTGCCCGGCGGTTCGCTGCGATCCCTGACGCACCGCCCAGCGGCCGTTACCGTCCATGATGATCGCAATGTGTCGCGGGATGCGTTCGGCGGGGATGTTGAATGGCGTTGTAATACGAACTCCCTACCAAATAACTGTGACACGATCGCAGGAGTTAATCTCCCGGTCGCTGGATACAAGACGAACTAGTTCACTTGGCACCTCGGCTTGCAACTGCATCGCCGACGCAACTATAGCACGGTCGTGCAGTCCGGTTAGTTCTATAAACGTTGACGCAATCGCAGCGACAGCAAAATCCGTTACAAGTATGCTCATCCGCGCTTCGTTTTTTATCCCAGCGAGCAGTTCGTCATTAGTTAGCATGGTGCGCGTTTTACGCACCATATTAGAAGCTTCCAGTACGCCAAGTGCGGGCAAATAGAGTAGGGCATCCATGTCTTCGAATACTGATGCTGCCGGCTCAGAAAGCTTGGGATTGTCTTCCAAGTACCAGACAAACGTGTGTGTATCAAGAACGTAATGAGTCGGCATTTAGAACTCCCGTTCCCATTCCTGTTTCTCTTCCAAAAAATCTTCCCAAGTGGACATTCTCCCACCTTCTTTCCGATACATTCCCCGACGCAAAAAACCTACCTTCCGTTCTGTAGTTAGCGGGATGTTGGTCATTGTGAGCTCGACCTGCCCATCCATCACGCCAGCGGGCGTTTCAATAAGAGTGATCTTGCCGTCTTTATAAATGCCTTTTACGGTCACACTCATGGCTGCACCTCGTTATTGCATTGTATCGACCAATCTAGCCCGCCGCCTCTTCAACGTGGATCAGATGATATTCATACCCATCCACCAGCGCTTGCCACGTAGCGTCAATGATATTCGCGCTAACGCCGATCGTGCCGAAAAATTCGGGATTTCCCGTAGCGTCTTTTCGCTTCCATTCGATCACGACGCGGACCGCCGCCGCTGATTCGTCGCGGGTATTGACGACACGCACCTTGTAATCCGCCAGATGCAGGTCGGACAATGCTTCGTGGTGCGTTTTCAACGCTTTACGCATCGCGCGATCCAGCGAATCAACCGGCCCGCTGCCTTCGGCGACGCGATGTTCGACCGTATCGCCGACGTGCAGTTTTACGCTCGCCTCAGCCATTGGGACCTGCGTATCCTGCTTGAATATCACGAGCCGGTAATGCCCGAGATCAAAGAACGAACGATACCGACCGATTTCGCGCCTCAGCAGCAATTCAAAACTCGCCTCGGCACTTTCGAATTGAAACCCGGCATTTTCAAGGTCCTGAACTTTGCCCAGAACCTTGCGCAGAACTTCCTTTTCGTTTTCGATCTGAAACTTTTTACCCGCTTTGGCGGCGATATTGCTGGCGCCGGACAGCTCGCTGACCAGCACTTTGCGGTTGTTACCGACTGATTCAGGCGACACATGCTCGTAGGTGGTGGAATCTTTTTGCACCGCATGGACGTGCATTCCACCCTTATGTGCAAAGGCCGACTGCCCGACAAACGGCTGGCCGTTGACGGGGTTCATGTTGGCGATTTCGTAGACGTAACGGCTGACTTCAGTGATTTTCTCCAGCTTTCCGGGTTGCAGACAATCGAGTTTGTATTTGAGTTGCAAATTCGCGATCAGCGTGAGCAAATCCATGTTGCCACATCGTTCGCCAACGCCGTTGATCGTGCCTTGCGCGTGCGTGGCGCCGGCGCGAATGCCAGCGAGTGCGTTGGCGACCGCGACGCCTGAATCGTTATGCGTATGCACGCCGATTTTGGTGGAGACTTGTCGCTTGAGTCGTTCGACCGCATCAGCAACTTGCTCGGGCATCGTCCCGCCATTGGTATCACAGAGGCACAATATGTCGGCTCCGGCGGTTTGGGCGCTTTGCAAAGTTTGGATCGCGTATTCGGGATTGCTGCGAAACGTGTCGAAAAAATGCTCGGCATCGTACACCACATACCGGCCTGCGGATTTTAACAACTTGACGCTATCAAAAATCATCGCAAGATTTTCTTCCAGCGTTACATTCAACACGATTTTCGCATGGAAATCGCTGGTTTTTCCGACGATCGTCACCACCGGCGTTTCCGCTGCCAGTAATGCTTTGAGCGTCGAATCATCCTCAGGTTTCACGCCACGACGTCGGGTCATCCCGAATGCCGCGATCCGCGCATGTTTCAATTTCACATTGCGGATGTCGCGAAAAAAGGCTTCGTCCTTTGGGTTGCTGATTGGAAACCCGCCTTCGATGAAATCGACGCCGAGTTCATCCAGTTTGATGGCGATCTGCAATTTGTCCTGCAGGGATAGGTTAAAACCTTCGCCTTGCGTGCCATCACGCAAGGTTGTGTCGTAGATGTCGATACGCGTGGCCGGTGTCATAGCTGCTCCCAAAACTGTCAATTTCCATCAACAAAACAAGCCCTGCCGATTGGGCAGGGCTTTTGTCCGTTGGGTCGTTTGAGTCGGTCTAAACGATCAGCCCTGCACGCTAATTTGCGAGCAAATAATAATTCGGGCATTCGTGGTCGAGCGACTCATCTGCATGAAAACTATACCGCAGGGGCATCGTGCGTCAAATACTCACACAACGTTACTGCCTGGGTCAATGCTGTTTGCAAAACAGCGGTCGAGGGTTTTTTTGCACAAATCGCTGGGTGGATCGGCCAGCGAAAGTTTAGCGCAGGAATCGCGTAAGAATTGATCGGTCGCATGCAGATGCTCGGGTAGTCCGAGCGCATCTGATTCGGCCGAAAGTGGGGACGATTCATTGCCTGTCATGCCGCTGGAGGCGATTGGCGTTTCCATAGCAAGCGCGACACGTTCGTGCCGCCTCCGAAAATGGTGATGTCCAACATTCGTTCAAGACATGCCGATCATCGACATTCAAAAAAAGCGTCGATAACCGAGCCACATTAGTTTAACAGCGTTCCAATCGATCAAGCCGGACATGATTTGACCCGGAGGCCCCGGGGCCGGCTTGTGATCGACAAAGATCTGTATTCAACACTCCGTACGTTCAATCCGCAATCGGGTTCGCCGATTTCCAGATATTCGCAAAAGCGTCCACGGCTGTATGAAGTCGCGACTTTACCGTCCCAAGCGGTACATTCAGCGTTTCTGCGATCTGTTTGTAGGGCATCTGGCTGAAGTATGCCATCACAATCACTTCGCGTAAGTTCTCTGGTAGCAACTGAATAGCGTTCTGAATGCGGTGCTGCAATTCTTCCTGCTCCAGATGTTCGGTCGGTCCGGTCTCGGTCGATCCCATCAGATCCAGATACGGAGCACCGTCCGGCGACGAAGGATCAATAGTGGCTTGAAGCGATACCGTCTGTTTACGAGCCTTGGATCGCAAATAATCCCGCGCTTTGTTGGCAGCGATCGTGAAAAGCCAAGGCCGGAAGGTTCTACCTTGCTCAAATCGACTTGCCGACTGAAAAACCTGAATAAACGCTTCTTGAAACACGTCATCCGCAGCCGATGCGTTACCCAGAAACCGGTACAAAAAGTTATACAAATCACGTTTGTATCGTTCCACTAATTCAGCAAATGCCTGCCGATCGCCTTTAAGGTGCGATGCGAGCAGTTGCTCATCCGTGACGGGTCGAAGATTATCTCGGGTGGTGTCCATAACGCGCCTCCTTCCGTGTCCTTCATGCACAAAATCCGCTCATGTCGTATGATAGCCTCCATGAGTGCCACGACAGCAGAGAATCCGAAGGTCGATTTCTTGGGCTTGATTGCCGACGATTTTGATGCAGCAGTGCAGGCGTGGGGACTTCCAAAATTTCGCGCACAGCAAGTCAGGGACTGGGTTTATGACAAATTCGTCACCGACCCGGACCACATGACCACTCTCTCCAAATTAGATCGTGAAAAACTGCGCGAACTCGTTAGCTTCGGCAATTCCAGCACAGTGACCCATCTAACAAGCGAGGACGGAACACATAAATTATTGCTGCAATGGCAAAATGGCGCGCAGGCAGAGACGGTGATGATCCCGGATGACGATCGCCGAACCGCGTGTGTGTCGTCGCAAGTCGGCTGTCCGGTCGGGTGTAAGTTCTGCGCGTCGGGGGTGGATGGCGTAAAGGGCAACCTGTCGGCGGCACAGATCATTGAGCAGGTGATGCGACTCAACTTCGCGATGAACGAAAACGCCGCCACGCACACCAAGGATTACAAACCCCAGCGGATCAATCACATCGTTTTCATGGGTATGGGCGAACCTTTGGCGAATTACTCAAACGTGATGCAGGCGATCCGCGTGCTGCACGATCCGAAGGGTCTCAATATCTCCGCCCGTAAAATCACGATCAGCACCGTAGGCGTACCGGTCCGCATGAAACAGCTAGCCGAGGAAGAATTGCCGTTAAATCTGGCAATTTCACTCCACGCGCCGAATGAAGCATTGCGCCGGGAACTGATCCCCTGGGCGGAGCATTTTTCGATCGATGAAATACTTGATGCAGCCCGATACTACTTCAACAAGACAGGCCGGGAACTGACATTTGAGTATATTTTGCTCTCCGGCGTGAATGACCGTCCAGACCATGCGCGGCAACTGGTGCAAGTCTGTAAAACGGTGCGGGCGAACGTCAATTTGCTGCGCTATAACGAGGTCGAATCGCTGCCTTTTCAACGCCCGAAAAGCGACAGTGTGATGCAATTCCAAGAGATTTTGCGTCGTGGCGGAATCAACGCTCACGTGCGTAAAAGCCGAGGCCGGGATATCGCCGCTGCGTGCGGGCAACTACGACGTCGGGAAAATGATAAATTGGTGCAAATGGGTGGTGCAGGATGATGTGATTTCCTAATTACCTGATGCAATTTTTCATGTCATGTTGAGGTACTACGAAGCATCTACTTGACTCGTAAATTGATGCGGATTGCAGGCTTTAGATCCTTCGGGGTACCTCGGGGTGACGTTTTGGGGGAGGCAGACTCTTCAGAAGTGGCGATGAAATTGCATCGAATGATCGGATGACCTATCTTTTTTGATTGATCTCGAACGAATCGCCGAATGAATACAGACGCCATGACCAACACGGATCATTTTTTTTCTTACCGATGCCTGCATTTATCAGTCACGCGCAGCCGGCGCGGGTTCACGTTTATCGAATTACTCGTCGCGATCGTCATTCTGGCGTTGATTCTCGCGTCGGTCATTCCGTTTATCATGGCGACGCGCGAGACCAGCCGCCGTGCCGCGTGTGCGAAAAATCTGATGAACATCCAATACGCGTTGTCGGAATATCGCAGGGATTACGGGTTTTACCCACGCACGCGATCGGATGCCGATCATCCCGCGTGGACCGCTTACACCGGCGCGGATGACGCCAATCCTTTTGCGCCGGATTCGGCTGTCCAACCCAACGATGTCACCGCCTGTTTATGGCTATTGGTTCGCATCGGATATCTTCCCGACACACAGGTCTTCATTTGCCCCTCCAGCGACCGTTTTCGCGATCCGCTGACTAACGCCGCCGGCAAAAAAGTACAAGCATCCGAACGCGGCAACTTCAAGTCCAACCGACATCTGGCCTATTCCATTTTGTCTCCATTTAATCCCACGGCCGATTTCGAATGGACAGATACCTTGCCCAGCAGCACCGCGTTGATGGCGGATATGAACCCCGGCATACTGGGCATCGGTGATGATGTCACGAAACCCACGGCAACCGATGCGCCGGAAATCATGCGATTCGCCAACAGCCGCAATCACGCCAAGACAGGTCAAAACGTACTCTACCCAGGCGGGAATGTTGAATTCGTCCCCCACGCATTCGTAGGCCGCGATTACATCCGCATCAACGCCCGCGATCCGCTGAGCAAAGAACTACTCGCCACGCGCAGCGGTGACAACATCTACACATCTTTGCAAGCCACCCCCAACATCCCCGACGGCGTGCCCGCCCCCGCAGGCGCGGGCGCGTTCGGGAAAAATGTCCCACCCAGTTGGAAAAATGACAGCTACCTGCTGCCGTCTGATGATGATTGATTCGCCGCCAGTCCGTAAAGACGCAATATGCACTGGGATAGATGCTCGCGCAAGCAACTGTGACGGGTGGGTCGCCAATTCGTGTCTCTCGCACGCAGAATCGGGCGAGGCACGCGGACGCAGCTACGTGATCTTGTCTGCTCTAACCGCGTGGTTCATCCCCAAAGCGGCTTACAATCCCCAAGGAGCGCGGCCATCGGTGAGGATGTCTACGCCGTTGTCGGTGACTGCAACCGTATGCTCAAAGTGGGCGGCATAGGATCGGTCGGCGGTGATAATCGTCCAGGCGTCTTCAAGTTGCAGCACTTCGCGGTCGCCGGTGACGACCATCGGCTCGATCGCCAGCGTCATCCCCGCACGCAGTTTGAAATCACTTCGCAATTGCTCTGCCGTGACGAAGTTTGGCACTTTCGGGTCTTCGTGCATTCGCTTGCCGACGCCATGCCCGACAAATTCGCGGACGACGTTAAACCCGTTCGACTCAACTTTATATTGCACTAGGCGCGCTATCTCGCTCCACAGTTTGCCGGGCTTGATAAGCGACAACGCCAGATTGAGCGCTTCGCGCGTGATATTGAGAAGCTTTTCATTCGCAGGCGACGCCGTGCCCACCGGAACAGTGATCGCGGTATCGGCGCAGTAGCCATCGAGGTAGGGCGCGATATCCAATGTCACGAGATCGCCCTCTTTCAGACGACGCGGACCGGGGATGCCGTGGACGATTTCTTCGTTGACTGAAATGCAGGTTTCAGCCGGATAACCTTCGTTGGGTTTGTAGGTGGGATAATTTTTTGCCAATCCCACCGCGCCGTGTTTTTGCAATTCAATTTTGGCGATTTGATTGAGTTCTGCGGTCGTCACCCCCGGGCGCACCCCGGCGGCCATCTTTTTCAGGATGCTCTGGCCGATGTGTCCGCAGCGGCGCATCATCTCAATTTCGCGGCGTGATTTGATGATGATGGGCATGAAATGCGAATGATGAATGATGAATGATAAATAATGGATTGGGGGGATCAATTCATCATTCTGCATTCAGCATTCATCACTTCCCTTAAGCGCCTCGACCCTTGATCCGCTTTCCACCTTCGCCCGCGCCAAGGAAGCCAGAATAATTGCGGGTCAGCAGATTGGTTTCGATTCGCTGAACCATATCCAGCACCACCGACACGACGATCAGCAGACCCGTTCCGCCAAGGAACGCAGCGATTTCATAGTTCACGCCCATGTATTTGAAGGCGATGGTCGGAACGATCGCGATCAGACACAGGAACGCCGCGCCAACATAGGTCATGCGCATCATGACTTTTTCAAGATAATCCGCCGTGCGCTTACCCGGACGCAGGCCGGGGATAAAGCTGCCGTAATCGCGAAGATTGTTGGCGATTTCCTTGGGTTTAAACTGAACGGTTGTCCAGAAGAAAGCGAAGAAGAAGATCATCGCCAACTCGGTGATGACGTATAGAAACTCGCCATGCCCGAATTGCTGATTGAGGAAGATGACCGCGTTACCGAACCACCCGCCGCCATGGTTACGAGCCAAGCCGTCCAGATAGCCGAGCACCATGCCGGGGAATAGCATCAATGATTGAGCGAAGATGACGGGCATCACGCCGCCGATATTGACCTTGAGAGGCAGGAACTGCTTCGCCCCGCCGTAAACCCGTCGGCCACGCGTGTGCTTGGCTTGCATGATCGGGATACGACGCTGAGCCTGTGTGATCAGAATCGCGGTTGCGACTACAAACACAAACGCACACGCCAACGCGATAACCGTGCCAGGACCAAACGATCCGGTTCCGCCCTGCCCGGTCAGATCCAGATTGCTCCACAGCGTATTCAATGCCGACGGCATGCGGCAAACGATACCCGCCATGATGATCAGCGACACGCCTTGACCAAGGCCGTACTCGTCGATCTGTTCGCCGATCCACATTAAGAAGATACATCCAGCCGTCAGTGCGACGACGCCGGTGATCCAGAACATCGGACCGTCCCACGTCGATTGGATTTTATCCCCGCCCATCGTGCCAAGCCAGAAATAAGCCTGCATCGCAGCGATCGGAACGGTACTGTATCGCGTCCATTCTTGGATTTTGCGATTGCCGGCCTCGCCTTCTTTTTTCAGCTTTTCAAGCGCGGGCACGACGGTCGCGAGTAGTTGGAAAATAATCGATGCCGAGATGTAAGGCATCACGCCGAGGCCAAAGATCGTGGAGTGAGAGAGGTTACCACCGGAGAAGATCGAAACATAGGTCGCGAGTCGTCCGGCTGCGGAGTTGTCGCTTTGGTTTTCGCTGCGGGCTTTGGCTTGCACTTTCTCGGCGAGGTCGGTTGTGGCGAAATCGATCCGAGCCTGGTCACCGCTGGCAAGTGCGATCTCCTTCGTGGCCTTAGCTTTTTGAACCGCCTGCTCTTCGCTTGAGAGGAACTGCCACTGATCGACGCCGGGGATTGGTACGGAGTGACCGATCCGGAAAATCGCCAGCATCATCAGAGTGAACAGAACCTTGTTTCGCAGTTCCGGGACACGAAAGATGTTAAACAGCGTTTTGAACATCGTGATTGCTTCCTAAAGAAAATTGCCGATTGTCGGACGCCGATTGTGGAGGAAAACTCCGCGTTCGGCAAACGACAATCGGCAATCGGCATAACTACTTTATTCGGGCTTGGCAGTTTCGGCGGCGGGAGCTTCATCAGCCTTTTTCTTGGGCTTCTCACGCAGGACGAATATCTTCTTCGGCTTGGGAAACTCAAAGGTTTCGCCTTTGTCGTTTTTGGCGACGCCGCCGGCTTTGATGATCGCTTCGTGAGCTGCTTTGCTGTACCACCCTGCCACGACTGTCAGCTTTTTGCTGAGTTCGCCGTTGCCGAGAATCTTGACCGGCTGCTTGGTATCGCGCACCAAGCCTTTTTCGATTAGCACCGCAGCATCGACGGTTGTACCTTCATCAAACGCATTCAGGGAATCGAGATTGACGATGTAAAACTTGCGTTCGAACTGAACGTTGTTAAATCCGCGCTTAGGAAATCGGCGGTAGATTTCGGTCTGACCCCCTTCATAACCACGGCGGATGTAAGTGCCGGCGCGAGCGCCCGAACCCTTGTTACCGCGACCGCTGGTTTTACCACGGCCTGACGATTCGCCGCGACCTTTACGCTGGCCTCGCTTGTGACCAAGCCCGGCTGTGATGTCATGACTCTGTGCCATCTGCAAACTCCTGTGACTAACGGCACCGCGAATCGCGATACCTCGCCAATAATGATGGCTTCGCCATAAACAAATGACGAAACCAGAATGTCGAACGACGAATGAAATCCGAATGATTTAATGACGAGTCTGAGTCTGTATGACATTCGGACATTCGTCCTTCGGTCATTCATTCGTCATTTTTGATTCGGATTTCGTCATTCGGTTAAACGGTTGCCAATTCTTTCGCACCTGATTCGGTGGAAAGTTTGACTTTGCGGTCACGTTCGACTTCTTCGCGGCTTTGTAACCTGCGAAGTGCGTCGATCGTTGCTTTGACCAGATTCTTCGGGCTGGTTGAGCCGTAAGCTTTGCTCAGAATATCGGTGATACCCGCAAGTTCCAGCACCGGACGCACGCTTTTGCCTGCGGTGACGCCCGAACCGGGCAATGCCGGAACGAGGGTGACGCTGGAAGCGCCGCATTTGCCTTTAACGGTGTGCGGGATGCTCGTGCCTTTGAGAGGGACTTTTACCATCTGACGGCGGGCATCCTTGGTTCCTTTTTCGACGGCCATCGGGACTTCGTTGGCTTTTCCGTAACCGATGCCGACGTTGCCTTGACGATCACCCGCGACGACCAGTGCGCCGAAGCTGAAGGTACGACCGCCTTTGACGACTTTGGCGCAACGATAGATTTTGACGAGTGACGACTCGACGCCGCCTTCATCGCGTTCATTGCCGCGGTCCCGGCGTGGGCCGCGTTGTCCGCCACCACCACCACCACGACGATTTCCACCACCGCCACGCTGTTGATCGCGACCTTGGTGTTGCGGTGCGGGTGCGGGTGCGGCTGCCTCAGGCGCTGCGGCCTGGGGTGCTTCGGGGGCAGGGGCTTCAGTTGGGGTGTTTTGCGGTTCGATCGGGTCGCTCATTGTATATCTCGTCTTACCCCACGGGTTCTAGCCCGTGGATGATTTGCTAGAAGTTCAGTCCGCCTGCACGCGCTGCATCCGCCAGCGCCTTGATTCGTCCGTGATAACGACGCCCGCTACGATCAAACGCAACGAGCGTGATACCGGCGGCCTTGGCTTTTTCAGCGATCGACTTACCGACCGCTTCTGCCGCGGGGACATTCCCACCGTTTGCCAGGCTGCCACGGACATCGCCTTGCTGGCTTGAAGCCGACACCAGCGTTTTCCCGGCGTAATCATCAATGATCTGCGCGGAGATATGCTTGTCTGACCGGAAGACCGACAAACGCGGACGTTCGGGTGTACCGATGAGGGTCTTGCGGATGCTCCACTTGCGCTTTTGCAGTCGCAACGCTTTTGCTTTATTTTTTTCTGCCATGTGATTTCAACCTCAGAGTCTACGCTACGAATCGTAAACTCAGTTGACCTTTCAATACTATTTCGAACCGGCACCGGCAAACGCCTTGCCAGCCTTGATCTTGACGACTTCACCTTCGTAACGAATGCCTTTACCTTTATACGGTTCAGGCTTACGAAGCTTGCGGACATTGGCAGCGAAATCGCCAACCTGTTGACGATCGGCGCCGGTGACGACGATTCGATTCGCGATATCGCCTTGTCCAGGTTCAACCGCGACAGTCAGGCTGGCCGGAACATTCACGCGAAGTTGATTCGCAAAACCGAGGTTCAGGACAACTTCCTTGCCTTTGAGTTCTGCTTTGTAACCGACGCCGCGAATTTCGAGCACTTTTTTGTAACCTTCGGTCGTGCCAACCACCATATTGTTGACCAGCGCCCGCACAAGCCCGTGCATGGCTTTGCTGACGCGTTCATCGTTCGGGCGGGTGACGACAACATCCGTGCCTTTGACTTCGACCTTAATGATCGAAGGGGCAGTGTACGAGAGTTTCCCTTTTGGACCTTCGACATTGACCACCTGGCCGCTGATCGCGACCTTGGCTTTGCCGATGGGGATGGGTTTTTTACCGATACGCGACATATTCTATTCCTTTCGGTCTGCTCGCAGCGATATTGATCGCCGGCTTCCCGGTTACACTTAAAACGCTTAGGACACCAGACAGAGCACTTCGCCACCAATGTTGCTTTCGCGCGCCTTGCGATCACTCATCACACCACGGCTGGTCGAGATCACGGTGATGCCAAGACCATCAAGCACTTTGGGCAGCTTTTCGACGGTGCTATACACACGACGACCAGGCTTGGATACACGATTGATTTCGTGGATCACGCTCTGTCCGCTAAGGGCGTAGCGAAGCTGGATTCGCATCTGGCTGATCGGTTGAGCTTCGATTTCTTCGAAACTGTCGATGTAACCTTCGTCTTTGAGGACGTTAAGAATACCAACACCGATTTTGCTCTTCGGGACGAAAACGTACCGTCGGCTCACTCGGTTGGCGTTGCGGATGCGGGTTAACAGGTCCGCGATAGGGTCTTGCATGCTCATCGATTCGTTCCTACTTGCAATTACTCAATTTGCGATTTTTCGATTGGATCTCGCGATCACAAAACGCAGATCGCAGATTCCTTACCAGCTTGCCTTTTTCAATCCCGGGATCATGCCCTTGTGGGCCAATTCACGGAGCATTATACGGCTGATCTTAAACTTCCGCAGATACGCCCGGCTACGGCCTGTCAGTTGACAGCGATTCTTGCACCGTGTGGGGCTTGAATCCCGCGGCAGCTTCGCGATGGCGGCATAATTGCCTTCCTTCTTGAGCTGCCGACGAATTTCAGCGTAACGCAGAACAAGTGCTTCGCGACGCTTTTCTTTTGCGATCCAGGCTTTGGTGGCCATAGTCTTACTTCCTAGTGGTCAGTGGTTCGTGATCGTTAGCAAGCGACTCATGCCGCCTGCCAGCTTTCACTTACAACATCAGTCTTTAACCTTTTCTTCGTTCTTGAACGGGAAACCGAACTTTTTCAACAGCTCGCGGGACGCTTTGACATCCTCACCACGCATCACAACGGTCACGTTCATCCCTTGCTGGGTGGTGACATCAGCACCGGCGATTTCGGGGAACACTGTCTGTTCAGTGAAACCGAAGTTATAGTTGCCCTGCCTGTCGAACCCGTTGTTGCTCACGCCGCGAAAGTCTTTCACGCGGGGAAACGCCAGCGTAATCATGCGGTCGAGAAACTCGTACATCCGCGTGCCACGCAGGGTGACTTTCAGCCCTGTTTCCATGCCTTCACGGACTTTGAAGTTCGCGACCGATTTTTTAGCCTTGCAACGTACCGGTTTTTGACCGGCGATGATAGCCAGTTCTTTTTCGGCCGAATCCATCTTCGCTTTTTCGCCGGCGACCATGGCTTTGCCGAGACCCATCGAGACGACGATTTTTTCCAGCTTCGGCAGCGCCAGGCGATTTTTGATCCCCAGTTCTTGTTGCAACGCTGGAACAATCGATTCGTTATACAGTTTATAGAATCGCGGGGCCGGAATTGGACCGGTCTCTTCGTCGCCTGCGACTTTGAAACCAGGACCGGCATCTTTGCGCGCCTTGGCGGCGGCTTTAGCGGCGGCGCCTTTGGCTTTTGCTGCGTTCTGAGCTTTTGATTTATCTTCTGCCATGATCTTAATTCCTTCAGGTTCGTGATCGAACAGTCGCGACCACGCCGCTGTTTGGATGTTTATGCCTTACCGAGGTCTTGTCCACTCTTCTTGGCGACGCGATGTTTCACGCCATCCTTCATTTCAAACTTCACCCGCGTGCCCTTGCCGGTCTTGGGATCCACCGGTTGCACATTGCTGATGTGAATCGAGGCTTCCTTCTGGATGCGGCCGCCTTGCGGGAAACGTTGCGACGGTTTTACGTGCTTCCAGACACGATTCAGTCCTTCGACAATCACACGATCGTGCTTGATCAACACGCGTTTGATCTGCCCGGTCTTGCCTTTGTCGGCGCCAGTGATGACGACGACGGTATCACCTTTTTTAATTCGCTGTGCCATAATAAATACCAGTTGCTAGTTGATGGTTGATAGTGGATGGGCTGAACAATCAACCATCAACTAAAAACTATTAACTTTTCTTACACCACTTCCGCAGCCAGGGACACGATCTTCATGTAATTCATTTCACGCAGTTCACGCGCCACGGCACCGAAGATACGAGTGCCTTTGGGGTTGCCTTCCGCGTCGATTACGACAGCGGCGTTGCGGTCGAAGCGGATATACGACCCGTCGGCACGGAGCGTAACCTGTCTTGTTCGGACGATTACGCAACGAATTTTTTCGCCGTCTTTGACTTCACCATTGGGCAGTGCTTTTTTAACCACGCCGATGATGACATCGCCGATATAGGCACTCTTGCGCTTGAACTTACCGCGTGACGAGGAGCCTTTGAGCACCTTGATGCACATCGCGGTCTTGGCGCCGGTGTTGTCGGCGATATCGACATATGTTTGTTGCTGAATCATGGGATTTCCGATCGTCGATTTCAGATTGTCGAATGGGTCTGGCCGCATTCGTCATTCGTCATTCGTCATTCGTCCTTCGACTATTCCTGTTCTTCTGTCTTCGTGCCGCTTGCTTTGGTGATATCGTCGCCGGTGTCGTGTGTCAGTTTTTCCGGTGCTTTGGTGATGACCTTTAGCAGACGGTGGAACTTACTACGACTGAAAGGTCTGGATTCGGCGATTTCAACCACGTCGCCTTCACGGGCTTCGCTGTTTTCGTCGTGAACGTGATACACGCTCGAACGTTTCAGGTATTTCCCGTACTTCGGGTGCTTGGTCTGGTAGTAAACCACGACCTTGATTGTTTTTGCGGTCTTGGCGCTGGTGACCTGACCGATGATCGTTCGCAATTGCGAGCGGACTTTGGCGGATGGAGTTGCGGTTGCCATATTCTTGTCTCAAACGCCCGTCGCAAGACGAGGCGAAAAAATCCTTATGATGCCGAGGCCAATTCGCCTTTGCTGAGTTCACGTTGACGCAGGACCGTCCTAATCAGGGCGATTTCCCGCTTGGTTTTACCGAGCTGGGTCGGGTCTTCCAGCTTTTCGGTCACGGCCTGGCTACGAAGATCGAACAGGTGCTTTTGCTTGGTGGTCAGCAGATCCTTAAGCACGTCGTCGTTCTTGTCCAGAACTTCTTTCTTTGCGTTCTTCTTCATGACGATTCTCGATTCAATCAGGCCGCATGTTTGCGGGATACAAAACGGCACTTCATCGGCAGCTTATGGGCGACACGCGCCATGCACTTGCGTGCGGTCACGTCGTCGATGCCAGCGATTTCAAACAACACCATGCCGGGTTTGATCACCGCGGCCCAGTATTCCGGTTCGCCTTTGCCCGAACCCATACGCACTTCCAACGGCTTGGCCGAGATCGGCTTATTGGCGTGGATGCGGATGAACAGTCGGCCTTCGCGACGGAGGAAGTGGGCGACCGCGACACGGCAGGCTTCGATCGTGCGGGCAGGAAGCCAGCAGTGATCCAACGCCATCAGGCCGTGTTCACCAAAGGCAACCGTGTTCCCGCGCGTTGCATTCCCGCGCATTTTGCCCCGCATACTTTTGCGGAACTTCACTCGTTTAGGCATCAAAGGCATTTCAGTACCTCAATCAATTTACTTTCATCAGCGGATGACACAGCGAATGCTTTGACCCATTCGCCACAGTCCGTATGACGTTGAAAACTTACCGACGAATTCTTCGCAGCGGGCCACCGACGCGAACGTCGGTATCGAGCACTTCTTCGCCCTTCATGCCGCGATAGATCCAGACCTTAACCCCGATCGTTCCAAAGGTGGTCAAGGCGATGGCATATCCGTACCCGACATCGGCCTGCAAGGTCGTCAACGGGACCGACCCGGTGGTGGCTTTTTCCGAACGGGCAATTTCTGCACCGCCCAGACGACCCGACACCTGAATGCGAATGCCCTTGGCACCGGCACTCATCGTTGCTTCCAGACGCTGCTTCAGCACGCGACGGAAGCTGGCACGCTTCTTCAACTGTTCCCCGATCGCTTCGGCGATCAACTGGGGGTTCAGATCGGGATTCTTGATTTCGATCACCTTAATCGGCGCGATCTTGCGGCGAATCAGGTCTTCGAGTTCTTCCCGCAACTTATCGAGTTCGGCACCCTTAGGTCCGATCACAAGACCCGGACGCGCGGTTTTGATCGTCACGGTGACTTCTTCACGCGTGCGCTCAACCATGACGTCCGACACCGCTGCGAATGGCGGGCGACGATTCAACTTATTGTCGATGTGCTTACGAACTTGCACGTCTTCGATAAGAAACTCGCCGTACGCCGATTTCGGCGCGAACCACTTGCTTTTCCAGTCTTCGGTGATGCCGACCCGGAAGCCGATTGGATTGATTTTCTGACCCATTTCAATATTTCCGATTCCGAATGCCGACTGTCGAACCAGGTTCGACAATCCAGTTACTACCTCTCGTCAACCATTACGATCAGGTGACTGGTCCGCTTCATGATCGGGTAAGCCTTACCACGATCCTTCGGCTGAAAACGCTTGATGATCGGGCCGGCGTCCACGCGAGCCTCGGTGACAAACAGTGCGTTTTGACCCGGAGCCGTTTCCTGCTCCTGATAGTTCGCAACCGCGCTCTTGATGACCTTGGCGATATACACCGCGGCCCGCTTCTTGGAGAACTGAAGCAGACCCAGTGCATCGTCAACATCGCGACCGCGGATCAGATCCATCACCAACCGTGCTTTACGCGGAGCGATGCGGGCGAAATTGTGTTTTGCTTTATAAGCCATGACTCAAACCTCTTGACTGACAACTGGCATTACCTGCCTGCAGCGTCTTTCTTATTACCCGAATGTCCGCGATACGTACGTGTCGGGGAGAATTCACCCAATTTGTGACCGACCATATCTTCGGTCACGAAAACGCGAACCATCTTGTTCCCGTTGTGGACTTCAAAATTATGTCCGACAAATTCGGGGATGATCGTACAAGCCCGTGCCCAGGTTCGAAGAACCTGCTTGGCTTTGCGTTCGTTGAGGGTATTGACCCTGACGAACAGCTTTTCATCGACATACGGGCCTTTTTTGCTGCTTCTGCTCATGGTGTTTCGTTCTTTCGTGTTTCGTGATTTCGTTTTAGTTCATTCGAAACATCTAAACATTACACATTGACGGTTTGCGGACGCTGTTGGAACCGACCGAACTTGCGACGACGCAGGATGAGCTTCTCGCTCGCCTTGCCACTTCGACGCGTGATGCCGCCCTTGGCGGGTACACCTGTTTTGCTGACCGGATGACGACCGCCGTTGGCGCGACCTTCACCACCACCCATCGGGTGATCGATCGGGTTCATTGCCTTGGCACGGGTGTGCGGGCGAATGCCTTTGTGACGATTACGACCGGCCTTGCCGATCGAGACGTTCATCCAGTCCGAGTTGCCCAACACGCCGATGGTGGCGCGGCACTTGCTCTTGACGCGACGGATTTCGCCGCTGGGGAGCGTGATGACCGCGTAATCACCTTCTTTAGAGTTCAACCGTGCTGCCAGACCTGCCGAGCGGACTAGTTTGCCGCCTTGGCCGGGGTTCATTTCGACGTTGTGGATTTCTAGACCGACCGGAATATTCGAAAGTGGCATCGCGTTGCCGACATCAGGCGACGAATCCGGGCCGCTGACAACCTTCTTCCCAACGGTCAGACCGTTTGGAGCTAGAATGTAGGCTTTTTCGCCATCAGTATATTCGATGAGTGCGATAAAGACGCTGCGATTCGGATCGTACTCGATCGCAATGACTTCTGCGGTCATGCCGTCTTTTAGACGCTTGAAATCGATGATTCGATATAGCTGCTTGTTACCGCCACCATGATGTTTGGCGGTGATGACGCCGTGGTGGTTACGCCCACTGGGACGACGCTGGCCTTTAGTCAATGACTTTTCCGGCGTCGTCTTGGTCAGGACAGCTTTATAGTCGATGACCGAACCTGCACGTCGGCCGGCGGAGGTCGGATTGTATTTTTTAATGGCCATAATACGTTTCGTGGTTCGTGGTTCGTGATTCGTGTTTCGTGAGGTATCACGAGACACGGATCATGAAGCACAGATCACGCCTCAAAACAGTTCGATCTTCGAATCCTCGGCCAACTTCACGATGGCGCGCTTCACATTTGTTCCGTTCACATATCCGACCTTGGTTCGACGCGACTTGCCCTTGCGGACGAGTGTGCGAACGTCGGCGACTTTCACTTCGTACAGTTCTTCGATCGCGCTCTTAATCGCGATCTTGTCCGCCTTGGGGTGAACGTGGAACGAATAGGTGTTCCGGGCGTTCGCCTGGCGATTGGTTTTTTCGGTAATCAGTGGCTTAATGATGACTTTGGTAGCTTCCATGGTGGTATCGCAGTCGCTTACGCGAGCAGCGCCTCCAATCCTGATTTGGTGATCAATACCGTGCGGTTGCGAAGAATATCCCAAGCGTTGAGCTGCGCGACAGTCGTCAGACGGGTGCTGGCGATGTTGCGGCTAGCGCGGGCGACGTTATCCGTGCGTGTTTCAAGGGCAAGTAAAACCGTCCGTTCGATGCTCAGCTTCTTAAGCACGCCGGCGAACACTTTGGTTTTGGGTTCTGAGATATTGAACTGATCGACAACCTTGAGCTGGTTATCTTTAATCTTGGCGAGGATGGCGCTGTTGCGGGCGAGGCGGCGGGATTTCTTGTTCATATCAAGCGACCAATCTTTCGGTCGCTTCTGTTTGGCGTGTCCGCCACCGACTTTAATCGGATTGCGAATGCCGCCGGTACGGGCGTTGCCTGTTCCTTTTTGACGGAACATCTTACGGGTTGAACCCGCAACTTCGCCGCGAGCCTGGGTGCGGACAGTGCCCTGACGCTTGTTGGCGTGGTAATAAACTAACGCCTGTTTCAGCAAGGGCGCGTTGATCTTGCCGCCGAGCTTTTGCTCATCGACAGAGACGGTACCGATCTGGGCACCTTCGATGTTGAATAGGGGAACTTCAATCATTGTTCTTCCAAAGTTTGTAGTTTGCCGTTGACCGTTAGGAATGAAAAATCAATCCACGTTTCAAACTCGAAACCTACTTAACCTTTTCCTTTGCCGTCAGGCTTTTGCGAACATAAACCAGCGAACCATTGGCACCGGGGACAGGACCTTTGATGAGCAGGACATTGTTTTCCGCATCGACCCGAACCAATGCGTGGTTGCGGGTGGTGACGCGATCGTCGCCCATGTGACCGGCCATCTTGACGCCCTTTTTGGGCTTGCCGCTATGACCGCGATTGGTCGCGACCGATGCAATCGAACCACGGGCACGGTGCTTGCGTTCGGTACCGTGCGATGCGCACAGACCGCCGAAGTTGTAGCGTTTCATCACGCCTGCAAAGCCTTTGCCCTTGCTAGTACCGATGACATCGACGTATTGAACGCCGTCGAAGGTACCGACGGTGATCGCATCGCCGGGCTTCTTGTCAGAGGCATCTTTCAGACGCACTTCGCGGTAAAACCGCTGCGCCTGACTGCCCGATGTCGCGGCATGACCGATCAGGGGCATCGTGCTGTATTTTGCGTCGATGGTTTCAAAGCCGATCTGGACGGCGTTGTAACCGTCTTTTCCGTCGGCGGTTTTCACCTGCGTCACAACACAGGGACCGGCTTGTACGACGGTAACAGGAACGATTCGTCCCTTCTCGTCGTATACACGGGTCATGCCGACCTTGCGGCCTAAAATTGCTGGTGTCATTCAACTTTCGAGCAGAGCAGACCTGAAAATTTCAGGCCTGATACCCGTCCAAAAAGGACAAAACGTTACTCCCGGATCGCAACAGGAATCTTTCGATTCGAGTTCAGGTTCTTGGATGAACCTTGCGTCAGGGTGAACAAACAAGCCCCGGCGATTGCTCGCTGGAGCTTTATGGGTACAAGACTTACGCCTTGATCTTCACAAAAACACCTGCCGGTACAACCAGCCGGTTCAAGGCTTCAATCGTGCGGGCGTTGGCTTCGAAAATGTCGATAATCCGCTTATGCGTACGCATTTCAAACTGTTCGCGCGACTTCTTGTCGATGTGCGGCGAACGCAGAACTGTGTAACGCTCAATGCGGGTCGGAAGCGGAACAGGACCACAGACGCGGGCGTTGGTACGCTTGGCGTTTTCAACGATCTCGGTGGCCGACTGATCGAGGGCTCGGTTGTCGTATGCTTCCAGACGAATGCGAATCCGCTCACCAGTCATCACTACACCTGTCCAATTCTTCCGAAACTCACTTGTTTCCGAGCGATTCACCTACAAACAGTGAATCGTTATTCGGCCCCTTTTTTTCACGGGGGTCGAGTAATATAACTATTCCAAAGCTGCGGTCAAGTTCACGACACGAACTTTTTGACCTAAAATTTGAAATCCCTCTACAGGCCTGTTCAAAAACCTGCAATTAGCTCTTACGCCGACACAAAAAATGGCTGGATATCGTAATGGATATCCAGCCATTTTTAATTACCTGTGAATAACGACTTACTTCTTATCCGCACCCACTTCAGTCAGGATTTCCTGCTTCACATTCGACGGAACCTGGGCATATTTCAGCGGTTCCATCGCGGCGGCGGCGCGGCCGGTGGACATCGAACGCAGTTCGGTCGTGTAGCCGAACATCTCGCTCAACGGAACTTCCGCTTCAATGATGACGGTGTTGGCGCGCTCGGAGCTTTCAAGAATCAGACCGCGACGACGATTGATATCGCCGGTCACATTACCGACGAAATCTTTCGGCGTCGTGACCACAAGCTTCATAATCGGTTCGAGCAATTCCAGCTTCGCAGCTTTCGCGGCGTCGATAATCGCCAGACGCCCTGCCAATTCGAACGCGATCTGACTCGAATCGACATCGTGATAACTGCCATCAGTCAGCGTCACTTTGACGTTGATCAATGGGAAGCCCGCCAGAATGCCAGTTTTGCAGGTCTGGCGAATGCCATACTCGACCGACGGAATGAATTCCTTCGGAATCGTTCCGCCGACGATTTTGTTTTCAAATGCGATCGAATCTTCCCAACGCAGCTTCTTAAGCACTTCGGGCTCTAACGGCTTGCCGGTTGCGGGGTCCAGACCATCGAAGGGTTCGACACTGATCCAGCAATCGCCGAACTGACCGCGACCGCCGGACTGTTTCTTGTGAACGCCGCGGATGTCCTTGGCCTTGCCACTGATCGCTTCGCGGTAGCTGACCTTAGGTTTGCCGACGACGCAATCGACCTTGTAATCACGGGTCAGACGCATCTTGATGATTTCAAGGTGCAACTCGCCCATGCCTGCGATGATCGTCTCGCCGGTTTCTTTGTTGTAGCTCGCGGAGAAGGTCGGATCCTGACGACGCAGATTGGTCAACGCCTGTCCGAGCTTATCCTTGTCGGCTGCCGCTTTTGGCTCGATCGACATACTGATAACCGGTTCTGGGAAGGTCGGGCGTTCGAGGATGATCGGCGCGTCCAGATCGCAAAGTGTATCGCCGGTCATCGCTTCATTGACGCCGATCACCGCGACGATGTCGCCGGATTCGGCGCGATCGCGGGCAATGCGGTCGTTGGCGGACATCTGAAACATGCGGCTGATGTTTTCCTTCGTATTCTTGTTGGCATTCAGTACGCGGGTACCGGATTCCAACACGCCTGAATAAACCCGAACGTAGGTCAGAGTGCCGAATTTGTCATCCACGATCTTGAAAGCCAGGCCGCAGAACGGCTCATCCGGCGTCAGTTTGCGGACGATTTCAACATCCTTGTCCTTGGGATCAGTCCCCGTGACGGATTCGATATCCGTCGGGGCGGGGAGGAAATCGATAACCCCATCCAGCACCTGCTGCACGCCGACGTATTGATACGCCGAACCGCAGAAAAGCGGGTGTGCCTTGAACTCAATCGTGCCTTTGCGAAGGGCAGCACGAATTTCAGGTTCCGTCATCGATTCGGGATCTTCCAGATATTTCTCAGCCAGTGCGTCATCCAGCTCGGCGACCTTTTCAAGCATGATCGCACGGTATTTTTCGAAGTTTTCCTGATCGCTTTCCGCCAGGCTGTCGATTGCGACCATCTTTACAGTCTGGCCTTTGTCGGTGTCATCGCCGTACTTTTCGGGCATGTAGGCGGTCTTGGAGATCAGGTCGATCACGCCCGCGAATGTGTCGGCTTTGCCGATCGGGATGACGACCGGAATCGCCGGTGCGCCCAAGCGATCGAGGATGGTTTTATAGCAGAAATCATAGTCGGCACCGACTTTGTCCATCTTGTTGACAAAGCAGATACGCGGCACGTTGTATTTGGTCGCCTGACGCCAGACGGTTTCGGACTGGGCTTCGACGCCTTCCTTACCATCAAACACCGCAACCGCGCCGTCGAGCACGCGAAGTGAGCGTTCGACTTCAGCGGTGAAATCGACGTGGCCGGGGGTATCAATCAGGTTGATATTGTACAATTCATCGGGAGATGGCTTACGCTTGGTCAGCCAGTTGCCCCGGCTCCACTCGCAGAACGTGGCCGCAGAGTTGATCGTGATCCCGCGCTTCTGCTCTTCAGGATCAAAATCCATGACGGCAGTGCCTTCGTGAACTTCACCAATTTTATGCACGCGGCCTGTGTAATACAGAATGCGCTCGGAAGTGGTGGTTTTGCCCGCATCAATGTGGGCGGCGATACCGATGTTACGAATCTTAGTCAGGTCACGAGACATAAACGCCTCAAATCAATAGACTTACAATCAATCGCCAGACAGGCCCAAGCCCGATGCTGGGAAACAAAAAATGCACGCAGAACATCTGCGCGCACCATCTGTTGTCGCGGTTTGCGAAGGGTAAGGAATGTAACCGACAGAATAAACCCGTCAAGTACCCCCTAGCCTCATGAGGTAAATCATTTTGCATAGATCATGAAGGGGAGTTAGCAAAACACGTTGTAGTTGATTTCAAGCGCTGCCCCGTGTAGATTGCAGAGGTTGGGGTTCACTGGAAGGGAAATCTATGAAAAATGTCATTACTCCCCTTCTGCTGATTCTCGCGTCCAGCGCTGCGACGGCACACATTTCCTGCGCGACAGATGTGGCGAACAGGTACTATGCCAATCATAAATATGAGCCAAAGAAAACCGACGACGTAGACCTACTCTTTGCCGCTCCGAAACGACAGTATGACGTTATCGCAGATTTCCAATCACGAAACGAAAGCCCCAATTCCTTACGAGACAAAGCAGCTAAAATCGGTGCCGATGCCATAATTGTGGTGACACTCGGCGGATACCATGGCCGGGACGAAGAATGGGCAGAGCCTAAGAATCCAAACACTGTGTATACCCGCATCGTGGGTACAGCAATCAAGTATAAATAGAGGAAAAAAAAATGCGTAGCAGGACATCACTTTTATGTTTAGGGATCGCACTGCTTACAGGATGCGCCAACGTTGACGTCACGAAAACGTCAAAAGGCTTTTTCGAGCCGACCAACCCGAATGACGTGGACGTACTTCAAACTAAACCGGATCGCGCCTTTACCGAATTAGGCTCAATCAGTTCAAGCGGGTGGGCACCTCAGGAAACCGCAAAATTACACAATGCCTTGCGGGCTAAAGCGGCACCATTGGGTGCCAATGCGGTCATCATCCTCAATTCTGGTTTGGCACCTACAGGACCATATGGTTCCATGCAACTGTGGACGACGGGCGTAGCGATTCGGTACAAATAAGGTTTCAATGCGCGAAGCGTGAAAATAATGTGCGAAAAAGCCCGATAAGTCAGCTCAAAAAAAAGATACCCGACCCCCTAGATTGCCCCATGCCCTACAATATTGAGCGAATGCAATCAGCGTGTCGAACAGTATTGCTCCCGACCCTCTGAATTGCCAAAAAATTTATATTGCATATCTGCGATGCCGCGTGTACGATTTTTGTCATAGCCGCCCGTATTCGTGGGGCTCACTTCAGGTCCGGAAGAACATGAGGAGATACAAATGCTGCGAAATCGTCTTATTGCGTTGCTCAGCCTTGCCATGTTTAGCGCCACCGCCGACGGGGCGATCACGGTCGTACAGCGTGATCAGGTCTTGCAGACATGGGTGAGCGTACAGCGGCAGGATATCGGCGGAGCTAACCCCTATGAGCAGCAAAACGTGTACTTGGGCGGCGACAGCTCCACCACTATCACGCCGGACGCCCAAACATCATCAGTGAGTGAATCTGGTTCGTTAAACGATACC
>JBBQXB010000017.1:0-55927 GCA_038210015.1 Tepidisphaerales bacterium
AATAATTTTCAGAAACTCGAACCAGCCGCGAATTGCAATCGTATTATTGATGACAGTCTATCACACCGCCCTCCTTCCCTGGGCGGCGAGGATCGCCGAGAGGTTCCTCGCCGCCTTATTTTTTTCATACGCGGAAGCAGAAGCCACAGCTGTCACAGATGAACACAGACGGAAAAAACCAGCCACAGGCGGGACGCGCGTAGCCCCGTAGAAACTTCGGCTGGTGATCAGCCATCCTACGATCCATGTTAAGAGCGATCCGGGTGATGGTAAGTGCACAATAGTGAGATCACCAGCATTCATGATTAGTCTTCAACGCAGATTCCGCGATGTTGCAGTTCATTTAATATCGCGACATATCGCGATCGCATGTCGCCGGTACGTTGGCGGATTTCCAGCACTTGGATGCGGTTAACGACGTGGAGGTGATCGGCTGGCCAGGTTTCCAAATGCGTGCCCCATGCGGCACTTTTGACGGAAACGATGCCGTCGTTGTCGCCTTCGTTTCGCGTGACAACATGATGCGAATGCAGCAGATAGGCCGGCACGCGATGCCACGGACGGGATGCGGAGATGGAAAAATAGGCGACATCGGGATGATCCGCCACGACGTCGTTAAACCGTTTCATCGATTCAATCGTTAAATCCCGCACCCCCGCCAGATCAAGTTGGAGCAATTTAAGCAGTTGCTGGGCATGTTGGCTTCGGTCGATGTGGCGGAGCATGTAATCGGCGTAGCTGGATCCGCGGTGGGGTGTTGAAAGTGTCACCAGCGCCGCCACGCGGTCGGCCATGCCGAGTTTGCAAATCATGTACCGCGCATCAAGACCACCCATCGAGTGCGCGAAAATCACCACCCGCTTGCGCGAGTTGCTGAGTTGCTCAAGAAGGATTTGTTTCAGCTGCGCCGCGCGATCGGCGATCGAGGCGGTTCTAGAAACCTTTGCGACAATGACCGGATGCCCGCGATCAGCGATTTCCTGCTCGATTCCGCCACCAAAATAGGACCACTGAACGGGGCCGATCTGGATGCGGTCGTAACCGAAAATGCCGTGATGTAGGACGATGGGGAGCATCAATCACACCCGCTGTCGTTTTGCCCGGCGCGTATCCTTGATGCTGGCGACACGCAGCGGCGAAATCACAACTTCCAATTCTGCTAGGTCTTGCCCCTGTATTTGGCCGGGTTTAAAAATGAAGGCATGCACGCGATGCTTGGTCAACGCGATCATTTCAGCAGGAGAAATCGCAACGGATTTCCCATCGCTCGTGTTGAGCAGGAAGGGCTTGAAAGGTTTTTCTCGACTCTGTGTCGAAATGGTTTCTGAGATCATAACCCAAGTATAACATCCCGATCCTGTATTCAGTCGCAAAGTTGTTGTATCCTCTGCCCCTCAATGCCACGCAGAACAGACATCCATTCGATTTTGATTATTGGTTCGGGTCCGATCGTGATCGGGCAGGGCTGTGAGTTCGATTATTCGGGCGTACAGGCCTGCCGCGCGCTGAAGGAAGAGGGCTATCGCATCGTCCTGATCAACAGCAATCCCGCGACGATCATGACCGATCCGGAATTCGCCGACGCCACCTATATCGAACCGATCACGCCTGAGACGGTCGAAAAGATTCTCGCCCGCGAAAAAGCCAACGGCACGCCGATTGACGCGCTCTTGCCCACCCTCGGCGGGCAGACCGGGCTTAACACCGGCATGAAATGCTTCGATGACGGCATTCTTGAAAAATACTCAGTGCAGATGATCGGCGCCAACCGCGAAGCGATCTTCCGTGGCGAAGACCGACAACGATTCAAAGAACTGATGGCTGAGATCGGGCTGAAAACGCCGATCAGCGGCGTTGTCCACAACATGGAAGACGCCCGCGAAGTCCTCAAGATCGTCGATCTGCCAGCCATCATTCGCCCGGCGTTCACGCTCGGCGGCACCGGCGGCGGGATCGCTTATAACATTGAAGAGTTTGAAGAGATCGTCCAACGCGGGCTTGATGCGTCGCCAGTCACAGAGGTACTGATCGAGCAATCGGTCATCGGCTGGAAAGAGTACGAGATGGAGGTCGTTCGCGATAAGAACGACAACTGCATCATCATCTGCTCGATCGAAAATATCGACGCGATGGGCGTCCACACCGGCGACAGCATCACCGTCGCGCCGATCCAGACGCTGACCGACAAAGAGTTCCAAAAAATGCGTGATGCGTCGTTTGCGGTTATTCGCGCTGTTGGCGTTGAGACCGGCGGATCGAATATCCAGTTCGGAATCAATCCCAGGAACGGCGAAATGGTTGTCATCGAGATGAACCCGCGCGTGTCGCGATCATCCGCATTGGCGAGTAAAGCGACGGGTTACCCGATCGCGAAGATCGCAGCGAAACTCGCGGTGGGATATACGCTTGATGAGTTGCCGAATCCGATCACATCGCGGAAGAAAAAGGATGAAGGAAGAAGGATGAAGGATGAAAATGGCAACGATGTTTCATCGTTCAGCCTTCAACCTTCAGACTTCGACATGTACACCTCTGCCTGCTTTGAGCCGAGCATCGATTACTGTGTGATCAAGCTCCCGAGATGGACGTTTGAAAAATTCCCGGATGCCGACGAAACACTGACCACGCAGATGAAGTCTGTCGGCGAAGCGATGGCGATCGGACGCACGTTCAAAGAAGCCTTGCAAAAGGGTATCCGCTCGATGGAAGTGAAGCGGTACGGTTTCGGTCTGGATAAAAACGATAAATGGCTAAGCGCGCAACGTGGCACGGGTTTGCAACCCGTGTCTTCGGAGCAAAAAGAACATGGGATAAAAACCCATGCCACGGATTATCCAATTCCCGAAGATAAATTGCGCCGCAAGTTGGCGGTGCCTTCGCAGGGCAGGCTTTATTATGTGCGGTATGCGCTCAAGATGGGCTGGACGATCGATCAGATTTACGGGCTGACGCATATTGATCCGTGGTTTTTGGCGCAGATGAAAGAACTGACGGATTTTGAGGGCACGCCGCAAGAGGCTGCGATGCACTGGTCGTATCGCCAAACCAAGCCGCAAGAGTTTGCCAAAATCATGAGCAAAGCCAAAGAGCACGGGTACAGCGACGTGCAACTGGCGCAGATGTGGGATCAACCCGTTTCCGAAGTGCGCAAAGCCCGCATCGAAGCCGGTGTTCAGCCTGTCTACAAGCTTGTCGATACCTGCGCGGCTGAGTTCGAAGCATCAACTCCTTATTACTACAGCACCTACGAAACGCCTTTCGTCTCGTCCCCCCAAGGCCCAAGCGCCAAGCCCCAAGCCCCATCCAGCGAAGACGAAATCCGCCTCACCGACAAACCCAAAGTCATCATCATCGGCGGCGGCCCCAACCGCATCGGGCAGGGCATCGAGTTCGACTACTGCTGCGTTCATGCGGCCTTTGCGATGAAGGAACTCGGCTACGAATCGGTCATGATCAACTCGAATCCCGAAACGGTCTCGACCGATTACGACACCTCTGATCTGCTGTTCTTTGAACCGCTGACGCACGAAGACGTGTTGAATATTTGCGAGCGCCTCAATGGGGGACCGTTCACAAAAGATGCGAGAGAAAACAATTCTGGCGACTCGCAACTCGCATCTCGCAACTTAGTCAAAGGCGTGATTGTGCAACTCGGTGGGCAAACCCCGCTCAACCTCGCGCGCGGCCTACATGATGCGGGCGTGCCAATCATCGGCACCTCGATCGACATGCTCGAAGCGGCCGGGGATCGCGAAAAATTCCGCACGCTCGTCGAGCAAGTTGGACTCAAGCAGCCAGAAAACGGCATCGCTCGATCGGTCGAAGCCGCTCGTAAAATCGCGGCCCAAATCGGATATCCAGTGCTCGTGCGACCGTCGTTCGTGCTGGGTGGCCGCGCGATGGAGATTGTGTCCGATGAAGACCAACTCAACCACTACATGGCGATCGCGGTTAAGCAGGAAGGCGACAACCCGATCCTCGTCGACAAGTTCCTCGATCACGCCACCGAATGCGATGTCGATTGCATCGCTGATTACGATCAGGCGGGCAAAGGCCGATCCGTCGTCTGCGGCGTCATGGAACACATCGAAGAAGCGGGCATCCACTCCGGCGACAGCGCGTGTGCATTGCCTCCTTATTCATTCAGCAAGGAATTAGTCGCGAAACTGAAGGATCACACGCATAAGCTCGCCAAAGCGCTCAAAGTGCGCGGCCTGATGAATGTGCAGTACGCGATCAAGGACGGCGAGATTTATCTGATCGAAGTCAACCCGCGCGCCTCGCGGACGATCCCGTTTGTTGGCAAAGCCACCGGCATTCCTTGGGCTTCATTGGCGGCCAAGGTGATGGCGGGCAAGTCGCTGGATGAGTTGAACGTGCAGGAACAACCCGATCCCAAACATGTCAGCGTCAAGGAAGTGGTCTTCCCGTTCAGCAAATTCCCCGGCGTGGATGTCATCCTCGGTCCGGAGATGCGTTCAACTGGCGAAGTGATGGGCATCGACGACGATTTCCCCACCGCTTACGCCAAAGCGCAAATCGCTGCCGGCGCGGCGCTGCCGATGAAGGGAACGGTCTTCATCAGCGTTAATCAGCGTGACAAGGCTGAGGTCGGCGAAATTGCCAAGTCGTTTGAACAGTGCGGGTTTAAGATTCTCGCCACCGGCGGCACCTATGACACGCTGTCTGCAGCGGGCGTGAAGGCCGAGCGCATCAACAAACTGGCGGAGGGGCGTCCGAATATTCGCGATTTCATCAAAAATGGGCAGGTCGATCTGATCGTCAACACGCCCACGAAAAAAGGCCCTGCCACCGATGAAGGCAAGATCCGCGCGATGTCGGTGATGAATAAAGTGCCGATCGTGACGACGATCACCGGTGCCCGCGCCGCGATACGCGGCATCGCCGAGTTGCAAAAGCACGGCTGGCAGGTGAAGCCGCTGCAGGAATATCACTGATTCACGGATTGCGATTTACGTTGCAGCGATTGTTGACTTCGACTTTGCGTAGCACGGCGTCCGCATCCGTGGATTATTTCATCTGCGAAATCTGCGTCATCTGCGGTTCAGGCTTTCACAATGTGATATATCGCCGGATCGAAACGCATGATCGTTTGGGTTTGCCTAGTGTTACAAACGATTTGAAATGCAAATGACAAACGATTGTGTGATTGGATTGATCTTTCGATCCATCCCGTAAGAATATCTCAGTAGCACGTTTCGTGGAGCCGATGCGTGTTGAAGCTGTAGACCTGAAAGGGCGAAGCATGGCCGTACCAAAATCATGGTCGTCTGATATTTCACCGACACGCACGCGCCGATACTTCACGCTTGAAGAAGCGAATCGCACGATCCCGTTTGTGAGTCGCGTGGTGACCGACATCGTTCAAACCCACGAGCGTGCCGCGAATCTGCATGCACAACTTGAAAACCGGGGCAAACCGCAGCAGCGCATTCTGGTTGAGGAAGAACTTGAAAAAACCGTCGATCGACTGAACGATCTGGTAGATGAACTCAAGACCATCGGCTGCGAACTGAAAGAGTATCGCCTGGGTCTGGTTGATTTCATCGCCAAGCATGATGGCCGAGAAATATGTCTCTGCTGGAAGCTAGGCGAAGACCGCATCGACCATTGGCACGAACTCCACGCCGGTTTTCAAGGCCGCCAGCCGGTGCAGATGCTGCATCATCTCTAAAGTTTATTGGTATCCTTGCAATAACCCACATCACTGCATTCAAGTGGTGTAACGATTGCCACAGAGGACAAAGGACACAAAGTTTCCAGTTCCAATAGTCACTTAATAAATGCTACGGGCGAGACGCCCGTGCTACAGAATACCCGCGCAAATTAAATTGAAATGGTCATAAATCATGGCGATGCGCCGTCTGGTCGCGTACGAGTGATGCGATTCCTCAAAAAATTATTCTCTGTGGTCTCGGTGTGCTCTGTGGCTCATATTCGTTATTCAGAGGGCACAGTTGTCATCACGGCCAGACGCTGGTGGTCGCGAGGCCGGCGTCTTCGGGAAGGCCGCAGATTAAGTTCGCATTTTGGATCGCCTGGCCGGCCGCGCCTTTGCCGAGGTTATCGATAGCGCACATCGCGATCACCAGATTGCGCATCGGATCACAAGCATACGAAACGAACGCCAGGTTCGATCCACTCGCCCATTTCGTGTGCGGCGATCGGTCGGTGACTTTGACAAACTTTCGATTCGTGTAAAACGCGCGTGCCTTGGCGAGGCACTGTTCGGTCGTGGCCGTGCCGCGGGCGTAGATGGTCGCGAGAATTCCGCGCGTCATCGGGATCAGGTGCGGCGTAAAGACAAATCCCTTACTCGCGCCAGCGGTGGCGGAACTAAGTGCGTCGATCGTCGTCATGATCTCCGGCATGTGGGTGTGCTTAATCAGCCCGTACGCGGCCAGATCTTCGTTGATCTCGGCGTAGGTGAATTTGCTGTCGCCACCCCCACGACCGGCACCGGATACGCCGGTTTTTGCATCGACAATAATGTTACGCGGTTCGATCAAGCCGTTGACCAATAGAGGCGCCAGCGCCGTGAGCGTCGCGGCGGGGTAGCATCCGGGGTTGGCGATGCGCGTTTTGTCTTTGATCTGATCCGGCCAGATGTCGGCAAGGCCGTAGGTCCAACCTTCGACGTAGCGATGGTCGCCGCCGATGTCGATGATCTTGGTGTCCTGACTTACCATCGCCAGCAGCGCCTTGGACGCACCGGTCGGCAGCGAGGTGAATAGCACTTGGACGTTGTTGATGGCTGTGGGTTCAAACTTATCGATGACCAGATCGCCAACGGAATCGGGTACGCCCGGATAGCGCTCACCCACGCGCGAACCTGCCGTCGATTCGCCTGCGGCGTAAACCAAATCAAACTCCGGATGTTGCGCGATGTACCGAAGCGCTTCGCCGCCGCCGTACCCTGCGATCCCGACAATACCAACTCGAATGGACATAGTTCACTGAGGATAGGCATCACGCGGCGTGATTCAAATGCCTGACGCTATTTTAATGGTTGAAAGCCCCAAAGCCCCCCGCGTCGTAGCGGGCTTTTTATTTTGGGATCGTCCACTTCAGCGTTTGTAGCGAGCTTGGTTCGTCATACCAGGTTTGGAATAGCACGTTATACAGATAATGTTGGCGGCGGGTTTGTTGGATTTCGGAGGCGTGGCCGTCGACGAATAGTACGTTGGCAGACCGGAATCGCGAATGTCTGAGGGCTGCGTGCGATTCGCTGCCGTGAAATCGGCTGCTGTCGGAGGTCGAGAATCCAACATCCGGCGATATCGCGTCGAACAAAACGACGGTTCGTATGGGATCGATGATTTTGCCGAGTCGTCCCCATTTTACGCCGCTGCCGATCGCGCCAAAATCGATATTCATTTTGATCGTTCGGCTGCCATTGCCGCCGGTCGACGCGGTTGTTTCGCCAAAGGTTGCCCAGACGGGGTCTTGCTTGAAATAACTATAGTTGCGATCGCTCGCGGAGGTATATCGCTTGACTGGTAAGCCGGTGTAGCGATCAATCGCGTTAAACCACAGGCAATTTTCACCCGCCGATCCCAGATCGACTTCGACAAATGGTTGCGGATATGTTTGCCGATGATCGATCACATACATCTGCAGCGCGATCCCCATTTGCCGTAAATTGCTTAAACAGGTGACGGATTTAGCGGTGGATCGTGCTTGCGAAACCGCGGGCATGAGAAGCGAAGCCGCCGTCGCGAGGATCGCAACAACGATCATTAATTCCACCAGCGTAAAACCGGCGGTATTGATCGCGCCAACCCGATCGCGTTGGTTCTGCAGCATCACACGCACTCCACTTCACATGTCTTTGGATATTAGGATCGTGCCACTGTACAAGGCAAAAGTATCTGCATTTACTGACAGGTTGGAGAAAGCATCGGGGCTGCACCCAAAAGTAGAACGATGTATACAAATTTTTTCAGTATCGGGTCGACGATTCGGGTGCATCACACGCCAATCAACGGTAATCTGACTGGCAACTGCAACGAAGGGCATTAGATGACTGGATTATTTCGCGTCCACCGATGGGCGTTGCATTGGCAGATTTTACTCGGTCTGGTGATCGGGGCGGGCATCGGGTTCGCGCTGGGATCGTGGGGCATTGCGCAGATACCCGCTGACACGGCACCCAACCAGCGCGGCGTGGTCGCTGCCAAAGCGGTTAGTGCCAGCGGATTGTTTCTGGCATTGGATTTGGTCGGCGATCTATTCATTCAAGGTTTGAAACTCATCATCGTCCCGCTGGTGACCAGTTCAATCATGCTGGCGGTGGCGAGCATCGCGTCGGGGTCGGATTTTAAGCGGCTGGGTTTGAAAACTCTCGTTTACTACTTTTTAACGTCTTTGATCGCGATCCTGATCGGGCTGACGCTGGTGAATCTGATCAAACCGGGGATCGGCTCGGACGGCATGGGCATTTTGCAAGGCAAGGATTTGAGCGCGTTCGCAGGGGATCAGAAAATCGTAGAAGACAAGGCTGCGGGAAAAGGCGGGAGTGATTTTCTAAACGTGTTCAGGGAGATGGTCCCGCCGAATCTGGTTGATGCTGCTGCGAGTGATAAGCTGCTGGGTTTAATTGTCGTGTCGCTGGCGGTCGGGTTTTTCTTATCAAAATACACCGGGCCTGGTGGCGAAACGGTGCGGAACTTCGTCCAGGCGGTCTACGACATCACCTTAGCGATTACCGACGTGGTATTAAAATTAGCGCCGATCGGCGTGATTGGATTGATCGCCTGCACGGTTGGCGAGCAATACGCCAAGCTCAAGCCCGACGCCCGATTCGCCGAGTTTGCACTAGGCATAGGCAAATTCGCAGCCGTGGCGTTGGCGGCGCTGTTGATCCATCTGCTCGTCACTTTTCCGATCATCTTAAAGTTTATCGCACGAGTGAATCCGTTCCGGCAATATCAAGCCATGGCGCCCGCATTGGCGACGGCGTTCAGCACTGCCAGCAGTTCGGCGACCTTGCCGGTGACGCTGGATTGCGTCGAAAAACGCGCCGGCGTCAGCAACCGCATCGCCAGTTTCACCTTGCCATTGGGCGCAACGGTCAACATGGACGGGACCGCGCTCTATGAATGCGTGGCTGCGATGTTCATCTGTCAGGCATTTGGGATCGAACTATCGATGGCGCAACAGTTTATGATCGTCATCACCGCATTGCTGACCAGTATCGGCGTCGCGGGCGTACCGGCGGCTTCGTTGGTCGCGATCATCGTCATCCTTAACGGCGTACAGGGGCAACTACCTGAAGGATCGCCTCTATTGATCGGCGGATTAGGCATGTTGTTCGTATTTGATCGGCCATTAGATATGTGCCGTACCGCGGTGAATATCTTTTCTGATAGCGTCGGTGCCGTCACGATCGCGCGAACCGAAGGCGAACAAACCGCGCTGGCGAATGCATTGTAGCTGCGTCGCCTGCGTCGCCAATTTCTGCATCTGTGAGCAACGAATTTGCGACGCAGGCGTCGCAGGTACACGCGCGTGAATCAATCACGATTCGTATTACACCTCGTCGATTCGCACTCGGGCCCCGCGTTTGGAGCTTTCTATCGTTGCCGAGACCATTGCGAGGCTTTGGATATTGTCGTGGCATTCGGTTTGCGGTTTTTCGCCGGTTCGGATGAATCTCAGCATTTCGCATAGCCCGCCGTGCATGCCGGTGGCGCGCGTTTCGGGCAGGTCAATTTGGACCGGTGCCCGGTCGCGCTTGAAACCTTCATCATTTGTAATGATTTCGCCACGGATGTTTTTGTCGCTGTCGTAGATGATCGCGCCGCGGGTGCCTTGCACGCGCCAGTCACCATTCCAGCCGGTAGGGCAGCCTTCTGCCGCCCATGATCCGCGATAAGCGAATCGTACGTTGTTGGACATTTCAAACAGGCAATTGGCCGCGACATCGCCTTTGTACCAGCTGCCGGCGGGGTTGAATTCTTCTGCGTACACGCTGATCGGCGATTGTTTGCAGAACATGCGTGCCAGGTCGAAATGGTGGATTGCCATGTCGAGGATCAGCGGGCTGGCCATTTCATCGCGGAATCCACCGAAGTGTGCCGCCAGGAAAAAATCGCAGTTGAGCGTAGTGATTGGCCCGATGCCATTGTTGCTGACCTGATCAGCGATCGCGATGTGCTTGCCATCCCACCGGCGTGATTGGCTGACCATATACAGCTTGCCGGTTTCTTCACTCGTGCGAACCATCTGTCGGGCTTGATCCATTGTCGCTGCCATCGGTTTCTCACCGATGACGTGAAAACCTGCTTTCAGTGCTTTGCAGGTGACTTCACAGTGTGCATCGGGGATCGTCAGATCGACAACAAAATCCGCTTTGGCTTCTGCAAATGCTTTGCCCGTGTCGTCGTAGGCGACTGCGCCGGTCAACTTATATTTTTCGATCTGCTGTTCCGCAGCGGTCTTCCGCAGATCCACCACCGCGGCGACCTGCAATCCTTCCTGCACGATAGGCGGAAACCATGCGTTGGAAATCCCGCCCGCCCCGACAACAATCACGCGTTCATTAGCCATTTTTATCGTTCCTGTTCGTAAACAAAGTGATCTTACACAGGCGGCAGCCCCACGCCAATTACCAGAACCAGCGATTTCGTCGCGGGGGTCGCTGGCGATTGCGATCATCGAACCGGCTGCTGATTTGAAACACGATGATGTCGGGGTTGGTGAAGGTACGCATTGGGTTTGCCGCACGCGATTGCCAGACGATCGGGTATTGCTCGAACAAGGTGCGATACATACGCTGGCGTCTGGCGAAGGTGCGTCCGGAGTCTTCGGATGCCTGTGTATGGGGATTGAGAAACCGTTCGTACGCCGTGCCTGCGATCGCGATATACCGCACGCCGCGGGATTTAAGATCGTCGATCGAACCTGCGCTGGGGACGAACATCTCTCTATCCACATCCGCGCGGGTCTGCGTGGCGTCGCCGCGATTTAGTTCAGTATATCCGTCGGCTGCGATTCTCGTGCCCGCCGGGAGTGTGCTGCGCACCCAACGTGCCAGTTCGATGCGACTATCGACCGCGAACTGGTGATTGTAATCGGCGATTCGTCCGGCCTGTAAATGCGCTAGTCCGATGATGCCCGCCGCGATTGCAGCATGACGCCACAGGGGGTTAACGATCAAATCCGTCAGCCAAATCAACGCCAGCGCCGCGAAAAAGTTGAGCAGCAATGACGACGGTACGATGTACCTAAAAAACGGAATCGCCGAGTATGAAACCGCGACGGTGTAGATGCAGATCGTTAAACCAAGCCAGATCGGGAACAGGACCGAACCGTCGCCTGGTTTTTTCGCAACCCCGCGGCGCTTTCGCGAAAGTATCCATGCAAACGGGGCAGCGGTCGCCAGCAGCTTGATGTGGGGCATCGCATCGTCCCACATCTGGTCTGCGAAAAAGGAGGTCGGCATCTTCATTGTGACGCCCATGTGCTCAGTCGCTGCGTGTTCTTTTTCACGCTCGAAGCCGCGGACGAATGCGTCCCAATCCTCCACCGCACGCCAGTTAATCGTTTGCCAGCTCGACCAGCCGGAATACGCCATCAACACCAACAGTATTGGTAAAAACCACCAGCGGCGGTAGTTGGTTATGACGATCGCCAGGATCGCGGGAATCACCATCACGACCCCCGCATATTTTCCAGACGCCGCCAGCGCAACGGCGATACCCATCAGGATCGCCAGCGGCATTTGCCAGCCCCAATGACGCAGGCGGCACATCATCGCTGCGGCACAGACCACCGACGCGACCCCGAAACAAAGTGAAGGTTCTTCCTTAAAAAAGCGCGAATGTGCCAGCAATGCCGGACACAACGCCCCGGCGATCATCCCGACGACAAAACCTCGCCACCCAGCCGCACAAAACCCCGCCCACGCCAACAGCACCGCCGTGCCAGCCGAGAAATAAGCCGACATATCCCTGCCAGCAAAAACGACCTCGTCATTGGTTATTAACTTCGAATCGACCCCACGCCAATCCAACAGTCTGATTGTCGCCTCGAGCATTAGCTGTGGGTGATTAAAGTTGCGCGATTCCTGTCGGATTTGCTGGGCTTTGCCCTCTTCATCGGGATGAAAATAAACAGGAAAACGATTGTGCTGCGCGTAATACGACCCCACAAACCAAAACAATCCGATCGAGCAGGCGATCATTACCATCGCCTGCACGGATATGCCGATCAATCGCCAGAGTTTTGAATGACGTCGCGCGCAACTGCCAGTCACAACGGCCGGCGGCGTTTCATTCATTTTAGAACTGCTCATGCACGACTCATCCCCCATCCAGCTTACTTCAAACCCAGTAAAAAGGTATCGACGAATCGACTACAACCCGACCGATTTAAGCCGCGAGCGTAAGCCCGTGCGTCGGTTGTCCTACGACCCGCGCAGACGCGCGGGCTTATGCCCGGGGCTTGGGAAACACTATTGGAAATAACGAAAAATGTCAGATACAACAATCGATTTTTACGGCGCGAGCCACTGGCAGATCAGTTGCTCATCTTCCCAGCCAAACCGCGCTCTGCGATGGACCTTTGGATGCAGATATAGCCAATCGATTGATTCGATCCGGCACGCCACCACCGCGAAATGATCGCGACCGTCGCCGTGCGGAGCAGGCGGTTCGAGCAGCATGTGATCCACCGCTGCGCCAGGTGGCAGGGGGGTACGATACATCTGGCGGCTTCGTTCGGGCAACGTCGCCCACTGCTCCTGTGCGACAGCATCGTTTGTATGCAGCGTGGCGCGCGTGTGAATACGGAGTTGCAGTCGAATCGCGGGATCATAAAAAAGCCACGCAACCGTCGGGTCGTTCAACAGATCGGCAAACTTTGGGCTGCGCCGGTCGGTATGAAAGACCAACCGGCGCGTTTGCGAATCGACTTTTCTCAAAACCACGCTGCGAACCGTCACGCCATTCATTTCATTCATGGAAGCGACCGCGGGTGTGTGAAGCGGGTTGTCCACTTCGTCGCACGCAGATCTCAGCCGATGCCAAAAGTCGGTAACGATGTCTTCGGGAAGCAATAGGGTTTCGAGCATCGCGACGATTGTAGGCACCGGTCATCGCCGCACTAGTGGCCGACGAAAAATATGGATTCAGAGTAATGCTTTTGCCCAGATCACTGCGTAAACTTGCATAAAGTCAGTCACACGCGCGTTGCAGGTCGGAATCACAACCTGTGACATCATCGAGAATCAAAATGCCCAAACGAATTCACATCCTCAAACCCCTACCGCATCGGCCTGCGGACGGACACAAAGGCACGTTTGGCAGAGTGCTGGTCATCGGCGGGAATGCAGAAATGATCGGAGCCCCGGCGTTTGCAGGCGCGTCGGCGTTCCGAGCCGGGGCGGGATTGGTTCAGGTCGCAACGCCTAAACCGATTCTGCCGTTTGTGCTGGCGATCGAACCGGAATTGATCGGGTTGGCGTTACCAACATCACAAAAAAAATGGGATGAGGCCACCGACAAAGCCGACGCCATCGTCATCGGCCCTGGACTCGGACAACAAAAACAATCGCGCGAACGACTCGACGCGGTTCTCTCGTTGGACAAGCCTGTGGTCGTCGATGCTGATGCTCTGAACCTTCTTTCATCCCACAAAAAATGGCCAACTAAAGTGAAAGCCCGGTGCCTGCTCACGCCGCACCCCGGCGAGATGCAGCGGCTTGGCGCGTTGTTCGGAAAAATCGACCAACACAACACCGCCGACGACCGTCTGGATACCGCATTTCGTGCCGCCAGCGCTTTCAATCAGGTGATCGTGCTGAAAGGATCGCACACGATCATCACCGACGCCGACCGCTATCACATCAATACCACCGGCGACAGTTCGCTTTCCAAAGCGGGGACGGGCGATATCCTGACCGGCATCCTTGCGACATTGCTTGCACAAAAAGTGGATCCGTTCGATGCCGCCTGCGCTGCGGTGTGGATCCACGGCAGGGCCGGTGAAATCGCCGGGAAAAAGGTCGGGCAACGCAGTACGGTCGCGCGAAATATCGTCGAATCGATCGCAGAGGCGATCCACGAATACGAGCAGGCGTTCGGGACAACATAAACGCCTAGGCGCTCGACGCGACGATCACGGCAAAACACGTTAGACTAGTCGCACGTGCGAAGATTCCAGATCATCATAATTGGTTTGTTGCTGGCCGGTTGCGATGGCCGGGATCAGATTGCGTTTGATCCGCCTGCCAAGCAAACCTACGCCGAATGTCGATCGCTTTTGCCTTTACGTGCCAATCAGCGGACATTGCTGGCGTGGGTGAACGGGCGGCTTTTTTTTCATCAGCCTGATGCCAATCCTGAACTGGGCTTGCAGCTTCTTGAAGCGACCGGCGAAGTCCGTTCGACGCAACTGACGCCTGCGCGGGTCGGCGAGTTGTTGAACGCACCGTTTGACAGGCCGGTCTTACGCGCGATCGCCGCCTTGAGTGATGGCCGACTGGTCGCCTATTTCAACGGCACGTCCAGACTCAAATCATTGTCGTGCCTGGTGTTATTTGATCCGACATCAGGCGATATCCGACTGATCGCAGCGCCTCAGGATTTAGCAGATGTGTCGGGGATGGGTCTGACGATTGATCTGGCCGACGCACAGCTCGAACGCGCCGAAACCACTATTTGGCTGTGTCTGACTCACACCGACCGATCCGTTTTTCTGAGAATCGACGCCCGCGCTGTTGCGACGGGGGATACAAGGGTCATTCGAGCGTTCGATTCGCTGAAAACAGGCGATGAAACGATGCGGGCGTTGCCGCATGATCGACTCAGCGGCCAGCAGGATGGTTCGCTTTGGTTGCTCAGACCTTCTACAGGCGACTTGTGGCGAATCAGCCGCGATGGTCAGGCGTTTGCCAGCAAAGAAATCGACGGACGCCCGAAATTGACCGTCTCGCCGATCAGCCTGCCTGATGCAACGGGTGGATCGAACAAACTCACGATCCAGTTTTACGCGATGCCCGACGTCATGACCTTACCCACCGAAGGGCCAACGTTAAGCAGTGATGGCACGCGCTACCCGGCGTTGTTGTTCCAAACTGCGAAAGACAAACTGTTAATTGATCGCGACAATATTGTGATCCGCCCAGCTTTTCCGACCTACGCGCTGCGATTCACACACTGGGTTGCGGATCCCGCCACCGGCGATCTGATCGCCTACGACGCGATGAGCGGCGAAGTCTTTCGCATCGTCCGCACGCGCCGGTGAGGAACTGATCCGCAGGTTATAAGAATATCACCCAAACCAGTATCAGCACCGGCAGCAGTATCGGCAGCGAAAACACAAAAACATATCCGAAGAAACTCGGCACCGGTGCTCCGGTATGCTCAGCGATGCTCTTGACCATGAAGTTCGGACCGTTGCCGATATAGGTCATCGCCCCGAACAACACCGCACCCATCGAAATGGCAACCAGCGACAGATTTAGATGCTTATCACCCACCAAAAACCCGACTCGCACCTCTGCACTTGAAAGCGTACCGGCGTCCAGGCGATCGCCGTGATACTTTTTCAACGCCACGATCGCTGCCGTCAGTTCTTCCTTCTCCTGATCGTTCAATCCTTCCAAATCCGCTTCCATCAGCGCGTGCCCATCCCGCTTGGCAATGTCCTGTGCGCGGCTGGTCACATTCGGATCAAGCGAACCGAGCTTAGTTTGCAGAAACGTGAGATAGGTCGGTGCGTTATCCAGCACCGCCGATAATCCGCCTGACAGAAAATAGAATTGCCCGGGCGTTTTAAGCGGAAGCGCGCCTTCCTGGGCTTTGGCGTATAGCACGTTCAACGCCGGCACCATCGTTAAGAAGATACCGACGAACATAAACGCCACTTCCTTGATCGGGGCGTAATTGAAGACGTTTTCCCCGTGGACGCGTTTGGGGGTGGTCGCCAGCGATCCGAACGCCGCGATCACCATCAGCATCTCGCGCCATGGGCCGTGAAACAGCGTCTCGTTGAGTTTGTCGTGTCCGAGAATGCCCACCAGAATCAGCGTGATGAACACCAGATTCGTCCCGCCATAAAAGCTGACCGCCGGGCCGTAATCGTCGGCGTCCAGATCCTGAGCACGGTCGTCTTTCCGCGCCGCGATCTTGTCAAACACATAAAAGATCGTCAGCAAAATGCCATTCACCACCAGCCAGATCGGCCAGCAATGCTCAAACACCCAGAAGAACGGCACACCCTGCAAATATCCCAAAAACAACGGCGGATCGCCGATCGGCGTTAGTGATCCACCCGCATTAGCGACGATGAAAATAAAGAACACCACGTGATACATCCGCAGGTGTTTCTTATTCATCCGCAGATACGGGCGGATCAGCAGCATCGCGGCGCCGGTCGTGCCGAAGATGTTGGCGATGATCGCACCGATCAGCAGCAGGATGGTGTTCGCCATCGGCGTGGCGTCGCCGCGCACGCGGATGATGATCCCCCCGGAAACGACAAACAACGACCCAAGCAAAAAGATAAAGCTGATATACTCCGCTACCGCTTTGCCCATGTTGCCGGTTCCGTCTTTGACGAAAAAGACGTAGTAGGCCGTGACAAAAATGCCCATTCCGATCGCCACCTTCGCATAATGGTGTTCCCACCAGTGCTTAGCGATAAATGGCATCGTCGCGATCGCGCCCAACAGCAGCGCGAAAGGGATCATCCACGGCCATGCGACGCTCGAGTGTTCAACGGTGTTGTAGGTGTGATGCAAAAAATACTGACACCACGCCAATCCCATCGCCACGACAAATCCGATGAGTTTGGCGGTCGTCGAAAGCGGGGGCGCTGCCGATGCGGGATATTCGTATCCGGGGATGTGCGCGTCCGGGTGCGACAAATGCATTAACGGCTGGAGGCGCTTGGGAGGTTGCTTTGAGTCGGTCATAGGTGATCCTTACAAACGGTTGGTCGCTGATTGTTGTAGTCACAGTGCGCCAGTTTTCAAGCGACAACACCAAGATGCGACAGAAGGTCCCTGCCTTTACATGGAGGATCGGACCGGGGTGAGCGTGCGGAACCCGCCGTGGCGCGGGATGTATATTCGTGCTCGCTTGTCGCCTACGAGGATCGGTGGCACCACCTACGCAGAGTGCATCATTCATGCTCGTAGAGTAAATGCGTGTGACGAGTTTTCAGCATCGTGGTCGTGCATTCGACGCACACAGAACTGAACGGTTCGCCAGCACCCGAGCGATCAGTCATCACTGAATAAGCATCGCGATCCGGAACAGTGCTGATTGATCTGGCATCGGCACTGAGAAATGCAATCGCAGCCGGGGCAAATCCGTACCGTGAGGATGACGATATCCACCTCAGCGACACCGGCCAATCGGTATTGGCAGATGCGGTGTATCCGCAGATCAGGCAGATGCTGCAATCGCGAGTAGTTAAGCAATAAAACCGCTTAAGGGCGTACGACGGTTTCCAGCTTTTTCACGCGGGTTTCCATCTCGCGCAGCGTCGTGGTGTGCAGTTGGATCAAGCGATCAAGCTTCTCTAACTCTTTAGACAAATCCGCGCTCTTGCGATCGAGCTTGTTGTTTTCCATCTGGATCAAACGCTTTTCCAATCCTTCCATCTCGCGTTGGGTTTTGATGAGGCTGGCTTTGAGTTCATCAAACGTTTTAGCGTCGGTTTTTTGATCTACCTCGGCGTCTTTGGCGTTGATCTGAAGCATCTTTTCGATGCGTTCGAGACGTGCTGCGTGAGTAGAGGAGGGGTGGATGTTATCTTTGACAACCACTTTCTCAATCGCATCCAGACGCTTATCGAGTGTGGTGACAGCGTCTTCATTTTCCGCGACCGCCGGGCGTGAACCGCTGAGCGACAGACCCATGATAATGAGGCTGGCGGGAACAATCATCAATCCTTTTCGCATTTGCTTCTCCTTAAATGTGGAACATTCGTCTCGCTATGTATACGCCAGTAGCGCATCGCAAGCAGGTGATGTATTATCCTGTATCGGCGAGCAGAAGTGAAACATTTTCTTGTTTGCGTCGACTGAACTTTAATGATTACGCCCGTCGTGTTAGCTTGGATACGTTGGAAGGATCAATCGGGTTATGGCTAACGCGCGGGTACAGAAAAAATCACGTCTGGCGCAATTGGCTGGCATTCAAGAAGCCGGATTGTTGGTTGTCATCGCGATTCTCGGATTATTTCTAGGTATTTACGGCTATTACGATTCGCCGATCGGCAGGCCAAATACTTTTTTGAACGATGCCAACCTGATCGACGGCATCGCCACGCCGATGAGCTATTACGCGATCATGGCGATGGGCGTGACGATCGTTGTGATCTGCGGCGGGATCGATATTTCGGTCGGATCGACGATGGCGTTATCGGGACTGATCACCGCTTGGGTCTTGCAGCAGTTCAACGCCGATGCGTCGGCTTGGATCGTCGTTCCGCTTTCGATCGCATTGCCGCTTGGCGTCGGACTGGTGTGCGGGTTGATCAACGGCGTGCTGGTGGTCGGGCTGCGCATGCACCCCTTTATCGTCACCCTTGGCACGCTGAGTATTTTCAGAGGTATCGCCAATGTACTGCCATTCGGAACCAAAACACTCCCCGCTGCGGGCCAGCCACTGCCTGATGCGAGTGTGACGCACTGGTTTCGGTATGAAATCTATGGGATGCAGTTGATGCCGCTTGCGGTGACGCTGCTGGTGGGCTGTTTGGGATATCTATTTTTGCGGCACATGGTCGCGGGTCGAGAAACCTACGCTGTGGGCGGCAACGAAGAGGCGGCGCGGTTTAGCGGGATCAATGTCGGACGTGTGAAATTGCGAGTCTATGCGATCGCCGGATTGCTCGCGGGGCTTGCGGGGCTGGTTTCGCTGGGTCGATTCGGGACTATCAGCACCAGTTCTGCGATGGGATATGAATTAACTGTCGTCGCCGCTGCGGTGGTCGGCGGCGCGAGCCTAGCGGGTGGACGCGGGACGGCAGTCGGCGCGATCCTCGGAACACTGATTCTGGCGATGATCGAAAACGCGATCAATATTTTGCGATTAAACCAAGAATATAAGAACATCATCGTCGGCCTGTCGATTATCGTGGCGGTCGCGTTGGATCGATTAGGCGAAGCCATTCGCAAACGTCGCCAAGCCGGGGCGGCACACTAAACCGGCGGTGGAATGAAATGGCGATCACTGTATCGTCAAAAACCAAGCTGAGGAGCTTACTTATGAAACTGAATCTGAGCACATGGGCCGTCATCGGCATGAGCATGATCGTGTCGCTTGCGGGTTGTAAAAAAGAAGCACCGGTTGCGGTAGGCGCCAAGAAAAAGATCGTCATCGGAATGGTCGCCAAAAGCCAGTCGAATGATGTGTTTCAAGTCGCCTACACCGGCGCGAAAGACGCTGCAAAAGAGTTAGGTGAAAAGTATGGCGTTGAAGTGGTAATCGACTGGCGCACCCCCACAGCCGAGGATGCCGCCAAACAGGTGGAGGCGATCGAAGCGCTGACCCGCGCGGGTGTGGATGGCATCACCGTCGCCTGCACCGATGCCGCTACGCTAACGCCCGCGATCAACAAAGCGGTAGATAAGAAAGTGCCTGTCGTCACGTTTGATTCCGATGCCCCCTCCAGTAAACGCTTCGCCTACTACGGCAGCGACAACAAACAGATCGGCAAGATCATCGTTCAAGCACTTGCAGACAACATGGGTGACAAGGGCACGATTGCGATGCTGGCGGGTAATCAGAACAGCACGAATCTGGCGCTTCGGGTCACCGGTGCGAAGGAAGAACTCGCCAAGCACCCGAATATGAAACTACTTGAAGCCGCCGGCGGTGTGTTTTACAACGAAGAAACACCCGAAAAGGGGGCAGAAACCGTAGGCACCGCTACTAATTCCAATCCTTCGATCAACGGATGGGCGTTCCTCGGCGGCTGGCCTTTGTTCACCAACAACGCGCTGGCATGGGATCCGGGCAAGATCAAGGTCGTATCATGCGACGCATTGCCTGCGCAGCTCAACTACATCAAAAGCGGACACGTTGATGTGTTGTACGGTCAGGATTGCTATGGCTGGGGATATAAGACTGTCGAAATACTACTCGAAAAGATCGTCAACGATAAATCACCTGCCGATCCGATCGTGATTGATCCGTTGACCAAGGTGACGCGTGAAAACGTTGATGCCTATGGGAAGATGTGGGACAAGTGGCTGGGTAAATAATCTGGAGCAATCACCTTGAAACGATACGATTTTGTATGGGATTTCCCCCTGCCGCGCGTACATACGGGGATGCTGCTGGGTAATGCGCGGATGGGCGCGATGATCTGGGGCCAAGGCAACGTGCTGAAGATCACGCTTGGACGCGCCGATTGGTGGGATCATCGAGGCGGAAAAGAGTGGACCGACTCGATGAACTGGCGCGACATCCGCCAGGCGCTGGAAGCCCGCGATGAAAAAGCGATCCGCGAATTGTTCCGCGAAGAACGCGGCGACGGTCCATCCCGACCGACGATCATGCCGGTTGGGCGGTTTGAGCTGACTTTGCCGTCTGGCGCAACGATCACACGTGGCACGCTCGATCCAAAGCACGGGCTGATCACGATTGATGTTGATCAAAATCACACCTTCGGCACGATTCGTCTTGAGATGTGCATGGATCAGTGCCTGCTGCGTGCGTCTGTATCCGGCATCGTCGGCGAGGTGCGGATCAACCCGTTACCCGCTTACGAAACCGCCGGTAAGTCATTATCAGCGCGCGGGATCGCGCCACCTGTGATGATCCGAGAACCGGATAGCGTGGTTGGTTTTACACAATCCTTGCCAAGCGATCCGAGTCTGACCGCTGTTGCAATGACGCGCGGGTATGACATCTGGATCGGCACTGCGTTGGGTGATGATGTCGATGTGCGCGAACTGGTTCGCACCGCCAGCGACGACAGTTTTTCGGCATCCCGTATCTGGTGGAAAACCTATTATAAAAAATCGCCGAAGCTGAAAATCCCGAATCCGAAGCTTCAGTTTTTATACGACTACGGCGTCTACAAATTCGCTGGTCTGACCTGCCCGTTGGGCACGGCGGCGGGGTTGCAAGGGCCGTGGATCGAAGACTATACGACCCCGCCTTGGTCCGCCGACTACCATTTCAACATCAACGTGCAGATGTGCTACACGCCCGCCTATACGCTGGGGCATCTCGATCACCTGCAGCCACTATTTGATCTGGTCCAAAGCTGGATGCCGGCGCTGTGCGATCATGCGAAAAAGTTCATCGGCATTGATGATGGTTTGATGCTCCCGCACGCGGTGGATGATCGTTGCAAGATCATCGGCAATTTCTGGACCGGCACGATCGATCACGGCTGCACCGCGTGGGTCGGAAAGATGATGTACGATTACTGGTCATTCGGCGGAACCGATGATGCGTGGGCGAAGAATGTGATGTATCCATTCCTGCACGGTGCGATGCGCGTCTATGAAGAAATGTTGGAAAAACAGGACGGCAAATGGGTGCTGCCGGTCAGCGTGTCGCCTGAATATCGCGGCGCAGCCATGAACGCGTGGGGCAAAAATGCCAGCTTTCAACTCGCCTGCATTCATTATCTGGCCGAAAAATTGATCGAGTTGTCAGCACAATTCGATCTTCCGCAGCGACCGATCTGGCGAGAGATCCTCGCCGAAGTACCGGTGGCGTGCGTTGAAAACGATCAGATTCAACTCTGGCAGGGCACGCCGCTTGAAGAAAGCCACCGGCATCATTCGCATCTGGCGGGCATCACGCCGTTTGATGTGATCAATCCTGACGACCCTGCCTGGCAAAAGATCGTCGCAAAATCGATCCGAAACTGGATTTATCGAGGCATGGGGCAGTGGTCTGGCTGGTGTATGCCGTGGGCGGTGCAATTGCACACCCGCATGGGCAATGCCGGAATGGCAGAATTACTGATTGAGATGTGGCAGACCGTCTTCACGAACCAAGGCCACGGCACGCTGCATGATTGTGAAATCGACGGACTGACGCTGCTGGGTGCGGGTGCGAATTCGCGAGACAGCAACTGGAATGAGATCATGCAAATGGACGCCGGGATGGGCATGGTGACAGCCATCACCGATCTATTTTGCTATTCGCAACGTGGCGTGCATCATTTCTTCAAGGGTTGTCCCGATGCGTGGCGCAACGCGAGCTTTGACAATCTGCATACCGCCGGCGGATTCGTCGTCAGCGGAACGCGTGAAGCAGGCAAAGCGACAATCACCGTCACCGCGACGCGGGATGGCGTGTTTGCATATATTGCTCCCGATACCGGCCAGACGATCCGGGAGATTTTTAACGCTACGGACACAAAGCAACTTCTGTAAGCTCGCAAGCCGTTCCCGTGTAATAAGCGCAGGCGACCAGCGTCTGTTATTTAGACATGACAACGCGAACCGAATCCATCATCGAACGACTCGAACCACGCGCTTACCTCTCTGCCGGGGATCCGATTGATTCGTTTGGCGTTGGCGGGTTGGTGCGCTTGCCGCGTGGGATGCAGGTCGTATCGCCGACATCGATTCAACAAACATCCAGCGACAAATTGCTGATCGGTATCAACGGCCAGCGCGGCAAAACCGCCGCCGTGACTTTACCCGCAGATTTCGTGCGATTGACGCTGGATGGACGGCTTGATCCGTCGTTCGGTTCGGACGGGATCGTGGATAGTTTCTTTACATCCGTCCGCGCGGTGTCGCCCTTGAACGAGGATCGTTTCATGGCGTTTGGTTACGTCGAAGATGGAGATCCCGCAACGCCGCTGGTGTGGCAGGTCGCGCGGTTCATGGCTGACGGATCTCTGGACAGCAGCTTCGCAAGCGATGGCCGCGTGCAACTGTCGCCGGCGGCGCTACGCAAGTTTCGTATCAGCGACGCCTACTTTACCGCCGCCGGTCTGCTGACCGTGTCGGGCTACCGCGTTGTGGGTGGCAATTTTGATCCTCAGATGATGCGCTTCGCCGCAGACGGTTCGTTGGATGCATCGTTTGCCGATCAGGGCATTCTGCCATTAAAAACACCCCGTGCGTGGGCGAGCGGCGGAAGCAGGGCAGTTGCCTTCGGCCCGGACGGTGCGATCTATCAACTCGGTCAAATTGTTCGCAACGGCACGACATCAAGCACTTTGCGATTCCTTCGCAAGCTAAAACCGGACGGTACCTTGGATGCCTCTTTCGGCGAAGGAGGATATGTCTCAATTAGAGCTGGGTATTCTTTCACCAGCGTCACCGCGATCGGCGATGCACTTTATCTAACCAGCAATCGTCTCATGCGCCCTGTAGCATTCGTAACGAAACTCAATCTAAGCGGCAGAACCGATCGAGAATGGGGACAAAGCGGAACAGTCGAGTTTGGATACGGATATTTCAACCCAATTGTCGAATTACCCGGCGGCGAAATCCTAGTCGGTTATAGTCGCATTAACGCCAGCGGGATTGCAGATCGGATTTTGCCAGCTGGCAGTTCGTTTGGGATTTATCGCGCGGTAGGCCGGGATGGGGTGCTTTACGCTGCCAGTGTCAGTGAAATCTACGCAACATCACTAAGCCCCGATGCGGGCACACCTATTGCGACGCTTGATGCGAACGGAAAGGTGACGCTCAACGGAACCCGCGCCGCCGATCATTTGTCGGTCGGTACCTCTTCACTCACAGATGATAGCAATGTGCATGTGATTGCCCGCAGAGAAGTTTGGTATCGCGCTTTTGCGCCGGATATCGTCAATCAAGTGCTGATCGAAGCAGGCAGCGGCGGAGATTCAATCGGTTCCTATACTGACGTCCCGGTCACTGTGGCAGGTGGGGCAGGCGACGATCGCATCAACGCCCACAGCGTTGAAGCAGGATCGCTTTTCGCAGGCGGGAGTGGCAATGACACTTTTTATATTTTTGGCGAAGGCTTTGCGGTTGAAGGGGATTCCGGCGATGACTCTTTTCGACTGCAGCAGCAAGAAAAAACCGCCGGTCAAACTCCCGCGATCTCCGTCGCCCACGGCGGGGCAGGCAATGACAAAATGCAAACATCCGGCTTGCGCGGCGTCGCGGGCTTCATGCTGTTCGGCGATGACGGCAACGATTATCTGCGCAGCAGTTTCACCAGCGATACCATCAACGGCGGCCCCGGGCGAGATTCTTTACGCGGTGGAGGCGGAATCGACCTGTTCATCCGCGACGAGCAAGACAGTGAAGGGTAAAGAATAGGGTTCGTGAAGCGTGACTCGTGCTTCGTGAAAATGACCTGAACTCCGACCCTAATTTCTTTTACGACACAGTCATTACGCAACAGACGTCACCCCCGCGGCTCCGCCGTGGGGGTGACGATTGGTCTTGAAAGGGGAGAATCGGGAGGATTTAGGCTGCTTCGGACTGGGTGGCAACTTCGTCGCGGTCGCCTCGGCGGATCGCGGCTTTCTTGATCCGGCGCATCCGGCCAACGGTTTGCTGGTCGAGGCTGTGACGACGATTCGGCTGGGCTTCGGCGATTTCCACCGCACGGGCGGCGTCGGCGGCGAATAGATCGGCACCGATCTCATCGGCCAATCCCTCGGCACGTTTATACACGCCACCGGCACACATCACCTGCATTTCGGGACAGCTATTGACGTCACGCAGGTAGTCGATCAGTTTGCGGACATTCGGCACGCCGGCGGGGAGGGTGGCGAACATGACAAGCAGGTCCGGGCGGAATTCGCCAAGCATTTTGAGGATCTCATCGTTCGGCACGCCGCCACCACCGAAACGGACGGTGTAGCCTGCGGATTCAAACAGGTCGGCGGTGATTTGTCCGCCAAGCTCTTCGGGTTCGGCGTCACCGCAGAAAATGAGAACCTTGCGATCATTTTTCGCACTCACCGGCAAGCGCCCGGCGAGCTGGTCGCAGACCTGGCGATTCAAACGCGTCGCGAGATTGAGCTGCATCTGATTGATGTTGTCGTCTTTATAGCGTTGCTGGATCGTTTCCATCGTCGGCCAGATGAGGTCGGACAACAGATTGCCCGGTTGAACACCTGCGGCGAGGGTTTGTTCGATCAATTCGCGGGCCGCCTGGCGGTCGCCGGCGAGCAGGTGCTGGATATAGTTGGTGGCGAGCGTGGTGTTGGCAAGAAGGGGTGCGAAGCTCATGGACATCTCCGAAAGTAGCGTTCCGTCATCACAAATTGTTGCCAGCGTCCTTGCTGTCACTTCAAGCGATCCTCATCCAAGCGGATGTTAAAATGGGTAACTTGACACCCATATCATCGGGAATGGGGATTGAATTTCTTTACCCATTTTAACATTAGGGAGATTGAACCGCGAAGCTGCGAAGCTGCGAAGAAAGGCGCGAGGAAGATGTAAGTAAAGTATATTTATGAGCTTACGACACTTTTATGAGCAGTTAAAAGCGTAATTTAACCCTATATTTCCTATTTTAACATTTTCCATTTTGTCTTGGACAAGTGGCACATTCGGGGTGCGAGTCGGGATCATCCGCGTTCGCGAAAAAAGGTCGGGCGCACCTGCGACAATTTGTAACAGGATTATTTAGTCTTTTGTGCTTGCATTCGGGATTCGGATCGCCGATAGTTTGTTCATCGGACTGATCAGTCCGCTTAAAGTTGTGTGCCTTCCCGTGTGCCCCACACACTCGTCATCCCTCGGGCTAGTGTGTGGGGCTTCTTCGTTGCTTCACTATGCCTACACTCTGGTCGATGTAATTGTTATGCAGAAGTCGATTGTTATTCTATTGTCTGTCATCGTGATGCTCGGCATCGGGGCGGGGTTGTTCTTGGCATCGGGGCACTTCGCGCGAAGTGAAATCAAAACCCACGCCGACGCCCAGTCGCAGCCTCGCGTCACAGGGACTCGACCGGCAGCGGATGAAACAAATGTCGCGCCAGTCACCGGCGTAATTGCAGAAATCACCATCCCCACCACCGGGGCAGGCGTGAACCCAAAGACGCTGGCAGCGGGGATGAAGTTGATCCGCACGAAGGACGGCGCGGTGATCGCGTCCCACACCAACACCACCGGTTCAGGCGATGCGTTGATCCTCAAGCCAATCGAGCTGCTCGATAAAGACACCCAATACCAACTCGTCATCAACGACCAACTCAAAGACACCAGCGGCGCATCATTTCAGCCATATGCGATGAAGTTCACGACCGCGAAGAATTTTTCGCTCAGCGCCTTTCCCGCATCGTTTGAAAAAGTCGAAATGCCGGGTTTAACGCTCGATCAAAACGCCTTTACGTCGCTTGCAATCGGGCCGGACGGGATGCTGTACGCCGGAACATTTGCTGGCATTGTGTATAAGTATCAGATCGAAGCCGATGGCACGTTGTCGCCGCGCAAGCCGGTGATGACGGTCATGCAGCACAACGGCGGGCCGCGGCTCATCACGGGTATCGCGTTCGATCCGAGTTCGACGATCGGCGCGCCGATTCTGTGGATCAACCACGGGCAGATGGCCGTCACGCCCGAGGGAAAACTTGAAGGTGCGGACGATTGGACTGGCAAATTATCACGACTCAGCGGCGGCGATCTTTCCCAGTATGAGGATGTATTGGTCGGCCTGCCGCGGGCGTATAAAGATCATCTCAATTTCCAGATGACGTTTGGCATCGATCATGCGATCTATTTCACGCAGGGTTCGCATACGTCGGTGGGCGATGTGGATAAGAAGTGGGCCTATCGCCCGGAACGAACGCTGTCAGCGGCGGTGTTGCGGCTTGATCCTGCTAAGTTGCAATCGCTTCCTCTGGATGTGAAGACCGAGGAAGGCGGGGCGTACGATCCTCGCGCCGCGGATGCTCCCCTGACGATTCACGCAACCGGCGTGCGATCGGGTTTTGATCTGCTGCTTCACCGCAACGGACATCTATATAGTGGCGTCAACGGCGCCGCCGGGAACGAAGGCAACACGCCTGCGTCGCCGGACGGGAAAACGCCTGCGATCCGCGATCTGAAAGCGACGACCGACGACCTGCTGTTAAAAATCGAACCCGGCAAATACTACGGCCATCCCAATCCCGCCCGCCATGAATACACCCTCAACGGCGGCAACCCCACCGCCGGCGCCGATCCGATGGAAGTGGCTGAGTATCCCGTCGGCGTGATGCCCGAACCCAACTACGCACCACCCGCATTCGTATTCGGTAAAAATTTCAGTCCCAACGGATTGATCGAATACAAAGGCACGCAATTCAACGGCGCACTCGATGGCGCGATCCTGGTCACCCGGTACAGCGACGGCAAGGACGTGCTGGTTTTGCGATTAAACGCCGCCGGCGACGTGATTGAAACGATCGCGGGCATCGATGGATTTACTGGCTTTATCGATCCGTTGGATATTTTGCAAAACCCGAAGAACGGGCAGATCTACATCGCCGAGTATGGCGGTCGAAAGATCACGCTTTTGAAGCCAATCGAAAACCGTCCCAGCACCCACACCCAACGCATCGCCGTCACCCCACCGAAGCGATAACGCTAAGACTTCGAGAAGGGGCCATCCAGAATATTCCGGCGTCGCTGCCATGATCGCCTCCGTGCGAAAAAGGTTAAAAAACCGAACACCACAACATTTGTATCATCCTCTTCAATCAATACCCGCGACAACGGTCATGAACCCGAAATGCGTAACCTGCGCAATGTCAAAAAATAATGCGCTAATGCGTCGCTAGGCGATCGAATGACAGATCGATCAGTTCAAGCAAGCGGGGGAGCAATAAGGCGGGGTCGGTCATGCGGGTGGGATCGAGGAGGGGGTCGAACATCACCAGCGGCAGGCCGCAATGACCGAGGTGAACTTGCAGCAATAATCGCGTCAGAATGCCATTAAAGCTGGGGAAGATCGGGTCGGCGAGCAAATCGCAATGCAGATTCGCAATTTCGGTGATCGCGGGTTGCAGGCGCATTTGCGGGCTGTTGATATTCCGAACGGTGCTTTCGATGCGCAGCATTCCGGGCAGATCGAGACTGCTGAGGGACAACCCCGCTGAGATCGACGTATACCATCGCACGACCTGCCCGGCGCGTAGCGGTTGACGCTGGGTGAACTGCCTGACGATCGACAGCAAGATCGCCATGTGATTGCGTAATCGCTGGCGTTGGCGGGATGCGAACGCCCGCCTGGCACGGATTCTTCGGGCGGCGGCGTCTTCCAGATCGGCGGGGGATACGTCAATGCCTTCAAGCCGAAAGCTCGATAAGGTCATCTGCTGATGAAACGACGAAGGCAATCCCGATCGATTCGTCCGCGCCTGCACACGCTTACGCTCGATTGATCTCAGCCAGCGCGCCCAATCGACCTCCACCGACATCGGCCGGACGAGTAGAATGCGGTCAAAGACCGGCGCAGGCCGATCCTGACGGGTTTCGGGTCGAGGTGTTGACATACCGTCCGATTCACAGATTGATCGAATCAAAAGCGCAATTGCTTAGCGATCACTAACAAGGATCGTGCCAGCAGTAAAAATTGGAAAACGCGGTTTTTGACCGCTTAGGCTTAATTTGGGGTTCTGTAAAATCGATTGATTCGCCCACCCGCTGCGCACCGGGCGAAGTTCGTCCCCCAGTTGCACAAGAAATGCTCACCCCAAATCTCGTGGCGTATTTGCATCTTTCGCATCAATAAAACAGACCCGCAGCGTTGCGGGTCTGTCTCTTGATTGCAATGGTGTCGGTCACGATAAAAGATTACGCGTTGGCGACAGATTAACTGTGCTTCAGCTTGATCGTTTTGCCCGAATCGTTGGATTCAAACGCCGCGATGATCACGTCGAGGCTCTTATAGCCTTCCATTCCGTCGATCGCGGGTTTGGTATTGGTCTGAATCGATTTAAGGAACATATCGCTGACGCCTGAACGCACCTGTGTTTCGTTGGTGCTTATCGCGCCGGTTTTATACAGTTCTTCTTCGCCCGTGCGATAGCGGACGATCACGCCGTACTTCGGGTCTGCTGCCAGCATCATGATGCCTTTTTCGCAATAGAAGTAGGTGTAATTGGCTTCGTGTTCGCCGTAGTTGGTCCAGGAAATGATGATCGAGCCGGTGACGCCCGACTGCGTTTTAACGAGCAGCATCGCGTTATCATCGACGTTGATCAAAGATCCGTCGGCGTAGCGTTTGTGCTGCGTGCTGATCATCGCGCTGACTTCGGTGATTTCTTCCCCGAGCAGATACCGCATCAGATCGGCTTTGTGGATGCCCAGGTCGCCGCACACGCCGATGACGGCTTTGTCTTTTTGGAAAAACCAAGTCCCCGGGCCGCTATCGACACTCCACGTTTCCGGGCCACGGTGTTTGAACGCGGTGCGGAAGGTGAGCACTTTGCCGAGTCGGCCGGATAAAAGAATCTCTTTGGCTTTTTGGTGGGCATGGTCGAGGCGTTGGTTTTGCCCGACCATCAGAAACTTACCGGCCGATTCTGCTGCCTGGATCATCGCGCGTGCTTCTTCGCGCGTGGTCGCCATCGGTTTTTCGACCAGCACATGCTTTCCGGCTTTGAGGGCGGTGATGGTTTGCGGGGCGTGCAGATAGTTTGGCGTGCCAATGACAACGGCGTCGAGGCCGGGATGTTTGAGCATCGCGTCCATGTCCGTGTAGGCCTTGCCCGACCCGTATTTCTCCGCCGCCGTGGTGGCGCGGGATTCTACTATGTCGCAAAACGCGACGATGGTCGCATCTTTTTTACTGTTAGTCAGGTCTGGAATATGCCTGCGCGTTCCAATTGCCCCACATCCGACCACACCTACTTTAACTGCCATTGCATTATCTCCTAATTGTTGCGTTTAGAGTTTAGTCAAATGGCGTGCAAATGATAGTTAACGCGTTGTCGGATCAGAAAATCCATTAAGTGAATCTGAAACGCGAACGCTTTACGCTTTGCGGCGAGATCATGGCTTGCTGAGAGGAAGATCATCGTCGGATTTTTTGACATCGCGTTTGATTTTCGCACCCATTGCGGCGCCCATGACCGATCCGACTTCCATCGCGATCACGATTAACACGATCTGCTTCGGTTCAAACTTCGCGACCTGCCACGTCACAATCACCGCGATTAGCATGATCAGATGGCTGACCCAGAAACGTCGTTTGTATTCTTCCCACATGGGCGAGGAGTATAGCAGCAAAGGGTGAGGAGGAGATAGTTGATAGTTGCGAGTGGTTAAATGATTGTTGTCAGTTGGTCGGGAATGGGAAAATGTATTAAAGCCGCGAGCGTAAGCTCTCGCGTCTTGAATAACGTGATCGCTTCTACGGTCGTGCGCGGGCTTACGCCCGCGGCTTTTCCCGAACCCCGATCCATGACCCCGATTTAATCAAACTTCCCGATCAAATCCTCATGGGCATTTAAGCATTCATCGACCGCGCGTTTTCCGGCGGATTTGTCGAGGATGGTGGGGTCGAGTTCGATGGCGGTGCGCAGGCCGCTGCGCGAACGGTCGATTGCGGCGCGGACGATTGCGTTGGTGACGGCAATTGTTCGCAGGCAATACGGGACGATATTCGCAGGCAAATCGCTGGTCTGCGGCGACACGATCCCGTTGACAGCCGACGCGGCGGTTTCGACAATCGCACCGTGGGGCAGTTGGGGGATTTGTCCGGTGTTGGGCAGGTTGAGGCTGTGGAAGGATAAATTTTTTCCGTACGCGACCGCAGCGACGAAATCGCCGGGATATTCCCACGCCTGGGGTTCATAACACAATGCAGGATCGGCTTTACCTTCGCCAATGTCCTTTAGCAATTGCATCCTTGCATTGCGTTCGTCGGCGTTGCCATGGCTGATGTGATCGAGTGGTTTTTGGCCGGTTTTGGGTGAGAAAAAATCGCGGGTATGGCCATCATTAACCGCAAGCATCACACCATGATCCGTCAAAAACTGCTCTGCCTGCGGATTGCCGCTGGTTGTACCATTTGCGATGCGTTGGATGATCTCCTGTTTCAAGTCGCGTCCGGTTGCATCGCGAATCTGCAGCATAAAAGTATGGTGATTCAGTCCTGCGATTTCGATTTTCAACTCGCTGATCGCCGGTTCAAACGGAAATGCCAGACTTTTTCCGTGCAGAATTTCCCAGATGATCGAGTAGCTGCCCACTGACGCCGAGCAAAACCCTGCGGTCTTGACGCCCAACTCGGTCGCGGCCTGACAAACGCGCGGCAACGGGTTAGCGACATTGAGCAGCCATGCGTCGGGGCATTTGGATCGCATCTGATCGCAGAGTTTGCGAATCATCGCGATTTGCCGGAGTGACATGCTCATGCCGTGGATGCCGCCGAATTCGGTGGTTAAATGACCCGGCGCGTAGCGGGCGATGATCTGCTGATCGGTTGCAAAGCGGCTGCGTTGATCGATCGCCACGGCGCAGATGACAAAATCGGCACCGTCCAATGCGGTTTCAGCGTTCGTTTCCGTGCGAACGATTGTGTTGAGATGATGTTGCTTCGCCGCCGCCTTGGCGACACCCGCCATCAGGTCGAGCATCCTGGGATTCGGATCGACCAGCACCAGTTCCAAGTCCTGCAACTTGTGACGAGATATTAAATCCCGAATGGGTGCAGGCCCAAAAACATACGAACCGGCCCCGACAAAAACGACCTTACAGCGCGGCATAACTTGGCATCCAATCTAAACGCAAGCTTTCGCTTCGGTTTACATCCCGGGGATCATACCCGGCGGCAAGCCCAATCCTGCGGTGACTTTGCTCATTTCCTCTTGAATCCCAGCCGCCGCCTTGGCTTGGGCGTTGACGACGGCAGCGACGATCAGGTCTTCAAGCAATTCGGTGTCGGCAGGATCGAGTTTGTCCTTGTCGATGCGGATTTTGACCAATTCCAATCGTCCGTTGACGATCGCGGTGACCATGCCCGCCCCGGCATCGGCGGAGAATTGCTTGCGTGCCAATTCCTCCTGCACGAGTTTCATTTTGTCCTGCATTTCCTTCGCGCGGGCCATCAGCCCGGGAAGATTTCCGAGATTTTTAATTGCATCGAGCATGAGGGAAGTATGGAGTGATCGTTCGTGAGTAGCAAGAGGAGGGCTGTGGCGTGACGAGTGTGTCGTGAAAGAAAACGAATGGCTTTGATATTTTGTGTTTTGTATTTGGATATTTTGAAATTGATTCGTCCGCAGGTATTTGGTGGTCGCGGGTCGGAACAGCCGCGGGCGTAAGCCCGCGCGTGACGGTTGGCGCGTTCACGCTATTCAAGGCGCCCGAGCTTACGCTCGCGGCTTTAATACATTTTCCGATTCCCGACCCACTGACAACAAGCGATTAACAACTCGCAACCATCAACTCTCAACTATCAACCATCAACCATCAACCCTCAACTCACTCCACCTTCACAATCCGTGCATCAAACTGTTCGGCGAGTGCTTTGAGTAACGGATTGTTTTTCATGAGGTCGCTGCGCAGGTCGTCGGTGATCGCGATGCCGGGGTTGGGAGGTGGCGGGGCGTCGGAGGTGGTTGGTTTTGACTGTTGCTGCGGTTGCGGGCGGGGGTCGGCGCGTTTTGGGGCTGTGACAATTTGTTCTTGATCGGAGATCGAGAACTTGATTCCCACGGGCTGGCCTAGCAGATTGCTCAGCACTTCCTGTAGCGATTCGCGTTTACCGTTGCGATCAAGCATCCGTGCAGAGGCTTCGAGATTTTTCGGGTATTCGACTGTCGCGGTACCGGCTTCGAGCGCGATGATTTTTCCGCCATCCAGAAATCCCGCGACCGTCGGCGCCTGCTCAGCGGCGGCTTGGTGGAAGCGCGACATCAATTGATCGAAATCGGTGCGATCGACGGAGGTGATGTTGTCTGGAGGAAAGTTGTTAGACGAAGTGCCCGTCGCCGGCGGCGTCGGCGTTGAGGAGCCGCTTTTTTTGAATGCGGAGAAGATGGAGGTCGCGCCGCCACCTTCCCATACGCGCCCGACGGAGGGGAGATCGTCGTTATCTTCTTGTGTGGGGCTTGGGGCTTGGGGATTGGGGCTTGGTGATTGGGGGGGAGGCGACTCGGCGTCGGTTTCGGTTGGGTCGTTTGCGGACGGTGGTGGACTAACTTGGGTATCCACCACCAAGCCCGAAGACCCAAGCCCTAAGGCCAACTTTTCAACTACTTTTTTTTTGCAGCACCTGCCGTGCCGTGGGTCGCTGCGAGCAGGTCTTCGACTGTGCTGAATTGCTCCGCCATCGCAAGCCTGACCATCGTCGCATCGATCAGCGCGCGGCCTGCACTGGATGATCGGAGTTGTCGGCGTAATTCCTCAAGAACCACGATGTCCTGACTTAACACCAACGAGTCAAACTGCTGGGCTTGTTTGAAGATATCCTCCAAAGGCAGGCCGGGCACTTCCACGAGGTGGCTGTCTTTTCCGCACGTTTTGAGAATCAGTAGATTGCGGAGGTGATCGATCAATGAACTGATGAGGGTTTCAGGCGATAGTCCACGCGTAATGATCGAATCGACATGCGTCAGCGTTTCTTTGATTTTGCCTTCGCCGATCAACTGCGCCAGATCAAACAGTTGCTGCGATTTGGGCAGGCCGAGCAGTTGTTCGATGGTTTCGGTGGTGAGTTTATCACCCGACGCGCTAAGCAAGCGATCAAGCAGCGACAGCGCATCGCGCATCGAACCAGCTCCGGCTTTGGCGACCAGTTGAATCGCGTCGTCTTCGGCCTCAATTTTTTCAAGTTTGCAGACATTCTGCAAGTGGGTCGCGATCTCACGGGTCGGGATATTGCGGAAATCATACCGTTGGCATCGCGAGAGAATCGTCGGTAGAACTTTTTCGACCTCGGTGGTCGCGAGGATGAATTTGACGTGCTCCGGTGGTTCTTCCAAGGTCTTGAGCAGGGCGTTGAAGGCGTTTTTCGACAACGCATGAACTTCGTCAATGATATAGACTTTGAACCGCGATTTAGCGGGTCGGTATTGCGAGTTTTCGATCAGATCGCGCACGTCATCCACGCCGGTGTTGCTGGCAGCGTCGATTTCGATCACGTCAATATCATCCCCGCGTGCGATGGCGGTGCAGGAATTGCATTTGCCGCAGGGATGGGTCGTCGGTTTATCCGACGCTTCGCAGTTCAAACTTTTCGCCAGAATGCGGGCTGAAGACGTTTTGCCTGTCCCCCGTGTGCCGGTGAACAGATAGGCGTGGGCGATGCGGTTGGAATTGATCGCGTTGCTAAGCGTTTGCGCAATGTGGGCTTGCCCGATGAGTTCATCGAAGGTGTTGGATCGGTAGCGTCTGGCAAGAACCGTATAAGACATCGCGAGTCGATAGTTTAGCAGATTGCGCCAACTGTCAAACGCCAGCGAGCGCGGAAATCATCTGATGTTCCGCGCTCGCTGGTTTTCGATGAAAAATGAAGATCACGATCAGAAGTGCGATCATCCGCCTTTGCTGGTTTCGACGAGCATCATATTGGTGGTGGATTCCATCTGGCCGGTGGTTTTGATCTCCGACTTGACCAGTCCGCCGGGCACTTCGTCGCACATCCAGGCTTTGGCGATGGCTTTGGTGCCGTTATTTTCGTGGACGGTTTCGGTCACTTTGCACTTATATTCTTTACCGGCCGCCGTGACGGTTTCTTCGGTTTTTGATGTTTTGGGGTCGGCGGTTTCGCCGGTGGGAGTTTTGGGGAGTTGATTTTGATCGATCTTGGCGGGTACTTCGCGCTTCATGGACGGGCCTTGCATCGTTTGGCCCATCATTTCCATGACAGCGGAGCTTTCGACGACCGCTTTTTCGGGGGTGACTTCAAGTAATTTATTCGTCATCACCGATTTCATGGTCTGCCCGTTGGCGACGGAATTGGCTTCGAGCTTGCTCATCGCGCCGGGTTTGAAACGCGACCAGTTTTCATATTCCGGGTTGCTGACCATCTCTGCGTGGGCGGTCATGCCCATCAAAAATACCGCCGCCGTGCAGCAAGCTGCCTGCTTGAATGTGCGAATCATCACGCTTCTCCTTCTATTAAATGTGCCTGACCGGGTTTTATCCCGCCAGAGTTTGAATCCTCGCAACCATTGCGCGATTCATCGGCGGGGGATTCTACTCCCAAAGCGACCGAAACACTCGATCATTTTCAATTTTATCAGACACAGACCATTTAGACCGCGTTATGGGTCAAAGGTTTGCGGGATCGCGACAAACAATCAAAAAAGGTTATGGGACGTGAATTTTAGGTTGGTAGGCACATCACAGTTCAAGTTGCGTGGTGACTCGTCCGATGTTCAAATAGGAAAGATGGATAAGACGGCTAAACTGCGTGGACCCTGCCGGATCATCCGATTTTGACGAAAGAACAAGGTCAACCGATGAAAACAGTATTCACCACCGGCGAAGCCGCCGATGTCTGCAAGGTCAGCCAACAAACGATTATCCGTTGTTTCGACAGCGGCCGTTTGAAGGGCTTTCGCGTTCCCGGATCGCGATTTCGCCGCATCCCGCGGGATGCACTGATCGCTTTCATGAAAGACAACGGCATCCCGCCTGATTTACTCAATAATGGCAAGAGCAAGATTCTGGTGGTCGATGACGATCCGGAAATTGTCGAATTGTTCGTCGACGTGCTCGAACGCGACGGCCGATTTGAAGTCAAAACCGCCTCGACTGGCTATGACGCGGGGATGATGACCAATGAGTTTCGCCCGGATTTAATTATTCTCGATTACATGCTGCCTGATGTGAATGGCAACGTCGTTTGCCGGACGATCCGCGCCAAGCCGGAGTTCGCGACAACCAAGATCGTGATCGTCTCCGGCGTGGTCAACCAGGACGAAATCGACGAACTCAAAGCCGCCGGCGCGGATGATTTTGTCAAGAAACCCTTCAATATCGAAAAATTGATCGAACGGATTGGCGAGCTTTTGGCTATCTGAGAAAGAGTTGCGAGTTGCGAGATGCGAGTTGCGAGTGAAAAAGGGTGAGAGTATGGCAACTTATCGTGATCTGATCGCTTGGCAAAAGAGCATCGATTTGGTGGTTGCGATTTACGAGTTGACTAAGGGGTTTCCACAATCGGAAGAGTTCGGATTAAAATCGCAATTGCGTCGTGCCGCGGTGTCAATTCCCAGCAACATCGCCGAGGGACATGGACGACACACTCAGCCGGAGTTCAGGCGATTTTTGATGATCGCCTTGGGTTCCACGCGGGAAGTCGAAACATAGATCATCGTGACCGGCAAACTAAAACTGGTGAAACGCGACAGACTGGTGCCTGCGTTAAGACAGGCCGAGGAAGTCGCCAAACTTATCAATGGACTGTTGCGATCAAGCAAGTCTTGATTTGGGTGTCTTGCAACTCGCATCTCGCATCTCGCAACTCGCAACTGTGTCTTCACTATGTCTTCAACTTCAACCAATTCCCGCCTGAGCATCATCCTGCAGCAACTGGATCAATTGCCGACCTTACCGGCAATTGCGATGCGGGTGTTGCAGGTGGCGTCGTCGGATACATCGTCGGTGAAGGATATTGCGCAGCTGATCGAATCCGATCCCGCGATCGCGACGCGGATTTTGCAACTGGTGCATCGCAGCGATTTGGGTGTCAGCGGTCAGGTCACGACGATCGACCGCGCGATCGTGCTGCTGGGGTTCGAGGCCGTGCGCTGCGCGGTGCTGGCGGTGTCGGTTTTCGCGACTTTTGATCCGCAAAACCAAACAAACACAACCTTTTCGCGAACCGAGTTCTGGAAACACTGCATCGCTGTCGGTTGTTGCAGCGAACTTCTGGCATACGAACTAATAAACAACTGGGGCAAGTCAGCGGGGGTCGATCCGTCCGAAGCCTTTGTCGCAGGTTTACTGCACGACATCGGCAAGCTGGCGCTCGATGCTGCGATGCCTAAATCGTTCGCCAAAGTCGTTGAAACCGCCGACATGATCCGCGGGAACATCGGCGATGTCGAACGCAACGTCATTGGTCTGGATCACAATATCGTCGGCAAGCGGTTGGCGGAACGATGGCAGTTGCCGGGGAATCTGCGGGACGCGATCTGGTTGCACGGGCAGTTGCCCGGTGCATTACCGCCTTCGGTTCGTAATGACCGGCTGGTGAATATCGTCACGTTAGCTGACCTGCTCGTTCGCGAGCAGCACCTTGGGTATAGCGGCAATTACACCTTTTCGATTCCACGTGCGTCGTTGCTCGATGCGCTGGGGCTGTTGCCGCAACAGATTGATACGGTCACTTCCAAACTGGTCGATCAGGTTGAATCGCGTGCCAGTGCGCTGGGTTTGGGTTCGCACGAAGCGCATGATCTGTATCGCGAAGCCTTGCAGCAGGCGAATCGTGAGTTGTCGCGCGTGACCGATCAGCTTTCGTCCCGCAACCGTAAATTATCGATCCGATCCAAATACTTTGAAGCGCTGGCGGCGTTTCAATCCGAATTGCGTCCCGATGTCGCACCGGCGGTGGTGATGAACGCGATCGGTCAGACGGCGGGGAATGTTTTGGAATCTTCAGTTGTCGCGGTCTTTTCATTGCCGCCTGGCGCGGGATATGCGGAAGTGATTCTTGTCGACCGTGCCGGGCATCTGATGCAAACGAGTCTGGTTGAGATGATCCAACCCGCTGACATGCCCGGCGTTGCGACTCATCCGACACAATCAAAAACCGCTGATTCTCCCGTGCAGGCGGTCGATTTGCAGATGGAATGGTTGGTGCAGACCTTTTCGCCGAGGCTGGCGGGTTCTGGAAGATATTGGATTAGTCTGGAAGCCGATGGAAATTGCGTCGGCGGGGTCGTATGGGGCGCAGAAGTTGGTGAATCGCAACGCCTCAGCCCGCAAAATCAAGAACTGACCGCGTTGGCGGGAGGGTGGAGTCTGGCTTTGCGGACCTGTCAGATTCGCGATGAAGCCCGCGCGCTGGCAGAGCAGCTTGCCGACGCGAATCGACGCTTACAGAGCGCGCAAAGCGAATTAGTCCGATCGAAAATGCTCACCACTGTCGCCGAGATGGCGGCCGGTGCGGCGCATGAGATGAACAACCCGTTGATGATCATCTCAGGCCGATCACAGTTGCTTTCCAAGATCTTATCAGACCCCAAGCAGCAAGCACACGCGCAATTGGTGTATGAAAAATCACAGGCGCTATCCAACATCATCACCGAGCTAATGCACTTCGCTAAACCATTGGCACCGGCGCTGGGAAAAGTGCATGTGCACGACTTATTTGTTGCATCTATCGAACAAGCTAAGGGGCACACCGAAATCGCCGATAGGCAAATAGACCTTCGCGTTGGGGATATCCCCACTGCGGAGGTGGATGGGCTGCAAGTCGGGTCTGCGGTTGCAGAGATCGTAAGCAATGCGATTCAGGCGACCGACCCGACAACAGGCCGAATTACGCTGTCGGCGAGTTTTGATGCCTTCAGCCATCGGGTGGTGCTGACCGTTAGCGATAACGGGACTGGAATGGACGAACACACGCTTCGGCATGCGTTTGATCCGTTCTTCAGCGTCAAAGCCGCCGGACGACGCCAGGGCATGGGCCTGGCTAAAGCGTTGCGGTGGATCGAAAGTTCGGGCGGTTCGTTACGGCTTGAAAGCCAGCCGAACGCCGGAACGCGGGCGATCATACTGCTTCCTGCGTCGGTGCAGAGCTTCGAGTCGAATGCCTCGCAGATGAAACAGGCTCGTTAGCAAGAGCAAGTGACCGTCGATAAATGACGATCAAAGTTGTGAAGATAATTTTCTGATTCGCTCATAAGAGTTTGGTCGCGGTACACGTTTCTGGAGACGAAAATGCAAGTAGCCGAGTTGGATGAAAAAACCAAGTCCGCAGTCCCGATCGTACTGGTCGTCGATGACGAACCGGAGATGATCGAATTGTTCCGCGACCTGGTCGCTCCTGCTGTGAAGTGCCAGATGCTCGTCGCACGTACAATGACAGAAGCCCGGCGCATCATGACGCGCCAACCGATTGAATTGCTGGTCGCGGATATCAATTTGCCGGACGGGTCGGGCATCGAATTGCTCGAAGAACTCAAGCTTTCCAGCCCCAGCGCCGCCACGATTTTTATGACAAGCCAACCCCGCGTCGAACAGACGATTTTCGCCCTTCGGCATGGCGTGCTCGATTATCTCCCCAAACCATTCTCCGCAGAACAGATCCAATCGCACGTTCGCGACGCATTGCAAAAACAATCGATCCTCGCCCGCAACGATAAGCGGTTGACGCGTCTGAAAGTCGCGGTTCGCGAATTGAACAAAGCCCGGCACACCGTCAGCCAAAAGGTGGATATTCTTTGCAACGATCTGGTTCACGCCTATGGCGAAATCTCTTCGCAACTCCAGGAAGTTCGCGCGGGGGAAAGTTTCCGCAAAACGATCGATTCTGCCAAAGATCTCGAACAAATGCTGTGTCATGCGATGGATTGGCTGTTGAAAGAAGCCGGGTACAGCAACATCGCGATCTGGCTGGCAGGGGATGATGCGGTGTTTGAACTCGGCGCGTATATGAAATACACGATCGTCGGGGATAAAAAGATCATCGACACGCTGAAGTCTTCGGTGCTGCAACCCACGATCCGAGAAGGGTTTGTGCATCTGACCGATCAGGAATTTAATCTATTGCTGCAACCCGCTGAGCGCAAATTGCTGCCCGCGCAGACGATGATGTCTTCCGCCTGCACCTATCTGGGTGAAACCTTGGCGGTGATGATGCTGTTCCGCGATGGAAAATGTCCGTTCAAGGATGAAGACGAAGCGATGCTGAAAACCGTGGCGTCGATCTTCGCTACAACGCTGGCGACGATGGTGCGTGGCGAACCGCGTGAAGGGGCATCAGACGAACATCACGAACTCGATGAACCCGCCGGCGATATTTGGGAAGCCGACGAAGAGCAAAAACCCGGTACGCCGAAAAAGAAGAAGGAAAAGCAGAAGAACGATGCCGACTGGTGGAAGCGTGGCGAAGCGCCGCCGTTCTAACCGGCACAACCGTTGCGACCGGTATAAGCGGCACTCATCGCTTTCGGTCTGAACGGGGACAGACAGGAGTAGTATCATGCGTTTGGTTGGCGAATTTAATCGTGAGATCGATCTGGCAACTCAACCGATGCCCGAGAACCCGATGTCGCTGCACGCAGACGACGCGGATGCCGAACCAACCGTACCGCTTGATTGGCCTGGCGAAGTGGATTTGATTCTCTCGGCGATGGAAGCGGCAGCACCACGCAAAAATATCGACAGACGCGCTTCTGCACGATCCAGCTACCGCACCCGCGCCCATCTCAAACTGTTCGCTGAACACCCACTTGATGCGCCGAGAGTTCTCTACACGCGTGACGTGCAGGATCGCGGGATCGGTTTCATCACCCGTGAAAGATTACCACTCGGCTACGGCGGGGTCGTCGAACTGACCATGCCCGATGGCAAACAAGTGCGTACACATTGCACCGTCCATCGTTGCCGCGAATCGATCAATGGTTGGTTTGAGGGCGCACTACATTTCACTCTCGATCGTCGCGACCATTGACCCGACGCGATGACATGCCAATCATTCCACCATGAGCATGTGGTGGAAGGACAAACACGATGACACTTGGATAACTGCGATCAGCGCCATCACGCGCGACAAAACGATGCGCAAAATCGTCGCTGGCGTCGGCCCATGCGGGTTATCAAAGCGGACGGATTATTTTGTCGTGCTGGTGCAATCGATCCTCAATCAGCAGGTCAGCATCAAAGCCGCTGAGGCGATGTTCATCAAACTTAAATCTCAGATGCCCGCCAAACGCATCACCCCACTGAATATCCATGGCTTTGTTACGAGCGGCGACGAGGATCGCATCCGCGGCTGTGGGTTAAGCCGACAAAAGCGCGGCTATTTGATCGATTTATCGAGTCGATTTCTGGACGGAACGGTCAATCCACGTCGATTTTCAAGATCGAGCGATGACGAATTGATCGCCCACCTGACAGAGATTAAAGGCATTGGTAAGTGGACGGTGGAGATGGTGCTCATGTTCGCACTGAACCGCCCGGATGTCTGGCCTGTCGATGATCTGGGTCTGCGACACAGTGCAATGCTGCATTACGGCATGGATCGCGAAGATTACGAGGCGATTCGAGAATTAGGCGAGAGATTTCGCCCCTGGCGAACCGTCGCGGCGTGGTATCTGTGGCGGGGGAAACACCTGGCATTGCCGTAACGCATCATCGTGTGATTGCAGCGTTCACCGTCGCACACTAAGATCGCCCGATTCACAGGAAACTATAAACACGATGGACTTTTTCAACTACAAAAACGGTGAACTCTACTGCGAAAACATCCCGGCGGCGAAAATCGCTGGCGAAGTCGGTACGGCGTGTTACGTCTATTCCAAAGCCACGCTTTTGCACCATTTCAATCAGATCAAAACCGCGTTCGCTGAAATCAATCCGACGATTTGCTTTTCGATTAAGTCCTGCGGCAACATCAACTTGTGCAAAGTGCTGGCTGACGCGGGTTCGGGGTTTGATGTCACCAGCGGCGGCGAACTGTTTCGCGCGTTGCAAGCGGGTGGCGATCCAAAACACATCATCTACGCCGGGGTCGGCAAGACCGATGATGAGATTCGCGACGCGATTAATGTCGGCATCGCAGCGTTTAATATCGAATCCGAAGCCGAGATCGAAAACATCGACCGCATCGCTGGTGAAATGGGCAAAACCGCGATCGGTGCGGTGCGCATCAATCCTGATGTCGATCCAAAAACCCACGCCAAGACGACAACCGGTAAGAAAGAAACCAAGTTTGGGGTTGATATCGAGCGGGCTGAGCGGGTGTTCGATCAGTATAAAAATTTGAAGAATCTGCGGATCGGCGGAATCCATATCCACATCGGTTCACCTGTGTATGAGATTCAGCCCTACGTTGATGCGGTGAAAAAGGTGACGGCGTTGATCGATCGCCTAACCGCTAAAGGCCACAAGATCGAATGGCTGGATCTGGGTGGCGGGTTTGCGGTGAATTATAAGAACCCCGATCAAGCCAAACCCGTGACCGAACACGCCAAGGCGTTGATCCCGCTCTTGAAGGATAAGCCGTACCGCATCGCGTTCGAGCCTGGCCGGTATATCGCAGGGAATGCGGGGATTTTACTGACCAAAGTGCTGTACCGAAAAACGGGTGGCGCGAAGCAGTTTATCATTGTCGATGCGGGCATGAACGATCTGATCCGCCCGACGTTGTACGAAAGCTATCACTTTGTCTGGCCGGTGAAACCGGATGAAAAAAACGTGATCGACAAGCGCGATTCCGAAGCCGCGCCCGTCGATGGTGAAGTGGTGGATGTCGTCGGCCCGATTTGCGAAAGCGGCGATTACTTGGCGGTGGACCGGCCGTTGCCCAAGACCAAGCGTGGCGATCTGCTGGCGGTCTTCACCGCAGGTGCCTACGGTTTTGCGATGGCCAGCAACTACAACAACCGCCCGCGCCTGCCCGAAGTGCTCGTTGATGGCGACACCTATCAGATCATCCGTCGCCGCGAAACCTACGAAGATTTAGTCGCAGCGGAACGGTTGTAAGCGGTATACTGGTGAAACGCATGTCCACCATCACGACCCATCATCAGCCATTCGCGGAAACCGATGAGCCGGTGTTTTCGCTATCGGTCGAGCGGTATCATCAAATGATCGAAGCGGGGATTTTGACCGCGGATGATCCGGTCGAATTGCTGGAAGGGATTTTGGTTTTCAAAATCCCCAAAGATGAACCCCACAATGTTGCAGCGGGTTTGCTGGATGACGAGTTAAGAGCGGTACTCCCTGAAGGCTGGTGCAGTCGCAATCAGGGATCGCTAACCCTCCCCGATGGCGAACCCGAACCCGATGCCGCGATTGTAAAAGGTGATCGCAGAAAATACCTTCGGGAAAATCGTAAACCCGGCGCGGCTGATACCGCAGTAGTAATCGAAATCTCAAACGCCACGCTGCAACGCGATCGCACCATCAAATTGCGCAGTTACGCCAGAGCAGGCATTCCCACTTATTGGATAGTCAACCTGCCGCAGCGGGTGGTCGAGGTTTACTCGCAATTACAGTCCGACGATCCAACCGATCCTCATTACGCGCATTCAAAGGTCTATCATGCTGGTCAGAATGTTCCGCTGCTGATTGATGGTCAGCAAGTCGGCGTTATTCGCGTTGATCAGATTCCACCATGATCGCTTCGTAAAGGCTTTCAATTCGCCTTCGTCCTTCAACCTTCCAATCATGCAGCCAGCAAATCCAACCATTCCCTACTCGTCGCAAATGACAATGAACAACGACCTGCAGCATTTGAAAATACTTGCGATCGTGCATTGGATATGGGGAGGGATGATCGCGTTGTTCTCGTGCTTCGGACTGATCTATGTTGTGCTTGGCATCGCGGTTGTGAATGATGTGTTTCCTGCATCCGGGACATCCAATGCCAATCAAATGCCCTCCGAGTTTGGCTGGTTATTTGTTGGCATAGGGTCGTGCGTGACGGTCTTTGGATGGCTGATCGGGGCGTTGAATATTTATTGTGGATTTTTGCTGAAACAACATCGTCGGCGCGTGTTTTGCATCGTGATTGCCGCGATCGATTGTATTTCATTCCCGATCGGCACGACGCTGGGCGTGTTTACGATGATAGTATTGGTGCGCGATTCGGTGAAACGCCTGTACGAAACGCACGAACCGCCGCATGGCATTGCTTGAATATCAATCTTCGCGGGGCGTAATCGCCTACGACAAACGCGGCTTCGGCGACGCTGTGGTTCTGCTGCACGGCATCTATCCCGGCGCGTCACACGACGAATATCAGCATAATATCAAGGCGTTGCAGCAATCGCATACGGTTTATGCGCTGAATTTAATCGGGTTCGGGCAATCGGATGTGCCGCGTATGTCGCACAGTGCTCAGATGCACCAGCATTTGCTGCGTGATTTTATCGCGGATGTCGTCGGCGAACCGGCGCATGTGGTCGCCAGCGGCGTAAGTTGCGGCATCGCGGCGCGGCTGGGGGTGTATGATGATCCGTTAGTAAAGTCTTTGGTTTTGATCTCACCGGCGGCCCAGACGACCTACCGGGAAGTGCCGGGATTGGCGGATCGGTTCGCGCACTTTTTCCTCGGCACGCTGGCGGCGGGGTATACGATCTACGAAGTCGATGCCAGCGATGACGGATTGATTCATTGGATCAAAGCCAACTATCACGATCCCCAAAAAGTGCTGCGTGAAAAGTTAAAAAAGCTGTTCATCGAAGCCAACGAATCCAACAAGATGATGGCACACATTAGCCTGCTATGCGGATATTTCGATACCGATCTGGCGCATTGGTTGCCGTATGTACGTTCGCGCGTGCTGGTTGTGATGGGCGCGGATCTGATGCCCGTGCCGACCGAAGCATGGTTTCGTAAGGCGCAATGGTCGAAAGAAAAGCGATTGACCGTCATCGAAAACGCCAAAGCCTTTCCGCATGAAGAGCAAAGCGCGAAGGTGAATGAGTTGGTCGATTCGTTTCTGAAAAATCAGTGAATCGGCGCGGGGGCTTGCTGGTTTTCATGCAAAACTTGATACTGCGTGTCTATGCTGGTTCTGATCGATAACTATGATTCGTTCACCTACAACCTTGTGCAGACCTTCGGGCAAGTTAGCCGGGGTTTGAAGATCGAAGTCTTTCGCAATGACAAGGTGACGATTGACCAGATTGAATCGTTGAAGCCGACGCATATCTGTATCAGTCCCGGTCCGTGCTCGCCGAACGAAGCCGGAATCAGCAACGATGTGATTCGTCATTTTGCGCCCAAACTGCCCGTGCTGGGGGTGTGTCTGGGTCATCAATGCATCGGCCATGTCTATGGCGGGGTGGTCGAGCGGGCTGCACGTTTGATGCACGGCAAGACCGACCAGATTTATCACGACGGCAAAGGGGTCTACATCGACATGCCCAGCCCGTTCACCGCGACACGCTATCACTCGCTGATTATCCGCAATGACACGCTTCGGTCGGCTGACTTTGTCGTCTCAGCCTGGACGGATCAAAACGAAATCATGGGCGTTCGCCATAAAACGTGGGCATTGGAAGGGGTGCAATATCACCCTGAAAGCTTTCTAACCGACAACGGTGCAAAGCTGCTGGCGAATTTCTTGAACAAGTGACGCGTTTGAACAGGCCATTTATTTTGCAAAATATTTGACGCTGGGCAGATTGGTGAAATGGGCGTCTTGCGTCCAGAGTTCGGCATCGTGTTCGAGCGTCGTGGCGTAAATGATCGCGTCGGCCATCGTGAGCTTTTTTTCGTTCGCCAATCGTGCGGCATACGAGGCAAGATTTGCATCGAGATCGACCGTTTTTTTCATCGTCATCAATGCCCAGTAGCCGTTGGAATCGTCACGGGCGAATCTCGCCAAGCTGTATCGCCGCACCTCATAGATAACAATCGTTGGCACGATAATGGAATCAGCATTGGCAAACGCGTCGGCATATATATTTGCGTGTTCGCCGTTGGTAAATAGTTCAATCCAGACGCTGCTATCGAGGCACAAAATCATGACGAATGATCCTCGCGATCGCGAAGGTCTGAAGCAGTCCAGTCATGGGCTGGCATCGTCCCAATTAGCTCCTTTAATTGCTGCACGGGGATCAAGGTAATGTTGCGACCTTCGCGCATCACCGCGATTTGCTGGCCGGGCTTGATGCTCAGCGCATTACGCACTTCCTCGGGCAGTACGATCTGATACTTCGAAGAAACGGTCACAAATGGTGTTTTCATTACTGCGAGTCCATCACAACCACGTAAATCGTATCGATCAGCTTGTCACTTTACAAGTTTTATTTTCCGTACATAATCCTTACAAATGCCAAAGCCGCGTAAACAATTCCTCTGCAACAACTGCGGATCAGTTCATGCCAAATGGTTCGGCAAATGCCCCGATTGCGGCACATGGGATGCTTTGGAGGAATACAAATCCCCGACCGAGGACAAGCACCGCGCCAGCCCCGATCGCGCTACCGGACACTTTGCTGGCGGCGCTGAGGCGCTGACGCTGGATGAGATCGACACCGATTCGATCGAACGCATCGCCACCGGCATTGGCGAGTTCGACCGCATCCTCGGCGGGGGGCTTGTCCCCGGATCGGCAACCCTCGTCGGCGGGGAACCGGGGATCGGTAAATCGACGCTCTTATTGCAGGTGGCGGGACTGCTCGGCGGGGTGCGAGCTTCGGGCGTCGGGATTGGTGGAAAGCCCACCACCAACGCCCAAGCCCCAAGCCCTACGCCTTCGGTCCTCTACGTCACCTCCGAAGAATCCGCCCGGCAAACCAAGCTTCGCGCCCAACGCATTAGCCTGCAATCGCCTAATCTCCGCATCCTGGCCGAGACCAATATCGAGCGCATCACGCACCAGATCGAAAAGCATAAGCCGGATGTCGTGATCGTCGATTCGATTCAGATGATTTATCGCCCTGAAATCCCGGCCGCGCCGGGATCGGTCACGCAACTGCGCGATTGTTGCATGCAACTGGTTTATCTCGCCAAGACATCCGGTACTGCGGTGATCGTCGTCGGGCATGTCACCAAGGCCGGTACGCTGGCGGGGCCGAAGATCATTGAGCACATCGTTGATACGGTCGTTTATTTTGAGGGCGATCGGTTTCATTCGCATCGCATCGTCCGCTGCGTGAAAAACCGGTTCGGCAGCACGCATGAGGTGGGCGTGTTTGAAATGACCGGCGACGGTTTGAAGGAAGTCGCTGACCCCGCCCAACTCTTCATCCACGCCCACGGCCAACCCACCAGCGGCACGATTCTCACCGCTGCGATGCAAGGATCGCGCGTGATGATGCTCGAAGTGCAGGCGCTGACGGCATCATCGGTCATCGGGGCAGCGAAGCGTAAAACATCGGGTGTATCGAATGATCGGGTGTCGATGATTCTTGCGGTTCTGGAAAAACGCTGCGAGATGCGACTGGCCGCCGACGATGTGTTTGTGAATATCGCCGGCGGGGTGAAAGTGATCGAACCCGCCGTCGACCTGGCGATCGCACTGGCGATCGCCAGCGCGCATATTAATCGTCCGATCGCGCCGGGGACGCTGGCGCTTGGCGAATTGGGATTAGGCGGCGAAATCCGACCCGTTCCTCAGCTTGAAGCGCGTCTCAAAGAAGCTTCCCGACTCGGCGCCAGCCAGTCGATTATCCCGCCGATCGGAAACACGATCCCCAAACTCAACGGCATGGCGCTGCACGAAGTCCGCCGGGTTAGCCAAGCGTTGGCGGCGCTGTAGATCTGATGGGATTTGTGAACAACTCAACGCGTTCGCGAATGTCACCCTGGGGTAATCCGAAGAGTCTAGCTGAAGAGTCAAAACTGCCTCAATTCGCGGCTCCAGCAGCTGCTTCGGAGTAACTCAGCATGGCAAGAATGATGAGCAATGCTGCGCGTACGTTCTTAAAGCTGATTATAAAACATTGCGCAAATTATAATCGCCTTGTTCACCTCCTGATTTCCACAGTTCCATCCCGATCGTTATGCTGGAATTGAGATGCTTGCGATGATGTTTGGACAATCTTTTGAGCTGCGCGATCTGATGATCGTGGGATTGTTGATCGTACTGGAAGGCGCCTTGTCGGTGGACAATGCGTTGGTGTTGGGGTTGCTCGCCAAACGTTTGCCGCCCGAAATGCGAAAACGCGCGCTGACCTATGGATTAGCAGGGGCGTTTCTGTTTCGATTCGTCGCGATCGCGACGGCGGCGTGGCTGCTGAATTATCCGATCGTCAAACTCCTCGGCGGCGCCTATCTACTATACGTTTCGATCAAACATTTCGCGTTTGAATCCAACGACCACGAAAAACACACCATCCAACTTGGCGCCGATGGCCAGCCAACGTTTGACGATCCAGTCACCGGTGATTTGTCACCTGAAGTACGCGAAGCGGAAATCGACAAACGATCGCCGATTCCCAATCTCGCAGAACCCCAAATCACGCCCACCGCCACAACCGCAACGACGGTCATGAAAACTTACGCACGGTTCTGGCCGACGGTATTTGTAATTGAAATGACTGACATCGCCTTCGCCGTCGATTCAATTGTGGCCGCGATGGCATTTATCCCGCCCAAACCCGCCGATGTAACGACCAACCCCAAGTTGTGGGTTGTGATTGTCGGCGGATTTTTTGGCGTCGTACTGATGCGATTCGCCGCGATGATTTTCATCAAACTGCTCGAATGTTTCCCCCGCTTTGAAGTGGCTGCGTATCTACTGGTGACGGTGATCGGATTGAAATTGACGGTTGATTATATAGGCAACACATGGCTTGCAACCGCAGCACATCCGCATCCGGTTAATTTTCACGATACGCATAGCCCGTGGTTTTGGGGTTTCTGGATAGTGATGATTCTTTGTTTTGCGTATGGTTTCGTTCGACGCAAAAATCATGGACATGGATTGACGTGATGCGCATCAAGCAAAAAAGAAACCCCGTCCGGCGGACGGGGCTTTGAAAGCAATTCGTGGGGATAAGGGGTCGGAAATTATTCGTGATCTTCCAGTACTTCGCCTTCGGCGTTCAGTTCGACTTCCAATTCCTTGCCTGTCTTATCTTTGTATTCAAACTCGTAATGCACGGTTCCATCGGCATAGGTTTCTTGTTTGATTTCCGCGATGGTCACACCCGGAAACGCTTTTTCAAAACTCGCCAGCACCTTGGCTGGGACTTGATCGCGGGTGATCTCGACTGTCTTGGCGTCATCAACCTCGGTCGCTTTAGCGGGCATACAGCAGCATGCGCCACCCATGCCTGATTTGCGGTTCGATTCACATCCCACTAAAATTGCCGTGCCAAGCAGCATCGACGCGAGTAGCTTCGTATTCATCTCGATCCTTCTGTAAAAGTTGCTTAAACATTATCACGCAATCACTCTGTGGCAAGCCCCAAGCCAATTGATACGCTACGCCAGCGCAGGGCAGTCACGTGTAGCAAGCTTGTCTATGACGCGGTAGCTTGCGTGCAGAGAAATGTAATAGTGGGAGATGTCATGCCACAGTATTTACTTGCGATTCACCACCCCGACAACTACGACCCGTCTGTTGAGGATGATGCGATGTCGCGTGATATTGATCTGCTCAACGACGAGATGGTGGCGGCGGGGATCAGGATTTTCGTTGGCGGCCTGCACGCTGCCAGCAGCGCAAAGTCGCTGGGGGCGCAGCCCGATGGCGAAGTAAAAGTCACCGATGGTCCGTACCTAAAGACCAACGAGCACGTCGGCGGTTTTTGGGTGCTGGAAGCTGCCAGCATGGATGAGGCATTGGCGTGGGGTCGCAAGGCCGCCATCGCCTGCCGCGCGCCGGTTGAGGTGCGAGCGTTTCACTGACAGAGGAGATGAACGTGGATAGCGTCCTGTGAATAACCCAACGCACCCACGAATGTCACCCCCCAGGTGCGTCGAAGCCTTTGTTTACCGGAAGATGACCGTGATTTTGACGCCTCAGGCAGAACCTTCAGAGTCACTCTGGGGACTTTTGTGAGCGGGTGGTCTATTCCGAGCTATCAATCGTGAAGGTGTGGCATTTGCCTGTTGACCGATCTTTCCGGTACGATGCCCCGCTTACATTGTTGTGGACATGGGCGTGAGGGTGTCCGCGTTTTGGAGTGGTTGGAATGATGCGTTTGAGCGAAATCCTCAAGCCCGAGAATATCAAGCTCGGCATTGAAGCCACGGTCAAGACCGAGGCGATTGCTGTGTTGGTAAGTCTGCTCGAGGCCAACGGCGATATTATCGATGCCAAGAAAGTTTTGGAGTCGGTCTTGGATCGCGAATCGACCCGAACCACCGGCATCGGCAATGGTTTGGCGATTCCCCACGGTAAAAGCCCGGGCACGCCGAAGCTATCGATGGCGATCGGCAAGCCGCTCGTGCCGATCGATTTTCAATCCATTGACGGGCGACCTGTGACGATTATCTGGTTGCTGACTAGCCCGCCGGACCAGGCAGGGGTGCATATCAAAGCGCTGGCGGCGATTTCGCGCCTGATGACCAGCGATAAATTCCGCTTTGCGATGAACAACGCCAAGACGCCCCAAGAAATGTACGAAATTGTGTTGAAGCAGGAAGCGGCGTAAGCAATTTGCGTTTTTTACGGTGTATTTGATTTTATCTTGAACGGGGTGCCACAGGTCGCGGTACTCCGAGAGCTGTGCGATCATCGCGCAACGTGACGATTACCCACAAGATCGCAGCGTAAACAGAGAGATCAAACCGCAGATTGCGCAGATTTCGCAGACGAAAAAATGCCATTTGCGAGGAGGCCCGTGCTACGGATTGCACGCCGCACGGGGTTTAAGATAAGTGAAACTTAACGCACTCGTCTGTCTACGATTCGTGCAAAATTGGTGTGATTCGCGGCTACTTACTACTCTGCGGCGGGGATAACTGTTCAACGCGCGAATTTTTTACGGCGTAGTTCCATCCGCTGTAGTTCGCCCAGCAGTTTGTTGATCTGCATCATCTTCTGGCGATCTTGAATGTTAGCCGGTTCCAGAAGGAACTGGATGCCGATGCGTTGATAATCCAAGCCGGTAAGTTTTTCGGTGAATCGCAAGCGGGCGTCGAGTAGGATTTTTCCCGTGGGGCCGTCAATTTCTGTGCGGAGTCGTTGTTGAGGCGCCAGTGTCGGCGGATCGTCGTTGCGGCGTTTCCACGTCCCGCCACACCCGCCTTCGGAAAAATCCCGAACGTCGATGCGCAACCCCGATGCAGCGGGGGGCTCATCCAGAAAATCAACTTTTTCGGCGATGCGCCAGAATTGAAAGTTGATCCCGACATCGCCTGGTACGGTCACGCGATAGTTGGACCGACGTTGCACCGCTTTGATTGCCTGCGGCGTGGAAATCAGGATGGCTTCGACCAGTGTGTTGGCGTTGAGGCGATGTCCGCGAAACCGTTTAAGAATTGTGCTTTGGAACTCAACTTTTTGTGCATCGGATCGAAACGTGACGGTGATGGTTTCTTCGGACGCGATCAATTCATCAAGCAGATCGCCTTGGTTTGGGATCGATTCAAGCAACACGCCTTGATCGGTGATTTGCAGCAAGCGCGATCGATTTGGGCGCATCATCCCGGATGACGGCATGGAGACAACGATGGGGGTGTTGCGTTCGATCGCTTGTTGGAGCAAACCAAAGTTATCGGACATGCGCATTGCCTCCGGGGCGAAACATCTATCCTGTTGCATCGGCAACGCGGGGCGCGGAGTTAAGAGAATTACGCCCAAAGTGGAGAATGACAGCAGGTTGCGACGGCGGGCGCTTGTCTATTGAATGCTTAGCGACCCTTTGAGGTGCATCTGCCCTGTGGGCGTGGGGCTGCCACCAAGGGGTTCATCGGTGACGGCGGCGAGTTGAAAATCCATACCCTTGGGGGCGTGGAAATAAATTGTCGCCGATCCGCGTTGATCGACAACGAATGTCCCTGCCGGCATCGGTTTGCCTTCGGGTGTGATCAGCCATAACTCATATTCGCGACCCGCTGCCGGGGCGCTCATCCGAAAAACGCGCAACTGGTACTGATTAGTAACCGGGCAGTAGATGATCCTGCCGTTGGCCTGACCTTCGGCGTCGGTCTGATTGTCGCCGATGTGCAGTTTGGTCAGTTGCACATGAGGCGACGCCGCGATGCGGTTGGTTTCAAGTTCTTGCTGCGTGCGGATCGCTAATTCCGATCGGACGTGCTGATTTTCAGACCACATCCAGACCATGCCGATCGCCAGCGCCGCCGCGATCCCGCCGGTCGCCCAAGTCGTCCAGCCTACCCTGTTATAGGATACGCTTTTACTCGTGGGTGAAACAGGTGTTTGGGTTTGCGTCGATGCCAGCACGCGGTGCATCAGGTCATCGCGAACACGCTTTGGCGGACTTTGCAATTCTAACGCCTGAGGCAACGAATGGACTACCGCCATCGCTTCGGCGTAGCTTGCCTGAGCAGCAAGATCGCCCGACACCAAGCGCGCTTCTACCAACGCCTTTTCCGGCGCGTCGGTGGCGCCGGCGGCGTAGAGAAGCATGAGTTGGTCGAGTTCGTCGCGTGTCATAATAATGATCGAATCTGTTAGCTAATCCTCTGCCCGTGAATGTTTACGCAGGACATCCCGCAATCGGATGAGTCCCTGACGAATATATGTCTTGACTGTGCCCAGCGGCTTGCCTAGTTGTTCGGCGATTTCAGTATGGCTTAATCCGTCGTAATAGGCGGATTCCACTGCTTTTCGCTGGTTCGGATCAAGCGACGCCAGTGCGTTTCGCACGATCTGAGACTGTTCACGATCCGAAACATTATCGGGTGACGCAACGGATGAAAACGGCGTGACATCATCGACCGAACGCATCGACATCTGCTGTTTATACGATTTACGGCGTGTTCGGTCGATGCAGCGGGAGCGCGTCAACGTAACTAAGTACGTTGTCGGCGCGGCTCGGGTTTGGTCGTAGCGTGAAGATTTTTCCCACAACTCAAAAAACACTTCGCTGACCAGATCTTCGGCGTCTTCCGTACGTCTGAGGATGCGATAGGCGATGGTGTAGACCAAAGATGCGTGTTTGTCGTACATTGCCTTGAGCGCATTAGGGTCTTGCTCGGCGATCCCACGCATGAGAACCAAGTCGTCGGCCTTGCTTTGCGATATCGGTTCCGCAGACAACCATGCCTCCCGGTGCCCAGATCATACGCGGGGGAGCAGGAATTGCGAGTTGCGACAGATGCGAGGTGATGGTTGCCTGTTACATAGGAAAAGGTGCTGAAACCGCGAGCGTAAGTTCGCGCGTTTTGCATGGCGCGATCGCGCCCACGATCACGCGCGGGTTTACGCACTCGGCTGATTCGGAACTTCGGCTAACGACCCCCGATAGTCGAATTACCCATGACGCGCCAATAAGAAAAATGTAAGGATGACTTCACCAGGACAGATCGCAAACCGTGTCAGGTGGCGTGATGCTTCGCGATGCGGCGCGAGCAAGCTCGCGGCTAAACACAGCGCTGAACTGTCTCTCACGACACACGCGTCACGTCACAGGTCACGCCCCATGTAACGACCATTTTCAGTCTTCGGCGGGTTGCAACACATTTCCGACGAAGTTGTATTTGTGGATTTGTCCGCTGGGCTTGGTCCATAGAAGGATACCGACCACGCGGTCGCCTTGCTTTTGTCCGGCCCATTGCAGCGTGCCTTGGGTTTGACTTGTCATCGTCGCGGTGAAGATATTGGGATTGTCTTCCTGAAGCGTGTAGGTGACGGTGTTGAATCCGTACATGCCAAAGGCCTCTGACGACAGTTCGTTGTTGTGAAACAAGGCAGCGTCTTTGAAATCCTTGGCGCCTTCGGTGACCGCGGCTGAGGTGGGCGTGAACTCGACGGTCCAAGCACCGTTGAAAGTATCATTTTCCGCCCGCGCACCCGAACCAAGAATGAACGACAACGCCGCAACATGACAGGCAATTCGATTCCATCGCATGATTGGACTCCGATAAAATCACACCAGATGGGATGTACGATTGATGGAGGTGTCAAGCAAATAGGAATTCGTGAGCGCATTGCATTTTGTTGTTGACTGCCGATGCAAATATATCATAATGTTATGGATGCTGCTGATTGGTGAGAAGAAGCTGCGGATTGCGTTGCAGACGCATATTCAAGCTAAGACATGGATCAATACATGGGTCGCAACGGTAGGCAAAGCAGAATGGCAGAGCCTCATTGATGTGCGCCGCGATTATCCCAGCGCCGATGGCGTGAAACAGAAAAGCGGAAGGGTCGTCACCATCTTCAATGTTGGCGGCAACAAATACCGGCTGCTAACCGCAATCGACTATGCGCAAGGGCTTGTGCAGTTCGTAAACTTGATGACTCACGCCGAATACGACAAAGAGAAATGGAAATAACCATGCCGACAACACTGCAAACAAAATCCATCGCCGACGATTACTTGCGATTGATCCAGCGATTTGCTTTGAAGCGAATCACTAGCGATGCTCAAAATAATGCAGCCTTGGAAGTCACGGACACCTTGATGGGAAGGGAAGATCTTTCGCCGGGTCAAAGAGATTATCTATCCGCTCTGGCGACGTTGATCGCCGATTATGAAACCCGCACACTACCGCCTCGGGAGAAGGTGACGCCGGTGGAATTGTTGAAGCATCTGATGGCCGAAAACAAGATGAATGCCACAGCATTGGGCAAAATCGTTGGCAGCCAACCCGCGGCGTCGATGATCCTGTCCGGCAAACGCGCCATCAGCAAAGCCCAGGCGAAACGCCTCGCCGTCCGATTCCGATTGGATGCCGGGGCGTTTATCTAATCCCCCATGCCTGAGTTGCCACACGCACAGCGTTGGTGAAATCAATTCTGCCACCGATGGGGCACCGATTTTACACCGATGCAGAATCATTCATACAAAGCCATTTTGAGGTATGAACTTATCTGGGCGTGGGAGCATCGTCCGGTTGTGGCAATTGGCTACGCGGTCGGCGCAGCGGCACGCGCATGTCACGACAGCATTTTATCGGTGCACATCCGTGCCCCATCGGTGGCTAACTTTTCCTGCCGAAAACAGGTTTACCCGATGTTCAACCCGTTCACATAATCCTCAAATGCTTTGCGGGCGGCATCAAGTTTGGTGCGCAGGTCTTGGCTTTCGATCTGCAACTTCTCGATTTGCGTCTCTTGTTCGCTCAGTTTAGTCAGCAGCCGGTTGTAGTATTGGCTGGCTTTATCAACGATGCGCATGTTTTCGCGGATGCGGCTTTGCTCGTTGGTGATCTTGGCGATTTCCTGCTGGCCTTCATTGATCTGCCGTTCGATCTCTGCCATCGCCTGTTTACGATTGATCGCCTCGGTCAATGATTTTCGCACATCATCCGAAATTTCACCCGTGCGGACATACATCGCCAGTGTGCCGATGTCAGCCGGGAAAATCGCGATCGTCTGAAGATTAATATTCTCCTCATTCACCTTTAACGACTTTTGTTCGCCCTTTGCAACCGGCATTTTGAATCGGTAAAGCGACTGCGTTGTTTCGGAGGGTTCTGCGGTATTGACCAGCTTCCAGCCTTGGTTGATCGGGTGTTCTACGATCACGGTCTTGTCATTGTCGGCCTTACTTTCGATCGTGTAGGTCATCGACTGCACATTTTTACGCGTCAGTTGTAAAACGCCTTTGACAATCTTCCCGCTGACCACCTGCGATGTGCTTTCGGGCTTGGTTTGCGCGAGCAGTTGCAGATCGATCCCGTAGCTGAGCAATCGTTTCTGGCCTGGCGGGACGTTGTCGATCTGGGCGTCGCCTGCGTATGAACCGGCCTCAAACACCGTGATCGGTCCTTGCAACAGATGCTTGCCGGTGCTGTTGACGACCTGTGCACCGTTCAGCGGATGTTTTTGCAAAACCTGCTGGTTGTAGATTGATACCTTTTCGACCTCAACCGTGTCCGACACGATCGGAATCATTGCGCTCTTCTGACGCGGCAGCGAGACATTGCCAACCGAGTATTGGAATAACTCCCCCAGCTTGGCAGCGGATGCGACGGATTGCACGGATGCGGTGGGGTCCAGTGCGCTACGGGGTGCATCAAGTTTTTCTGCTTGTTGCACCGCCTTTGATTCCTCCGCCATCGGCGCGGCGGGGGCGTTGCCCCCAGAACGCTTGCGAGCAGCATCTGCCTGCGATTGTATTTCTGCGCGACCCTCAACCGCGCGACCTCCATCGCGTTTGTTCGCCATCCCGTCGTCATACCTCTGCGGACGAAGCGACGAATACAACTCCATCTCCACCGTCGGACGCGGCACATACAAGGGCTGGTACAGATTCATCACGAAACTGATCGGCCGTCCTGAAACCAGATTCAGTTGCACGTCGTTCCAGTCGTTGTCGGTTT
>JBBQXB010000018.1:0-55759 GCA_038210015.1 Tepidisphaerales bacterium
CCTTGGCGGATTGCTGCGGCGACGTCGGTAGATCGCGTTCTGCAATCGTGACAGATCAATTCGCAGGCTGGGTCGCCGGTTTCGGATCGGGAATTGTCACGATCGTAGCGACCAACTTTTTGATCGCGTCATCGGCGTCATTTTCCAATGGTTTTAGCAATTCGGCACGCTTTGCTTGCGGCAGATTTATCGCGATCAACGCTGCGGTGATGCGCTCCTGCCATGCTGAAGACGCGACCATCGCTTGCAAGCCCGCGTCGATCAACTCCGGCTTGCCCGCATACGATAGCATCAGCAAACTAACCTGTGATTTAACCACCGGATCCGTTTCGTTAGCCAGTGCTTCAGAAATCATTTTTTGACCCGCTGCTGCCAGTTCGCGGTGCTGATCGGTCGGTTGTTGAACACCGAGCAATGCCTGCACATTCCCGGCGATCGCACGGTAGGCGTACAGGCGCTGTTCGGCGGCAGGGTTCTGCAAATCTTTCGCAAATTGCTGACGCACGGTGTCTTTGGCAAATGGCAGTGCAACGCGATCCATGACGCTTTCCCCTTGCTGACGAAAACCACCCGGCCCGGGCAAAATCGCGGGACCATTCTGTTGTTGAACGACGCGGGGATTGCTTACCACCGACGCATAAATCGTCAACGCAACATGCGGGGACGCATTCAAAAAATTGCCCAACTCATTGCTGTCGATTCGCACCTGCGTCATGACGCTTTCGCGCGGCTGCAAGACTAAATCGCCGGTAATGCGCGCGATTGCGGTGCCTGGAAAATACTGCTCGGCTGGTCCGCGCACCTGAGCATCAATTGCCACGCTCTGGTCGATCACCCCGCCTGGCCCGATGACCAGCGGGAAGTTACTGGTATTCTGCACACGCAATTTCATCAGCATCGGCTCGCCAACTTGAATGCCGACTTTAAGTGGCGTCAATTCCATGAGATAAAACCCGTTGGCGGCCTTGGGAAAGGTCAGCCATTGGTCGGGCAGTTTCGCGCTCTCGGCGATCACCTCCGCCTTGCCATCGGTCGCAAATTGAATCGGTGCCAGTTCTCGCAACGTCTGTCGCACCGTCGCGGACCAGACATCAACCGGCAATTCCTTAAGCAGATCATTTGCCTGCGATTGCAGCGCCTCTTTGGCTTCGCCTTTTTTCAACTTCACGGCAAGCAAGCCCACGCGTGCCAACGAATCGCGTTCAGCGATCGCACTCAGCTTCACTTGCGCTTCGTCGATCTGTCCCGTGCCCAGTGCGGCAAACCCTTGCAGCCGTGTCACGGCGACGCTGTTGTCGCCGGTCAATGTTGTCAGCGCCTCGATGATCGCAGGATCGGGGGCTTTTGCGGAAAAGTAGGAATCCAGCCACGCTACGTCCCCAAGCGCTCCAGCATACATCCTCGCCAAGTCACTTTTTGCATCAATCGCTTTGGCATCTGCGCGGACATCAGGCATTGCTGAGGGGGTTTCTTCCGTGATTTCTGGTGCGGTTTTATCGATCGCCCGATGCAGGACCATCAGGTTTTTTGTCAACGCTGATTTTGCTTCGGCCAGCGCCGCTGTCAGGTTCGCGTCGTTGCCAATCTGCTTTTCGACCATCGCCCGCATGAACCACGCCCGCGCCGACGACGGCGCGAGCTGTGTCGCCGCAGTCGCCATTGATGCCGCTTCCTGAGGTTTGTCTGTCGCCAGCAATAATGCGGCGTAGTTGATCACGTCATCCGCATTCGGACGAACCGCAAGTGCCGTGTTCATATCGAACGCCTTGCGATACATCGTGACGGCTTCGTCGGTCGCACCGGCGCGGGCGAGTTCTTGTGCAAGGGTTGCCAGCGTCGATGGCTGCATCGGATTGCTTTTAAGCAGGTTGACCATCGCCGTCGTGCGTTGCGGTGCCGTGCCGCCGGTGGCAAAAAGTCGTTCGAGCGTCAACTGCAACGCCCGGGGGTTGACGGGATTAAGCAGGATCGACTGGTTCAACCATTTGGCGGCAGCGGCGGCGTCACCGGTTTCGATCAGCAGCGCGTACAACTGCACGCAAACGTGCGATCGTACTTCGCTGGCGACGGCTTCGCTGGTGGCGATTTGTTCCATGTATTTGCGGCGTTCATCCGCTGACTGCATCCCCTCAACCAGCAGATCAATCGTCTGAACCATCGCTAGTTGGTCATTGGGTTCCAGCTTGCGATAGGCGTTAAGCAATTCAATCGCTTTTTCACGATGCCCGAATTGCAGTTGTAGGTCGATCGACTGACGCAACAAACGCGGATCCTCTTTCGCGTATCGCAACGCCGCTTCGCCCAATGCTTCGGCGGCCGGGGCGGTCTGCGGGTTTTGCGATAATTCGTTGGCGGTTTGAAATAATTTCTCGGCGAAATCGGATTCGATTATTGATGCACCGATCGCACCTGAACACAGCATCATCAACGCAATCGCGGCGGTTTGTGGGGTTTGCTTCATCACAACGATCAGTCTACCCGCTCGGCAAGGCTCGTAAAATCGCTGGATCGGAAATTCGTCTGTAAAATACGGACCGTCGCCAGCTCCTCATCACAGTCGATCCAACCAGGGGTGATACGCGTTGATCCGCATCAACGAAAGCTTAAGCCATGTCCGTTGATCCTCACCCAGCAAATCGGCAGCCGAACGGAAATCGAGTTCGACGCGATCGCCGGGGTCGTGTGATCGGATCAACAGGTTGACCTCAGGCGACAGCACCGGCACGCCGCGCGAAGTACGGGTGAGCCAAGTCGAGAGGTTGCGCCTTACATCAAAGAACATCGGATCAATCCAGTCAATCCCGTCCGATTCATGCAAAGATATACCGATCGGTCGCGCAGCACGATCATGGGCTTGCAATTCGCGCACCGGCAGCATCAGCATCTGACGATTGGTTTGCTTCCACGCGACGAGTCGGCCATCCATTGTTTTGATGTGGAACTTCCAACCGTGACAATAATCCCGCAGATCGATCTGATGCTCGCGCAGGATCGCGATCTTCACTCCGCTATGCTGGCGCGTCATTTTGCCAAGCCATAAATCAATCCCCCAACCGCCTGCGATACACCACGGACGCGTGAACCCCACCATCGCAATGGCGGCAGATAGTGGGAGATCAAAATCGCACGAATCCATGGAAGCACATCACTGTACACGATTTACAGGCTGCGCTCGTGTGGACAACCGCCGTTGGGCACGCAGGAAAATGCTAGCAATAGGTCGTTGGAAGGCGCGTAAAAAAACCCGGCGAGCGGGGAAGGTCTCGCCGGGCTCAGGGGGGGTAGGGATTCATCAAGCCAGTGGCCTATGGATCGTTGCATTCTCAAAGACGCCGCAGGCTTTAGTCCTTTACGCTGCGACCTTGTTCGTGCTCAGCATATTCTACGATCCAATATGTTCCTTGGATGTGCTATAAAACCGCATGAGTTTTAGAATGCGTAGACGATGTAAGCGCCGCCCCGACAGCAACCGTTAGATATGCCCGGTTCGCAGAACCGTTCGCCAAGTCGATCGTCCCGAGGCCACGATGCTTGCCGCGGACTCGTCTTCAACGGCGGCGTGTAGGTGATCGGCACGCGCGGTCGCGGGCATGACCGACAGATTGCGTTGGCCTTCCCATCCGCCGGTGTTGATAAGGATATTCCAGTAGGCGGTTGGCAGTGAATCGCGATCGTATTCGATCGTCAAAGATCGCTTGCGGTCGGGGTATCGAATCGTCGCGGGACATGAAATCGGCGCATCGGAATGCACCTTCCAGTGACACCCGTCTGGCAGGCGATCGAATTGCTCGAAAGCATTTTGCTCATCCAGCACCGGCCAGGTATTGCCATCACGCAATCGAAGTGGATTCGCAAAATCAATCTTCACCGGCGACACCACCGACAACAACATCTGCTGCGACCAGCAAAACCGCAAATCAAAGGGCGCGAGGTTAATCAGCGTATATTCCGCGATGACCGCGCTATCTTCCAGATACAATTTGCGAGTCATACGATATCCGAATCGCAAGCCATGCCAGACGGTGGTGATTCCGTCGCGCGTGGGCACTGCGGTTGTGGGCAAGGCCCACAGTTCGCCGTGATCGGGGATCGCGATGCCTTCATAAGGATGCAGCGGATAGGCACCCGGCGCGATTGCAGGAAAACACTCGTCCCACCCCGCTTTCCACCCTTCTGAATACGCCATTCCGTACTGACACCGACTCGGCAATTCAGACGCGTATGAAAAGAGCAATTCGTGGTTGTCGGCCTTGTCGATGATCGAAGAAACCTTCCCCCCAAACTGCGGCCAGACGTCCAGACGCAAATAATCATTCTCGATGGTGACAGGCTGTGACATGACGGATTGTAGCCCATCAACGCGTTTATTGCGCGGCTGAATATGCCGGGAACCTCTTAACAACGTCACACCCCTCTTGCGTGTCATGCTGAGCTACTCCGAAGCATCTACTTGAATTGCAAAAGTGAGTCAGTTTTGACGATTCAGCTAGACCCTTCGGAGTATCTCAAGGTGACAGGCGTGGGTGGGTCGGTTGATTCAGAGGTTCCGCGGGTGATTTCAATTCCGCCAGCGCAATGCCGTATTCACCCGCGACGGAGTAGAGCAGATAGGTCTTTCCATCTTCCTCAAAAATCGCGGGGTCCCGAAGCTGATAACTTGGTTCGGTCACGCGCCCCAGCGCTGTGGCGATGTGCGGCGTATTTACGCCCTCGTAGTCGAACTCTGGGGCAAGAATGTCAGTCCTTTCACCAACACGCCATTGTTTCCAATCATCCGTCAGATCAACCTGCCGATGCACGATCCGCTCGGGAAAATCGCCAAAGCAACTATAAAACAGATGCAGCACGTCGCCACGAACAAGCGTAGCAAGATGCCGGGCATTCTCATGCAGGATTTGCGGACCTTCTTCAAATGCGGTCAATCCGTCAGCGGATCGGAAAAGGATCCCGTACATCACGATCCCGAAATGCCTGCCACGCCAGGTAAACATGCGGAGATAACTTGGAGACAGCGTTTCGCGCTTGCTGCTAAAGTTTACGCCATCGTTGGAAAACGCCACGCACGAAATCTGATCCCAACGCGATTTCGGATCGGCTTTGCAGCAGCCGTGGTAATACATCACAATCCGCTTGTTCACCTGATCGACATGCACATCCGGCGATGCAATGTGATGATTGAAATGCGTTTGATGCCGTTGCAGCGTACCGCCTTCAATCAACTTGTACGGGCCGCAAAGATGGTCCGCGATTGCCAATCGAATCGACTCGCCTTGATGGTGCGCAAAATAAAGCCAATACCGGCCAGGTGCGTCGATCCAGTCGGGCTTTCGGATCAGGCTTGGGCCGTTGATGTTGCTGCCGTCTTCACGAGTTAAGAAATGTGCGGGTGTGATGATGGGATGATCGCCGAGGCGGTGTGCAGTAAACATGTGGAGATTCTAGTCCACTGCGGGAACGGTGGTAGGCGCGGGCAGCGTGTTGGTTGGTTCAGCAGGTACAACCGCCGCCGGTGCGGTGCTAGGTTGCGTGGATGATCCGGATGAAGTTGTCTCCCCCGTCGTGGACAACGCGTTAGCAGGTTGTGCGCCATCGACGCGCGGGTTGGCGGGCAGATCATTTCGAACGACGATCAAAATATCGGTACGATTTTGTACGATATTCGCCTGCGCTTCGGGCTTGGCGGTCAATTGAAGCGTGGCGTCGGTCTGTGCCTGCTGCGATACCTGCGTGGGATTTGAGTTGCCTTCCTGCACAATCGCGCCGTCGGCATGACCGTCAGCCGGCACGACGTCCTGCTTCGCCTCTTCCTTTTGCGCAACTGCGGCCTGTTGTTTCGCGGGATCAGAACTCAACGGAGCATTCATTTGCTGTTGCGAGGTGTGCAAGGGTTCAATCTGCCCTTTCATCGCCGATTGCTCAGCGACGTTTTCGGGATACAGATCAGCATTGCCATAAAAGCGTGCTTGCTGACGCGCACCACGCTGGGTATTGATGATCGTGTTCAGACGCTTGGCGTCATCAGGCGATACGTTGCGGACCAGCAGATATTGTTCACCTGTGACTTGCCCGTTTTCTTTCATGTTCACACGCTGCACCACCGAGCCTAGCACTTGCTGCTGGGAATCAAAGCGCCCTTTGATGTTGACATCCACGCTATCCTTGGCAGAGAACGTCATCTTCGCTTCGAGCGAAGGTAGCGATTGGGCGATTTCCGCCCGCACGGGTTGAAACTCCACCCCGTTTTGCCCGAGATAACCGGCCAGCAGATTTTGCGTAATCATCGGGTCGTCGGTCGATACGACAATCGCACTTCCGTTGTTTAATGCGATCGACGAATCATCCTTTTTGTCCGCGCTGGCGAGTGCGTTTTCGGACTTGAGCCCGGCGGCGGTAAAGTCGCGCACGGGCTTAGGCGTTTTTGCATCGGCTTCCAACTCGGCCGCCATCTTTTCGACGAAATCCTGCCCGCGATTTTCTTCCATGGCCCCACCGCCTCCAGCGGCGGCGACGGCATCGCGATTGTCGGGCATGTCGCGTTTCCGCAATGCGGCATCCGCAGGATTATCTTTTTCATCCAGCGTTGGCGCGGTGGGCAAATCCTGCAATGAAGGCGGCGCGATCGCGATCGATTCGCGGTTCAAAGCCCCGCCGGGGAGAACGGAAAAAACCAACGCGCCGAGTCCCACCGTCAACAGCAACATCGCTGCGACGGCGGTCCACTGCGGCCAATGGTTGATCCGCATCGAACCGACGCCATCTTCAACATGCTCGAGCAACGATTGTCGTTCCAAGTGCGATTGCAGGTGATCAAGCACTTCCACCGGCGCTCGTTCGCGGGGGATCGATGCGATTTGCGACCGCTGCGTGCGCAATTCGTCGATTAATTGCTGATGCCCGGGATTCGCTGCCAGATACTGTTCGATCTCGGCGCGATCCTTCTCCGCCAACTCACCATCGATATAGGCGGCCAGGCGGGATTCGATGTTTTCTGTTCCTTCAGACATAGCTTTCATTTCGCAACACGATCCAGTCGAACAAATTACAACGCACTACTTTTTGACAACAACCTTCAATTGCTCACGCATCGCCAGCCGGGCGCGGAACAACTTACTTTTTAACGTGCCCAGAGGCACGTTCAGCACGTCGGCCATCTGCTGATAATTCATCTCTTCCATATCCCGCATGACCAGAATCGCCCGGTACTCTGCATCCAATCGGCCCATCGCTGCCAGCACCTGTTGCTGGGTTTCGTGCTTTTCCATCGCTGCCGACGGAGATGAATCGTCACTGACGAACCGATCCATCAACCCCGACGCCTGATCGCCACCTGATGAACCATTGCGAGGCGCATCCAACGAAAACGTCCGCCGTCGCTGTACCTTACGCAGGTGGCTGATCGCAAGATTCACCCCGATGCGAAACAACCACGTAAATGGCTGGCTGTCGCCTCGGAAACTGTCAATTTTCGTCAATGCCTTGACGAACGCCTCTTGCGTGAGATCGCGGGCTTCTTCACGATCGCCAACAACCCGCAGAATCGCGTTATAAAGCCGATCCTGCGTCTGGATCGCGAGTTGACCAAACGCCCCGCGATCGCCCGTCTGGGCGCGGCGGAACAGGTCCAGCTCACGCGTATCGTCCACCTGAGGGACCATACGCATCGAAGCGTTGATTCTGCCACTTACGCTCGACATGGGGTTAGACGCTCCAAGCGCCAAAAGGTTTCAAAACTTCCGAGCGTGATCCATCACGCCCAGAACAGACCCCCCTTTGTACCCGTGCGTCCGATAACGATCAATTCAGATTTCAGATTCTCTTGTGTGGCTCCGCTACCTAAAACCATTGGGCAGGACAGTCGTGACGAAGAATATGCCGCAGATTTACACAGATTATGCTGAATGAACGCAGACAAATGCGGATGTGATTCATCACTCCAGCGCGGGACAAGCGGCCTCGTGCTTAAAATAGAATGACAATCAATTTTCACGCCTTTTGTAATTTGCTTCTTCCTCCTCAGCACGCGTGCGCCACAATCGAAAAGTCTGAAAATACAGCTCTTATCTGTGTTCCTCCAGCGTAATCTGCGGAAATCTGTGGCCTAATCCCCGATCCCAATCCAACGTCGATTTGTGACGCGACGCTCGGCGCCCTAGCATTCACGATTATGGCATTCCCGACCCTTCGCGATTTCCTGAATCATCTTGACCAGCAGAACGAATTGACTCGCGTTCGCGCGGCAGTCGATCCGATCCTTGAAATCACCGAAATCGCCGACCGCGTGATGAAATCGCCCGCACCGCACGCGCACTCTGAACGCGATAAACACCCCGCCGCGTTACTGGGCGGAAAAGCGCTTTTATTCGAAAAACCGCTCGGATCCGACATCCCCGTCGCGATCAACACCTTCGGCAGCTATTGGCGAGTCTGTCAGGCGCTGGGCTGCACGTCACTCGATCAGTTAGCCGACCGTGTGCAGCAACTCATCAAGCCCGAAGTGCCGACCTCCCTTCTGGACAAGATGAAAAAAGGCTTGGATCTGCTCAAACTCGCCAGCTTTCCACCGAAATCCGTCCGTAGCGGCATCTGCCAGCAAATTGTCCTAGAAGGCGATCGAGCCGATCTGACCAAACTGCCCGTCCTGCAATGCTGGCCTTTAGACGGCGACCTCGCCAGCGACCAGATCAGCGATCAGGCGATCGGTCATCCTAAACTGAGTCAGGCAGGCACAGGTCGATATTTCACTCTCGGGGGCATTTATACCAAACACCCCGAAACCGGTGCCCGCAACGTCGGCATGTATCGCGTGCAAATCCATGGCCCGCGCACCTGCGCGATGCACTGGCATATGCACCACGACGGCGCGCGACATTTCCGTGCCTACAAAGAACGCAATCAAAAAATGCCGCTGGCGATCGTGCTGGGTGGCGAATCGGTGTTGCCCTACGCCGCCACCGCCCCGCTTCCGCCGGGCGTCGAAGAATTGCTGTTCGCCGGCTTCTTGAACAATGGCGGCATCGAACTTGTCCAATGCAAAACGATCGACCTGCAAGTCCCCGCCAATGCAGAGATTGTCATCGAAGGATATGTCGATCCCGATCAAACGCTGATGGAAGGCCCGTTCGGCGATCACACCGGCTTTTACTCACTGGCTGATGTCTATCCCCAATTTAATGTCACCGCCATCACGATGCGTCGCGATCCGATCTACCCCGCCACCATCGTCGGCAAGCCGCCGATGGAAGATTACTACCTCGGCAAAGCCACCGAGCGCATCTTTTTGCCTCTCCTAAAAATGCTCGTCCCGGACATCATCGATTACGCTTTACCGATCTCCGGCGTGTTCCACAACGCCGCCTTTATCAAGATCAAAAAAGAATATCCACAGCAAGCCCGCCGGGTGATGCACGCGATCTGGGGCGCGGGTCAGATGTCGTTTACCAAATTTATCATCGTTGTCGACGATCATGTTGATGTGCATGCTGAGCAACAAGTGCTGTTTCATCTGTTCGCGAATGTCGACGCGCTGCGGGATGTGGAGATCGTTAAAGGCCCGGTTGATATTCTCGACCACGCCAGCACCGCGTATGGCTGGGGCGGCAAGATCGGCTTCGACGCCACAAAAAAACTCCCCGGCGAAGGCCAGGTCCGCGTCTGGCCGAGGGAATTGGAAATGACCGACGCCATCAAACGCCGCGTCACCCAACGCTGGTCGGAACTGGGTTTTTGATCCGCGACGATCACGCAATGCAATTCTGAATATCCGCATTTAAAATACTGAATCAGCCACAGCGCATACCGAGATCACAGGGAAAAAAAGTAGCCACGAATCACACGAATCGCGCACGAATGTAAAGCCTAAAAAATCGCACTTTCGATCTAATTGTTGGACATTTTCCGCCTCTTTTTTGTAGCACGGCGTCCCGCCCGTGGCATTATGTATCACCTAAATCTGTCATTCCCACGCTCTGTGTTCTCGATGATCTCTGTGGCTCATTAAATGACGCAAAACCCTACCCCAGCCACTTAATCAGCGTATAATCGTTGCAATGCTCAGCACTTGGCAACAACCTCTGCCCGATATCTATAACCAATTATCCGAACCAGAGTTGCGCGTTCGCATCGAATTAGCCAAGACCGAACTATCAGGCAAAGTCGCGATCCTAGGCCATCATTATCAGCAAGACGCGATCATCGACTTCGCCGATTTCGTCGGCGACAGCTTTGAACTCTCTCGCAAAGCCCAACAGCAAAAAGGCATAGAATATGTCGTGTTCGCCGGCGTGCATTTCATGGCTGAGAGCGCCGATATCCTCACCGACGAATCAGTCCGCGTCATCCTCCCCGATCTAGGCGCCGGATGTTCTATGGCGGATATGGCCAACATCGACCAGACACTCGAAGCGTGGGAACAACTCAAATCCGTGCTAGGCGATCACCCGATCATCCCCATCACCTACATGAACTCGTCCGCTGCGATCAAAGCCTTCGTTGGCGAAAACCACGGCGCGGTCTGCACCAGTAGCAATTGCCGAAACGTACTCGAATGGGCGCTGGCGGGAGGAGCGTTGAAGGATGAAGTGGGAAGGATGAAGGATGAAAAAAAGCGAGCCGATGCCAATCTTCAGCCTTCATCCTTCACACTTCATACTTCTCCCAACACCCTTCAGCCTTCCGAGGCGAAGCCGAAGATTCTTTTTTTCCCCGACCAACACCTAGGCCGCAACACCGCCTACGCGATGGGCACGCCTTTGGACAAGATGATCGTCTGGGACCCGCGCCAAGACCTCGGCGGCAACACGCCCGAGCAAATCCGCAACGCCGATTACATCCTCTGGAAAGGCCATTGTTCCGTCCACGCGCTGTTCCGCCCGGAACACATCGATCAACTCCGCGCCCGCGATCCGGAGGTGAAGGTGATCGTCCATCCCGAATGCAAGTGGGAGGTCGTCCAAAAAGCCGACATGGCCGGCAGCACCGCCTACATCGTCGAGCAAGTCCGCAACGCCCCGCCGGGCACGAAATGGGCGATCGGGACTGAAACCCACCTCGTCAACCGCTTAAAACACCAACACCCCGATCAGCAAATCAGCGTGCTCTCCGACTGCCAATGCCTCTGCACCACGATGTACCGCATCGATTTGCCGCATCTATGCTGGGTGTTGGAGAATCTGGTCAATGGCACGGTGGTGAACGAGATCAAAGTCGATGCCCACACGCGAAAATGGTCCCTAGTGGCGTTGGAACGCATGCTGAGCATCAAAGGCACCGGCAACCCGATCGGCAAATCGCAACCGGTGAGTGCGTCGGTGGATTAATCCGATAGCCGATGCCCCGATCCACGCAAATGCGTGCGCTACATTTGTCACATTGGCCACAATCACGTAACCCATATTCGCGTGCAAATTACCAAAATTAACTCTGGATGTCCCCTTACCCCTCCCAGCTTTGAATGCCCGCATGTCAGTTGCCGTCCATTTCCAATTCTTGTCGTACCGACGCACAAACGCGCTCCACGAGGTCTGCAGCGTGAGTCTTGTCGAGACGTTTTCTCCACTGTGACTCACTCTCTCCCGCCTGAGCAAAAAGCGTCTCATCGCTAAGTTTCACGACACCTGAAGCCCGAGCCGCGATTTCAAAATAAACGAGGTGTTGCATCATATTGGGTGCAAGCACCGCTGTTATGAAGCTATTGCTGATCGCTGCGGAAGGCGAAGGCAGTGTTACCTGGTGGCCATACCACCATGCCTGCACGATCGCTGGCAAACGTGAGTAAAATACGGTAACCGCATCTCGCAGATTACGTACTTCATGTCCTGGGAGCAGCCCAAATCCATCCACAGGAACGCGCAAGTTCTGATAGTATCGTCCGTCATGGCCTCGATGCACGTCCCCTTTTTTCTGTAGCCAGCTCAGCGATTCCACGGTTGCAGGTGTACCGCCCTCTGGCCACGAACCACGATACACGCTCGTGCTGCCGAGGATGGTCATCACGTCGCCATGATATTGATCCGTGTCATAAGGTCAAAGTGCCGCCTCCAGTTCCGCAGGATCATGTCTCGCGATGAACCGCTCCACTTCGATATTAAGGATCGGTTCGTTTGCAGCCGGAAGCACACGCGGAATGTACGCGCCCGGCGTGGGCGTACTGAGTCGGACATGCAATTCAGGATGAAAGCGATAACGCCGCACCAAAGGTCTGGGCAAAACTCTAAACTCCGCCGCGATTGTGCGGATCATATCAAAATACGGATCGGCCGAACTCGCGACCAGTTCCGTGGGTCGGCCTGTCAAGTATAGGGCACTCACATTCACGTCGGGACGGCAGCCCAGCATCATACTAATGCACATGGACTGAAGAGTCAGGACATAACACGAAAGGTTTTGCTTCGTTCGTGAAAATGAGGCAGTATCCATGAGGTGCTTCCTTCGAAAGTGGAGTTCACAGCATAATTTATTGTTACCGACACGACGATTTTGTTAAACTGATCACACAAATGACCCAAACCGCACAACCTCTTTCTCCGCAGGCGGGCGATCTTTGGCCGGTGACGCGGGAAATCTATGCCAGCATGGTGGATGCGGGTATATTTCATTGCGAAAAAGTGGAGTTGATCCGAGGGAGGATTATTCAAATGCCGCCGATGGGATTGCCGCATGGGTTGTCGTTAATCAAGTCGACCGAAGCGATTCGCGGTGTCTTTCCGCCAGCTCGGTTTACGGTGCGTTCTCAGATGCAGTTTGAGGCGGCGGACGCGTCGAATCCTGAGCCGGATATTTGCGTGGTTGAGGGCAAGCCAGGAACAACCGCTGCACATCCGACCAGTGCGTTGTTGGTGATTGAGATATCGGAAACCTCGTTGGCGTATGATCGCAACGAAAAAGGTCCTCTCTACGCCGAATCCGGCGTGCAGGACTATTGGATCATCAATCTGGCCGACAGCGTGATCGAAATCTATCGCAACCCGCACCCAATCGCAGGCGGCGGACACGCCTACAACCCGGCGATCATCAAACGGCCGGGTGAATTATTTGATCCGCTGGCGTCGCCGAGGGCGATGATTGACCCGAAAGATTTGTTGCCGTGATGCGATCTAAAACCACAGATATTTTATAAATCCAATTAAGCCGCTGAGATCACCGGGAACACAGAGAAGAAGATTTTACCGCTGATTTCGCAGATAACACAGATTGAAAATGGTCATGGGCTGGACGCCCATGCTACGAAAAATGCGATGTAATTTCGTTTGATTTCACTTCAATTCTGCATCTGTGTCATCGGTGAAATCTGTGGTTGCATTGCTATGTGACTTCGTGCCTCTGTTGCCAATCACTTTTGAGAACGCGCGCGACGGATGGACTCTACGGCCAGCGTCGATACACTCTCTAACTCTATGCCCACGATCACCATTGACGGCAAAACCATTGAATGCAAAGACCGGCAGATGATTCTCCAAGCCGCGCTGGACGCGGGGATGGAGATTCCGCATTACTGCTATCACCCCGGATTATCGGTGGTGGCGTCGTGTCGGATATGTCTGGCCGAGGTTGAAGGCGGCCCGCCGAAGCTGATTCCGACCTGTCAGACACCCGTGCGCGATGGCATGGTTGTGCACACGCAATCGAGCAAAGCAATCGCGAACCAGAAGCAGGTGATGGAATATCTGCTGGTGAATCATCCGCTGGACTGCCCGGTGTGTGATCAGGCCGGCGAATGCTCTTTGCAGGATTATTCGTATCAGTATGGGCGGAGTGAAAGCCGATTTGAGGAAGCAAAATACAAGAAGCCGAAGAAGGATATCGGGCTGAATGTGTTGCTGTACAACGACCGGTGCATCATGTGTACGCGGTGCGTTCGTTTCACGCGCGAAGTCGCCGGGACAAGCGAGCTGTTTGTGGATGGCCGGGGTAGCAAGGAAGAGATCGAGATTTTCCCCGGCAAGCCTTTGAACAATAAACTGTCGGGCAATGTGGTTGATCTGTGTCCGGTCGGGGCACTTCTGGACAAGGAATTTTTGTTCAAACAGCGGGTTTGGTTTCTGAAAAGCGCCCCCAGCATCAGCCCTGCCGACGCGGGTGGGGAAAATATCTGGATTCATCACAATGAAGGCGTCGTTTATCGGTTAAAGCCTCGCTACAACGACAAGGTTAACCAGTGGTGGATCAGCGACGACACACGCTACAGCTTTAAGGTTGTCAATGACGACAAGCGGCTGTTCGGTGCGAAGCGCACGCAATACGGCACGCAGGTGGAAGCCCCGTATTGGGATGCCGTGACGCAGGCCGATACCGATCTAAAGAAAATTCACAAAGAACACGGCGACGGATCGCTGTGCGCGGTGCTGAGTCCGATGCTGGCAAGCGAAGAAGCCTATTTGCTGGCGACCTACATCCGCTCGATTGATCCGCAGGCGGTGCTGGTGATGGGACCGGTGCCGCGATTGCAGGAAGACGAAGTGTTTAAGCATTACATCAGCAAGCAGGAGACGTTCCGCATCCAAGCCGAGAAAGTGCCGAACCGCGCCGGCGTACAGCGAGTGATCGATAAGCTGGCGGGCACGACGATGGATTGGCAGGCGTTTGCGGGCGGATCATTCCCGAAGATCAAGGCCGCGTGGATCACCGCTGGCTATCACAGCCAATGGATCAAGTCGGATTCCACGCCCGCCACGCTGAAAAAGGCTTTTAAGGTCGTTCAAGATTTGTTGCCCACGACGATCAGTGAATCAGCCGACATCCTGCTTCCCAGCGCCGCGTGGGTGGAAAAGGACGGGTCATGGGAAAATTATAAGGGATTGGTGCAGGCGTTTGTGCAGGCGTTTACGCCACGCGAGGGTGCGATCGCAGAGGGTGCAGTCTACGCAAAACTTTTGGGCAGCAAGCGTTACGACGCAGCCGCGATTCGCGACGAACTAGGCGACGCGTTCACCGCAGCAACCGTCCCCACAGGCACCGAAGCCGACGAACCGGCGATGGAATTCGTCGAAATCTAGTTTCACTCGTCGCGTGAAGCAGAAAACGAAGTTCAAGATTCCGGCAATACAGTTGTTACAAATTACCCAAACTGCAATTCATTGACGGCATATTCAGGCTTTTGTCGGATATTCACAAAAAATTATTGAAGTTTTCTCAGGAAATTGCTCCCCATTGGGCGTGTGACTGATAAAATCGGGTTATGTTCAGGCCAGATGTTTTGTCTGGACTAGGAATGTAAAGGTCGGGATTGTTCCGGTCATATCTGCTTCTTGGGTGAGTGCATAATGTTTACTCGTTTGAACTATTTACCTTTCGGGGTTTTTGAAACGCTGGAGCGCCGGGCGTATCTCAGCGCAGCCGTTCAAATTGTGCCTCTGGAAGGCGCTGGCCCGCACATCGGCGCATTCGATACTGAATATGAAGCATTGGCGGTTGGTAATCTCGTCCCGATCGGAGTGTTTAATCCGCCCCGCCCCGCATCCACGATCGCAACCGTGCAGCAATTGGTGACCGCCGATCGCGTGAGTGCTGCCAGCGGTAGCAATCAAAATGATGTTGACGAGAATGATGGTGGCAACACCGCAAGCGGCGGATTCAAAGCCAAGATCGATTTCAAACCCGCCAGCGCCGCGACTTATCCCGGCTACATCGCAGATACCGGCTTAACCTACGGCACGCGCAACGGGCTGTCCTACGGCTGGAAGACCAGCAATGCCTCGTCGCAGTACGATCGCAACTCATCTAAAAGCCCCGATCAACGCTTCGACACCACCGCGTTGATGACCAGCAGCGACGTATGGGAAATCAAAGTCCCCAATGGCTGGTATGATGTCGATGTGTACGCCGGGGACGCCAATAAAGGCGGTGCCGATCTTCGTATGAATGTTGAAGGCAAATTGGCGCTGTGGGCGCAGTTGCACTATCCCGAAAAACGCTTCGGCGAAGGACATATCAAAGTCAAAGTCACCGACGGCAAACTCACCGTCACCAGCGGATCAGGCGCAAAATCCAATTCGATCACGCACATCGATATCGCCCAAGGATCGGCACCGGCGAGCTATACAACAGTCAACAATATCTCCTGGAGCAAATCCAGTTCGATCAGCAGCCCCGCCAGCCGTGTCGAATCAGGCGTGGTACGCGTCGGGGACAAGGTCTATTTCATCGGCGGGTACTACAAAGATTACAACCACGTGACCAGTCGCGTGGATATCTTCGATTTGAAGACCAACAAATGGACCAAAGGCGCGTCATTGCCCGGCCCACAAACCCACGCCGGTGCGACCACCGATGGCCGCTATATCTACTGGGCCGGTGGGCAGTACGGCACGCTTTACAGCCGCAAGGGAACGAACGAAGTCTGGCGTTACGATACGCAGCAAAATAAGTGGTCGCGATACGCCAATCTGCCTGCTGTGCGGTTCGGTGGCGGGTTGTCCTTCGTCAATGGGACGCTGGTATTCTTCGGCGGCGCGACATCGGATCGCAACACCGCGTCCGCCAATGCATGGAAGCTGGATACCAAAAAATCCGGTGCCGATTGGGTGTCCATCGCATCCATGCCACGGGCCGCCGACCACCTCGGACACGCCGAAGTCAACGGTGTTCTTTACTCACTCGGCGGCGAACACGATCACGGCAATAGCTACGTCCAGCACACCGACGTATACAGCTACGATCTGCAAACCAATAAATGGACCAAACGCGCCAGCATGCCGACCGGCAGTTCGCACTTTGAGGGCAATGTCGTCGAATATAAAGGCCGACTCTATGTATTTGGGGGACAGGTCGATGCCCAACTTTTGACCAACCAAGTCCGCAGCTACGACCCGGCGGGCAACAAATGGGTGCTCCACAATTCTCTTCCCGAAAAACGCAAAGGCGGCGGTGGGTGGGTCTATCAGGATAAGTTCTACTACCTCACCGGCGATGCCTACGGAAAAGGTCAACCCACCTACGCCCTCATCGGTTCAATCAAAACATCCGTCTCAATCCCCGGCGGATCCACCAATCCGACACCTTCCCCACCCCCTCCCACAGGTGGCGGTAATTCCAACGGCAACGGATCGATCACCGGCTTCCTCTGGAGCGACACCGACGGCGACGGAAATGTAGACAACGGCGAGCCAAAACTCGCAGAACGGCTCGCCTATCTCGATCAAAACCGCAACGGCAAGCTCGATAGTTCCGAACCGCGCACCACCTCCGATTCACAAGGCAATTTTATATTCTCCAATTTGCCAATCGGCAGGTACTACCTCACGCGCGTTTTTCCCAAGGGTTATGTGCTGAGCAATAACAACAGCGGATACATTCAAGTCGATGTAGATGATGATAACGTGGTAGCAAATGTCGGCGCAAAACTGGCGTAGCGATTCGTCCGTGGTGGCCATCCGTCTGTGGGATGGAGGAAGTAGATGCTTCGGGGTACCTCAGCATGATACGTTTTCAGCGTGAGTTACGCGCCGACGAATACGAGCGGCTCGCCGATCGCACGCTTCTCGCACTCCCTGCGTTGGCATGTCGCTGGTTCTGATCTATTAAACTTTATCCCGCGGCGTGTTTCAACACATGATCAACCCACGCGGCCAACAAAGCTGAAACCGCGATTTAGGAATGCATAGTCGCTCGTAAAACACGTGTTTCAAAAATGTGGACTCACCTGCTTTTCTGTCTGCACTTTTTATGCGGCAAATCAATCAGCGGTATCGGTCTCCTTGTGTAGCGACGCCTCATCGTCGCATCGCAGAGGAGGGATTGCCTTGGACGTCTTGCAACCCTTACCCGATACGCTTGACGCAATGGCGATTATGATCCCGCGCTGGCGAGCTGGGCACGGGCGGCGTCGAGTTTGGACTTGGCGGCTAAAAGCGAATCGTCCTTCGTCAGTTGCCATTGATACATTTTTTCGACCTGCGTCAGTTGCGACATCGCTTGCTGCATCGCGGTGAGTGTCGCGCTAAGTGTGCTGTCGGCGGCGAAGGCGTCGGACTCAATCGCAGATCGCCTCGATCGTAAATCCAGCAACTGCAACGCGATATCAGCGCGTTGATCCAATTGTTTTTCAGATCGCAGCTTCTCTTCCAGAGTCAGAATTTGGATGCTCACCCGCCGGTGTTCGGGCTGTTTTGAAAGCTCTTGTTTGACCGACATTTGCGCATCGGCATAACGAGCGCGGGCTTTGGCGAGATCAAGGCGGGCGGACTTTAATTCCCACTCCATCGGGTGATTCAGCAGCGCGACTGTGTAAGCGCGATTGAAATCCGCCATCGCGAGATTGATTTGCCGGCGTGCTTCCATCGCGGCCTGCATCCGGGCACTTGGACCGGGATCGGCAGGACGGGTGAAGGTCAGATAGACCCCGCCATTGGTTTGACTGACAAAGCAGCCAACGATCAGAAAGAATGTGAAACAAAGTCGCATATCAGTATCACTGCTGCTACAACTATCGGTCATCCAATGAGCACACTGAAGCGATGGGTCGCGCGATTTTCTTTCTCTTGCCTGATTTTAGGCGGCTTATGCGGCTGGACAAGTTATCAGACTGTCCAAACCGAAGGTTGGGGCGCAAAACCGATTTTATTGATCGGGGCTGCGGTGTTGCTGGGGATCATCGGGATGATCGGCGTTCGATTTCGACATCAGATTTTACTGGAGGACGATCGCCGATACTGACGCGATCGCGCACACCAGTGCATGTTCTTGTCATCTTGCTGCAAGTCGTTAGTCTTTCACGCTCATGATTTCAAAGGAACAACTCATGTCTATCCGACCCACCGCCGGCGATTCTTCATGGTTCACGCACGACCGCTTCGGGCTTTTCATTCACTGGGGGCTTTATTCGATGCCCGCGAGGCATGAATGGGTCAAAAGTAAGGAGCAGATGAGTGATGCTCATTATGATCTTTATTTCAAACACTTTGAACCCGATTTGTACGATCCCGAACTCTGGGCCAAAGCCGCTGCCAACGCCGGGATGAAGTATTTTGTCATCACGACCAAGCATCATGAGGGGTTTTGCCTATGGGACACGAAGCTGACCGATTACAAATCGACCGCCGCCCCGAATTGTCGCAAGGATTTGCTTACGCCGATGGTTAACGCCTTTCGCGGCCAAGGTTTGCGGACAGGTTTTTATCATTCGCTGATCGACTGGCATCACCCGGAATACTGGATCGATAATCGCAATCATCCGCAACGCAATCTGATTCCGCAGGCGGGCGAGATCGACGGGATGCTGGCTCAAGCTGGTGGTGGCGGTTCAGGAATAGCCAAGGGCGCAGGCGAAGATCCGAACAAGAATCGTGATCAATCCAAATACGCCAAATACCTGCGCGATCAGGTTCACGAATTGCTCAGCGATTTTGGTCCGGTTGATGTGCTGTGGTTCGATTTTTCATTCATTGCACATCACGGCGACGACCGGTTGAATTTCGCGATCGGTAAAGGCCGCGAGGCATGGGAAAGCGAAAAGCTGCTCGAGGTGATCCGCAAGCTGCAGCCGAAGGTGTTGCTGGATAATCGACTCGATTTACCCGCCGACCCGACGAGTTGGGATTTCGCCACGCCCGAGCAAGCCCAGCCGCGCAAATGGGTTGAAATCAACGGGCAACGTGTCGTCTGGGAAGCCTGTCAAACATTTGGCGGATCATGGGGTTACCACCGCGAAGAAGCACTCTGGCGCAGCACCGACGAATTGATCCGCACTCTGATCGATTGCGTCAGCAAAGGCGGCAATCTGCTGTTGAATGTCGGCCCGACAGGAAGAGGCGAATTGGATGCGCGCGTGCTGGATCGCCTGAACGGCGTCGGCGAATGGATGAAACGGCATAGCCGCAGTATTTACGGGTGTACCGAAGCGCCGAGTGAGTTTGTTCCGCCCCAGGATTGTCGGCTGACCTATCATCCTGACAAGAAACGCATCTATGTGCATCTGTTTGCCTATCCTTATAAGCACCTGCATCTGGATGGCGCGTTTGCCGAACGGGTGGAATATGCCCAGTTTTTACACGATGCCAGCGAAATAACGATGGGTCTGGATCAATGGCATGCCAAGCAGATTGGCAAGGATCATAAAACCCTCACTCTGAATCTGCCGCAGGTGAAACCGCCTGTGGATGTGCCGGTGATTGAATTGTTTTTGAAATGAAAATCACGCTCGTCAACGATGTGTGACATGGTGTTGATCCGCACAATCGTTATAACCGATACGACATGGCAAAACCCATCCCAACCGCCTGGTCCGACATCGCCGACTGGTACGATCAACTCGTCGGGGAAGGCGGGTCTGAGTATCACCAGAACGTCGTTCTGCCCGGCGTGATCCGATTACTGAAACCCGAGGCAGGCCAGCGTGTGCTCGATGTCGCCTGCGGGCAAGGCGTGTTGGCACGCCTGTTGGCATCGCGCGGGGTGAAAGTGACGGGGTTCGACGCATCCAAAGAACTGATCCACGCCGCTCGCGATCACACCGATAAACTGCCTCCGCCGCAAAATACGTTGGCGGAATATCTGGTACTGGACGCATCCAAAACTTTTAATCAGTTCCTCCCCAGTGAAGCGTTCGATGCCGCTGCCTGCGTGCTTGCGATTCAGAACATCCACCCGATCCAGCCCCTATGCGAAGGCGTGGCGGCGTCATTGAAGCAAGGCGGGAAGTTTGTCATCGCGATGATGCATCCAGCCTTTCGTGGCCCGAAGGAATCGCATTGGGGATGGGATGGAAATACGACGCAATATCGACGGATCGACCGATATCTGATCCCGCGAAAAGCCCCAATCGTGACGCATCCGGGTAAAAAGACCAGCCAGTATACGTGGAGTTTTCATAAGCCGATCGAAAGCTACGTCAAAGCGTTGCGAAATGCCGGATTGCTGATCGATGCGATCGAAGAATGGCCGAGTCATAAGACCAGCCAACCCGGCCCGCGACAAGCGGCGGAGAACCAGTCGCGCAAGGAAATCCCGATGTTCATGGCGATTCGCGCGGTCAAAGTCGGGCCAATTGTCGCAGGAGAAACCGAAGCGACCGTTGCAGACTGATGACGAAAACCGCGATTTTTTTGCTCGCAGCACCGTTTTCAAATCTTTCCAACCTTTTGGCGCAAGTCACGTCACGTTTGCCGGTTGGCGGCATCTATTATTTTATAACGTCGCGTCCGACAAATCGGTACAATCATTAGTGCATGCCGTGCGGAGGGTGCAAACGGAGCCAACCAGTCGTGAAATCAGTCCTGAAACCTACCACCGCCCGAATGTTTGAATCCCTCGAAACGCGCACCCTTCTGTCGGCAGCGATGTCGTCGGTAGTGCCGAACATGCTGGTCGTCAACGGAACTCCCGGCAACGATCTGATCGGCCTGCGCTATCGCGGCAGCACGGTTCAGGTGACGATTAACAATACGGCTCAGCGATTTAATACCGCTGACATCAACCGCATCGAGATCTATGCAGGCGAAGGTCACGATATCGTCGATTTCTCATCGCTTGCGATCAATACCTATGTCAATGCGGGCGCGGGCAATGATTCGGTGGTCGGCGGAAGTGGTAATGATTCACTCACCGGCGCTGCTGGCAAAGATACGCTGCGCGGCGGTCCCGGTGACGATCGCATCAACGGCGCCAACTCCCCCGATATCCTCTACGGCGACGACGGCAATGATGTCATCTACTGCGGCGCCGGCGACGATTACGCTGAAGGCGGCAACGGCGTCGATCGCTTCTACGGCCAAGACGGTGACGACCGACTCATCGGCGGCGCACAAAACGATCTCATTTACGGCGGCGAAGGTCGTGACCGGCTTTGGGGACTCGGCGGATACGATCTTCTCGTCGGCGATTCAGGCAACGACCGGCTGATGGGCGGCGACGGTAACGACATTCTCTACGGCAACGCCGGTATCGATCTTCTGTATGGCGAGGCCGGGCACGATCTAATCTTCGCCCGCGATAATGACGCCGATGTCGTCGATGGCGGCGACGGTGATGACACCGCCGAAGTGGACGCCAGCGAATACAGAATTCACGGCGTCGAAACGACCGACGAGCCTGATGTCGCCAGTCCCCCGCCGACGCCGACGCCGACACCACCGCCAACCCCGACGCCGACTCCGACACCCACGCCAACCCCGACGCCGACTCCGACACCCACGCCGACGCCCGACCCAACGCCGGCCCCTGTGCCATTGCCGCCGCCCCCGAAGCCGACCCCGGTCAATACCAATCATCCCGTCGCGATTAGTTTCAACGACGAAGCGATGCTCGAGGCCAATTTCGATAATGCCGTCGCTGAGGCAAAAAAGCTGGGTGTCACCGCGGTACGCGTCTGGTTGGCGCTGGATAGCTGGGATGACCGTCCGTCCGCATCCACTATGCCTACGACACGTCAGCTTGCAAACGCATGGGCTCCCAACGCTTTTGAGGCACGCTCCTCGATTGGCGGCCTGGCGATGAAGCGCGCGTTTCAGTTGAAACGTCTGGGATTTACGACCTTGTTGACCGTCTCCCAATACAACGGTTCGACGCCGCAATCGGTCGATCAGGTCGCGGCGACATTCCGCTATCTGATGAACGCGACCGAAACGCCCGGCGGGACGACGAAGTTCAAAGACGTGATCGATTTCTGGGAAATTGGCAATGAAGTCGATGGATCACACGGCTGGCAGCCATCGGGTGCGAATAAATCGACGGGCCTCAAAAGCTATGTCGATCAACTGCTCATCCCCGCAGCACAGGAATTAAAATCACAGTCCGAAACTGTTGTCTCCGGTAGCGTGCGGTTCAGCTCGAACGATTTGAAAACTATTCTTGAGCAGGTCAAAACCCGCGGCGCGCTCAGTTACATCGATTACGCTGGTTTTCATCCCTACGGAAATTATGACGCCACCGCTATAGACGATCCTGCGAAAAGTTCGTTGACCTACTACACCACCCGCGCCGCGGCCGTTAGCGCCAGCTACGGTAAAAAAATGATCGCCTCTGAATGGAACGTACGCGGCTATTCGCAAACAGGCTCGCAGAACGCCCAGTGGGCGGCCGCGATTGATGAAGTCTATCGCAAGCACATCGTGCCGAATTACGAGATCGCATTCTACTTCTCACTCGTCAACAACTACCCCTCGCGCGGCGGCAACCCCTCGGCCAGACCTGCGTCAGTGCTGACGCATGATTATACCGGCGCGATCAGCCCCACCAGCAGCGTCAGCGAATTGCTGGCCTACTACGAATCGCCGCTGGTCGAAAACGATCCGTTCTATTCCGTGCTGGATGGCTGGAAGTAATGCCGCACACGTGGATCAACCCGTCACAGCGCGATCGCATGATGCAGCCGCGATTTGACGGTACCGATCGGAATCGCCAGCAACGATCCGATTTCCTCCAGCGTCAGCTCATCGACAAACCGCATCAACACGACCTGCCGATGCTCATTCGATAACGCGGCCAACACTGCTTGCAGATCATCTGGATGGTTCGCTTGCACCGGGTATGGCAGATCGAGTGCCGCCTCATCAATCGCCAGCGACATCCGCCGTTTGCGTTTTATTTCCAGCGACAGATTCCGCACGACCGGCCAGAGAAATGTCGTCATCCGCGCGGTGAGCGTAAAGCCCGGAAACTTGCGATACAGATAAACAAATGCCTCCTGCATCACATCCAGCGAATCGTCATCATCGCCCGTAAACCGCTTCGCCAGTCGTAACACCCAATCGCGATACCGGAAGTAGAGCGTTTCAAACGCCGTCGCGTCTCCCGCATTGATGCGGGTGATAAGGTCGCGATCGGAGTCGACAAAAATGCTGCACACTTCAACAATTCTTCGCTTTACCAGATCGGATGGGCGCTGCCATCCATATCACATACTGGAATATTTATATTGCCGCACTAATTTGTGCTGTACCATTTTACTGGTGAAATATCGCCTAGCATATCGCGCACGCACTCTGCCGAAAGCACCGCGACGCTTATAGCTGGCTTGAAAAGTGGCGAGTACTTGTCGCGGCAGCGGTGTGGGAAAAACTTACTGATGTTCGACGAGATTTCCCCTCGGCTGATGGTGTGCCATTGGGGCACGGAGTCGTCGTGACAGTTTTCAATGTCAAAGGCAACTCCTACCGAATACTGACACGAATAGCCTATGCTGACCAGACTGTTTTGATTTTGGCCGTGATGATGCTTCTGGATGAACCGACCACCGGGCTTCATCCGATCGGCACGCGCGAGATTCGCTTTTTGCTCGCCGAATCAGGAACATCGCAATCTGAATTGAGTGAGATTCTTGGCGTTAAACAACCGGCTGCATCCATGCTGATGTCAGGAAAACGGGGTTTGACACTCGATGCGGTGCAACGCTTATTAGCTTATTTCAAAGTCTCGGCAGATTACTTCATCTGACCGGTCGAAGCTCACCCAGCCGCAACACTTCAAAATCCTTCGCCTTCACGCGACGCAACGTGGCGAGGACTTCATCATCCCATTTCTCGTGCGGCGATCCCGATATGAACATATCGCTGCCGTTATCAGCCAGGATCATGCCGTGTTTTTTAAGCCCGCGCAGGATCGCCTGAGCTGCGGGCGGAAATGGTTTTTCATCGAAATCGGCTCGCAGGCGAAATCGTGCACCCATCGGCAGGAGATCGGCGTCGGGCAGGCGACTGGCGTAATGGCTGGCCGGGGCGACGTATTTGTTGCGGGTTTTTTGAAGCGTAAATCGAATCGCATGATCCAGCGATTTTTGTTCAACCACCTCATCATACCGAACCAGACCGGGCAGGATCGGCAAGCCTGCCGCATCGGCGCTGGTCCAGCCGTCCGGGCGATCCTTCCATTTGTTGAGATTAAAGATCGCCCCACTTCCGGCCGTCCACGGCTTGCCCGCTTGCTTTGGCGGATGCGCATCAAACAACTCATACAACATCCAATTATCACGATCGAGCATCAGTATGTGCCGATCGCCTTTGGAATCAGGTCCGCCTTCGATTGGCGGATCGGGCGGGATGGGGTACGGGACTTTGTCTGATTCATCCGCGTACTGAAATGTCACCTCCACGCGCGGCTGATCCTTGCCGACCACCACATACGGTATCCCCATGGGCACGCCCTTCCACACCGTACCAAAATCAGGACGCAGCGGTTTGTCCAGACCGATCCTAGCCAGATATTTTCGCGAATCAGGATCAACCCCATCCTTGGTCACATCCCGCCGCCACGGACTTTCCTGCGGCATCAACGCCAGACCATTCAGCGACGCATTCACGCCTAAATCAGCTTTCTTGTGCGAATCGGCAGCGAATAAAACCGTGATCGTCAAAAATCCAATTGTGTATCCAACGCGTTTTGCAAACATGAAGCCTCCGGTGGAAACAACATTGTACCGCCAACCGATCTTTGCAGGTTTAAAGCGGGCTTGTATAGTAATCCTGATGCAAACGACCACACGAACCGCCACGACGACAACCGACTAGGGCGAGTAGGTGTTTCGCGATCAGTTTGCTGAAACGAATCACGCCGCCCGATGTTGATCGGGCGGTTTTTTTATCGGCTGGATGTTCACCGCTAAGTCGCAGAGAGCGCGGAGAACGGATTTGATTTCCAGCTTTTCCTCTGCGATCTCAACGGCTTTGCGGTGATTAATATGGCTACAGCAATCTTACCCGACGGATCAAAACGAGAACTCGCAGACGGATCAACCGTCTACCAATTGGCCGAGAGCATCGGCAGAGGTTTAGCCAAGGCCGCGATCGTTGGCCGGGTGGACGGCAAGCTCGTCGATCTGTCGCATCCGCTCACCGGCGAGCATCAGGTCGCGATTGTCACCGATAAAGACCCCGACGCGCTGGCGGTCATGCGCCACAGCACCGCGCATGTGCTGGCGCAAGCGCTACGTCGAATCTATGGCACGGATCTGCAATACACCATCGGGCCGGTGATCGAAAACGGCTTTTACTACGACTTTGAATTTCCTGCTGGCGTCAAAATTACGCAGGACGATCTGACGAAAGTCGAAACGGAAATGAATAAGATCGTGGCTGAGGATTGCACGTTCGCGCGCGAAGATGTCCAACCCGAAGACGCCCGCGTTCGCCTGCGTGGTCAGAACCAACGCTTCAAAGAAGAACTGATCAACGATCTCGAATCAGGCGGTGAAAAAAGCGTCTCGGTCTACACCCAAGGTGATTTCACCGACCTGTGCCGCGGCCCGCATATCCCGTCCACGGGCAAGATCAAATGCTTCAAACTGATGAGCATCGCCGGTGCTTATTGGCGCGGCGACGCCAAGCGAGAACACCTCGTTCGCATCTACGGCACCGCATTCTTCGACAAGAAGCACCTTGATGTCCATCTAAACCAACTTGAAGAAGCCAAAAAACGCGATCACCGCGTCATCGGCCCGGCGTTGGGTTTGTTTGTAATCGACGAACAGGTCGGGCAAGGGCTGGTTTTGTGGAAACCCAAAGGCGCGGTTGTGCGGCAGGAGCTGCAGAACTTTATCGGCGAACATCTGCGGCGTCAGGGATATCATCAGGTCTTTACCCCGCACATCGGCAGGCTGGATCTTTACAAAACGTCGGGACACTTTCCCTACTACCGCGAATCGCAGTTCCCGCCATTGGTGGACCGAGAGTTCACTGCGAAATTAGCGGAAGAAAAATGCACCTGCGCTGACCTCGCGAACCTGATGGAAAAAGGCGAAATCGACGGCTATCTGCTCAAGCCGATGAATTGCCCGCACCATATCCGCATCTACGCCTCCGAACAGCACAGCTATCGCGATCTACCCATCCGACTGGCGGAGTTTGGCACGGTGTATCGCTGGGAAAAATCAGGCGAACTCGGTGGCATGACCCGCGTGCGCGGTTTTACACAAGATGACGCGCATCTTTTCTGCACCGAAGAACAAGTCCCCGCAGAAGTCAGCGGCTGTCTGGAATTGGTGAAGATCGTTCTGGGCACGCTTGGGATGAAAGATTATCGCGTTCGCGTCGGCCTGCGCGATCCGGACAGCGCGAAATACGTCGGCGATCCTGCGCAGTGGGATCGCGCTGAGGCCGCATGCCTTCAAGCGGCGGAATCACTGGGTGTTGCCTTTACCAAAGAACCCGGAGAGGCTGCATTTTACGGACCCAAGATCGATTTTGTCGTCAAAGACGTGATTGGCAGGGAGTGGCAACTCGGCACGGTGCAGGTCGATTACCAACTACCGCAGCGATTCGATCTGTCGTATATCGGTGCCGACAATACCAAGAAGCGTCCCGTAATGATCCACCGCGCCCCGTTCGGCAGTATGGAACGCTTCATCGGCGTGCTGATCGAACACTTCGCCGGTGCGTTCCCGCTATGGCTTGCCCCGGTGCAGGTCGCCGTGCTGACGGTGAGCGAAAAAACCGATGAATACGCGAAGAAAGTGACGCAGCAACTCAAGGACGCGAAAATCCGCGTCGAGCTGAACGATGGTAACGATAAGATCGGCGCGAAGATTCGCAACGCCACGATGAACAAAGTGCCATATATGCTGGTGCTGGGTGAAAAGGAAATCGCCGAAGGCAAGGTGGCCGTGCGTCATAGAACCCAAGGCGACAAAGGCGCGGTTCCGGTTGAGGATTTTATCGCGATGGTGACAAAAGCGGTGGCAGAGCGGGTATGAAGTCATGGATATTCTGTCGCGGATCAAACAGCTCGCGCTACGGCGTCAAATCATTTTGACGCATAAAGCCCAGATGGAATTGGTGCGAGACCATATCGATGAATCTGACCTGATATAAGCGATTATCAATCCATCTAGCTTTTCCCGCACGATGATCAGCTCATGGCGATCCCTTGCCTTAACGCAGAGAATGCGATCTTGGCAGGTGCGCGATGCTGCCATAGGATTTAGAACCGAGTGGTTTTTCTGATTTCGGCGGAGGCATAGGTGATTCATCATAACAAATCGTACGTTGGGTGAGTGGATCAAGTGATGCGCGTTGAGCACGCTTACAGTACAATTTCCCGACAGTATGGACGCCAATCATTTTCAGCAATCAGAATCGATCGAAGTGCGGCGGGTGATTAACCGCGGCAAGGGTGGCCGAGCGGTGGTGGCGAGGCGGGATATCGCAAAAGGCGAACTGATCGAACGTGTGCCGGTGATTTTAATCCCACGAAATCAAGTCTTCGGCGATTCCGCAATCGCTAAGCGCTCAGCCCGCATCTCATGGTACGTCTTTAACTGGATTCCGACCAAACGGGATTACGTCGCGCTATGTCTGGGATACGGATCAATCTACAACCACAACGCCGACCCGAATGCCGAATACAGCAAAGAGATGCCCGACATCATGCTGTTCCACGCGCTGCGTGATATTCAGGCGGGTGAGGAGATCACGATCGACTACCGCGCCGGCGGGAACGACGACGAACTCGGCTTCGACGCCGACACGCATGAACCTCAGCCCACTGAATAACCGATACAATCGCGTTGACCTGCATCATCGTCACGGATGGACCAGCATCAACACCATCGCCTGAATACTCAACACACGCAGCAACATCACCAGCGGGTAAACGGTCGCGTAGCTGACGGTCGGTGCGTCTGATCCGCTGATGCTTTGCGCGAACGCCAGCGCCGGCGGATCGGTCATGCTCCCTGCCAGCAGGCCGGTGAGGGTGATGTAGTTCATCTTAAATACCGCGCGGGCGATGAGTCCGATCAGCATGACCGGGATGATGGTGATCGCCGCCCCCATCGCGATCCATTGCAGGCCGTGCAATTTGAAGGTCGCGACGAATTGCTCGCCCGATAGCAAGCCCACGCAAGCCAGAAACAGCACGATCCCCAGTTCACGCAGCATCATGTTCGCGCCGTTGGGGATGTACCAGATCAGCGGCCCGATCTTATAGATACGGCTAAGGATGATCGCGATAATCAACGGTCCACCCGCTAATCCCAATTTCAACGGCGCGGGCAGCCCGGGGATGACGATCGGGATGCTGCCAAAAATCACGCCCAGCGCGATACCGATCAAAATCGGAACCAACAGCGGTTTGTCCAGCGCCTTGGGGCTGTCGCCTAATTCGTTGATGACCGCTGGCATCGAGCTGGTTTCGCCGACGACGACCACGCGATCGCCGAATTGCAGGCGCGACATCGGCGTGACGGGCAGTTCAAAACCGGATCGCAAAATCCGCGTCACTTGCACGCCATATTTTTCGCGCAGAGACAATTCTGCGATCGTTTTTCCGACGGCTTGTTTGTGAGATACCAGGATGCGGTTGACATCAATTCCCCGACTGACGCTGCGTGCGTCCATGTGGGTGCGTTTGCCGACGATCATTTCCAGATCGCCGAGTTCCTTGCCCGGACCGACAGCCGTCAGCACGTCGCCAAGTTGCAGGGATTGGTCGGGGCCTGCGACATCGACCTCCCCGTTTCGCATCAGGCGTGTGATGACGACGCCGCTGTGGCTGAGCGTTGGAATCTGGCCGATCATTTTGCCGACGAGTGCGGGATTAACCATTTCAACATTGATCGCGTCAAGTGTCGGATGATCCGTCCCGGCTGCGAGTTGGCGCTGCTCTTCAGCCACGTCGATGCGGAAAAGAAACTTGATGGTCAGCATCGTAATCAGTACGCCGAAGATGCCAAAAGGGTAGGCGATCGCGTAGGCAGCACCGATGGTCGCAGCAGCGTTTTCAAGGGGCGGGGTGAGTGCCGTTTGTTGTGTGGTGGCGGGAATTACGGTCAGCGGTACGTTCGGCGAATCAACCGCGTGGAGGTCACGCAATATACCAACATCTGTGGGTGCTGGTGCTACTGTTTGCTGGGCTTCGATTTTGATTCGTCGTTGCTTGTTGATGTCCGCAAATGCCGCCGTACCCGCTGCCATGCTGGGGGTGTTCGTGGTTCCTCCGGAGAGAAGGCCAACCGCTGCGGGCAGTTCCTTTTCTGTTCCGCCTTGAAAATATTTCCATTGTGCGACCGTCAGCCCCACGCCGATCATCACGATCGCCGCCGCCGCCATATTCAATGGCAGGCCGTTCTTTTTCAGCGACGCGAAAAATCCCGGACCGACCTGTATCCCGATTGTAAAGACGAATAAAATCAACCCGAACTCGCGAAGGAAATGCAGCACGTCATGGTTGACCAGCAACCCGAAATGCGCGAACGCCAGACCGCAAAATAATACCCACGCGATACCGAGGCTAATCCCTTTGATCTTGACATGCCCCAGCGCCAGCCCGATCGCAGACACCAGCATGATGATCAACACCGCGTGCGGAACAGATTCCGTCGTCCACACCAAATCATTTAACCACTGCATAATGCCAAACCATCATGCAGATGATTGCCGACAAAACAAGACTTGTTTGTCCTTTTAATAAAATTGCGGCGCCCTTCGCAAGGCATTTTTGTGCATGGAACAGGATTTTTCTTCCAAAAAAAAGCCCACGTCGACGACGTGGGCTTGCTTGATTCATGTATACGATACTTTAGAACGACACCCCAATTACGACAATTGTGCCGTCGGAACGGTGTCACTCGGTTTCAGCACACCGTCTTCGATTAATCGGCGGATCTTGAACAACGCCTTGTTCTGAATCTGACGGACGCGTTCCTTAGTCACGCCGATGATTCGACCGACTTGTTCCAGCGTCAACGGGTTATCCTGGTACTGATCCCAATTGAACCGCTGTTTAATGACGGTTTGTTCGATATTGCTCAGATGCGCGAGGTTGCGATCAACGATCTGTTTCAATTCATCGACCAGATCATCTTCAACGATATCGCGCTTTTTGTCGCTCCAGTCACTCTTTTCGAGATCCGGCTCGAACTCGACAGGGAAACGCTGACGATGCTTACTGTGTTTTTGTGCAGCCCGGCTGAACGCCTTGAGAATCGCCCGGCAAGCGTAGGTGCTGAACTTAAACCCGCGTTCAACATTGAACTTATCGACCGCACGCAGCAAAGCCATGTTGCCCTCGGAGACGATTTCCGCGAAATCGATGTCGCCAAGCCGCGTGCGCTTTGCCATCGCGAGCACCAACGCCAGATTGGTACGTGTGAGATATTCCTTAAAGTGCTCGGCCTTTCCGTACCATTCGACCAAATCCTTCGCGAGGTCGCGGGTCAGACCGTCCGCGAGGGCTTTTTTCTGCAATTGGCTGAGCTTGTGCTTGGAATAGTTGTAACGCATGAACATCGTACGTTCTTCAACGGTTGACATCAGTTGCGGCGTACCGGGTGTTTGCGCGGCGGGCTCATCCCGCGTCGGCTGATACCACGCAACCATCGGCAGTTCGGCCTGTTCCTCACTGAACAACTCGATCTCGATATTCTTACGCTTAAATGCGGGCGAATCCATGAAGGCGAAATTGCCCAACAGAATTTTTTCCGCTTCTTGACGTAGAAGTTTCGGGATCGAAGGCGACCGTGCATTACTTTTTCGGGCTGCGACTTTTCGGGGGGTTGTAATAACTGCGCTCATCCGTGACTCCTTCGGTAGTGCGTCCTGAAACAAACATCATTCCTGGACACGGTTTATTATTCGCACACACTTACCACAACTTGATACGCACGACTCGTTACAATCGGATGCTTATTTTCAACTCGCGGAAAGATAAGCACTTACGACCGAAACGGCGTGACTATAATCTGCACAGCTTTTGTCGCTGGACACTTATCACGCCTGCGTATCAGGTACGTTCAGTATCTTGCCAATGGCTTCTGAAGGTGCCATATGATCTGGCTTAAAAGGAGTTAATTTTCAAAATATATTGCCGCCGGAAGTATGGATTTGCGACAATACATTATAGGACCCTCTCAACACGGACCGTGGGTGATGATCCCGCCTGTAGCCGCGACGCAGGCGTCGCAGCTACAGGTATTCGCCGGCGCGTAACGCACGATGAAAACGTATTATGGGTCAAAAATTCCGTCTGCGATCAGTCAACGCACTTGCCACTTTGGCAAGCGGTTGTAGCGATAAAGGCCAAACGCGCCGATCAGCAAGCCCCCTACAATCACCGCCACCGCGATACACTCAATCAGGTAATCCGTTTCCTCCTCGAATGGATCGCCGGGGTGAATCACTGCCTCTGGCCTGCGCATTTCAACCGCACTCTGATTCTGCAGCACACGGTCAGGCATATGGTTGGACGTGGTCAGGTCGGAATGTTGGGTGTGGTCATCAACCACTATCGGGGATGCACCAGACGATGCACGGGGGGGCACGAAGGTCGGGGTAATGCCAGGATTTGACTCGGTAACAGGCTTTGGTTGGGCACCAGCCGGGCCTCCGACTGACGATTCAGGCGACAACTCTGCCTGTTTATCCCCAGGCCAACGAATCACCGCAGGCTGACGACTAGCCGGGGGAATATCCTCAGTCAACGGTGCCGCCAACGCGAGCGACGCGAGAAAAACACCTAATCCAATAGCCCCATATCGATGCAACACAGGCAATATCCAATCCGCAACCCGATTGGTATTCCCCCCTAATACACCGCATCTTTGTGCGCGCCTAGTCCCCTAAATAGGTGTATTTCGCGGATTTCTACTTTTTATAGCTATGATTGTGCGGTGTGATCCGTTCATTCCACCTGCTACAATCCCACAATCCATGAGAAGCCTCTGTTTTGGTGGTAGTTTCAACCCCGTCCATAACGCCCACCTCGGATGTTCTCTGGCGGCGGCAAAATCACTCCAATTTGATCGCGTCTTACTCATCCCCTCTCACCAACCCGTCCTGAAATCAAAATCCTACGACCTCGCCCCGGCTGAGCACCGTCTGGCGATGCTCGTCCTGGCGTGCGAATCGATGAAATCGTGCAGCGTCGATTACGACATTGACCCGATCGAACTCACCCGCGACGGTCCGACATACACCATCGATACCGTCAACGCCCTAACCGTCGGCGGCGGGCAAAAAATCGACTGGCTGATTGGTGCCGATCAATTGCTCAATCTGCATCGGTGGCATCGGTTTGAAGAATTGATGCGTAAAACGCAGTTCTGGATCATGCAACGCCCGGGGTATCCGATCGATTGGTCTCAAGTAGACGATCGCGCGCGTCTGCTGAACGATCATGTCGTCGATGTGCCACAATACGACATCAGTGCGACGCAGATTCGTGAGTCTGTTCGCGAGGGAAAACCGATTGATGCCTGGGTGCCTGCGAACGTCCGACAATACATCCTGACGCATCGACTCTTCATTCCCTGAATATTCCGGTTACAGTAAAGCCAATTCAACCCGTGGCATGTGTTGCGATTCGTTGTCTTTCAACGCGAATTGGCAAAACAGTCCACTCTTCGGGAGCTAGATATGATTCGCCAACTCATCGTGCTGAGTGTCGCAAGTGTTCTTGTCGGTTGTCATCCAGTACCCAAATCGGGAAATGCAGCGAACAATCCATCTGGTATTGTTTCTACTCCGATCCAAACTGAAAAGCCCGCCCCCACCACCGGTCGTGCTACCGGTTCGTTAACTGAAACAGACTGGACCGCGGGCGTGAGTGAGATCATCACCAAGCCGAAGATCACCGCGCTATCGACCACGCGCGCAACCGGAGGCAATACCGCCACCTCATCCACGCCTCTGACCGCCGATCTGCCGAACCCCAAACTCACGCTGGATGATGTCAAACGCATCGACACATCCATCAGCACCGCGCCGCTGGTGCGTCTGCTGGCGATGAAACTTAACGGCATTCCATATGAACGTTTCGCAGGGTACGGCGTGGTCGATTTCACCCCCAAACTGCCCGAAGGCACCGATCCCGACGCGATGACCAATGATATCCTCACCCGCGAACCCGCAGGGACTTCGCTGGCGATTAGCCGACTTATCAAAGGCGAAACGGATATGGCGTTTGTGTCGCGTCAACCCCGCCGCGATGAACTCGATGCCGCCGACAACGCCAAAGTCAGCCTGCGTCAGGATCGCATCGCGACCGAAGCATTGGTCTTTACCGTCAACATCAACAACCCTGCCCGCAACATCTCCAAACAATCCCTCAAAAGTCTGTTTACCGGCAACGCCAAGACTTGGGCGGAGTTGAAACTTGTCGATTTCCCCCTCACAAGCGAACTGGCGACCAAGCCCGTCACCGTCGCCTACCGCGCCCGAGGGCTGGGCACCGAAGAATTGCTGATGCAACTGCTTCTGGAAGGCCAGGCCGTGCCTGAACTGCCGATCAGCAAAGCGCTCAATTCCAACAAACTCGTCCTAGATGCGACTAATGAAGACCCCGAAACCCTCGGCTTCACCGTTTTCTGCTACGCCACCAACATGCAGCGGGACGGACGCATCAAAGCCCTGTCGGTCGATGGCGTATTGCCCGAACCCAACCGTGTCGCCAGCGGCGAATATCCGCTGACCACGCCGATCTATTTACTGACGCGCACCAATCTCGATCCGAAGTCGAATCTCGTGCAAGTCCGCAAATGGCTGCTTGCGATGTCCGGTCAAAAGGTACTCGCCGAAGCTGGCTATATGCCCGTCATCACCGAAGCCTGGACGCAGCAACGCCTCATCGGCGAATAAGACTGTTGCGTGATGCGTGGAACGTGAAAGAAGGTGTGGGTAAGGGGATCTGCGATGTGGGGATTCGGGATTTGAGATTTTGACTGACACTAAGAACCAACCGCGGGTGTAAGCCCGCGCGTCGGGGAGCGCTAGACGAGTGATGACCAACGCGAACATAACCACCATGCCTCACCACAGTGAATCCCCCCAGCAACTCGCCGAGCGATTAATTGGCGAATTGATCGAGCAAAAGGCGGAACTGGGCGTGCAACTAGCGATCATCAAGCAAGGACGCGTTGTGGTTGATGTGGCAGCGGGCAAGTTTACTTCCGATACCGAACAACCCGTCACGCGCGATACGCTGTTCCCCGTTTTTTCTACCGGCAAAGGGGTCGCTGCAACGGCGGTGCATGTGCTGGTAGAACGAGGGTTGCTCGATTACGACAAACCGATCGCACACTATTGGCCGGAATTTGGAGCAAACGGAAAATCACAGATCACGCTCCGACACGCGATGAGTCACACCGCAGGCGTTCCGCAAATGCCTGAAGGCGATGCGTCAGCCTCTGCGGATTGGGATCAGATGTGCCGCGCGATTGCTGATTTTCCTGCATTGTGGGAACCGGGAACGCGCCGCCAATATCATGCGATCACCTTTGGCTGGTTGATCGGCGAACCCGCCCGGCGGGTCGATGGGCGCGATTTTGCTAAGATCGTTTACGACGAAGTGTGTACGCCATTGGGCATGGACGATTTCTATTTTGGCGTGCCCGCATCCGAGCAATCGCGGGTGGTGATTTTGCCTGAACCTGAAAATCCGGTCTACCCCACCCCCGCCGCCGACGATCCCGCACACGGCCGCAGCATCCCGCCTGAAGTTTGGCCGTTAGAAACATTCATCAATCGAATCGACATTCAACGCGCCTGCATTCCGGCGTCCAACGCATTTTCCAATGCACTATCGGTGGCGTGGCACTACGCGGGGCTGGATATCGCCAACACCACAGGCAAACGAATGCTTTCCGCAGAATCGATTCACCACGCAACCCTGCCGAACCTGCCAACTGGGGAAATCGGGCCAGGCAATACATTTGGATTGGGTTACGCGCTAAAAGGACTGGCTGAGAATCCCGGACAAATCTTCGGGCACGATGGTTACGGCGGTTCACGCGGATATCTCGATACCGCCCGCAATCTCGCGGTCGGCATCGCGCGCAATCAAACACTCACCTCTGCCGCGGCACTTCACGCCGCGATCGAACAAATTGCCGCGCGAATCGCCGCGGACACCACTGTATGAAAACAGCCGCTATGCACGCACATCAGCGTAGATAAGAAATGCAGATATGTTGTTGATCCGCGTTTATCTGCGTACATCTGCGGCTAACAATTCTTCGGATCACAAACACGACGTTCAGCCCGCGAGAAATCGTTTGAAATTGCCGCGGAAAAGGTCGTCGATGGTTTTTTCGATCATCGCCCGCGTCACGTTTAGCCCGGCTTCGGCGGCATCGACGAATTTTTCAGCCAGCACGTTGCCGATGATCTGGCGGCTGTGTGTCCACTTGTAGACCAGTTGATCCAACACCCGCGCATCAGAATGTTGCGGAATAAACGTTGTCCCCAGCAATTCAAACCGCATGCGGGTGATCTCGTCGATGATGCTGGGATTGTTCGTAAACCACCAGCAGCCAAAGACCATCAGATTGCCAAACTTACGCGCAGCGACGCACAGCTCGTGTTGATTTTCGCGGGCGAGCATCGTGACAAAAAAGCGATTCTGCGGATGCGCCGCCAAGATGTTGGCCAGCGAAGCGATGTCGGATTTGCCGACCATATCGCCCGCATCGCGTAGCAATGGATTCACCTGCAAACGGCTGCCGATCATCATCGCGAAGGGCAGATTGAACTCGGCGCAGACGGGCAAGACAACCTTGTCTAGAATCGTCTGGGCGGCATCGTTTGTGGGATATCTGAAATCCGGCGGCAGACTGACGGCCAGATAAATAGCCTTTTGCAGTTTGATCCAGTGCCTGAGAAAGTGCTTCGCGTTTTCGATCGACGCCGCATCTGGTTCTGCGGCGGCGGGGAAATCCCAGTCCGTCAATTTTCGCGCAACTACCGGCCAGGCACGCAACAGTGGATCAATGCGAAGCACGGCTTTGAAACGCGGATCATCACCAATGGCTGGGTTTGCCAGCCAACGCTGGCGCTCGTTGTCATCGAAAACCGGATTGGTCATCGTGATCTGCTCGACGCCGCTGATCTGCATCACTTTGTCGATGTAGTCGCTTGCGTTTTGATTCGCGAACCAGTCGCGATAACGGTTGAGCGATTTTTCATTCGGGTCAAGCCCAAGCCTGCTCAAAGTGGTTAAGACGCCTCGACAGGCTTCGCTGATGGGAGCATTTTCTACAAACAAGTGCTGCCAGATGTGATCGGCCTGCTGAGGCTTGGTCATCTTCCAGAATTGTTCGTAAGGCAGTTTGGTTGCCGGCACGACGCGAAAGACTTCTGCCACCAGATAGTGATAAGTCACAAGCTCATCGACACCCCACAACAGCAAACCCGCCGGGTCGGTTGTGGTATTTTTTCCAGAGACCGGCGTGCCGAAGCTGGGCGCATACAGGTGTGTGTGCATGTCGATGATCCGCTGGGTGGCGACGACCTGCTGCACGGTTTGGGGGATTTGTTCGATTGTGAGCATAGGATTGGGGATTGGGAATTAGGGAGAAATTTAACGGATCAAGCCGTGGGCGTGAGCCCTCGCGGGTTGACTAGAGCGTGATCGCGGACCATCACGCGCGAGCTTGCGCTCGCGGCTTCAAACTTAGGAATGATTCTTCATCCTTCATCCTTCATCACAACCCCTCACTTCCCCGCCAACTTAGCGCGGATAATTGGGTTGACGAGTCCGCCATCCACTTTGCCGGCGTGTTGCTTCAGAAATGCGCCCATCGCTTTGCCGACATCTTTTTCGGTGTAGGCATTTTCTGCCAGAAAGGCATCGATCAACGCCTCGGTTTCTTCCTTGCTGGCTTTTTTGGGCAGATATTCTTCGACGATCGCGATTTCAGACTTCAATGCCGTCATCTCTACGGTGCGGTTCAGTTTTTCGTATTCTTCATAACTCTTTTTCAATTTCTTCAAATAGGCTTCTACCGCCTGTTCTGGCGTGGGCTTAGTCGGCTGCAGGTCGATATTTTTTACATCGCTGATGAGCATCCGGATGACGCTTAGCCGTTCCTTTTGGCCGGTCTTCATAGCGGTTTTCATGTCCTCTTGTAATCTGGCGAGCATTTCCATGTCATTTGTCCTTCCAATGAGTTTCCGGTACAGTGTTGTATTCTACGCTTTGTTTGCGGCCTCGTTAACCCCCGCTGGAGCGCAGAATCCCTGACAATTTGGTTTTTATTATGCCAGAACCCCTGGTTGAAGGCTTGCTCCAGATCAAGGACGAGCGCAAAGATGCCGAACTGCGCGACCCCGCCGCCCCCCTCCGCCCCGCGCGGCCAGGCGGTGTAATCGTGCCCAGACGAAGCATCGTCGAACTGCAACTCCGTCCCGGCCATCTCATCGAAGGCGAACTGCGCGGCAGACATCTTGCGCGCATCACCCGCATCGAGGGCATTCCGGTCAACGAATACCAACCCCGCACCGCGATTTACGACGCCACCGCGCTCGATCCTGCGCCGCAGATCAAGCTTGAGCATAATCCCGCAGAACTGACGACCCGTATCATCGACCTGCTCACCCCCGTCGGCTTCGGCCAGCGCGGGCTGATCGTCGCCCCGCCGCGCACCGGCAAGACGATATTGCTGCAAAACATGGCACGCGGTATCCACGCCAACCACCCGAATGTCGAACTTATTCTGCTGCTGATCGACGAACGGCCTGAAGAAGTCACCGACATGAAGCGTAACGTGCCGGGCACGGTCTATGCTTCGAGCAACGACAACACGCTGGATAAGCATCTTGATCTGTCGCAACTGGTCATCGAACGCTGCAAGCGCAAGGTGGAGCATGGCAAGGACGTGATCGTGCTGCTGGATTCGCTCACGCGTATGGGCCGGGCGTTTAATACCGATTCGCGTTCCGGCAAAACCTTGTCCGGCGGCGTTGATTCCCGCGCGCTGGAAATCCCCAAAAAGCTGTTCGGCGCAGCGCGTCGGCTTGAAGAAGGCGGATCACTCACGATCCTGGCGACCTGCTTAATCGACACCGGCAGCCAGATGGACAAGGTGATTTTTGAAGAGTTCAAAGGCACCGGCAACATGGAATTGACGCTGGATCGCCAGCTTGCCAATCAGCGGATTTTCCCCGCGATCAACATCCCGGCTTCCGGCACACGCAAAGAAGAACTGCTCCTCGACCCCGCGACGCTGGCCGCCGCACGAAACATCCGCCGGCATCTCGTCAGCATGCAACCCCCGGCTGCGCTTAAATCGCTGATTGATGCACTGTCAAAGGTAAAAACCAATCGCGAATTGGTCGGTGCGATCAAGACGTGAGGCAAACGAGCGTCGGTAATCCAATCCCATGCGTTCACGACGCTATCGGTGCGATCTGCAAGCCCTCACTGGCCAGCGCTATAAAACCAGCATCCACAGTCAACAATGTTGCATTATTGATGAAAACCATCGCGGCGATCAGCGCATCACCGTGACCAATCCTCCTGTACTTTGCCACCCATTCTGCAGCGAGTTCGTAGCATTCACGTTGTATCCAACCAGGAGCAGTATCGCATCAACTCCGCAAATGCGCGACGCCGGGCATCAGAACGATAACCACCTACCACCTCAATCCAGTCCTGCCCGTAGATACATGCCTGCTCCGCGTCAATCACGCGTCGCGCCAAAACCTCTCGCATTTCGAAAAAGCGAGATAAGAATGCTGCTGTCTAGGCAGACCATCGGCGTCCTTTGCGGGCAGATTTGATCTGCTCCCAAGTGATGTCGGGTTTGTTATTTTTCAGAAAATCCAGTGCCGCTAATTGCTTCTCGACACGAAGTTGCCACTCAACCAGTTCGGACAACGCCTCGCTCAATCGATTTTTGCCGGTGATCCGCTTCGCGCCATCGGCAAGGGTTTTATCTATTGTAATTGTCGTCCGCATGATATGCATTGTGCGGGATTTGATGCGATCAACAAGCGAAATGTGCATCCAGACGCATAAACGCAGATTTCAATGCATCGTGCAGATTCAGCGTCAGCGGCGGGATTTCATACCACCCTACCTATGTGCATCGGGTCGTCCATGTTTGTAAACCGCCGCTGAATAGATCGACCAGATATGAACGATCCACCCCAGCCAGACGATCCACAGCACGCCTGCCAGTACAAAGTGTATCAAGGCGACGAGTATCCTGCCCTGCACCAACTGTCCCAGGCCAGGGATAAAAAAGCTGCAAATCGCAGCCAGTACATTTCCGGTCGATCCGCGTTCGGACATTTGACTCCTTTGCGTCAGAGGATATTAGGAACATCAATCCGGGTACGTCGACAAAAAAGCATATAGCCGTCACCCAATCTGCTCGGCTTCATTTTGGATCAACTCTCTGAGCAACGATCGATGGCATCGCGATTCACGAATGCACTGGCTGGAGCACAGGAGTGTGATCGTTTCGCCGCTGATGACCCGCAGGGCCAGCGCGTGAATGAGCGGTTTTTGTGAAAGCATTTGCGTAAGATAGGCCCTCCGATAGGTCTGCCACCCCACCGCCTCCCTGCCTTTGCCATAGGCAGCGGCGTGCAGTTCCTTCGATGGCGCCAGGTCTGAAATCCACTCGTGCCACGTTTCCTCCTGCTTTTTCAATCCGCGCGGCCGATACCGCGTGACGAGTATCCGCGTGCCGTCCAACGGTTCGGCCGGATCATCCCAGCGTTTGGTATAAACAATAATGGCGTCCATGCGAAATTATAGGTCGCCAGCGACTGTCAGTAATGGTGGCAAAACAACCTCGCCGAGTGGGTTTCACCCACCGTTCCCATCGGCAACTGATCGTTGGGTTGACGCCCGCCCCGCTAATCTGGGTTTCGGATCAACATCCCAATGAAGATCAGGCAACTCGCATCTCGTAACTCGTAACTCGTAACTCGCATCTCGCATCTCCCAACTTTCCTCCCACTCGCTTGAACATTTGCCCGACGCCCGTTTCAATGGGGGTTCATGGAATCATTGACAGGGAAGTTTCTGCTCGCTGCGCCGGCGCTATTGGATCCGAACTTTGCGCGCGCGGTCGTATTGATCGTGCGGCATGATGAGGACGGGGCGTTTGGGTTTGTCGTCAATCGTCCACTGCAAGTGGATATCGCAGCGGCGTTGGGCGACACGATCGAAGCGGCCAAAGAATCCGACGCCCCTGTCTATAGCGGCGGGCCTTGCCAGGGACCGGTGTTTATCGTGCATACCGATCCGACCGTCGGCGGTGAAGAACCGATCGGCGGCGTCTATGTCACCACCGATCGCGATGCGATCGCGCAATTGCTCTCTGCGCAGTCCGAACCGATGAAGCTTTTTGCCAGCTATTCCGGTTGGACGAGCGGGCAGATTGAAAATGAATTGTCCGAAGGAAGCTGGCATGTATTGGCAGCGATGACGGATGAGGTCTTTTCGGTCGATACGCATCTCTGGTCGCGGCTGCACACGCGGGCGAACCTGAGCAAATACGTCGATCCCGATCGCATCCCGGACGATCCGACCGTGAACTGATCCGTCGCATTTTCAAAGCGTGTCCGGATGCGACGGACGGGCTATTGCATGTCTTTCATTCCATCTTCGAGGGATTTCAATTCCTTTTGCACGTCCGGACCGAGCATCGCGACACGCATCATTTCGCCCATGAACTCGCCCATCACTTGGGACAGTTCTTTTTCATATTTGTCCCGTAGCGCCTTTTCCTGTTCGGCGGTGGCTTTGGGGAGAGCGTCGCCACGGGCTTTGATGGCTTTCATTTCCGCTGCAACACCTTTGAGGGCGGACGACTGCGCCGCAGCCGAATCCTTGTCCTTAACCTGCTTGAGTGATGCGGTGATTTTTTTGAATTGCGCAATTGAATCCTGCATGACCGCATCGTGCGAATCCCCGCCGCAACCGGCGAGCAAAAGCGATCCGAGCATGACCCCGCAAAGCGAAATGGAACGTGTTGTCATAGATGCCTACCCTCAAAAAAAAATGTGATTGCTACGGTCAACGCCGTAACTGCGTAGGGATATTCTCCGATTTGCTGTACAGATTCAAACTTTTGCAGCGTTCACACCATCGCCGCTTCATCGGGATGTTTTTGGTGGGGTGTTGCGGTAAGTCGCATCGCAACCAGCGTCAGATCATCGTCGGCATCCCCGCCCTGGCGGTGCGTGGCGACTGCGCCAAGAACGCTGTGGATGGTTCGCTGCGGATCATCAGGGGCGGCGAGAAATGCGTCGGCGAGTCGATTCAATGAAAACTGCTCCCCGGCGTTATTGGTTGTTTCGACGACGCCGTCTGTATAAAGCAGCAGTTGATCGCCGGGCCGGAACGGATGGCTGATTGCTTCGTAGACGATCGAATCATCGACACCAATCACCAGTTGCGATTCGTGATCGATCGGGTCGCAGGCCCGTCCCCGCTTCAGTAGCGGGGCACCCTGCCCGGCACTTGCGATCGCGATCGCGCCTTGATCGTGATCGACCACCAGCACCATGATCGTCACAAACTGCCCCTGATACGCCAGCGAACAGAGTTGGCGGTTGAGTTCGGTGAGACACGCACCCGGGTCGCCGTGCGCGGGAAGCGTTGTATTGATGATGAGTTGCGTGGTCGCCATTAAAAAGGCGGCGGGCAGGCCGTGACCGGAGACGTCGCCGATCACCACCGCCGTGCGACGCGTGGGGTGTTCGGCATTGATCGGCAAATCAAACCAGTTATAAAAATCCCCGCTGATGTGCGCCGCCGGTTCGTTGACCGCTGCGATTGCGTAATCACTTGTCTCTCTAAATGGCGCGGGCAGCCAGTTAAGCTGGATCGCACGTGCCTTCTGCAAATCGCGATTCAGCATCTCCATTCGCAGCCGCTCGATGCGTCGGCGGCCTCGGTACAGGCTGATCGTGGTCGAAACCAACACCACCGCGACCGCGACCACCATCATCGACGCCCCGCTTGCTAGTTGCCATATCAGTGGACGCAACGTGCGGGCGATCTGCTCATCGACGCGATCGCGTTTGATCAATAAAAACCACTTCGCCCCCGGCAAGGGCACGACAGGTTGCACGGTGACTAAGGATATCTCATGCGGCGAAGGCAGTTCTATAATCGACGTGCCGACACTGCCTGCGTCGATCAATGTCTGAACTTCGTTCAATGCGGAGTGATTGGGGATAATCTGCCGTAGTGTTGTCTGTCCCTCGCCATTGAGAATCGGCCCGTCCACGCCGATATAACTATCCGCATCAAGCACGCGGGCTTTGATCGATTGCACCTCCAACGAGATTTGCTCTTTGGACAAAATCGCGATGCGGATCTTTTCGACATCACGCATCGGTGTCGCCAAAAACAATTCGCCGTCAACGGTCATTAAAGTGGGGGTGACGATTTTCAGCACGTCAGCACGACGGGTAAGCAGTTGGCGCACGCGATCGGCGTTGGTTGCTGAAGGTGATTCAACGCTCCAACTGCTTCGACCAACCGTTGCGACAGCCCGAATCCACGTTCGCGGCACGGCATCGACAATGCCAACGCGATCATCCAACTCCGGCAACGCGATCGCCAGTAGACGGATGTTCTGTTCAATCAATAGCGCGGTCGTGCGAGCAGAGTTCTGCTGGTTCACCCGCATTTCTTCGAGTCGTTGATCGCGGATCGACCGGTATTGCGCCCGGCCTGAGATGTACGCCGCCGCCAGCACCGCGACAAGCAACAGCCCATGCAGCAACCAGACGCGGCGAGAATGAAATCGACGGGCAATCACAATCGGCCCAGGGTAAAAGCCGGTTGTAGTATACCCGATCCCGCCACGTCTGACTGCTCGCTATTTTGCCGCAAATCGCGTTGTTCGATACGTCACTTCGCGTTGGACGATCTCACTTAGGCATGTGCGACATTTTTTCCGCAAGTCCTGGCGGCATTTCGTCACCGCTGGGACCGTATGCCCACGGAACGGTGGTGCCCATCACACGCAGATAAACGCCGAACTGTCCGCGATGATGATACATCTGGTTAAACAGGATCGTTCGCACCATAGTACGAAGCGGCATCGTCATCATCGCAACGCCACCCATCGTCAACTTCCATTCCGATTCGTATTGCTCATCCGTGAACTTTGAAAGCCGTTCGATCGCGACTTTCATGCCGGAATCAAATGTGTCAACAATTTGCGCGACGGTCTCTGGCTGGTTGAATGTCGGACCGCCCTTACCCATGTCATAGGTGCTGGTCATCGCCATGTGGGTTATTCCGCCAGGGATTTCAGCGATATGCAGCGCCAGCGTGCCTGCGCTAAGGGATTTTTCGTGCGGCTTCCATGCGAGTTTGTCTGCTGGCAGCCGCTGGAGGAACCGGCGTGTGGTGTCGGCTTCGGTCTTTAATTCTTCGCTAAATAGCTCGGCCATTGTGGGGGTTTTCATTGTATCTCCTTTGGGGTTGGTTGGTTTGTTATTTGGGGTTTGGTGTGGTCATTCGTCATTCGTCATTTTTCATTAAGTCCTTCTGAATAACCAGAATTGTCATGCTGAGAGCCTGTGAATTAATTGTTTTGAACCCCGCTTAATCACTCAATGACGAGGTATTTTAAGTCTCTTTCTGAATTAATTCACAGACTCTGAGGTACACGGAAGGGTCTCGCTGAAGCGTAGTAATCCGAGGCTTTTTTCCAACCGAGTAGATGCTACTGAGTAGATGCTTCGGAGTCCATCAGCATGACAATTCGGGTATTCAGATGTCCCTGTCGTGGAGGATCGTGAGACGCATTACTTCACCAACGTGATCTCGCCACCGATGCTTGTCACGTCGATCGTGCAAGTGCCGGAGTTGTTATGCCAGCCGTACGGATCCATCGAGCCGAAGTAAAGTCTGGTCGCGCCGGCGGGCACGACAATCGTCTGCGCCACCCCGTTGGCCTGACCGTCGCCGATGTAGAACGTTTGTTTCAGCAACGGCGAAAGTTCAGTGTAATTGCGTGACCCGGCCGAGGTAAAATCCAGCATCGCCGGTGCGGCCGTTGCGCTGGGATCATCATCTGAAATAAACACGGCCAGCAACGCATTCAACGGTGCCTTGATATTCGATTTACCGCCAAGATTATTTGTCAGGTTTTGCTGCATTGAACCGGCGTTACCTTCGGGATTATTCCCACCCGAAGTCGTGTTACTAAGCTTGCCGGACGCGGCGAAGCTTAATTTTGCACCGGGCGTGACGTTAAAGCCGGTGAACTCCCCCGCCGGGCATGAACTGGCGTAGGTAATGTCCCCGCCATACGCCGCCGACGCGGTGTTGGGCAACCCTGCAAACCAGACATTCGCTTTGCCGGTGATGCTGGTGCTGGCCGAGTCATTTACCCCGCCAGTCATTGCGACTGCAACCGAAGATAGATTAATCTCGGTCATTCCGATCACGGTTCCAAAGATGAGTTTCAAGGCATTCTGACGGCTTGACCCCCGCACCGCCGTCACCATGACGGCGTTCGCCTGGGCATATTGATTGTTAGGCAATGCAATGAAATCGCCCGTTTGTGGATCCCATGCGCCAAAAGCGATGTCCGCATCGGTGAGGCTGAATTCGGTTTCCTCGACTTTGTTCAGTGTGGCAATGTTCTTGGCCGCCAGGATCGCGGCACTCTGGCCGTTGGGCATTTCGTTCGCCGCTGCACGGGCGGCCGCGTCGGCGAGGCGCGACAACTCCATCTTCGTCAGTTGAACACGACCCAAATCCACCGCAAACGACGCGAATCCCAACAACGCGACCATCACAATCATGGTATAAATCAACACCATGCCGCGAACCGATGGAAAGAACTTACGATATGCCCGGTCTCTCATCCATCTGTATCATCGGCAGCCTATCAAAGTAGATGAAGGGGTGTATCCAGTCTATTTTCAGTTCGATAATCACCCCGCTAATAGTCTCCAAAGTCCGTTTTGCACTCCCCACTGACGCATATAGTCAGGATGGCAATCGATTGATACAAACCGGGCTTTGGTTATTTGCTCATTGAGTCGTCATTACTCATTCCACATCAGTTATTCGCAGTTCACCCCGCCCTGCCCAATTGGAGCACTGCGGTCGCGGCGGCGAGGCGGACGTTGGGGTCGGAATCGCGCAGCAGTTTTGACAACGCCGGCTGGGCGTCGGTGCGCCCGATTTCTCCTAGCGCCAGCGCCGCCAACGCTCGCTGGCGGGCTTCTTTCGCATCGACGCTTTTTAATGCCACACCCATCCCCTGATCGATCTTCAGCATCCCAAGCGCTCGCGCCGCTGCCAGCGTGACTTCGACATAATCGCTAGTCAACAGTCCGGCGATCATCCGCGAATTGCGATCATCGTGCATCGACCCCAACGCCAACAACGCGATGATCTGGTCATCCGGAAACTTGCTCACCGTCGCGACGACCAGATCCTCAATCGCTGATTGATCGCCGAGCTTATACTTCGCCTCGGTCACCTGAAGCTGCACGGCAGGATCAAGATCGCGATCCATCTGCGAGAGGATTTTCATCGCACTTTTTTCGCCAAGCAGTCCGAGCACCATCACGGTATTGGCACGGATGCGTGGATCGGTATCGACGGCGAATGCTTCGAGGTCATGCGAATGTGATGCGTCGCCAAGATTGTGCAACGCATAGCGTACGCCGATCTGCACCAGCTTGTCCGGGTCTTCCAACATCGTCAGTAGCTTAGGGCGAGCGTCATTGATTTTAAGCGTGCCGATCGCCATCGCACTGGCGAAACGGACGATCGGGGCTTGATCATCCAAACCCGCGACCATCTGCGCCCCCGCGGCCACGCCTAATCCCCGCTGAGCGCCTTCGATCGCATTGGCGCGGATGACCGGATCATTGCTTTTCATCGCACGCGTTAGCTCAGACACCGCGTCGCGGCGCAGTTCAGCATCAATGGGCTGATCCACCTTCACAGGCGACGCCACAGGCGGTTTGGGCAGAGGAATAATCTGCGGTGGCTTCTCCTTTTCAGGTCCATTGCAGCCAACCACCAACGAGAACAACGCGATAGCGCAAAGTGGACGTTTCATGATCGCCTCAGTAAACCTGCCGAACGCATCACCGTCAAACCCGCAGCGAGATTCAAAGGCAACGTCAACACAATAAAATGCATATTCTGCTGCGACAAAATCCCCGTAATCCGTCCAACCAAACCGAGCAGACTCATCGCAACGACGCTAATAAGCACCAAGCGAAATAAGCAATTGATCGAATCAGAAGCAAACTGCTTTCGTTTACCTCGCCACCACAGCATCATCACAACTAATCCGAGGGGGGTAAATTGCAGCAAATTTTGATTGGCGTAGGCCGCGACGTGATCCGTCAAAAACCACATATACAGCATGAACAACCCGCCAATCGTTGTCAGCGACCACCACGCAATCGCCAACCCAGTGACAAAACGTTTAACCCATTTGTTGGACGCAAACGACAAGCCGACCATCACAGCGCCTGCCAGTAATCCGAAAAACAGCATTGGCAAGGTGCGATTGGGAACCTCGGTCGGTTCGACGGGTCGCGTGCTCGCCCATGGCGGCGGGAGGGTTGTTGCAAGGGGCGAAATTGAATCGGATAATTCTCCCGGCAAAAATGCGGCGTCCCACGCGGATAATGGGCGATCGCAAAACGGGCCGAGTGCAAAATCCATCCCCAGCGATAACCAAAAATCATCCTGCAGCAAGCGCATCGAATGCTGGCGATAAGACAGCGCCGAACGCGGCTGGGCGTCGATCACACGCTTTAATTCTCCGTCCGTCGCACGGTTGAGCATGTCTCGTACGCGCGTGGAGCAATTATCTTGAAAATAATCGTATCTGTAATCGCGATTTTCCGGCAGGCGATTTAGCTCGCACAAACCGATTAAACGGGCAATCTGCTCAGGCGAAAGCTTGATCTGTTGTATCGTGATCCTGCGATTATTCAGGCGATATTCATCGAGCACCGCCTCGGAAGGCAACGCGCGCATCGTGTAGAGCATCCGACCTTGCACAAACCGGGCAATGAAGTTGGGCTGATCGAAATCGAATAGACCCCAATTCATTGAAACATCTCGCCCGTATCCAGGATTGGCGTGGATTTCGATCATGTTATGACCGAATTTTTCCCACGCTTCGTCGCCTGGTCCGATCGTGATCAGCCGTACCGAACCTTGCGGCGATTCACTCTGCGCCGTCGCCGCGGCATTCAGCAATGCGATACACGCAAAGCAGATGATAAAGATATGGCTGGACAGTTTCATCACGCACGGGTTACTCTACCCGCATGTCGCAGAGTTTTGCCATGCCCAGACTTGTCGTTTGTCTGATTTTGCTAGTCCCCTGCGCGATCACACAGGCCGAACCGACCGTCCTTGAAAAACCGTTATATGCAGAAGTCTATCTGCCTTCGGCGGGCGCGCGATTGACAAAAGTCAGTGGCAACGTCACGCGATACGACGACAAGCAATTCACGCTCCAGATCGTTAAGGAAGAGCGCACGCTGACTTGGAACCAGATCACCCCAAACAGTGCCTTTACCCTGCGGCAACGATTGATCGACAAAACCAAGGCGACAGATTGGTTGGAGCTCGGACGATTCGGATGGGAAATTGGCGCATCGGATCAGGCGCGGGTGGCGTTCAGGCAGGCGGTGAAAATTGATGCATCACTTCAAAAAAGTGTCGATCAGATTCTTTCCAAGCCGCCGTCCGACACGCAGGCAAATCAAGACGACGCCAAACCCCAAGCGCCCGACAAACCGGCAGAAAACGCCAAAGACGATGATCTAATCAAACAGTCTGGCGATCCCGCGCCGGTCGCCCAGCCAGGTCGGAAACAGGGTGAGAAGATCGAACGTCAAAAGTTCACCCCCGCCACTCCCGAACAGGCCGAGGACGCGATCAAGCGCATCCGCGAACAGCAGACCGAAATCGCAACCGCGATCAAAGTCACGCTCGTGGAATTGGAAACCGATCATTTCATCATTTTCACCGACTGGGATCCGCGTGAGCAGGCGTTTTTGAAGAAAAATTTGGAAGAAGCCTATCGCGTGGTCAGCAAGCAGTTCGAGATGTCCCCGAAGGACAATATCTTCGTGGGCAAATTGCCCGTGTATATGTTCTCCAAGTATGGGGATTTTGCTGCGTTTGCGGATTTGGTGGATCAGTTCCCGGTCAGCCGCACGACGGCGGGGTATTATCACGGAAATAGTCATGGTTTCGGACACATGGCGATGTGGAAACCCGACGAATCGCTGACCCGATCGCGTGATATCAAAGACGCCGAACGACTTTGGGCGTATGTATTGGTACATGAGTTCACCCACGCTTTTTTAGCGAGATATCGCAGCAATGAGTTTGTCCCTCGGTGGCTGAATGAAGGCATCGCCGAGGTGATCGCATCATCAGAGTTTCCGCGCCCCGGGTGGGTCAGCTATGCCCGGCGGATGGCGGCATCGAATTTGGACGTCAATGCAGTGTTTGATGACAGTTTTATCCCCGACGGGCAGTATTATCCGGTCATGCACTCAATGGTGCAGCTATTAGTCGTGACCGATCGTAAAAAATTCATCAACCTGATCGACGACATCAAAGACGGAAAAGACCCCGAAGAAACGCTGCGCACACACTTCAATACCGATTACGCTAGATTCGCTGCCGCGTGGCGCGAATGGGCGAAAAAACAGAACGGGCAATGAACCTTTGCCCCCGACACTTCCCCCCGCGCCGGCGATTCATACAATCGGCGTATGGTTTATCGCATCGACGTTAGTAGCCGCCCGGAAAAAGACGGTATCGACCCGCAGGGAGCCGCGATTCGCTCGCAAATCCAGCAAACCGGCGCTGATCCGGGATCAATCCGCGTTTCCCGCGTGTTTTTCATTGATACCCCCGCGCCGCGACCAGCGGTCGAACGCGTCGCCAATGAACTACTCGCCGACCCTGTGACCGAGCAGGCAATGATCGTTGAAGCCGCACCGGATGATTCAGGCAAGTCGCGGATTGAGGTGCACTTCAAACCCGGCGTGATGGATCCCGTCGCCGCCAGCACGGAAATGGCGATCCGCGATATGGGCATTGATGTAGTGGAAGTGCGCACCGGCAGAGCCTTTGTTTTTGATCAACCACACCCCCGCGACACGCTGCAAAGCATCTCCCGGCAAAGCCTTGCCAATGCGGTCGTGGAATCGGTTTACCTTGAAGCCTTTGTGCCCAAAGAGTTTGCGCACGCCCGCGAATACGATTTTGAACTGCGGCACGTTCCGATCCGCAATCTCACCGACGCCGAACTGCAAACTCTTTCCCGGCAAGGACATCTGTTTCTTAGCCTGACGGAAATGCAAGCGGTGCAGGACTATTACAAGTCGCAGAATCGCGAACCAACCGATATCGAACTCGAAACACTCGCCCAGACGTGGAGCGAGCATTGCGTCCACAAAACACTCAAAAGCCACGTCGAAGTCGTGGATGAATCAGGCAAAACTCTTCGCGTCTACAAAAACCTGATCAAGGAAACGATCTTCGCCAGCACACAAGAATTGATCAAACGCCGCAACGACGGGTTTTGCTTGAGCGTGTTCAAAGACAACGCCGGTGTAATCGCTTTCGACGACACCGACGCGGTTTGCTTCAAAGTCGAAACCCACAATCGCCCCAGCGCGATCGAACCGTATGGCGGCAGCGCCACCGGCATCGGCGGCTGCATCCGAGATGTGCTGGGAACGGGCTTGGGCGCAAAACCGGTCGCTAATACGGATGTTTTTTGTGTCGCGTATCCAGAGCGGGAGAAGGATGAGGTGGGAAGGATGAAGGATGAAAATAAGAACAACACTTCATCCTTCAGCCTTCATACTTCACCCTTGCCAAGGGGCGTTATCCCGCCCAAGCGCATCCTCCAACAAGTCGTGGCGGGCGTGCGGGATTACGGCAATCGGATGGGCATCCCGACCGTCAACGGTGCGGTTTATTTTGACGACAATTATGTCGGCAATCCTCTCGTATTCTGCGGCTGTGTGGGACTATTGCCGAATGACAAGATCGAAAAGAAAGTTGGGCGCGGCGATGCGATCCTCGTCATGGGCGGACGCACCGGTCGCGACGGCATCCACGGCGCAACTTTTTCATCGGCGGAATTAACCGACAAGCATCAGGACGAGTTTTCACACGCTGTTCAGATCGGCAATGCGATCGAAGAAAAGCGGATGATGGATGTATTGCTGCAGGCGCGCGATCGCGGATTGTTTACCGCGCTAACCGATTGCGGGGCCGGCGGATTATCCAGCGCGATCGGCGAAATGGGCAGCGAGATCGGCGCCGCCGTCACGCTCGAAAAAGTACCGCTGAAATACAAAGGATTGAAATACGATGAAATCTGGATCAGCGAGGCCCAGGAACGCATGGTTTTGAGTGTACCGCAGGACAAAATCGCGGCATTGCTTGAACTCAGCAAAAGCGAAAATGTCGAATCAACCGTCATCGGCACATTCGGAACCGATACCGACGAACTGATCCTCTCCTACAACGACACGGAAGTCGGCAGGATGAAAATGGCGTTTCTGCACGATGGCATCCCCATGCCCAAGCGCAAGGCCAGGATCACCGATCGTGGCACGGGTTTTCAACCCGTGTCTTCTAATACAAAACATGGGTTGCAAACCCGTGCCACATTGCTGGAAAAACTCGCGCACCCGAATATCGCATCAAAACACTGGATCGTGCGTCAATATGACCACGAAGTGCAAGGTGGATCGGTCGTCAAGCCATTCGTCGGCCCGGAACAGATCGGCCCCAGCGATGCTGCCGTAGTGCGTCCGAAATTGTCGTCCAATCAAGGCGTGATCTTGTCGTGCGGGCTTTCACCACACGTGGCCGACCCTTACCAGATGAGCATCGCCGCGATTGATGAGGCGATTCGCAACGCAGTTTGCGTCGGGGCAGACCTCGATAATCTAGCGGTGCTCGACAACTTCTGCTGGCCGGGCACGAATGACGAAATCGCGATGGGCACGCTGGTTCGATCCTGCGAAGCCTGCCGCGATGCTGCCCTCGCATTCGGCGTACCGTTTATCTCCGGCAAGGATTCGCTGCACAATCAATTCACCGATTCGGAAACCGGCAGAGTCATTAAAATCCCCAACACGCTTCTTATCAGCGCAATCGGCACGATCGACGATGTGAAAAATGTCGTGACGATGGATTTCAAAAAATCCGACAGCGTGGTCGTGCTGATCCGCGCCAATGATCCGTTTGATCTACCGACTCTGAATAAATTGCATCGCGGGATGAGCAAGCTGGTTCGATCAGGTGCGTTCCGATCGACCCACGACATATCCGATGGCGGGTATCTCTGCGCGGCGGCGGAAATGTGCATCGCGTCAGGCATCGGATTGAACATCGAAGCCGCGTTGTGGTCTGCAGCCGACGCGTTCGCTGAGCAACCGGGTGGGTATGTGGTTGAACTGTCGAACACTTCGGATATCGAAACACTGACGCACGCCCTTACGGGCGTGGCTCGGGTCGAAAGTCTCGGAAAAACGACCGAATCAGCCCTTTTGAACGACGTTCCTATCGCCGAACTGACAAAAGCCTGGCGCGGCACGCTGGATTGGTGATATACTGGTGTGCATCATGACCACCGTTCGGATTCAAACTCATCTGGTGCGAGATGACAAAGGCGTGTTGCGTCTCGACGGACTGAAGTACATCATGTTTGTCGGCAATCATGTCTACCACGACATGGACGCCACCGCCTTGGGCAAACAATACACGTCCCTCACCCGCGAACAGATTCACGCGGGTCTGGCGTACTACTACGAGAACAAAGTCGAACTCGATGCGGAATTAAAGCGTCGCGAAGATGAAGCAGAGGCTTTGCTTAATGAGTACGCATCGCCCAATGTTGGTCTGCGGGAACGATTTGAAACGTACCGCCAGTCTAAATCCGAGGGGCTGCAGTGAACGTTCTCCGGTTCTACATGGACCAAAATGTACACGGCGACCTCACCCACGGACTGCGTCAACATCAGGTGGATTGCCTTACACTTGAGGAAGACGACCATAAAGATTCACCGGACGAGCAAGGGCTATACCGAGCAATGGAATTGCAAAGAGTCGTCGTCATATCAGATGCAGACTTCCTGCGTATCACCACGCGATGGGTGCGCGCGGGTAGAAAGTTTTCAGGCGTTGTCTACTTTGCTCAACATCGCCTTTCGATTGGAATGTTAATCGAGCAGCTTGAATTCATTGCGTTCGCGTCGCTGCCCGGTGAACTCGATAGCGTTCTCAAACGCCTGCCGCTTTTCTAAATGATCCCCTGGCTCGTCATCTGCTCCGCGATCTTCCTCATCGGGCTGACCAAGTCCGGGCTAGGCGCAGGTACGGGATTGATCGTCGTGCCGATGGTCGCGATCGCGTTGGGGTATACCCCAATGGGCACCGGCGCGGCGTTGGGATTGTTGCTGCCGCTACTGATCCTCGGCGACATCATCGCCCTGACGCAGTACCGAAAGATCTACGATTTCTCCAAAGTCCGCTCGCTGGTGTTGCCTACCGCCATTGGGATTGGTGTCGGATCGGGTTTGCTGTTTTTGATCCACAAGCAGTCCGCCGATCTGGTCGCCGCGCTGATGCGGCTGGAGATCGGGCTGGAATCGATCTTCCTCGTCAGCCTGCACTGGTGGCGGTCGTATAAGGGCGAGCAGCACAAGTTGATTCCCGAACCGGCGCGGTCGTGGATCACCGGATCGTTCATCGGCATCAGCACCACGCTCGCGCACGCCGCCGGTCCGATCATGGCGGCCTACCTGCTGCCGCTTAAGCTCGACCGACGCGTCTTTGTCGGCACCACTGCCGTCTTTTTCTTCCTCGCCAATTCCAGCAAACTCCCCGCCTACTACATCGCCGGTCAGTTTGATCATGTGAACTGGGCCAAAGCCGCGTTGCTCGCCCCGCTCGTGTTTCTCGGTGCCGGCTGCGGGTTTGTGTTGATTAAGAAGATGAGCAACCAGGGCTTCTTCCGCTTCACCTACGCCGTCGTCTTCGTCATGGGCTGGTACCTCGTGATCGACAGCATCGTGTCGCTGACGAAGATGCTGTGATCTGCGAATGCAGAGAGAGGATTCACCACAGAGATCACCGAGAACGCAGAGAGCAAAACCACTTTATGATGCTCTCTGTGTACTCTGTGATCTCTGTGGCAAGTATTGCACCCGCCTCACGCCGCTTCTGCCGGTGCTTCGAGTTGGCGGATCTCGCGTTGCACGGGTTCGGGAAGCGCGTCGATGCGTGGTGATGACTGCATCAATGACCGCTGCGCTTGCACGAGCGCGACGACGACGGTCGTGTGCTGCTCGCGCGCCTCGTCATCAATGTCCGACATATCCATCAGCTCCGCGCGCTTAAATCCGCGTGGTTCAAGCGACATCAAATGATGCGATCCACCCTCGATCCATCCCGCTGCCGTCTCGCTAAAGGGGCCGACGTTGCCTTGTGCATCCGCCCACCTCGCCCAATAGATCACCCGCATCGGCTTGTTCGCCATCGGGGGTTGCAATCGGATTGGGCTTTTGGTGTACGACCGCAGATACACCGGCATCGGCGCACCCTCGGAGTTCGCATACTGCGGGACTTTCACATCCGGCGAGATCAGACTCACGAACAATTCCAGCCGCACCGCACCATCGGGCTTGGACGTGTAGTCCCGCGATGTGAACGTCAACTCATGTTCCGGCACTGCCCCCGTATGATGCTTTGCCTGCACAAACTTCAACTTAGGCGACTCATTCGGCACGCTCAATTGCTTGGGTTTACTCTTTGCCTCGCGCATTCCAACCAGCATTTTGTTGGTCGTCGAGATCGCATCGTTGGCGCGAATGATGTTGCCGATTCTGCGGACGATCTTCTCCGCAACGCCGCGTGCTTCTTCCTTCAGTACGGTCGCGATGGGGGACTTGGTCGCGTTTTGCCGGGCTGTGGTGAGTGTCGCGCGGAATTGTTTGACCGCTGAATCCAGCGCTGCCATGTCATCGTCCGATATACCAAACGCTCGCGGATCGTTCGCGATGTTCCGCGCAAATGATTCTGCCATCATCGCGAAGTCATAGTCGCCATTGGGGATAAACTTCTTGCTCATGCCGACCCCTTTCCGGGGAAAATCCGATCCCACAGCCCGCACCGTTGCCCGGCGCGACCTAGCTGATAGAGTGCATTTGCTCTTCCCACCTCATCTATCGTCTAAAAACGCCACCGGCTTGACTCATCACGTCCGATAGAAGCTTTGAGCGCAGAGTTTCAGTCGGCTGAGCCTCGCACCCGGTGTGCTGAGCCACAGACTCGCCACGTTGGGCTTCAACCCCGCGCCCGCAGACCCCGATCCCACCGCGTAGCCGTCAGTCCCGCGCCCCGCGAAGCGCGATTGATCGCCCAAAATCGACGTTTTACTGAGTCTGCTCCAAATCTCACCCGCCGAGCCTAGCGGCTCAACCGACCGAGCCTCGCGCCCGAAGCCCGAGCCGCGCGTCGGCGAGTTTCCCCTCTAGAGATATAACCCCGCCCTCCACTCCGCGCGCCTTGCCCTCCACTCCGCGCGCCTTGCCCTCCACTCCGCGCGCCTTCCCATCTACTCCGCAGGCTTCGCCATCCACTCCGCAGGCTGTGCCATCCACTCCGCAGGCTTCGCCATCCACTCCGCAGGCTTAGCAATCCATACCGCGCGCCTTGCCATCTACTCCGCAGGCTTAGCAATCCATACCGCGCGCCTTGCCATCTACAACACCCGCTTTGCAATCTACACCGCGCGTCGCGCGATCTACTCCCCGCGCCACGCGATCTGCTCTCCCCGTCCCACATTCACGTCCGCGCGATCCGCATTCCCCTGCGCGCGGCGCAACTCTCAATGCGGAATCCGTAAAGTAGGCAATTACACTGCAGCTTTTGGTTATGCGGTGGTCGCGATGCCTATGGACTTACACAATTTACGCAGCTCGGCGAGTTCACTGAGGCGGGCCGGATTGCGCTTCATATTTAAGATAGGACAGTTCCGACTGATTGCTCTCTCCTCAGCTTTCGGAAACGCCGAAGTATCGACGGCTACGAACCGCACGGACAGATGCTGGCG
>JBBQXB010000019.1:0-53452 GCA_038210015.1 Tepidisphaerales bacterium
AACCATCAGGCCGGTCTGCCCACGATGTCCGACGCCTGGGCCCCGATCATCCGCAGCATCCACGGCCACGACCATAACGACCACCCCGACACCGAAGTCCACGTCACCCCCCACGACCGCGCCAGCAAAACGGCGGTGTGAGAATTGACATACGAGAATTGCGAGTAAGCGCGCGTAGCAAGTTCACTGCAGTGCGTAATTTACTTAAGATGAGATGTGACGAAGGCGGGAACTGCTTCACGTCCTGTCGAAAAGTGTCGCCATGAGTAGCGCCACCGCACCGGATGGCGTTGGGAGCACGAGCTGGCCAGAAGGAATGAGGCACGGCTGATCGGGCGAATCAACCGCGCGATAGGTGCTCAGGGCGTGCCTTGTCACCAACCATCTGTCTGTAGCAAACACTAAAACCCATGCGTCGCGATCTCGACACTTTTGAGTAGCGCCATCGCTTTACTGCGGCATTCGTCGTATTCGCTGGCCGGGATGCTGTCGGCCACCACGCCGGCGCCGGATTGCACGTCGAACGCGCCGTTGCGCCAGACGATCGTGCGCAGTGCGATGCAGGTGTCGGTGTTCCCGGCGAAATCGAAATAGCCTACCGCGCCGCCGTACGGGCCGCGGCGGGTGGGTTCGACCTCATCAATGATCTGCATCGCACGAATTTTCGGCGCACCGCTGACCGTACCGACCGGCAGACTGACACGCAGCGCATCAAACGACGTTTTCCCGGCCTCGAGTGTGCCGGTCACGTTGCTTGAGATGTGCATGACGTGGCTATACCGTTCGACCGACATGCAATCATCGACTACTACGCTGCCGATTTCGCAGACCCGCCCGATGTCGTTGCGGTGCAGATCGACCAGCATGATGTGCTCTGCCCGTTCCTTGGGGTCGGCCAGCAGCTCTTTTTCCAATGCGTGGTCTTCTTCCGGCGTTTTTCCGCGTTTGCGTGTGCCGGCCAGCGGACGTGTGGTGACCTTTCCATCCTGCACGCTGCACAGCACTTCCGGCGATGATCCGATCAGGCTGCACATCGGCGTCTTCAAATAAAACATGTAAGGCGACGGATTGACGACGCGCAACGCGCGGTAGACATCAAACGGATTCGCGTCACTCGCCACCCGTAATCGCAAAGACGGCACGAACTGAAAAATATCCCCGGCACGGATGTATTCGATCCCTTTGGCGACGCCGGCTTCGTACTGTTCTTTGGTCAGATTGCTCGAAAAATTGAGCGTTAATTCAGCCTTGGGATCGACTTCGCCCAGGCGACTCACCGGCGGCTGTTTCAGCAGTTGGACGATCCGATCCACCCGTCGGCAGGCGTCTTTATAAGCCTCGTCGGCGTCATCACTTACGAATGCATTCGCGACTACTTTGATCGTCTTATCGACGTTATCAAAAATGACCAGTTCGTTATAAAGCCCGAACATCACGTCCGGCAGCCCGCGATCGTCTTTTGGGGGGGCGGACAGTTTCTCGGCTTCGTAATAGCGAATCAAATCGTAGGCGGCGTAACCAACCAGCCCGCCGGTGAAGGTCGGTAAACCGTTGACTCGCGCCACCTTTCGCGGCGGTAATAACTTCGCCAGATCGGAAAGCGGATCGTCGGTTTTGAACTGTTCTGATCCCGTTCCCATCCGCACGACCGACGCTTCGCCGTGGATGGCGGTGTAGAGCGCGGATGGATTGGTGGCGATAAAACTGTACCGACCGACTTTCTCCCCGCCGACCACGCTTTCCAATAGAAACGCGTTCGCATCGCGTCCGAGCACTTCAAACGCGGTCACGGGCGTCAGGTGATCGGCCAGCAATTGCCGATAGACTGGCACGACATCCACGCCGTGCGCCAGCGAACGATATTCTTCAACATCAGGGAAATACCGGGGCATAAGTGCAATCAGATTCGCGAAAGATCGGTTCGATTGCAAGCCGTGACAGTCGCTGCTTCGTAATGGATAACAAGGCTGGGCTTGACATCGCATGCGGATCGTTCAATGCTCGTCGCATCTTCATCGAGGGTTTTATGAGCGATCTTGCTGTTGTCATTCTCACCGCCTGCCCCACCGCCGCCGAGCCTCACGGCGCGATGCTGAAGGTGGATGGCAGGGAGTCGGTTTTGCGTTGCATGGAGATGTTCGCCAACCGCGAGGGCATCGTGCAGACGATGGTGGTGATCGATTCCAAGCAAGCCGACGACATCAAACGTAAAATCGGAAGCCATTTGATGTTCATGGGCATCAAGCTGATCGCAGGCGGATCGACTTGGTGGCAACAGTTGGCCGACGCGAAAAATGCTCTCAAGGATGAAGCCAAAAACGTGCTGGTACACGACGGCGCTCGTCCGGCGGTGCCGTATGTCGATCTCGATGCGTTGATCGCGATGGCAGGCAAAAAACCGGTTGTCGCATTAGCGTCGCCGGTCGATGGGACGGTGATGAAAGCCCCCGCGATCCCCGGTGCGGGGTGGGAATATGACCAGCCTGTCGCAAAACTACTCTGGCCGATGATTTTTACACGGGCGGGGTTGGATGCAGCGGTCAACGATAAGAAACTGCCCAGCCCGATCGAATTGATTGAAGGATCGGCATTAAATGTCCGCGTCGGATCGGTTGAGACCGCCGTGGTTAAAGCGATGATCGGCCTGCTCCCCAAGCCCAAAACCCGTGCCGCGTCGTCGCCATTTGAAGAGGCGCAGTGGTGAAGCAAAGATCCACCCAAGCCGCTTACCGTCACGAATGGATCGCAGGATAATTTTGTGCTTCTTCAATGTCATGCGGAAGTATTCCGAAGCATCTACTTGATCGGCACAATAGGGCGATGATGACGCTTCAACCACGCAGGGGTACGATTTTTCTTAAAGCATTTTTCTGCGTCTCGGAGTCTCTGAGGCGGCATTTTCTCTTGGCAAAGCGCGACGCGTTGAATACTCACCAGAATTCGCCCCCGCGACATTGCGCACGTGCGAAATAGTTGCGTTGATACCCCCTGCGCGCGTTAAACTGTTGTGTGGCGTAGAAACGATCGAAAACTGTTCATTAGAGGAGGTCCGTCATGTCTGATTACACGACCGCTCAGATCAGGAATGTGCTTGTGGTAGGCCACGCCGGCGCCGGGAAAACGTCGCTGGTCGATGCGATGCTTTTCGCTTCCGGCGCCAAAGGCCATAAGGGATCGACGATGGATGGGTCGAGCTTTTCAGATTTCGACAAAATGGAAATCGAGCATAAACATTCGATCTATTCGACGGTGGTTCATTGCAATCACAAAGGTTGCCGGATCAATCTGATCGACGCCCCCGGATCGCCGGACTTAATGGGGTCAGCCATCACCTGCCTAGCGGCGGTGGAGACGGTTGCAGTGGTGGTGAACGCATCCTCGGGGATCGAAGTCGTCACCCGCAAGATGATGGAGGCCGCCAAAGACCGCAACCTGCCCCGCGCGATTATCGTCAACCGCATCGACCAAGCCGACGCGCATCAACTCAGCACACTTGTTGAACAACTGCGTGAAGCATTCGGAACCGAATGCATGCCGATCAATCTGCCTGTCAACGGTAAGACCGGCGTGGCCGATTGTCTGCTGAGTGCATCAGGCAAGTCGGATATCGATACTGTCAAACGCTGTCATGCGCAGATTCTCGATCAGATCGTCGAAATGGACGACAACCTGCTCGAAAAATACCTCGGCGGCGAAGAACCCGACTACAAAGCCCTGCACGATCCGTTCGAGCGCGCGATGGATGAAGCCCACGTCGTGCCGATTGTCTTTACCGATGCGAAAAACAACGTTGGAATCACCGAGCTATTGGATGCGATCGCGCTGCATTTCCCGTCGCCAGTCGAAGGCAATCTGCGGCCTTTCCTCAGCGGTGAAGGCGCGGGCGATACCGAAAACGAGCGCCCGTTCTCCTACTGGAACGATGCCGACAAACCGCTGCTCGCGCATGTGTTTAAAGTCACCACAGATCCGTTCGTCGGCAAGCTGGCGATCTTCCGCGTGCATCAGGGCAAAGTGACCGGCCAATCGCAGATTTATCTCGGGCATAACAAAAAAAGCATCAAGTTGGGACACGTCTTTCATCTGCAAGGCAAGGAGCATAAAGAGGTCAACGACATCATCGCAGGCGATATCGGCGCGGTCGCAAAGATCGACGATATTCACTACAACGATGTGCTGCATGACGATCATGCGCTGGACAGCGTACATCTCAAACCCCAGCCTTTGCCCAGCAGCATGTTCGGGTTAGCGATCATCCCCAAAGCGCGTGGCGACGAGGCAAAGATCGGCCAGCAACTGACGAAAATCGCTGAGGAAGATCAAACTTTCACCTGGCACGTCGATAAACAGACCCACGAGTTAGTCGTCAACGGCATCGGCGAATTGCACCTGCGACTGGTCTTGCAACGCCTGTCACAACGCGGGATCAATGTCGATACCAAACCGCCTACCATCAGCTATCGCGAGACGATACTTTCCAATTCCCAAGGCCATCATCGTCACAAAAAGCAGACTGGCGGATCGGGTCAATTCGGGGAAGTTTTCCTCCGTATCGAACCGTTGAACGCCGATTCACCCAGTTCCACCAAGAATGGCGGAAAGGGATTTGAGTTTGTCGATGAAATCTTCGGTGGATCGATCCCCGGGCAATACGTCCCGGCGATCGAAAAGGGCGTCCACGAAGCGATGGCGCACGGCGTTATCGCGGGATACCCGGTGCAAGATGTCCGCGTGATCGTCTACGACGGCAAACATCATCCGGTCGACAGCAAGGAAATCGCGTTCAAATCGGCGGGCAAGTGGGCGTTTATCGACGCTTTCCGAAAAGCGCACCCGGCGTTGATGGAACCGATCGTCAATATCGAAGTCACCGCGCCCGAAGACAAGCTCGGCCTCATCACCGGCGATCTGTCCGGCAAGCGCGGCCGAATCATGTCAACCGATATGCTGTCCGGCGGACAGGCAAAAGTCAGTGCCGAAGTGCCGCTGGCGGAGGTATTGCAGTATCAATCGCAACTCAAGAGCGTCACCGGCGGGCAAGGCAGTTTTGTGATGGATTTCGCGCGTTACGAACCTGCGCCTTCGCACATCGCAAGCAAAGTGACGAGCGAATTCAAACTAGCAGAGGATGCGGATTAAATATTGAACTTTCCCCGCGATATGAGCATTGCAGGCATCGGTAGTTTGCAGACTGCGATTTCGGGACATCAATGTGGGTTATGCCCAGCCTCAGTGGGTAGTGATGAAATCACGCGGCTTTGGGGAGGAACTCAGCCAACTGATGGGGGACTTGCTTGATCCCGCGGCGCATCGCTTTGGCGAGTGCGTATTCCATCGATCGCTCGAACCGCGTCTGCACGCGATGATCAGGCTCGATCCCCAGCTTCTTCATCTGCCGGATCGCCCACACCCAGGCATGGTATTCTTCTTCGCAGCGGCGCTTATAGGTTGAAAATCCGATGACGTGATGCCCGATTTCGTGCAAAAAAATCGCAAGACTGATCGGGCTTTTGGGCATTGGCGATTCAATCCAATTGATGCACCTGCCGTCGTGATAATAGACACGCCAGGCGCAACCCGTCATCGAGCTGCGCCACCGGCGCACGCGAATGTCGTATCGCTTCTTCAGCGTATCAATCATGTCTCCGTAGTCCGCCATCGCAAACTTTCATCGGTTAATCGCGAGGATTAGATGAATTGACGTATCTTCTGTATCCACAAACGGTTGCGGAAAATATCGCCTTGATAGTATTGATACGCACGACGTGACATGATGGATCGTTATTCGATACACTTTAATCGCGTGGATTATTGGCCAATCATTCTTTCGCTGCTGACGATCTTGTGTGGATCGAGTCTGATGCTGGCGCAGTTACTGCGCCGTCACACAGGCGGGCGCGAACGCTTTGCGATGTGGGAGTGGTCGATCAACCGCCGATTCAAACGCGGGCGTTCCGGCCCGATCACGATCGACGGTATGGACGACTTGGATCAGACGCTGCGCGCAGTCGAGTATTACCACACGCGGGATGGCGACCGGTCGATTGTCAAACTCCATTCGTTTGACAGTGACGGGACGGTGCGGACGTGGCATCTATTGGTGCAGCAGGTGGAAAGTCTATCAACCCCGATCGGTTTAAGGCCTACTGGCGCCAGCGTGAGCATGATTGATCTGATGGGTCTGCAACTGATGCCGAAGTTATCGAATGAAACGCGGTTTGCGGTGTATGCGGTGCGTGCGATCGACGCCCGTGAATTGGCGTTCGGTCCGGCGCGGGCGTTGTTGCCACCGGATATTGGGTTGATTCGCAGTTCGGATCAAGCGATTCTCGATTTCACGTCGCGACCCTTCGATCCGACTGAGTTTGATCGCATGATCGCGGTGGCAGAGCAGATCAAAAAAGTGGTCTGACAACCTATTGAGGACAGAAAATGATTGAAAATCCGGTCATTTTTTGATCTAACGATCCATGAAATCGTCCTGTCAATCCCGCATGAACCTGTTATTTCCTGATCTCTTGCGGGTTAATGTCGTGATCCAAACACTACACCCCGATAGTTAATAACGTTGATACGGACGATTTTATTTGCATCGCTTTTGGGGGTCGGGTAGATTCAGCGGCTCGAAAGGCGGAGCACAGCGCTCCTCAAACGGTTGGCTGAGCGGAGTTTGCGATTAAGAGAGGATCTCTCGCAGACCATCTGGGATCAATCCCGGAACCGATCACGCCAAACCAATCCACCCGTAGGCTGCGGGATAAATACAGGCGATGCGGAAAGGTCTTGATCTGACCAATTCGACTGAATACGGGAGATGGTAGGCGGCGAAATGTCGCGATATCAACCCGGCGGGTTTGAGTGGGCTGTAATCGTGACGGGTGACGGTCGTTTCTGTTCCCGTTACGCCTTGGCTTGATTGACGATTTGAAAATCGCGATCAGGTTGGTCTTGAGTGCACCTTGGGTTTGCAACCAGAGTTGTCGTCCGTTCCATGCCACATGTTTCCCCTGCGATTCCGACCGAGCTAGCCGCGATGCGTGCGCATCGCGCGGCGGATTATTGCGGGCGATGTGGTACGACGGACTGGTCCTTCTTCAGGAGGAGCTTGTCGTGGTAATCGAACGAAAGTCTGTCTTAACGAATCAATCCAAATGGCTCGCGCCCTCGGCGCGACTCAGCATGACCAAGCTCAGCTTGGCGGTCCTACTGGCGATGCCAGTGGTGGGACTGGCGGAAACGCCCGTGACAGAGACACAAGTCGTCCTCGTCGCGATGCAAAGCACCGACGGTAAGGCGGCACTGACCGCCGGGGTCGATCTTTTCAAAGCCGGGAAATATGAAGAAGCCCTCACCGCGCTTCAATCGGTTAAACCCGATGGTTTATCCGGCGACGACAAGAAAGCCCTCGCCGACACGATCACCCAGGCCGAGCAGGCGTCGCAAATGCGTCGTAGTGCACGCGCCGATTTTGATAAAGGCGAAGTTGCCCTCGCCAGCGGTCAATACGTCGAAGCCGCGAGCCTCTACAAATCGGTCGTATCCAATCAATACGCCGACCAAGGCACCAAAGCCAAAGCCGCCGAGCAACTCGCGGTCGCCGAAGCCAGCACCAAGACCGCCGCGTCTGATCTCAAATCAGTCTACGCCTCTGCGGTCGGTGATTACAAAGCCAGCAATTACGATTCTGCAAAGACCAAGTTCACGCAGTTGCAGGATTCGGGTTACAAGCCCGGCTGGTTTGACAAAAGCCCGCGCGAATACCTTGAATTGATCGATAAAGAACAAGCCGGTGGATCGCAGACCGAACAGGCGCGTTCGGCCTATCTGACCGGTCGCGATCAGTACCGCAAAGGCGACTGGATCGCCGCCCGTCAAAACTTCAACAAAGCCAACGATCTGGGTTACAAAGCCGGTTGGTTTGAAGAATCGCCCGTGAAGTATCTGGCGATTATGGACAAGAAAGAACAGTCCGACGCCTCTAAAGCCGGAATGATGGCTTCCAATGAAGTCGTCGCGCCGGTTGTGGTCGCCCAAGCCGATCCCGCACCGGCTAATCCCGCGCCGACCAATCCCAGCGTCAAGACGCCTGAAGTGCAGGTGACGCCGGAAAACAATACCGATGCCGCACGTTTGCGTGTACTCGCCGAAGCAAAATCAATTGAGGAAAAGAACAAAGCCGCTCAAGCCAGTTCACTCGTCGCCAACGCCAAGGCCGCGGAAGACGCACAGAATCTGAACAGTGCCGCGATGTTGTATGCACAAGCATTAGAAGCCGATCCGTCCAACGCCGAAGCGCTTGCCGGTAAGAACCGCACGCTAGGCAAAGCCGGTGTTTCGCCAGTCCAGCAAGGGTTGGCAGAACGTCAGGAACAGGCCGTGCTGGCGCGTCGGCAGGCGATCATGTTCAATATTGAACTTGCACTCACCCGCGCCGATGCAGAAACAGCCAAAGGCGCGTTCGATCCTGCCCGACAGGCGATCACGCAGGCGGATGTCGCCGCCAAGCAAAACCCGGGCATCTTCACCAATGACGAACTCGGTGGTTTTGATACCCGTATCGCTGCCGCCCGCGTACAACTCGAGCAGGCGATCGTTCGCCAGCGCGAACAAGCCGCGATCGACTCCAAACGCACCGCAGAAGAAGAAGCACTCGATCGGTCACGCGTGCAGGATGCCGCCAAGCGTCAAGCCGTCGCGTCGTTGATCGCTGATAGCCGTCGTCTGACCGAACAGCGTAAGTACGCCGAAGCACTCAAGACGGTGGATCAGGTCCTCACGATCGATCCGGGTAACGACTACGCCGCCGGCATTCGTCCGATTTTGTTCGATCGTGCATCGCTCGAACGCCAGAAACTGAACCGGCATAAATATACCGAGCAGTGGATTCAGACCTTTGATAATCTGGACGAAAGTAAGATTCCGTACGCCGACATCCTGACCTATCCCGCCGATTGGCCGGATTTGTCAGCCCGTCGCGAGCAGACCGTGCGTGAAGAACGCGCGATCACCGCATCCGATGAAGCGATCGCAGGCCTGCTCGAAAAAAGCCTGCCCGAAATTCGCTTCGCAGACGTGGCTTTTTCCGATGCGATCGATTTCCTTCGCGATACGACCCAGGCGAATATCTTCGTCAACTGGAAAGCGCTCGAAAGCGCCGGTATCGACCGTAACGCGCCGGTGTCAACCCGTCTGCGTAACGTCAAATTCTCGAAAGTGCTTCGCACGATTCTTGAATCGGTCGGCGGCGGGGCGACAAGCCAACTCAGCTATACCGTCGATGAAGGCGTGATCACGATCAGCACGACTGAAGATCTCGCCCGAAACGTTGAAACCCGTACCTATGACATCCGCGATCTAATCATCGCCATCCCCGATTTTTCGGACGCGCCCGATTTGTCCCTTACCAACAATGGCAATAACGGACAAGGTACGCAAGGTGGCAGTGGTGGCGGTGGTGGTGGATTTGGCGGCGGTGGCAATAGTGGTGGTGGTGGTGGTCGTGGTGGTGGCGGACTCTTCGGAGGAGGCGGCAGTGGCGGTGGCAATAATGGTGGAAGCGGCAATTCGGAGGAAGACACTCCCACACGCACAGAACTCGTCGAGCAAATCACCAACCTCATCCGCGAAACCATCGGCGTCGGAACATGGAAAGAAGACGGCGGTCAACTCGGTTCGCTTCGCGAACTCGGCGGACAGCTTATCGTCACCCAGACTCCCGAAATTCACGGTAAAATCACCTCCCTGCTCGAAAAATTACGTGAACAGCGTTCCATTCAGGTCATGATCGAAGCACGATTCCTGACCGTTCAGCGTAACTTCCTCGAAGACATCGGTGTCGATTTCGATTTCTTCGTCAATAACGACGGCAACGTATTTGAAGGTCTCGTTCCCGGAACCGGCCCGCTGCCGATCGGGATCGACGGCAAGCAAAAGACCGGCATTTCACCGATCGCTGTCCAGCAGAACTCTGCCAGCTTCACCGGTGCCAGCGGGCTGGGAACGGGCATCAACGGCAACTTGTCGGGTTCGTTCGCAACGCCGGTTATCTCGACCAGCATCAACGCCTTCCTCGACGATTTCCAAGCCAGCCTGCTCATCCGGGCGACGCAAGGCAATCAGAACGTCACACAGCTAACCGCCCCGCGCGTCACGCTGTTTAACGGTCAACGCGCTTACGTGCTGGTGGCAAGGCAAATTAGTTATGTCAGCGATCTAACCCCGGTTGTCGGGCAGAACTCGCAAGCGTTCGATCCGGAAATCGACGTCATCCAATCCGGCGTGGTGCTTGACGTTTCGGCGACTGTCTCTGCGGATCGCAAATACGTCACCCTCACGCTGCGTCCGCAGTTGAGTCGTATCATTCAGATTCAGTCGTTCCCGGTGTTCGGTGGTACCAACCCCGATCCGAATGATCCGAATCCGCCGCCCTCGACTGCGACCACCGGGTTCATCCAGCAGCCCGAAATCGAAATCACCGAAGTGCGCACCAGCGTCTCGGTCCCCGATGGCGGTACGTTGCTGCTAGGTGGAACGACCATCAGTGGCGAAATCGAACGAGAAGCCGGCGTGCCGGTACTCTCCAAGATTCCGTTCCTCAAGCGTGCCTTCACCAATCGCGGTTACGCCCGTGACGAAAGCATCCTGCTGATCATGGTCAAGCCGACGATCATTATCCAACGCGAAATCGAGCAGCAGAACTTCCCGCTGCTTACCAGCCGCGCCAACTGATGAACCGACCGGTTTATTCGTAAAATCACCCCAGCCCGCGTCAGCAATGACGCGGGCTTTTTCGTATCTTCAGATTCACCACGTAGAATACACGCGAAGAGTTCACCGCGAAGGCGCAAAGCACGCTAAGAAACACCCGAAGTGGTTTGCGATGAAGTAACCCGAATTGTCATGCTGAGGTAGGCCGAAGCATCTACTTTTACCGGATTTCCATCGCGACAATCGTCAGATCGTCCTTCGGCAGGATGCTGCCCTTAAAATCGTCGAGTTGCGCAGCAAAGTCGTCGAGGATCGTTGAGATCGGTTCAGCGGCGCGTTTGCTCAGTTCGTGGCGCCAGCGTTCGTCGTCGGCAGAATCGTTGCTGCTGAAGGCAACTTCAATCCCGTCGGTATAAACCAGCACACGATCGCCACGCTGGAGTTGCACATGGCAAGTCTCAAACTTTTCTTCCGGGAAAATGCCCAGTAAAGCGCCTTGGGCATCTAAATCGATCATCATTCCGTCGCGGATCAACAATGGCTGGGGGTGTCCGCCTCTGGCGATACTAAGTTTGAGCGTATGCGTGTTGAGCGTGCCGTAAACCGCCGTTGCAAATGTGGCGTTGGAAAGGTTCTGTTCACAAAGAGAATTATTCAGCCGCGTCATGGTTTCCGATGGATCGAGCACGCGATAGCTTCCGTTGGCGATGTCTTTGGTGACCAGTGCGTTTTTCATAAACATCGTCAGCAACGCCGCCGGCATTCCATGCCCGACCGCGTCGGCGACGTAAAAGCCGACGTGTTTTTCGTCCAGCCGCATGACGTCGTACAGATCGCCGCTGACGTAGCTGGCGGGTCTGAAAAGGGTGTGGAAATGCACGCTTCCGACCTGCGGCAGCGTTTTGGGTAGAAAATCCTGTTGAAGCCTGGCCGCCAGACGTTGTTCCTCATCCAGTTTCGTCATCATGCCATTGACGTGCTCGTCGCGGCGTTTGAGCAGATTTAGCTCAAATGAAAGTTGGCTGATCTTGTCCTGAAGGTCTTGGATGTGCTCGTCAAGATTTTTGTGTACCTGCGGGACAATGCACGCGATGGTGTCGGTGCCGAAAGAGGTTGCGGGATTATCGCGTAACGCGGTCTGGCTCATACACACCAACACTTTCCAGGGTCGAAATGGATCGGACAGAGATGATCCACTGGTAATGTCGGTTCGATGGGGGCAGAGTTTAAGAAATTATCGTAACAATATGACGACGGCGTGGATTATCGGCCGCTGACGCGCAGACCCGCCGGTATATCCACTACGTTCCCTACAATCAGACCCAATTCATTGGCGCGTCCGGCGTTCAGTTCGATCGCAAACATTGCGTCGCCGTCGCTTTGGGTGCTATTAGTCGAATAGGCGCGCATCGTGTGGATGCTGACAATTTTGGCATTTTGATCCAGATAGACGATATCCAGATCGATCGGCGTGTTTTTCATCCAGAACCCGCGCGGCGCTTCAACCGGAAAGCAAAAGATCATCCCTTCATTGTCCCCCATCTGCTTGCGATACATCAACCCTTTTTGCCGCTCGACATCGTCGTCGGCGATCATCACAGTCACCTCGGCGTTGCCCAATTTGATCGCCACAGTTGGAAGCGACTGAGGCTGATCGTGCGACACGCTTTCGGGCACGACGACAGGCTGGCGACGATCGCATGCCAGCGCCAGCAGTAATAGGATTGCGATCATCGGTCTTGATGTCATGGTTTGTTCCGTTTGAATGATTCGCGCATCTTACGCGTCAGCCTCAGATCGATATACGCCAAAAACAGGATGATCGGTAGCAGGATCATCACCAGTAACATGCAGATCATCGCGATGATCGTGCGGCCCGGCTGTGACGCCAGCACATATCCCACATAAAACGCCACCGCCAGCCCCATCATCAATCCGCCCCCCACGCGACGCAGGCGGATTCGCAGCAGGTTGTCGCGATCGGTTTCGTAACCCTTGAGAACAGACGCGCGGGCGGCGTGCTGGATGTAAAACCATCCCGACGCAGCGACCAACAAAGAAAAAATGGCAGGCAAATAAGGCATCAGATCACGCAAAGCCTACGCAGCGACTCATCCACGATCGACCCGCACATCATAAGAAACTTCGACTTGAGAGTGAAACGGTTTGCGTAATTCGAGGATTTCACCCAGCCGTGCCAGACCGCTGCAGTGAGGTTGTCGTGATAACAGTGGTCGTTATGAGGATGAATATTATGCTGAAAACCGTACATATAATGAACAAAACGCAAAATAAATCAGATTATGGATCTTTTTCGAAAGTTTTGTGTTGCACACACTCATATTGAGGCGTATGGTCAATCAAACGATATATTTCTCACTTCGGTTTTTACGTTTTGGATGTTTTTACACCTCGTCAGGCTAATAAGGCTTGGCACAATTTCACAAGGAGAGCAGTCATGCAGACATCGACCAGAAACAATCGTGCGGCATTGACCAACGCGGTGATGGCGACTTTGGTACTCGGAATCTTGCCCGCAATCGTCACAGCGGACAATTTCATTAAAGCGGACAATAATGACGCATTAAATACCGACACTAGCTACGTGGGAGGTGTCGCGCCTGGTACTGGCGATACAATTGTATTTGACAGCACGTACAATCAAGCGGGAAGCCCCCAAATCCAAGTCGGTACCGGTGGGGTTGTAGTGGATGGGATTGTCTTTGATGCATCCATGGTATCGCTGCCTGTCATCAACAGTACCGGCGGGGCAGGCATCACGCTGGGTGCGGGCGGATTGTCAAAACCCACGACGAAACTCATCCGCATTAGTAGCGCGCCGGTCACGCTTTCAGCAAACCAAACGTGGGACTTGTCCGGTACGGGTGGTACACTCCGTTGGGGTTCTGATTTGACCACAGGCGGCAACACGCTGTTAATTCAAGGCGCTGGAACACTTGAATTGCAAGGCAGCCAAGTCCTCGGCAGTGACGTGACCATCACAAATGCACAAGTGTCGGTCAGCGGAAGTGGTGATCCGACATTTGGTGGATCAAACACGTTCGACACGCTCTCCATTGTCAGCGGCACCGCGATCGGTTCCACCTTTGGCGATTACGGCGTAGCAAGCAATTTCGGTGATGGCGGCACAAATACAGTCATCACGCTCGGCGGATCGTCCACAGTCGGCACGCTGCAATACAACGGGTTGACTGCCTCCTCAAATCGCGACTTCAAGAAAAATGCCCCGAACTTAAGCAACGCCGGTCTTGCCAACGGCATGATCGAAGTGACATCGCCAGGGCAAACACTGACTCTGTCAGGAGCACTCACCGCGACCAGCAGTACGGTCAACAGCGGATGGGCACTCGGTGGCGACGGAAATATCATCGTCACCAGCGATTTTAATGATCAAGGGAACGATGGTCTAACATCACTGAGAAAATTCGGCGACGGCATCGTTCAGTTCAACGGGGCTGTCACGCTTGCGGGTACCACCGAGATTGAAGCCGGGTCGTTGCTCATCAACGGCGCACATACCGGTGCCGGTGCCTATACCGTCAACAGCCCCGGAACACTCGGCGGCAATGGCACGATCGACGGTGCGGTGAATGTGTTGGCCGGCGGGTTTATCAACCCCGGTGCAAGCACTGGCGTATTGGGGGTCGATAGCGCGACAATCGCTGGGACGTTGAAGATTGAAATTGACGATAGTAGCGCACCCAAAGTCGATTTGCTGAACGTAACGGGTGTGTTGGACATCACCGCTGCGACTTTGGATTTTGATGTCACAGGTCTTGCCGCCGAGCCGGTGTATGTGTTGGCGACGTATGGTACGTTAACAGGCGGATCATTCGCGTCGATCACCGATCTGCCGCCGGATTATTCCATCAACTACAACTATCTTGGAACTGGCAACACCATCGCGATCGTCGCCATCCCCGAACCGGCCAGTCTAGGCTTGCTGGCGATGACCGGTCTCGGATTGCTGCGTCGTCGTCGGGCGTAATCAAAACGCTTGCTGACTACAGCGTGTGAGGCTTAACAAAACAGGATCGGGACGATCGAGTGATCGTCCCGATCCTGTTTTCGCTGTGCCGCAAGAATGATGTCGATCGGGCAATATCCGACTTTGGGTATGAACCAATCGCCCGGCAGGTTACAGACCGTGTAGATGCGACGCCTGCGTCGCCAATTTGTTACTTACTGACGCGAAATGGACGACGCAGGCGTCGCAGCTACGGGCGCGTACGGTGACACGATATGCGTCATTTCAACGCGGCTTCGATCTCACCGATCAATTTCTTGTCTTCGGGTGCGACTTTGCTCTCATAGCGCGCGACGATCTTGCCATCCTTGCCGATCAGAAACTTATTGAAGTTCCACTTGATTTCCCCAGCCAAATCCCCGGCGGTGGGTTTTTCGGTCAGGTACTTGAAAAGCGGGGCTTTGTCGTCGCCTTTGACGCTGACCTTGGACATCATCGGAAAGGTGACATTGAATTTGGATGAGCAGAACTCTTGGATTTGTTCATTCGATCCCGGTTCCTGCCCGCCGAAGTTATTCGCGGGGAAGCCGATCACGACCAGGCCTTTGTCTTTATAATTCTCGTACAGTTTTTCCAACCCCGCGTACTGCTTGGTAAACCCGCACTTGCTCGCGACATTGACAATCAACACGACCTTGCCCTTGTATTGTGATAGGTCGTGATCTTTGTCTTCAATATCTTTTACGACGTGGTCGAGCGCGGTGGTGGGCATGGTAGTTGGTTCTGCGAGGGTAAGAGATGCGAATAATGCGAGTGAGGCAACGAATAGTGAACGACGAGCTTGAAACATGTGTACCTTTCGTGTTTGCGTTGAAGTATACGCGGAACGCAGGCGTGTGAAGGCGATTTGTCAACGATTTTTTCTGTAATCCAACCTGTTCTTGGGTAGGATGGAAGTATGAACTCACCTCGATCGGCGCTATTGCTGACATTGATGGGATTGCTGGCCGCTGGATTTTTCTATGTGACCGATCCGACCATCGGCTTGGCGCGGCACGTCATCCCCAGCAACCTCAGCCTGCTCGACGCCGCCCACCAAGCCTGGCCTGGCACGCTGGTCGGATTGTCCGGCAGCGCGGTGGTGATCCTGACCGGCATCTGGTTGCTCTTCACACGTCGGGCGTGATGGGGAAGTGTTGAATGATGAATGCTGAGTGCTGAGTGCTGAGTACTGAATATTTGAATGCTGAAGGTTAACTGATGAGTGCTGCACAAGCCGCGAGTGTAAGCTCGCGCGTAGAAAACGCGCTACGCCTCAATCGTCGCGCGAGCCTACGCCCGCGGGTGATCCAAAACCGCCATGTCCCAAACACCAAACACAAAACACCAAACACCAAACACCAAACACCCAACACCCAACACCAAATATCAAAACCTCAACATCAATTTGTCGGCACGCGTATCGCGCTGACATTGCCGTTGGTGGGGGTGTAGCGGCTGCGGTCGACGATCATTGCGGCGCGGCGTTCGACGACCAGTTCCGCCGCCGCGGTGCCTGCGTTGCGCCATCCTTGCAATAGGATGTAGACGGTAAAGGTATCGGATCGCGTGGTGATCAGGTTACTCACGCGGTCGAGAACGAGCAGTTGCTCTTCAAAGTCATATCGCACGCCGTCTGTGCCCGTTGCGGCGGGTGAGATGTCGCCTTGGGCGTCGTCAGGATCCGCGACGAGTAACGCCGCCTGCAATCCGCGAATCGCGGGGCACTTGTAAAGATCAAACGGGGTTTGAAACGGCCCGTTCGGCGCGATGCCACGCGCCGGATCGCCATCACGCCAATACTCAATCGCCAGCGCGATTTCCTCGTTGTCATTGATGCTATTGGGCGTCAGCAAAATCGAACGGGTGGCGACATCAAACGTCAACCGATCGGTCGCGGAGTTGGTCCACGGAATCATCGCCAGCACCTTGCGCGGTGCGGTGTTGATGTTAATCAGCCCTGCGACCGGTTCGGTCTGTTCGCCGGTACCATTCGCGGGTGTGATACCGGAGTTTGAAACCGCCTGCGGTTCGGTGAGATTTACATATCCGCCGGTGGTGAGATATTTGTGGGTATTGTCAGCGACAGTGACGCTATGCTTGACGTTGGGCAGGAAATCCTGCGCCGGGGATTCGAGCGTGAAAAAGTCGAACAGGTAACGCGCGAACTGATAGCGCCACAACGTTTGATTGCCTATGTCGTAGTCGTTGTAGAGTTGGCCGCCGGTCGGGGATTCATCCTCGGATAGTCCGCCTGCCCACATCGCGCGAAGCGGCACGAAACGGCCGATCTGCTCGCGCGAATCCCTCGGATCATTATTGGCGGCGATGAACGGGTCTTGGGGATCGTCGGTTGTATCGGTGTCCTCTGCCATCGCGGCGTCCATCGTCACGGGGTTGACTTCAACCACCAGCGGATTGCTGCCGGTGGACGAAACAGGTGGTGGGCCGCCAACAGTGGTGGGTTTCCAGATTACATATGATCCGATGAATGGCACTTGCACCATGTCGCCCAGACGCGCGAACTTGCCAAACGGATACATCACGCCGGTGCGCGGATCAGGATTCAGCGTTACACCGTCAAAATACCCCGGCATCAGTGGGTTCACGCCGGGCCAGTTCTTGTTCAACAGTTGGATTGAGAAGAAATTGTTTTGCCGTGTGCTTGGGTTGTTTGCGCCAAAACTGGTGGGCTTGGTCAACGGACTGACCGCCTGAGGGGTTGCATAGGGTACGCCTGGGTCGGTTGTATCGTGATTCGGTGGGTTGCCGGGTGTTGCGGGGACAGCACTATTATCGGGAACCCAACGATCCGATTGCTGCGTGCCTTGCTGATTGCTGAAAGGCGTGCCGATGATCGGCAGCACTGCAGCCTGTGCGGCATCATATCGACCAGGATAAACAAACCGCCATTGCGACGTATCACGTTGATAGTGACGAACATACGCAAACGGGCCGACGGCGGAGTTTTCGAGACTGCTGAAGAGTACCAATCCGCTGAGATCATACGAATCCATCGGGACAAAGTCGGTTGCGATGTTCGGGGTTGCGATGGGATTGGTGTATTCGAGCGTCGGCATGGGTTGTTCGCCACCTGCGAGTCCGGTGAGCAAGACCCTGCGGGTGGTGATCTGCGCGTTTTGCGGACGCATCAAGACGAACTCACGATTAAAAAGCTGATGCAGGTTGGGCACATATGCCACGTTGCGCGGTGGGGCACCGACCGGGACGCCGATGGTGGCAGGGCCTTGATTCGGGAATCCGCTAGACCCGTCTGTCACCGCACCCGGACGGTACAACGCCGCAGTCGGCCCGGCGGCGGGGCTGTCGGCGTCGTAATTCTCAAGTACCAGATATCCGTTCGGCGGGATGATCGTCGGCGATTCAAAACCGTCGTTCGGATTGCCCGGGCCAGGTTCAAGATCGAGGTTCGACTTTACGCCGCTGCTAAGCGATAGCGGATCGATCGTTAGTGTCGAGGTGTCGATCAACTGCATCTGCGGATAGGTTTCGCCAGCGGTCACGCCGGTACGACGCAGCCGGTGCAGCGTCGCGAAGCGACAATTCGCGATGTCGATCGCAACGTCGTAGGGGTTATACAATTCGATCGCGATGTAACCTTTGGTGTTGACCAGCGTGCCACCGTTGTAAGGCTGGGCGGTGATGTCATCGCTGTGGGCGAAGACTTCGGTGACATAGGGTTGTCGTTGCAGGCCGTAGATGCGGGCGGTGCCGCTGCTTCCGTCGGTGAAACCGACCGAGATGTCGCGCCATCGTGCAACATCGGGATTGCTGATGCCGTTGGTGTAGGCCGGCGCGGCAGATCCCTCGGGCGTATTTTGATGCCGCATCGTTTCGAGATTGACCGCAGCGATCGCGGCACGGAGCAGAACGACCTGATCGGCGGACATTTTCAACGCATTCGTATACGCCGCTGCCGGTGCGACCCCGGGGGTGGTGGGTAATCCTTCGCCATCAGGAACGCTTCGGATCGGCGATTTGAACTGCCGCGCGGTATCGACTTGCGTTCCGTCGGAAACGTGTGTGGCGGCGTTAAACTTCATCCCGTAATAGGGATCAGGGTGATTGGCGATCGTAAAACCGTGACGCTTCAGCACCTGGTAGTAGCTGCGAACCAGATCGGCGTAATCGCCGGTGGTGATGGAGACCTTCGGCGTGCCGTTGGCGGCAAAGTCATTCATGCCAACCTGTGCGCGGATCGCAGGATCGATCGCATCCTTGACGACCATGTTGCTGATGTTCGCACTGGCGGTCAGCAAAGCCCGGCGGGGCAAAAACGTGGCGTTGCTGGTGGGCGTTTCGGCACTGTATTCAAAGTTTTGCTCAAACCAGCCGACTTTTCCCAACCCGCCATTTTTCACCTGTGCCTGATCGTGTGCATATGGGGTTGCTCGGACGTAGGCGTGGGAAAAAAGACTTTCTGCCAATTCACGCTCGACATCTGATTGGGAACCGACTGAATCTTTTAAAAGGAACCGCGACGCCAGCGCGACCGAATCGCTGGGGGTGAAGGCGCGGGCACGCGATCCAGCGCGGATCATTCCGGGGTTGTCGATTCGTCGGGTGAGCTGATGCTGCAGGGCATCGCCGACCGACCACCAATAAAAATCGGCAGCCGATCCGTTGTCGTTCAAGGGCGTGCCAGCTACCGCAGCGCCGGATTGGAAAACGCCGTCAGGCCTGCCCGCGCCGTTGTAGCGCCAGTTATTCAGCCGATCAAACTCCGCACCGAACCGTTGCATATCGGTCGCGGCGGCGGGGAGGGGTTCCTGATAAGTTTTCAGCAGTTCCGCCAAACCGATATTTGCGGTGAAGAAACCGTAGTTCTGTTGACCCGTGCCAGCACCGTCAAAATCAGCGGTGCGCGCGGTGGCGGTGTTGACGTTGATCGCGGAATTGTTGTCGATGATCCGCACGTACCCGAAATATTCCAGCCCGTTGATTTTTCCGACCGGCAACTTGAACGGCAGCGAATCAGCGATGCCATCGCCGTCGGCGTCGCCTGCGAGCAGGATCGGCGCGCCGGTCTGGAAGAACGCCGTCCCCGTGTTGTTGTCATAAGAAAACGCGGGCATGAATTTGCCGTTGAAGGTTGTCGATGTCGGCACGAGTGCATACCGTCGCGTCGCGTTCGACACCGTTCCATCTGGCGCTTCAAAGGTTGATCCGATCACCGGCCCACTGACGGCTTGCCAGATCGCGTAATTACCTCCGTTGTTGGGGGCAGTGGCGTCAAGCGGATCAAAACCTTCCATCAAGTCGAATGTCGTCGGCACGCGCGAAGCAAGCCACGCATCGATCAAATTGCTGGCGTTGAGCGCGTAGTCTGAGCGGGATGTTTTAAGCGGATCGTACTGGGCGTTGTCGTCAACAGTAATGGCCGCCACCGCAGCCTGACGCATGCTTTCCAAAAGCAGGTCGATCTGCGTGTTAAACTCATTTTGTTTAGCCGTGACACGATCGACGCGGGCGGTGGAAAGGTATGCGGTTGCGACCAGCGCCAACAATACCAAGATGCCGACGACGAAAATCAGAACCGTGCCGCGGCGACGGGGGTTGGTACGGAAGGGGGTGTGGTTAATCATGGTAAGCTCGTGGTTTATTCGTCATTCGCAGTTCAGGGATCGTGACTCGTGACTCGTGATTCGTGGCTCGTGGTTCCTGGCAAGCGGGGTTGCGCGTCTTTCACGAACCCCGAATCACGAACCCCGAATCACGATTTTCTCAATACCCAACATTAAAAACGTATTCAAAACTTTGGCCATCGAGCAATTTGCCCTCGGCCTCGGGGCGATCGACGACCATCGTGATTCGGATCATCTTCGGACGATTGCGATCATTCGGCCCCCACGCGGCGACATAACGGCCTGGCGTGTTGCGAAGGTTGCCCGCGCCGGTGAAGACACGTTCGAACGTCGGCGCGTCGGCGGCATTGGTTGCGATGCTGCGCACCGGTACGACATCACCACTGGTAACACTGATCGCGCCGTCGCCGTTGGTATCGCGGGGAAGTCCATACCAACGCACCTGTCCAGTGCCAGCCACGTAGTCGATTCGCCCGTCTTGATTATTGTCGGGATTGTTATCTGCATCGGGATCGGAAACCAATACACCCGCGCCGTCCTGAGTGATGAAATCGCCGGCGTATTCGACGATAAATTGCGTGCAGGCAGGTACAAAAATCGGCACCTGCGCCGCAGCGGCGGCGGGGGTAAGGGGGCGGGTTTGAAATAGATTCGCTCGGATGCGACCAATGACTGAGCGGGTGGTACCGTCTTCATAGATCATACTGTCTAGCGGTGCCGCGGCGGCGATAATGTCCTGCTTGTAGGTCGTCATCGACGCGCCGCCGAGATCGTAGCGGAAATTGAGCAACGCAGTGTTGGCGGTATTTGACGTATCGCTAAAGGCGTATGGCTTTAGATCCCCGGTGGTGCGGGGCATGTAACCGGTGCCACTGATGTTCGCGGGGTTTTTCATCAGGATCGCGACGCGACCCAACGCCCACTGCGATGCGTAATAGTTGTTTGGATTGGTGACACCATTTCCCGTACCAGGGATTGTAGTGTTGTCGGCGACACCGACATTGTTCGCAAGATTCAGATGCCCGTACCAGACCCATGCTTCGCGCGATGCATCGGCATCGACCAGATTCGTGTTGCCGGTCTGACGCGCATAACGATCAATCGCGAAGAATCCCAGGGTGTCGGCGCGGTGATTGCGAAAGTTATAGACGCCTTGCGGGATCACATCATCGGGGGTGTCGGTATCGACGCCGTTGGCGTTGTAATCGAAGGTCAGGGCATTGCCGTCCAGATCGGCAACGGCGTCCTTCGCGCTGCGCCACGCGGCGATACGCTGGCTTGTGATGTAAAAGACCGGTGAGATGGAGGCCGGCGCGACGGCGGAAAAATCACGGGCGAAAACGGGTTGTGCGCCTTGCCCGTCGCGAACGGCAGCACCGAGTGCCTGCCCGCCGCCGATGGTTTTGGTCGCGATCGAAAAAATCTGCGTCACCGCCAGCATCAGCACCGCAACCAACGCGCAGGTGACGAGCATTTCCGCGAGCGTGAAGGCTGAGAGAAGTTGCGAGTTGCGAGTTGCGGGTTGCGAGTGAAGAGCGGGAAGTTGCGAGTTGTGAGTTGTGAGTTGCGAATCAAGACAGAGAATCGCGCGGGGATTCCAAGCCACGGGCGTATGCCTGCGATTCGAGGAACGACCCGCATCGCAACGCACGGGCTTACGCCCGTGGCTTGGGAGCGAGGTATTTTCTCGCATCTGGCATCTCGCAACGCGCATCTGGCGATTCGCATCGGGCAAATGCGTTGAGCAGAAAATTGAAGTTCGCAAATCCATATCCATCTCACTTCAGCGAAATAAAGGTCGTGTAGTAGGCCACGTCCATCACGGGACCGTCAAATGTATCAACTGGTGGCTCAACGGTTCGATTTCGGCCCACGATATAGGCTTGGGCGTTGATCAGTGATGGGATCGGCACCACCTTGTCAGGGGTGCCGGTGTTTGAATCAGCGTCCCATGAAAAAGTCGGGGTTCCGAACTCTGCACCGGGGAACATCTCAAAGGCGTTGCCGGTCTGCGTGCCCAGACGATAGACCCGCCCGTTAAGTCGTCCGCTGGCGGCGGCGCGGTCGTTGGTGTCGGTGATGTCGGTGTTGTTGCCGAGGTTGTCGTTCATGATGAGCACAAACCCGCCGGGACCTGCGGCGTTCTGGTTGTATTGTTCGCCGTTCTGCGGCGTGACGGGCGCTGAGATCGTCGCGATGCCTGTCGTGGAAATATCGAGACGGACGCGCCGCGGTTCAATCGCAGCCACATCATTGGGCGCACTTGAGATTGTGTTGGCTTTGACAATCGGGTCTGAACGATTCACCAGAAACAGGCAGAGTTGTGCGGTGTTTTGTGATCCTGTAACCCGTCGATACAACCCAACCCATGCGTAACGCGGATCAGACGGGCTGATCATATTGTTGCGGGCGATCTTAGAAGTAGCGGCAGCGGTGGTGTTGTCCCCGAAAATCTGTAGCGGCGTGATTGAGGGATTAACAAAATCCGCGGCATACGCCAATCGGCCCACTTCCGCGGCGCCGGATCGGGCGAGACTGGCGGCGTGGGTTTCGTCGAAGTTGCTCTTGGTTTGTGCCAATCCCACCGGAAAAATTGCAGCGATCAGGATGAACCCGATCCCCAGAATCATCACGGCGAACAACAGTTCGGTGAAAGAAAAGCCGCGACGGGCGAAGGATGAACGGGAAAGGATGAAGGATGAAAGGCTGCGCGCGTACCGCGGCGGCATCGCTGTTTTCATCCTTCTGACTTCATCCTTTATACTTCGCATAAATCATTCACCTTTCAAGATCGTTCCGTTATAGCGATTGACCAGAAGCGGCATGGCATTGTTAGAAATCCACGCGGCGGCGTAGCCGTTGTTGTTGCCGAGTTCGTCATCGAACAGCATCAGCCCGATTTGCGACTGCACCGCTGTGGATGCACCGGTTGCGCCGGAGTTGACCTGTTGATAAAGCTGGCTTTCCTGTGCGATCACAATGCTGCGTGTAGTAAGCGCGCCATTTTCATCAAACAGGATGATGCCTTCGGGGTAGTAATTGTCGCTGGCGGTTCGACAGGCGACGCCTTGGGGTAGGAGCAGTCGATCGGATCCCGCCACGACATCTATCGTTGGTGTGCCGCCGTTGATCACGCCATTGGTGGTTGTGTTCACCGCACGCCAAAAGGTCGCATTGACCGGTGCGTTCGCAGCGGCGGCGGTGTGCGGTGTGACGCAGACGTAATACAAAAAATTGGGTGTCGTCCCCGTTTTTATCCAATCGCCGACGTCATAACTCTGTCCGATAGTGTGTGCGGTAGGGGATTTCACTTCGACCAGCGCCATCGCGTAGCGGGCACTGGCAGCTTCTTTATAGAATGCGATTCCGTGCGGCCGCTGCAGACCGACTGCTTCAGTTCGGGCGCGGGATAGCGACGCACTGATGATATTGGTCGCCGACGCGACGCTGTTCGTGCCGCCCAGCAGACGGAAGGAAGGGATCGCGATGGTAATCAGCAGCACGATCAAACCCATGACGACCAGTAGTTCGGTCAGCGTGAAGGCTGCGAGTTTTGGTTTACGAATTGCGAATTGTGATTGGGGATTGCGTGTGGCTTTTGGGGATTGCGGGGCGCACGGGCTTACGCCCGTGGCTTGAAGACCTTGCGCTGTCGCAAGTGACAATTTGCAATTGCCCGTCTGTAAATTGAAGATCGAAGATCGAAAATCCATGATTAGTTCTCAAATGAATAGACGTTGTCGTCGTGGGTCGAAAAATCGCCATCCGGGCCGGCGGATACCCAGAATGGGCGACGGTCGGGGGAGGCCAGATCCGGCCGTAAAACAAGGCTGCCACTCGCAGAAGATTTCAGCTTCGTAAGCCCATTTGACCCGACATATAACAGCGGCATCTGCCAGCCATCCAAAAGCAAAGGCTTAGTCAGTGTGACCGGCGTCGCGGTGGGATTCAACGTTGAAGTGGCAGCAAGCGTGACGGAGAGGCTTGTGACATTTGTCGCACTTATCTTGTCCATCGCGGACTGATTTGCAGGGATTTTCAGAAACTTGTCCATCGCTACAAGGGTGGCTTCAAAGATGGTGTATGGCGACGTGGTGGCACTCCAAGTGCTATCCACCGAGTAGGTTTTGATGGCACCGGTCAACGGTGTGGCGTTTTCATACTCGCGTTGCAAGTTCATTGCGTTTTCCATCGCCACGCGTGTGCGCCGGGCGGAGGAATTGTTGTAAACCACGTTCACCGCGACCGCGATCATACCCGCCAGCACCGCGATGATGCCGATCACGGTCAGCAACTCGACCAGCGTAAACCCGCCTGCGCGACGGGCTTTGCCGTTGGGATTCTGGAATTTCGGACGCGGGGTCTTCACGAACCACGAATCACGAATCACGAACCATGAATTAGGCAGATTAATACTATCCATATCGGTCTCCACCATCGCTACTATTCGCGTTGTCCACCGAAGATAGCGGGTTTGGTTGCGGGGTTTTTACCTAATCCAAGCTCAATCCGCTGGTTGGGGCGGGTTTGCTCGTAACTATAGAGATTATCTTGTCTTGTGAGATACCGTCCGTCGGGCCCGGCAGAGAAAAAGAAAGGCCGATTCTGAGGCGCCATCCCGATCAACGGATGATGATGCGGCAGATACCCGATCGCCCGTCCCCAGGCATCCCGCAACGCCGTTTCGCTGCTGGGTAGGTCGGGGGTGAGAGGGTCTTGAGGGGATCGGACTTTGTTCAGCATGCGAACGACCTTCCCGCCAGTGCTGCGCATCGCGTTTGCGAGCTGATTTTCATCGGCAGCGTCATCGATCAGGTTGGCGGGGGGATAAGCGTTGTAACGAGATTGGTAGTTAGCGAGTTCTGTTTCCAGATCGAGCAGAATACTTCGCGTCATCTGGTCTGCTGCGTTGGACCGGACATACCGCGCCAGGCTGACCATTAACCCCATCACAACGATGATCAACGCGAGTGTGGTGAGGAGTTCGAGGATGGTAAAAGCGTCGCGGTGACAGGGTGGGGTTCTTTCCCCCTCCCCCCCTGAGGGGGAGGGCTGGGGGAAGTTTGGATCGCGCGGGTGCTTTTGAATCTCGTCTACTCTTGGCGTCCCTAGTTTTGCTTGCCGAGCTTCTTCAATGGAACCGTGATCGTAACCCGGCGCGGCGTCACACCCCACCCCCGGCCCCTCCCTCAAGGGGAGACGAGGCAGAATTCTCTCCCCAGCGGGGTGGGAAGCAACGAACCACCCGTGTAAATCGCGGGTGGGCACATGAGCGTAGGAATCGGATTGCGGCATCAGCGGAAATTGGTCACGTCGTCGCAGCGGGCGGCTTCGGAGGTCGTGGTCGCGGTGGGACCAAACTTCGCATCAGGCCCGGCAGACCAGAGAATATAAGGTCCAGTGAATGCAGGGGTTTCGCCGGCATCAATTTGCCCGTTCATATTAATGTCGCCGAGCATGAGTCGCATGTTGTTCTGAGCTAAAAAGCCCTGCGCATAAGTGGTATTGTAGAGCGGTGCGCCGGTGTTAGAGACATACCCGTCGGCGGCGGTGAGATTGGGCTTGGTCGGCCTAGCGGGGTAGTAAAGGACTGGATTGTCAAATGAGTCGAGGATCGCCAGTCCGCGGATTTTGTACCGATCCGGTTGCAGGTAGGTGTAAATCGTTCCCTGCGTCCCGCGTTTGCGAAATCCCGGACCATCCGCGCCATCGGCATAAGTAAGGGGTTGCCAATAGGTTGTATTGGAAGTGGCTGCTCCGCCGGTAGGCGTGTCAGTAATACACACATAAGTTGTAGTCGTATCAAGCACCACTTCGCCATACTTATATGCTTGTCCACTTACCCACGCTTGGGCCTGGGTGCCGGTTAAGGTGGTATCGGGTCCGGGGGCGTAAAGTGATCGACCTAGCGCGATCCCGCCCATGTTCGTGCCTTGGACCTGCGGGTATTCCTGATGATCATTATAAAATGCGTCGAGTGCGACGGACACGGTTTGGATCAATGCTGCGGTTTGCGTGCGTTCGCCGGTACGCATCGCGCGGATGAGGACGGGCAGCAAAATGCCCGCCAGTAGCGCGATGATGCCGATGACGACCAGCAACTCAATCAATGTAAATCCTCGCGCGCGCGATGAACGATTATCTGTAGTTGGTGATGTCATCGATGTTCCCATACTTACCATCCGGGCCGGCGCTGATTAGAATGAACTCGTCTTTTTTCATTGGTACAAAAGAGGTGGATGACGCCGATTTATTGCCAAAGTATTCATACGATCGTGCGATGGAACCGTCATAGGTGGCGTTGGCTGAAAAATCCGATATCGCAGTGAAACCATACGGTGCGAGCTGGGCAAAATTATACTGCTGCGAATTGTTGGAAGCGTATCCACCGGCATTGCCGCGATTGGCGCGCAGGTAGAGAATCGGCATCGGTGCCGCATATTTATCCAGCACTTCGGGAATGTTGGTATCGCTTGATCCGCCTAATCCCGCGGCATTTGAGGGGAAATAGCGTGGCTGACGCAGCGCGGTGGTTTCATTACCTTCGATGACTAGATAATTCTGGTAACGCTTTAGGTTGGCAGGATTTAATGACGCCGGCCCGGAGGGAAGTGACGTGCTTGTGATGAATGAGCTGAAAATCGGTGCCCCAGTCTGCACTCTCAGGCCGCCGACAACGCCGAGGAACATGTTCTCAGTTGATGTGATATTCGTCGCTGCTCCGGTCGATCCGTCCAAAATAAATGACATCGCGTTCGCACCAAGAGATGGCTGGATACCGACCTGTGCATTAGTAAACGGACCGGGATAGGCTTGAAAATCGCTATAATACGTTGCGATCCCCGCTTCGATGCGGCTGAGCATTTGCCGGGTGTTGGCGGTTTGTGCAGCGACGCGTACCTGGGTTACGGTCGGCAACAAAATGCCGATCAACAACAGGATAATCCCGATCACGATCAGCAATTCGATCAATGTGAAGGCAGGTTTTTGACTGTTGATTTTTGATTTGCGAATACTGTGCACACGAACCTCCGTTGCCTCGACGCGATGTTGGATTTCCGCGTTCGGAACTTCGCAACTCGCAAATCGAAAATCCACTTACTTGCCTTTATTGCCGCCGGACATGCCTTGGATCAGCGACACCATTGGCATGAACAGCGCGACAACGATAAACCCGACGATCACGCCAAGCACTACGACCATCACCGGTTCAAGGATACTGATTAGCGAACCGACCAGCACGTCCACATCGCTGTCATAGTTGTCCGCGATTTTAATCAGCATTTTGTCCAGATCGCCTGTTTCTTCACCGACGTCGATCATGTTGACGACGATTGCATCGCAGACTTTGGTCGCCCGAAGCGGGTCTGCCATCGATTCGCCTTCACGGATCGCATCATGCACTTTTGCCAGCGCGCGGGCGTAGACTTCGTTGCCGGACGTTTCTTTGGTGATATTAATCGCGTCCAGAATCGGCACACCGGCGCTGATCAACGTACCGAGCGTTCGTGTAAAGCGAGCGATGGCTGACTTGCTGATAATCGAGCCTAAAATCGGCACGTTAATCAATGCCACATCGGAGTAATACTTGCCGCCTTCGGACATACGGATCAGTTTCCACGTCACATAGATAAAAACCGGGCTAAACATCACCCAAGCCCATCCATATTGATTGGCCATCCAGTAGGAGAAATCGACGAGGATCTGGGTGACGGTGGGGAGGGTGAGATTAAAATCGCGGAAAATATCGGCGAATTTAGGAATAACGAAGATCATAATCATCGACACGATCGCGACGGCGATCGTGATAACGACGATCGGGTAGATCATCGCCCCGATCACCTTTTTCTTCAGTCTGGCGGCTTTTTCCATGAAATCCGCGAGACGGGAGAGGATGATATCCAGCACGCCGCCCATTTCGCCAGCGTGGATCATGTTCACATAAAGCTTGTTGAATGCCTTCGGGTAGCTCGCCATTGATTCGGACAAACTGCCGCCGCCTTCAACTTCGTCGCCCACCCCGCCGATGATCGCTTTGAACAGGCCTGGCCGTTGCTGGGATTCGAGAATCTGAAGTGAACGTAGAATAGGAAGTCCGGCGTCTTGAAGCGTCGAAAGCTGGCGGGTGAACGTCACCAACTGCTTTTGCGGCACGCCTCCGATCGCGAACGGGAGCTTCTTTTTAGGCGTGATCGCCTGCATCTCCTCGGTTTGCTGCGATTTCTTGACGGACTTTTTCCCGGCCTTTTCCTTCACTTTTGTGGGAAAATAGCCTTTTTGACGGATCTTTTGGATCGCTTCTTCAGAAGATGCGGCCTCGATCTCGTCCTTGACCTCCTGGCCGGAGGAATTCATCGCTTCGAATGTAAATGTCGCCATAAGTCACGCTCCGCACGTCATAAACAATATCCCCGCACGCTCATTGTACGCAACGTCCACCGTGCGAGCTAAGGTTTGAAGTTTGAAATTTGAAGTTTGGAGAAAGTTTGGTGATGACTCGTCTTTTTGGTGCATACGGGGCATTGGGTAGGCAAAGGAACGGGAAATTAAATCACGACGATTTGGCGGAATGAGTAGAGGCTTGTCCACATCATCTGTGCTGATGCCTGTTACCAGAAAAACCACTCGTCTTTACCCAAGATGTAGTGGGCGTAGAGGACGTATGCCCCTAATAGGAAGTTTGTCACGCCGTGCGCGACGATGCAGGCGCCGAGGCTGCGCGTTTTAAGTAATAACCAGGCGATCAGCAAAGCCCAGACGATCGCGGTCAGCCATTGGGGGTGCACGGTCGCGAAGAACAATGGGACGAGCCAGACCGATGATTTGTCGTATTCGCCGACTTCATGCAGCTGAAAATCGTTCGGACTCGCCAGCGATCGCCAGACAAAATCGCGCCAGAATAATTCCTCCATCACCGGCACGACCAACGACGCCCCCGCCCAGCGGATCGCGATGAACGCCCACATCCAACTTTGCGATGTAAAATATTCGTATGGCTTGAAGGCTGCGCCGCGAATATCATAAGTCATCCGCGTCCATGAAAGCCATTCCTGGCTCATCAACAGCTTTTCCATCCCGACCCATTGAATCACGCCGATGATCCCCACCATCACGCCCCAGTGCAGATGCGTCCAGCGGATGCGTGTGAACGATTTCCAGACCAACAAGAGAATCGCAGCGACGATCAGCGTCTTGAGCACATACGACAGCGGATAGTAGTCCTTGAACTGCCCGCCGAGGAATGTGAATCCCAGAAAGACAGCCATCGGGACGATGTAAGGCCACGTGGGCATCGGTTTGTATTCGTGCATGAGTTTACCTAAAACGATTCACCACGGAGAAACGGAGGCACGGAGAGTAAGTCACAGCACGATGCGTTTCATGGTCGCTGTGACGCGGATTGAGTTAAAGTTGACCAGCAGGCCGACACGATATCCGCTGAGCTTTAGGTAGGTTAGCAGTTGCGCATCGTGAATTTCGTGCAGTTCGTGGACGGCCTTAAGTTCAATCACGATCTTTTCATCTACAACAATGTCCAAGCGATATCCGCAATTCAACTCTATGCCTTTTGTAAGCAACCGGTTGAGGTACCTGTCTGCGGAACGGTATGCCGCGTAAGGACAATTCGTGACACAAGCATTCTTCGTAGCTGGATTCTAGCAGTCCTGGTCCCAGTTCCTTGTGTGCCTCAATGATCGCGCCGATCACCTGCTCCGACAGTTCTTGATAAAGCAACACTCCGTGCCTCCGTTTCTCCGTGGTAAATTAACTCTTCAAGTCCGAAAACAGCGCGAAACTGGCGGTATGACTGTGATTCAGATTATGCCCGCCAACCGGTCCTAATTCCCCTGCGGCGAAAAAACCCGCAAGCGGGACATTCGGCATCAGATGATCGGCATGCTGCGCGTCGTGGTGCTGGCGATCGAACAGCCTCGTACCGCGGCCGTTGCAGGTGAACAATAATGCGCCGGCGGGTTGTTTGGTTTGGCGGGTCGCAAGCAGCAGATTCAGGTCTTCATGCGCGGTAAAGGCATCACGGACATGAAATTGGATCGTCTGGCCGACCTTGATGCGATCGCCGACGCCGATGGCTTTCACTTCGTCGTTGACGCCAATAATGCTCCGCACGACAAAATCGCCGCGCGCGAGGGTGGATTTGTATTCATTCATCGCGCGTCCGATGAGCATACCGGAGGAAAGAAGCAGTTTGTCCTGATCGTTCAGGGCGTTGACGGTTTCTTCAAGCACTTCCAGCGCGGGTCGGCCGCCGAGCTGTTCGATCACATTTCCCTGACCTTTGGTGATGAGGTGGGTGCGCCCGATCGGTCGGCAACCCTGGCTGACGACAGTTTCAACGTTGATCGCACCGCTAAGCGACAGGCCGACCATGCCTTCGTTGAATCGTGCATCGTTGAACAGCAGCACATTCTCTCCGGCTTTTCGCGCGCCTGACGCCATCCCCCCGATCAGCGGGATGCCCGGCCGCAGATCGTTGAATTTTTGCAGGATATTGCCCACCGGCGTGGTCCACGGATCGCCCATCCCCAGCACCGCCTGTGTGTCGGCGTTCATCGCGAAGTGGTCGTTGAGCGAATCAACATCAGTTAGCGCCGCCTGCCATTGGGATTGGCTGAGGTGGAAAGGTTGGATTCGCACGCCGGGCAGTTTCCCGACCAGTACGGATAATGCGGGGCCTTTTTCGATTTCCTGTCGGTTGCCGATCACGCCTTCGCACGAATTGCCGATGATGCAGGGCAAATCAAATTCGTCGATGAGGGTTTGCGCGATGGAATCGGCGTCGCCGCTGAAGTGGGGGGTGTAAAAGATCATCGCCAGATCGAATGACGAAGCGGTGGGGTGCAGACGTTCGATCACATCGTGTACGGCTTCTTCGGCATCGGCGGCGGAACTGATGGCGGCTGCAAACTTCATTGATGGGCATTGTTACTTCGCTTGGCGTGAACGCAAGCGGTGATTTTTTCTGCCAGCACCGTTTTGATCTGCGACATCGGCGGCAAATCCGTTCCCATCAGTTGCTCAAGCGACGTGACGGCTTTGCCGGTCAGCCCGCAGGGGACGATCAGATTGAACCAGTTGAGGTCGGTGGTGACGTTGATCGCGATCCCGTGCATCGATACGCCGCGCTTGATACGCACGCCTAAGGCGCAGATTTTTCCACTTTCGGTCCACACGCCGATGGCGGCTGGATCGAGGTGGCTTTTGATACCGAAATGCGCAAGCGTTTGGATGACGGCATTTTCAAGGGCTTTGACATACGCCCCGACGCTTAATGCGTGATCCGCCAGCCTTACGATCGGATAGGCGACGAGTTGGCCTGGGCCGTGAAAAGTGATGTCGCCGCCACGATCGGATTCGACCAGATCGACACCCATTTGGGCAAGCGTGTCGCGGGACGCCAGCAGATGCTTGGCGCTATCGGTAGCGCGTCGGCCAAAGGTGATGACAGGGGGGTGTTGGACCAGCAGGATCGTTTCAGGACTTCCCGCCAATACGTCGGCGTGCACGCGTTCCTGCTCTGCCCATGCGGCGCGGTAATCGAGGGTCTGTAAATCGTTGACACGCATCGGTTTACACATGTTATAACGGCTTAGTCGCAATGAAAGGAACAAGAAGCGATCGTCGCGTGGCGGACGGGGTCGAATCAAGACCGCCAGGGATGCGTTGGATCAACTATCCAGCATCGAACACGCGCAGGAATCGCGACGAAAGAAGAATACGAAGCAGATTATTGATAGTGTTGATAAAAGTAAGCAGCGGTTAATGCACACGCTCGATTTGATACGAGATACAGATGAAGCTGAACAAGAAATTAACTGATCCCGCCTGCAAGTCGCGCTTTAACGTTGCGATTAAATTGCATCGTTCTGGGCAAAGTGCGCAAGCATTGGAAGCATTGAAGTCGATCGCTATTGATTTCCCCAACGAACCGGCGGTACATGGCTATTTAGGATTGGTGCTGCTCAAGCTGGGCAATCCAGAATTGGCCGCGCGGCATTTTGAGGTGGCAACCTTGCTTTTACCCCAGAGCGAAATCTCCTCACTCGGCCTGTTTCATTCGTTACTTGAATCTGGCAACAAAAAACAGGCGATTCGCGAACTCAAGCGATTTCAATCGGTTTCACATTCGGATGATTACGACGCGATCGCTGCCGACATGGGGATTCGTCTGACAGTCGCGGCGTAATCACACATGTCTCTTCAAACTGGCATCAACACCTGCGCGCTGCGCGCCGGTACATAGACCTGAATGCTCTGCTTGCGATCTTCACACGGCACGTTCTGAACGACATAGGTTTGATCGACGGCGCATAAACCCGGGCCTTCAAAGCGCTTATCATCGGTGTTCAGAATGACACGATAATCCTTCATGTCCGGCACGGGGATGCGCCAGTCGCTGTAGCTGTTGGTGGGGTGCAGATTCAATACAAACGCCAGCGGGCCACGCCGATAAATTAACTGCTTGTTCGATTCGTGAACGTATAGCCGCTCGATAAACTTATCTTCCAGTAGATTGAACTTCTCATCCAGTTTCATCATCGCCCGATCAAACTCCGCCAGCCCTTTGTATCGCAGCGAATCCGAATCAGCCAGGCTCCACTGACGCCGACAATAGTGATAGTTGTACCCATTGCCTTCGCGTGGAAAATCGATCCATTCAGGATGCCCAAACTCATTACCCATGAAGTTCAGATAACTCTCACCGGCGAGGCTGAACGTCAGCAAACGGATCATTTTGTGCAGCGCGATTCCGCGATCGACAACGATCGACTGCTTATCACGACTCATATTCCAATACATTTCCTGATCCATCAGCCGAAATGCCAGCGTCTTGTCGCCGACCAACGCCTGGTCGTGGCTTTCGGCATAACCGACATGTTTTTCGGCGTGACGGCGATTCAACAAGGTCTGGTAGATTTGTTCAAGATTCCAGTCATCGTCCTGCTTTTCCTTCAACAATTTGATCCAGTAGTCCGGCACGCCCATCGCCAGCCGGTAATCAAACCCGATCCCGCCTTCGCTAACGAGCCTGGCCATGCCAACCATGCCGCTGACGTCCTCAGCGACCGTGATCGCGTCGGATTTCACTTCATGAATTAAATGATTCGCCAGTTGCAGATAGGTCACGGCGTCGGCATCGACGTTGGCATCGAAATAATCGTCGTAGCTGGAAAATGATTTTCCCATGCCGTGATCCATGTACAGCATGCTGGTCACGCCATCAAAACGATAGCCATCAAATTGATATTCCTCAAGCCAGAATCGGCAGTTGCTCAGCAGGAATCGCAATACCTCGTATTTGCTGTAATCAAAGCACATTGAATCCCACGCGCTGTGTTGCCCGCGCGGGCCGCCGTGGAAGTATTGGTATTCGGTGCCGTCGAATAAATTGAGGCCTTCGTGCGTGTTTTTGACCGCGTGAGAATGCACCAGATCCATGATGACTTTGATGCCGTATCCGTGGGCGGTATCGATCAGATATTTCAAATCTTCCGGCGTACCAAACCGCGAACTGGCGGCAAAAAAGTTGCTGACGTGATACCCGAATGATCCGTAGTACGGGTGCTCTTGAATCGCCATCAACTGCACCGCGTTGTATCCGGCGCGGACGATGCGGGGCAGGGTTTTATCAGCGAACTCTCGATAGGTTCCGACCCGGCCTTGCTCCTGCGCCATGCCGACATGCGATTCATAAATCCGCAACCCCGCCGAAAGTGTTGGCGATTTATTTTTCCAGACAAACGCCTCAGGCGGCGACCAGTATTGCCCAACAAAATTGATGCTTTGCGGCTCTTGAATGACGCGCGTGATGTAGGCCGGCAAGCGATCCATCGTCGATCCGTCCGGCAACACCACATGCACCTTGACGCGTGATGCGTGGGTCAGACGGTCTTTGTATTTTTCATCAGACAAAAAGAGTGACCAGACGCCATACTCATCGCGCACCATCGGATGTCCGAATCGATCCCAGCCATTAAAATCGCCGATCAATCGCAGTTGCAGAGCCGCCGGTGCCCATTCGCGGTACCACACGCCGGGTTGTCCATGAAACTCGCCACGGTTGAATCCGAAATAATGATGTCCCTGCGAGACCTGTCCGGTTAATCCGCCATTGGGTTGGAATGATTGCAGCACTTTTTGCAGGCGTTTGAATCGAGCGCGCAGTGCGTCGGCATGCGGTGCAAGCCAGGGATCGTGGTCGAGCAGTCCAGTTCCATCACCGAGAGGTTGTGCGGCAGAAGTGGGAGGCATGTTCTCATCCTACGCGCTAGCTCGCGTCAAGGCACGCACTCTCTCCTGCCTAATCACATCGCGGGTCTGCGAGCGTGAAAATCTGTGGCTTTTTCAAACATGCGGGCGATGCGCAGCAGTTTTTCTTCGCCAAACGCCGGGCCGAGAAGTTGCATCCCTATCGGCAGCGGTTTTGCATGCGCAGTGAAGCCGCAAGGCATACTTAAACCGGGGATGGCGGCGATGTTGCAGGTGACGGTGAAAATATCGCAGAGGTACATGCTTAACGGGTCGCTGCTTTTTTCGCCAATTTTGAAGGCCGGCATCGGGCTGGTGGGCGTCAGAACAACATCACATTGTTTGAAGGCAGCATCAAAGTCCTGCTTAATCAACGCGCGAATTTTCTGCGCCCGAACGTAATAGGCATCGTAATATCCCGACGACAGTGCATAGGTCCCGATCATAATCCGGCGTTTGACTTCATCGCCAAAGCCTTCCGCTCGCGATTTGCTGAATAGATCGACGATATCGTTGACGGTATCCTTAGTCCGATGCCCGTAGTGAACGCCATCGTATCGCGCCAGATTGCTCGAAGCCTCGCACGGAGCGATCACATAATACGCAGCGATCCCATACGCACTGTTGGGAAGCGATACATCAACAATCGTCGCACCAAGCTTACGATAAGTTTCGATCGCATCCTCAATCGATTGTTTGACCTGCGGATCAAGACCCGCCAGCGACTGGTACTCTTTGACAACACCGATGCGCAGGCCTTGCACCGGATTTTCAAGCGATTGGAGATAGTCGGGTACGTCGATCGGCGCGCTGGTGGAATCTTTCGGATCGTGTCCAGATAGCACATTGAGCAGCAAGGCCGCATCCGAGACGGTCCACGCGAACGGACCGATCTGATCGAGTGAGCTGGCGAAAGCGACTAGGCCGTAACGCGAGATTCTGCCATAAGTTGGCTTTAATCCGACCAAACCGCATAACGACGCCGGTTGTCGAATTGATCCGCCGGTATCAGAACCGATTGATCCATAGCAAAGCGACCCCGCCAGTGCCGCGGCGCTACCGCCAGATGATCCGCCGGGCACGCGATCGGTGTCCCATGGGTTACGCGTAGCGCCGAAGGCGCTGTTTTCGGTGGATGATCCCATCGCAAACTCGTCGAGATTCGTCTTGCCGATGATCACCGCGCCAGCGGCTTCGAGTTTTTTAACAGCCGTTGCATCGTAAGGCGCTTTGAAATCCGCGAGCATCTTAGAAGAGCAGGTCGTTTTGCCATGGCTGGTGCAGAGATTGTCCTTGATCGCGATTGGCACGCCCGCCAACGGGCCAGTTCGCTGGCCGGCATCGACCTCTTTTGCGACTTGCATCGCGCGATCTGACCAGACTTCGTTATACGAATGCAGGGTTGTATCAACCGCTGCGATACGATCGAGGGTTTGCTTCGTCAGTTCGACTGATGAAACTGATTTCGACGCGATCGCGTCACGGGCTTGGAGGAGGGTGTTAAACGTTAATGGCATAGTCAGGCTTTCAAGAAATCTTCTACAGAAATATCCGTCTCTCTCAAAATCGCACGCAACGTGCTTTCCGGCATATCTTTTGCATGATGAGGATTGGTTACTTTTTTTCCAGTGGTGCGGTTTCGCCAGATTTCATGACTACCTGCCGCTTGTCGGTCAAACTGATAACCGTGCAGTCGCAACTTCTCGACTACTTCGCGGTAGCGAAAACCGCTTAGTCTTCCCAGCTCATTACTCCTACGGGAACTACAAAATCGCGAGCCTGCAACACGCCGTGTTTTGATAAAGCCTTTGGCAGCGGATCGCCGTGCTCAATGCACGACTCAGCGATTTTACGCGCGACATCGCGTGCGATTTCGATCGCTTCAGATGCGGTACGTCCCTCAGCGATCAAGCCCGGCACGTCCGGACTGGTTGCCAAAAAGCCGCCTTCTTCCAAAGGTTCGACATGTAATCGGATTGCAACTTCGTCCATCTGTTTCTCCCGTAAGCTACCCGAGTAACGCCATCTCAAACTCATTTACTGTGGCGGGTGGTTCGATCTGGTTGGGCAATACCACACCTTTGGCGACAATTTTTTCACCCTCGATCAACTCGAACCGTTCCCCCTCTGCGAGTAGGCGTGCGGGGGCATTGGGAGCGAGAAATCGTACCGAGGCCCGGATGCACTCGGGCCCGCGAAGTTCCGCCGCCATCTCCAGAATTACACTCCAGTGCCCTTGTTCGCCGGCGACATCGCTTTCAAAGCGTGCTACGGTTGAATAGCCGTTAGCGTTTCGCGGTGGCGACATGCGCCCGCCACGATTGTGTGACACGAATCTGATAATTGCAGTATTCATAGTTTGCGTAGGTAAATCTCGTGCTCTGGCACTACTCGACATTCTGAAAGCTGTTTCAAATCAGCGAAATTCGCCGGGCCGATTCCATCCAGATTATAGGTGAAAGTTGCCCAATTGCGCAGCGATCTTTCATCTACTATTACTGTGATGACGTAAAAATCGTCCATGTAAAGTCTGCCCCATTTCTGGGCGTGATCTAGCGTTGTGGCAAAATGTTATCCCTCACAACTGTTAATGCCTGGGCGAAGCACGTGGGACTGATTGATATCGTCTCGTTCGGACGCTGATACGGCGCGGTATAGTAGCCTGTCACTCATCGTATCACCCCGCCGAATCGTCATCGCCGATTACTTTGGGCACTTTGAAAAACGGCCCGTCGGTATCTGGTGCGTTGGCCAGCACTTGCGCGGGGGTGAGGGCGGGCTGGACGACATCATCGCGCAATACATTCGTCAATCGCACGGCGTGCGCCATCGGCTCGACGCCGGATACATCCACCTGTTTCAATTGATCGACGTATTCAAGAATCGATTCCAATTGTTCTGTAAAACGGGGGAGTTGCTCGTCGGGGATCGCCAGCCGCGCGAGCTTGGCGACTTTTCGCACATCATCCAGATTGAGTATTTGTTCTGCCATCGCCGTTTGTTGTAACCCGATGCGGCGTTCTACTCAAACGTATGTTGAACGAAGTAGAAGAATACGCGCGAAAATGACAAATTCTCACAATACGGTGCTCTTAGGGTGACACTGGTGGAGGTGTTGGGTTATTCAGAGGACACAAAGGCGAGTAATCACCGCGAATCATCACGCCAGCAGCGACCGCATGTATCCGTGCGCGGATTCGACCTTTTCCCACGGCACGTTTTTCCAGCAGTATTCGACCGATATCGAATGCGCGTATCCACCCTGCTTGATATGCGTGGTAAAATCAGGGAAATCAACCTCCCCAGGCTCATCAACATAAGTGCCTTGTCCATCGGATTTAAGCTGATGCAGGTGCATGTGGGTGATCAAATCTTTCAAACGATCGAACGCACGATTGAGCCCGTGGGCAATCGTCGGCGCGGTGGGCTGAAAATTGAGCTTGAGATTCGGCTGATTGACCCGCGAAAACAATTGTTCGATTGAATCGACTTGATCCGCCAACGTGTGGGGATGCGTTTCGACGACGAATTCGATCTGGCGATCCATCGCGCAGATGCGTTGCAGCCCTTCGACCGCCTGATCCCAATGTTCGGACGTTGCAGCGTCGCTGCCGATCCCGTCGCCGGCGACATCGGTGAAGGTGCGGATTTTGGTCGCACCGAGAATGTGCGCGGTATTGACCGACCACTCCGCCGTTTTCATCGATTCATCGAAATGTTGACGATTGCGCGTCAGAATAAAATAAGGCGATACCACCAGCAGTTTGATGCCCCGATCGTCGGCTAATTTGCGCAGATCGCGTAGCGATTGCTCGCTATTGTTCTCGATCTGGCGGCCTAGTATTTCGACCGCATCGTAGCCGATTTCGGCATATCGCTTGACGACGTCCTCGATCGGTTCGTCCCGAAATGCGATGGAGCAGCAGGAGAGGATCATGATTATTTCTTACTTTCCAACGCAGCACGCTTACTGGTGATCGTTTCGATGAGTTGCTTTTGTGGCGTCGCGAATTTTTGCAGGCCTTCGAGCATCAACACCCGTTCCAGTTCCTTGTGATCGACCTTCTCATCAATATCCGCCAGCACGCTGGCAGGGGGGAGTTGGTCAATTTGCTTCGTGTATTGCTTGTTCATCTCGTCCACTGCGTCGTTGGTGGCGGGGGGATTGGTCTGGATATCGCTGCCCGCCAACGCTGAGACATATTTGTCTTTGGGATCGTTCGGTTTTTTCGTGCCGGTTGATGCAAAGACGATTTCCTGTTCGAGCGGCAGGTTTTTGTCGGCCCAGAACTGCTGGTTTAATCGCCACAGGCGTTTGACGTTCACGATCCCGACTTGCCCCTGTGCTTCGGGCAAGAGTGATGGCACGTGTTTTTCGGTAAAGACATCAACGCGGGACACGAAGATCGAATAGACGCTTTTGAAATTTGATGCGTCGGAAAGTTGCTGCGCGCCTTTCCATACATTGTCGCGGGCGATGGTGTATTGGCGTTCAGAAAAAATGAGCGTGACGTTCAGCGCAATGCCTGCGGCTGCGAGAGGTTCGAGCGCTTCCAGGCCGGCGGGGGTCGCGGGGACTTTAATCATACGATTGCCCCTGCCGGTGCCCCATTGCTTGCCAAGCTCGACGTACAACTTCACCCGTTCTTCGTGCGGCAATGCCCGATCAAAATCCTCAATCAACGGATCAAGCTCAAAACTGACATATCCAGTGTTGCCGTTCGTGCGGTCGTATACCGGTTTGAAGACCGCCTGTGCTTCGCTGACGAGTTGGTCGGTGACCGCCCATGCGACTTCCTCATCGGTCAGCCCCTGCTCGAACAGCTTCTGCATGCGGTCGTCGAACCGTCCGGTTTTGACCAGATCAGAGACGATAATCGGATTACTGGTCGCACCGACCGCACCCAGATCAAAGTTCTTTTTAACCAGTTCCGGATCGATCGAATCCAGCCATAGCTTGGTTCCGGTCGCGATGAGTGATTTCAAGGACATAATTATTGCTCCAAGTGTTCAAAAGCGAACCGCAGATTACGCCGATGTCGCAGATTGTAAAATGCACTTATATGCCATCTGCGTCATCGGCGAAATCTGCGGTTCCATGCGTCAACTAAGTTTGACGAGGTTGTCACGGTGGACGACTTCATCATATGCCCGCTCTTTTAACATTGATCGCACCTCGGCAGATTTTTTTCCGTGGATCAAAATCAAATCCAGATGCGAGTAGTTGGTCAGGCCGTGGGCGAGTTTGCGGGCGTTGGTGGTTTCGATCGCGACGACATCGCCTTTTTCAAAATCGCCTTCAACGCGAACCACGCCCGCCGGCAGGAGTGAGACATTTCGTTCGACGACTGCTTTGGCGGCGCCGTCGTCGATGATGATTTTGCCTGCAGGACGCGCTGCGCCGATCCATCGCGCCCGGCTGCTGGAGCGCTGGCTGCGCCGGGGCAGGAATAGCGTGCCGAGTTCTTCTCCGTCGATCAGGCGGATCAGCACATTTTCGCTTCGGCCGTGGGCGACGACGAGCATCTCCCCGCCGCGGGTCATCATGCGGGCGGCTTCAAATTTGCTGTTCATCCCGCCTTTGCCGAGCGCGCTTTTATCAGTGCGAACAAGCGATGCGGCGTCTTCGGTTTTTTCGACCGTTCGCACTGGTTTGCCGTTCGCATCCAATACACCATCAACATTGCTCAGGATTATCAGCAATTCTGCCCGCAGCGCGCAGGCGACATTGGCAGCGAGGATATCGTTGTCGCCGAAGCTGATACGGACGATTTCGTCGGTGCTGATCGTGTCGTTTTCATTGATAATCGGGATCGCGCCCAGTGCGTGGGTGGCATGGATGGTGTTTCGCAGATTGAGAAATCGCTTGCGGTGATCGATGTCTTCGCGTGTCAATAATACCTGCGCAACGTGCAACGTGTGGGGTTGAAACGCCACTGCCCAAGCATCCATCAACCGGCGTTGTCCGACAGCGGCGACGGCTTGGAGCTGGGGAAGATTGGTCGGGCGCTTGGATAGGCCCAGTTCGCTCATTCCAGAACCGACCGCGCCGGAACTGACAATCGTGACGTGGACGCCGCGTTTGCGAAGTGCCGCGACTTGCGACGCGATAAGTTTGAGAAATTCGACATCCAATCGCTTAGCGGAGTCTGCGAGCACCTGCGTGCCGAGTTTGACGACAATCGATCGGACTTTTGCGAGTGCGGTTCGCATGGTGGTTCAAAACGGTTGTGGGCGAGTTTGTGAGCTTGCTGCAGCACCGGCACCGATAGCGATGACGAATACGACAATCAGAACGATAATCACCGCTACTGCGATCGCTGCGGAGATATATCCCATGATCAGTCCCGCCAGCGCCATGCCGTCGCCTTGGGTTTGGTCGCGTCGGATTTGTCCGCGTGCGATGTGACCAAAGACGATCGCCAGCACGCCGGGGATGATCCCGCCGACGCCGTACCCACACAGGCCGAGAATGCTGATAATCCCGCAGACGAGGCTGGCGATGGATAAGCCGTTGGTCGGGCGTTGGTTGACGAGCTGATAGTGCGTCTGCGGTTGTTGATATTGGATCGGCGTCGCGACAACCGGCGTTGTCTCTTCGGGTTGATCAAAGAGCGTTGCCAATTCAGGCACGTCTTTGGCCGCGATCCATCCGCTTAGCCCGTCACGCCAGACGAGCGTGCTGGCGGTCACGCCCGATGCGACCATTTGCTCGGGTTCGATCGGGCCTTGTTGATTTTGTCCGTCATGCGAAAAATAGTATTGCACGCGATGCGTCTCCCTGATGGTTGTGATTGTCCGCAAAATGGCGCAAGGATCAATGATTTATGTTTAACCTCTTTTTCATCCCGCCGTAACGAAGTTGCTCCCTCAAACTACGCGATACCCCATCACATCATTTATGCGGCTAATTCCTTCATTTTTGGCAACAAATGGTTTGCATAGCGGTATGCAGAAGATGGGCGCGATGTTGTAAGTTTGTCAAAAGATGCGGATTATGACGGCATCCGTTACTATTATCGGTCTGTCTTATTAACTTTGTACCACCATAGGCGGAGCAACTGGAATGAAAACTAAATCACATATTCGGTCAGCGGTTATTGAAGTCCTCGAACAACGGCGTCTTTTAACTTTCACCCCCGCCGGCGCGCCGGTGATGGTTGATCCCCCAACTACGACCGTCACAGGCGTGCAGGCAACAGCGGGCCTGTCGGATGGCAGGCATGTCGTCACCTATAAGGTGGGTGCCGACCTATTTGCGCGCTTGTATAATGCGGATGGAACTCCCGTCACTGCAGCTCAGCAGGTTAATACCGCAGGCGTTGCGACCAGCCCGGATGTCGCGATTACGTCAAATGGATCGTTCATCGTCACCTGGCAGCAGGATGATTCGGATCAGGCCGGGGTGCAGGCCAGGCAGTTCGCCGGAACCGGCGTCGCAACCGGCGTGCCGTTTAACGTCAACACCACCGAAACCGGCACGCAGATTGATCCGCGCGTCGGCATTGATGGATCCGGTAATTTCACGATCATCTGGACTTCCGACGATGGCACAGGCCCGCGCGTGATAGGCCAACGTTACAATAGCGCCTCTGCGGCACAGGGTGCCGAAACACTCATCAGTGCGAACGAAGATTCCACCACACCCGATTACGCCATGACCGCATCAGGCGTCAGTGTTGCGGTTTGGAACAACGCCGCAAATACCCTCGCGGCACGTTTCGATGCGTCGCTCAATCAACTCGGTACAGATATCACCGTCGATAACGAAACCGCAACCCAGCCCGCAATCGGTATCGCAACCGATGGCAGCTTTGTCGTCGCGTGGTCAGTCGCTGCGGGGGGTGGTACGAAAGATGTCGTATTCCGACGTTACAATAGCGCAGGAGCGAGCGTCGGAGCGCAGACCAATGCGCCGTCTGACACCGCAGGAGACGAACAATTCCCGCAGATTGATGTCGCAGGTACCGGCAAGTTCATCATCTCTTGGGCAGAAGCCAGCATTACCCCCGGCACGTTCGATCAGATCGGCTTGCGCGGATTCACTAGTTCGGGCACATCCCTCGGTGACGATGCGGTCATCAGCGGCGTCAATTTTTCAACCGATACCCGCCACGGCGTCATCTGGCGCGATACGACCACCGCACGTGTTGCCTATCTCAACGGTGCGGATGCCGAAATACAGGAATTCGACAGCCAACTCGTCATTAATCTGCCCGACACTACTAATGTGTTGCAGGTGTTTGGTTCGCCATCCAATCTGCGGGTGATTGAAAACGGCGTGACCACTAATTATGCGACTGATTTGTTCACCAATACCACGATCGCCATCAACGGCGGGGCGGCGGCGGACTTCATCCGCGTCAAAAATACGACTCAAGGCGTCTCGGTCATCGGCGGATTAGGCGACGACACCATCATCACTGCCGAGGGCAATGATTACGTCGAAGGCGGGCTTGGAAACGATGCCATCAACCTCGGCGACGGCGACGATTACGCCATCGGCAACGACGAACAAGACACCCTCTACGGTGGGAACGGAAACGACACGCTCACCGGCGGGCCAGGCCGAAATCTGATGTACGGCGAAAACGGTGACGACCTGCTCGGCGGTGGAAATCGCCCGGACACCATGTTCGGCGGCAACGGCAATGACCGAATGCTCGGCCGCCAAGGCGGCGACGCACTCATCGGCGAAGACGGTGACGACACCCTTGACGGCGGAACCGGCAACGACGGAATCCTCGGGGACAACGGTAACGATTCGCTCATCGGCGGTGCTGGCAACGACACACTCACCGGCGGACGCGGCGATGACACCCTCCGCGGCGGCGGGGATATCGACCGACTCTACCCGCAGGCCGGTTTCGATCTCATCGACGGCGGCCCCGAAGGCGACTACGGCTACCCCGACCCGCTCGATATTGTTATCAGCATCGAAATCCGCCGAAATGTGCCATAATTTCGTGATTCGTGATTCGTGATTCGTGGGTCGTGACGCCTGACGCGCATTGCGTGACGCACTCACATATCGAATCGCGGGTTGTTGATAGTTGTTGGTGGTCCGAACAGACCCGAGCGTAAGCTCGCGCGTGACGATCAACCATATTTCTCTAGTCACCCCGCGCGGGCTTACGCCCGCGGCTTGATCGTAAACACATCGCAACGTAGCACGGGCGTCTCGCCAGTGTCCCCTTTTTTGCGGCATCACCAATTTATGTAACCTCTTTGTCTTTCATGCGACGCCATCGCCATAGGATGAACCCACCCACCCGCCACAAATCCATGAATGCGTAAATGCCCATCAGCAGCAAACTGCTGACATCGACAGCCCGTGACCTGATCCAAGTCCACGCCAGCCGTAGGCTCGCCAATAGTCAGCGATAGATGGAATGCCAAGAACGTCAAGGATTATCTCGAAGAATAAACACATCAACCCGATTGCCAAGACAGCGAAACCATTTTTCTTGAATCGAGCACCGCATTTGCCAGATGCGACATGTCATATACCAGACCCCCGCAAACCATACGAATGGGATCGCTAACGCGCTGCCTCCGTTGCGACTCATTGACAATCCAATCACATAAGCAATTGCGCCAAAGATGATCGCACGTTGCCACCCAGGAATTTTCATGCAAGTCACAGATCGCGTTGCGGGCGTGGCGTATTCAAGAATCGGCGGGGTGTTTCTCATCTCGTATTGACGGCGAATCATAACAAGAAAAAATGAGCCGTCGCATTTGCATGCGACGGCTCGACTCGATTGTTGTCCCAAAAACGTTGTCGGCAGATTTGGATATCAGCCGCGATTCTCAGCGGCCACCCAATCCGCGGCCGGTTAGGGCGCGGGCGATGGTGGCGGGGGAGTTGGGGACCGACCCGGCGCCATGATGATCCACCAGTTCGGCCGTCAATCGACGCGAACTTTCGACTGCGTGCTTGCCGACCACCAAAGCGATCTGGTTCACTTCATCTTTTTTGATCGCCAGACGCTGTTCCAAATCTTCAATCTGGTTTTCCAACGCCTGATATTCCTGCAGCGCCTGTTGGTAAAGCGTCTCGCCTTCGGTCAGCCAGTCTTTGAATGTTTTCACGCTAAAAATCTCCGGATATTGAGAAGATGAGTATACACCATCCCAACAGAGATCATCGGCGAAAAGTTGAAAGATTCGTGAAAAAACACATTACCGGACACGAAGATTTTATATAACCATCGTTTCGCATTTGATGCCCATCGTCGCGATTTGCGCACGGATTTCGTGGGCATAGCCGCTATTGGTGATGATGATGACTTCCGGGCGATCGACCAGTAAATGTTCAGGCGCGACCACCTTTTGCAAAGTCAGCGGTAGATACCGGCCTTGTCGGTGTGGGTTGATATCTACGACATAGGGTAATTCCTGATCGGTCATGCCGAACAGGTTGCAGAAACTAATCGCCCGCGCGCCGGCACCCCATAATGCAACACGCTTGCCCGCCGAAAGAAGACGATCGAGGATTGACCGCCATTCAGCGGTTTTACGGCGGTGCTCTGCTACAAACCGTTCGATCGTTTCGCCAAACGCCGCGATCGCAGCGGGATCAATCTTGTATTGTTTACTTGATCGCGTCACACCGGCTTCGAGGCCAAGATTTTGGTCTTCGACAAAACAGGTAAACACCTTTTGCACGTGGTATCCGCTGGTCGCGAAAAGTGTCGCCAACGATTGCGGGCTATAGAAACAGCCGTGTTCGTAGACGATGTTCCAGATGCAGAGTTGTTCGAAGGTGTGCGCACTGTTGGGCACCTCGGCATAGATCACGCCGTGTGGCTTGGCAACGCTGCCGCGAAATCCGTTGATGAACTCGCGCGGGTTGGTGAAGTATTGCAGCATCGACCGGAAGGTCAGGAAGTCAGCCACATACGATTGATCCTCTGGCGTGTAGAAGCGTTTGTAAACCGTGACCGACTTACGTTGGTCGTCGGTCAGGTTTGCGTCGACAAAGGTTGGATCAAATCCGATCCCCCGATTGCCGAACGGGATGGTGATGCCTTTGAGAAAGTCCGCTTTGCCGCAGCCGATTTCGAGAACCGTTTTGCCTTGCAGTTGATGACGTTGAACCAGGTCTTCGGTCAGATCGGTGATAAACCGTTGATAGGTCGGCGAATGGTGTAACGAGATGTTGTAAGAATCGTCGAATACGAATTTCGATAAATCGAATTGGCTATTAAAAATATGTGTGCAATCAGCGCAATAAAGCAGATGGATATTGCCTTTTGGCGCGTTGATCGCCGCTTCACGCGTGGGCCAGATGTAGCCATCCTGACATGGCACATTTGCGTGTTCGTAAAACGCGTGTGTGGACTTGGATTCGCAGACCGGACATGCTGGCGTACTGGATTGCATCACTCAAATTTTCCTGAATGTGATGTTCAGACGATAGATCAAAATGAGCATTTGTGAAACAGATTTCAGTCTGTAAATTGGTGCGTGCGTGATTGGTTGTCGCTTTAATTGACACGATCCTCATAACCGGCACAAACCGATCAGATGATCGCGCGCACGCCGCCGATCCCCGCTGCCACAAGCACAAGCCATGTGGCGTTGATATTTTTCCACAGCATAAAGATCGTCGCGATGATGCCGATTGCGATATTGATCCAATCGATCGAGCCTTGTTGCACAAAAGCATCGAAGCTCATACGGTAAATCGTGAATCCAATCATCACCACAACCGCAGCATTCATCGCATCGAGTGCACCACGGGCGAGTGGGCTTTTTCGTAGCCGGTCGAGGATCGGCGCGAGCAACGCGATAAAAATGAACGATGGCGCGAAAATCGCCAGCGTGGCGAGCACCGACCCGATCACCCCGCCGGCATCGCCAGCATTAAAAGTGCGAAAACCCAGCACATATCCTAGAAAAGTGGCCGTCGTCAGCAACGGTCCCGGGGTGAATTGCCCGACGGCGATCGCGTCGTTGAGTTCATTCGTCGAAACCCAATGATACTGATCGACCAACCCCGACTGCAAAAAACTCACCAGCACGTACCCGCTGCCATAGAGAGTCGCGCCGACTTTGAAGAAAAACCAGACCATCTCAAGCCATCGCGAATCAAACCCGCTGGGCGACAGTCCTGACAAGCCCGATTGCGACAACGGCAAGAATGCGATCGCCGCCATGGACTTGGTTTTCCAGATCACCCCTAGCACCGCAGCAAGTGCGAGAATTGCGATTTCGGGCTGGATGAATGCGAAAAGTTGGTTGATCGGTCTCGCGTTCATCGCACCGAGAATCAGCAGCAATAGTGACATCACACCAATTGCGACCGCAAACGGGTCTTTCAGTGCTGTACGCGCGAGTCTCAGGCAAGCGACGGCGATGATCGCGATGATGGCAGCGGAGATCGAATGCAAAACTGGCGTCACTTGCGGCAATGATCCGTATCGCACGTATAAAAACGCGATCGGTAAAATAATCAGCACCGCCGGCGTGATAAAACAGGCACCAGCGATGACCAGCCCGGGAAATCCGCCTCGGATAAACCCGAGATGGATCGCCAGTTCGGTTGAATTAGGTCCGGGGATAAAATTAACCGCAGCCGTCAGGTCGAGGAATTGCTGTTTGTCGCACCACTTGCGGCGAGTGACCAGCTCGTCCTCCATCAACGCCACATGCGCCATCGGCCCGCCAAACGCAGTAAAACCCAGTCGCGCAAAGACCGCAGCGATTTCGATCCATCGGGCGGATTTATTCGACGTTTGATTCTCGATCTGCGCATCATCACCCATGGCAAGGTTGTAGACGTGAGCGTCGTTTGCGTAAAGCGTCACAAGGTATTTCTCCTCTCCCTTTGAGGATTTACGCCGTGAGAGGCGGGCAGGGCGGGGTATCGCGAATGTCACGCAATGTAGGGTAAGTCGTCATACCCATCACCCTTGCTTTCAAGGGCAGCAGAGACCATCAACCGAGCGACTACCGATCAGCGTATCTGTGTGTAAGATAATCCCATGCCCGACAAACGCCCGAATATCGTCGTCGTTCTGACCGACCAACAGCGGCTGGATACCATCGCTGCGATGGGCAATCGGCTTGGCGTTGCAACGCCCGCGATGGATGCCTTGGTACGCGAGGGCGTCACCTTCACCAATGCATTCTGCGCATCGCCGGTCTGCGGGCCTTCCCGTGCGACGATTATGACGGGTCTGTATCCAAGTCAGACCGGCGTGCACGCGAACCTTGGCCCTTGCCAGCCGTTAAGTTCATCCAAAACGACCATCGCAAATCGAATGCAAGAAATCGGTTACGAAACCGCCTATCACGGCAAGTGGCATCTCGGCGGGCATCTGCCCGATTATGGCTGGGAACATGCCTTTGAAAGCGGATACGATGACACCACGCTGACCGCCGCCTGCCAGTTTTATCGACGCGACTGGATGGTCAACAAACGGCCATTTTTCCAGGTCGTATCGTTCCTCAATCCGCATGATCTTTACTTCTTTGATCCGCTTGAAATCCCGTCCGATATCGGCCAGCCTTGGATCGGGCAGGATGATCCGTTAACCAACAAACCCCAGCCGCAAAAACATTACAGTTCGCGCGACTGGCCTCAATCTAAATGGGCGGCCTATCGCGCGTTTTACGGTAAATGTCTGCAACGTGCCGATGCCAGCGTCGGCGAATTGATGCACCAACTGCGATGCAGCGGATTCGCCCACAACACATGGGTTATTTTCGCCAGCGATCACGGCGACCAATCCGGCGAAAACGGCTTGGCATTCAAAGGCCCGTGGATGTACGACGGCGTCCTGCGCGTGCCAATGATCGTCGTCCCGCCGCGCACTCGATTTGTCGGCAAAGGAAAAGGCGACGTAACGGATGAGCGATTTGAAGGTCGTGTGTGTGATGCGATGGTCAGTCTGACAGATATCGTCCCCACTGTGCTTGATCTGGGCGGCGCACCGGCGGCCGCGGAGCTTTCCGGACGAAGTCTGATCCCGCATGTGAAAGCCGGCCACGAAAAAGCCAAAGGCCATGATGCGGTGTTTGCCGAATGGCATCAATCGGGAAAGTACGTCACACCGATCCGCACCGTGCGCACATCACAGTGGAAATACAACCATTACCTCAGCTTCGGCGAAGAGTTGTACGATCTTGCCACTGATCCCAAAGAGCTGACCAACCTTGCCGGGGTCGCGGCACATCAGCCCATCCAGACCGATCTGAAACGGCAACTCGATGCCCACATTCAACGGACCAATGATCCGTTCTATTCCCTGCACCCAACAAATCCCGACGGCACGCGACTGCCATCCTAATTCATAAACAATGGCGTGATTTGGTGCGTGAGGCTAGACTGTGCCGTTTTGGGAATCCTTGTCTATGAAAAAAATGCTGGCAGAAAAAATTGCGTCGCGGAAAGCTGTGGTCGGTGTCATTGGGTTGGGCTATGTCGGCCTGCCTTTGATGGCGGCATTTCATCGCGCGGGGTTTGCGGTCATCGGGTATGACGTTGATCCGCGCAAAATTACCGCTTTGCACAAAGGCGAAAATTATCTCAAACATCTCGGCGCCGATCTGGTTTCTAAGATGAAAACCGGCGCATCGTTTGATGCCACCGCTGACATGGGTCGGCTGGGTGAGGCGGATGTGATTATCTCCTGCGTGCCGACGCCGCTGGGACATCATCGCGAGCCGGATTTGTCGTTTATCGAAAAATGCTCCGATGATATCGCTAAAACACTCCGCAAAGGGCAGCTCATTATCCTCGAATCCAGCACCTATCCGCGCACCACGCGTGACGTGATGTTGCCGCGGCTGGAAAAATCAGGATTGAAATGCGGGACGGATATTTTCGTCGCTTATTCGCCTGAGCGCGAAGACCCAGGCCGCAAAGATTTCAGCACGCAATCGATTCCGAAGCTGGTCGGCGGGATTGATCCAGTCTCCGGCGAACTTGCCTGCGCGCTATATGAGGCTGCGATCGCGAAAGTCATCCCCGTCGAATCCGCCGAGGTCGCCGAGGCCGCCAAACTGCTGGAAAATATCTACCGCGCCGTTAACATCGCGTTGGTCAACGAGATGAAGGTCGTGCTCGATGCGATGGATATCGACATCTGGCAGGTCGTCGATGCCGCCAAGACAAAACCGTTCGGCTTCCAAGCCTTCTATCCCGGTCCCGGCCTCGGCGGGCACTGCATCCCGATCGACCCATTTTATCTCACATGGAAAGCCCGTGAGGTCAACATGCCCACCCGCTTCATCGAATTGGCGGGTGAGATTAACGTCCACATGCCCGATTTTGTCGTCAGGAAACTGCAATTGGCGTTAAACGATGCGAGCAAATCGGTGAAGGGATCGAAGATTCTCATCCTCGGACTCGCTTATAAACCGGACATCGACGACGTACGCGAAAGTCCCAGTTTTGAATTGATCGAAAAGCTGGAGCATCTTGGCGCACAAGTCGATTACAACGATCCTCATGTCCCCCAAACCCACAAGATGCGGCATCACGATCTGCAGATGAAATCGGTACCGCTTTCCAACACGTCGCTTGAAAGCTATGACTGCGTGCTGATCGCAACCAACCACTCTGCCTATGACTGGCAGATGATCGCCGATCATTCCAAACTGATCGTCGATACACGTAACGCGATGTCAAAAGTGTCGGGTTCACGAAAGCATATTGTGAAGGCGTAATCGCTCGATTTACGATTCCGGATTTGGGTATTGCTGTTTGAGGCGTGGATGGCATTTAAGCGTTGATCGCTAGCGTCTGTTTTTCAAGTTGATGAATCAGGATCGACCCGATCAGGCTCAGCACCACCGACGCTGCGAATGCCCACACGCCCCAGCCGAGCATGACCTGTGTGTTGCCGGGCAAGCCCTTGATCGCGATCACGATCAGCGCCAGCACCATTACATCCAGCATCGAAAACTTTCCCGTGTGGTGGGCTGCGGTTAACAGCCAGCCCGCGCGCTGTCCGGTCGCCAGTACCTGCACCGCCCACGCCATCACCGCCAGCTTGATCGTCGGAAACAATAGCGAAAAAAATAGCAACAGCACCCCGATCCCCACGCTGCCACGCTGGATCATCACGATAATGCCGCTGAGGACGGAGTATTCGCTGGTTTTGCTGGCACTGGGTTTCAACAATCGAATCCACGAATCAAACTCCCCAAAGTTTGGCACGATTTTCATGCAAGGTCCGACCAATCCGATTCCCAACGCGACCGCGCTAAGGAGGATCATAATCCGCGTCGCGAACACCAAAGGTTTTGATGCCGATCCCGCCACGTGATCAACCCCCGTTTGATTGCAATTCGATCAGTTTCGCCAGCGGCGTTTCGCGGTCGAGCATATCAATCTCCAGCCGCGCGATCCCGCTGTTGGCGGGCACCGCAATCTGGTTTCTTCCTTCGCGAAGTTCTGCCAGGGGGATTTCCATCTTCAACGCCAAATCGCTGAACATCGGATCGCTGTCCCATACTTCCAGCGTGACGGTTTCGGCTTGCGTGACACGTAAAAGCGGGGCGTTGATCGCCGACGCGATATCTACCTTCCCGCCGGACATGATCATCTCTTTGACATCAACTCGAAACAGATCCCAGGTGTTAATGAGTTGGTCTTTTCGATCTGCCCAGGAAAAGGTGCGATTGCCCCGCCAGGTAAGGACGATCTCTGCATCCGGAGCCGATCCGTTGCCTGAATCCCACGATTTGCCCTTGGGTGTTTTTGGGTTGAACTCAACGAGGCGAACGAAGAAATAATAATCGTGATCGCGCTTTACCGTCGCCGGTTGCGTGGCAGCGAGATTGGTCGCAGGGACCAGCACGTCCTTCTGCAAGTACCAACCCACGCCAACGATCGACCCCACGATCGCGATGATCGCAATCGCCCACAGAATCGCAGGAAGTTTGGAAGAAGGTTTTTCCACGCTGGTATCAGTTTACCGGATCGCGTAAGGGGATGCGAAGTGCTGGGTGGATGGTGATGTATTGTTCATGGATGTTAAATGGGAAGTTTGTGACTCGTCACTCGTGACTCGTGATTCGTGTTGCACACGTTACGTCCTCCGTTCAGCCGCGAGCTTGCTCGCGCTTGGACGCAATCACGAGAATCGACAAACCGTGTGGCAACATTTCACGACACTCTGATGACGCCTTAGGCGTTGAATCGCGAGCAAACTCGCGTCTTAACGGGGCAACAAATCCCTACACCACGCCCCACGCCCCGCGACACGCGAATCCCTGCGCACATCACGCAGGTCGTTCGCACGCTGATTTACTACGCGCGTGTGTGCTGATAGGATGTTTGTAGCGGAGTGGCCATCCGCGTGCGACAAACCTATAAGCGATATCCATGCCCACTTGGCTCATCATTCTTGTAACCGCTGCGGCGTCGTACCTGGTCTCACTCATTGTTCGGGTTCTCACTTCGATCGAGAAGAAGCTTGAATACAAGGTTGAACATTTGTTTTCTGTTGAAGACGACCAGTTCCTTCGCTCGATGGAATGTCTACTGCCACCGGCGGCGCTGGGTGGGAATAAGATCACGGCATTCATCAACGGAGACGAGTACTTTCCCGCGATGCTTGACGCCATCGGCTCGGCGAAACACACCATCACGTTCGAGACATTCATTTACTGGCAAGGACAGATCGGCAAACGTTTCGCCGAAGCACTATGTGAACGGGCTGGCGCGGGGGTGAAGGTTCACGTTTTGCTTGACTGGTTAGGATCAAAGAAACTTGACGCGGACTCCATACAGAAAATGAAAGATGCGGGCGTTGAGGTGGAACGCTACCACCCGCTGCGGTGGTACAACCTCCGGCGGATGAACAACCGCACGCATCGCAAGCTGCTTGTTGTGGATGGAACGGTCGGCTTCACGGGCGGCGTTGGGATTGCCGATGTGTGGACCGGCGACGCCCAGGATCCCCAGCACTGGCGCGACTCGCATTTTAGGATGGAAGGACCGGTCGTCGCGCAATGTCAGGCGGCATTCATGGACAACTGGCTTAAGACGCACAATCGCGTGCTGTTCGCCAAAGAGTATTTCCCAAAACTCCAAGTGATGGGCGATTGCCGCGCGCAGATGTTCATGAGTTCGTCCTCGGAAGGCAGCGAGAGCGCGCGCCTGATGTATCTGCTGTCGATCGCCTCGGCGGCGCGAAGTATTCGAATCTCCAGTGCCTACTTCGTACCTGACGACTTATCAGTGCAGACACTTGTGGAGGCGCGGCAACGCGGCGTGACGGTCCAGATTGTTGTGCCGGGTGAACATATTGATACTCAAATCACCCGCATGGCCGGACGCTCGCGGTGGGGAGCTCTGCTGGAAGCGGGTGCGGAGATTTATGAGTACGCACCGACGATGTATCACTGCAAAGTGATGATCGTGGATGACATCTGGACCAGCGTTGGATCCTCAAACTTCGATACTCGCTCTTTCCGGCTGAATGATGAGGCTAATCTAAACGTCTATGACTCCACTTTCGCCGCGGAGCAGGTGCAGACGTTTGAGCAGGACAAGAAAAAATCCCGGCAGATTACGCTCGAAGAATGGCAGCAACGTCCTTGGACGGAAAAGCTGCACGAACGGTTGGCCGGGCTACTGCGTTCGCAACTTTAGGCGTTTTGATACAGACTTATACGGATCGTGGGTGATGCTCGCGCCTGTAGCTGCGACGCCTGCGTCGCCAATTCGTTGTTTCTGAACGCAGAAATGGGCGACGCAGGCGTCGCAGCTACGGGGTATTCGCCGGCGCGTAACTCACGCTGAAAACGTATTATTTTCGCCATTTGCGGGGAGGGTGATTTTGGTCGTCTACTAATGCGCGAGCAAGCTCGGCGGCTACAC
>JBBQXB010000020.1:0-52547 GCA_038210015.1 Tepidisphaerales bacterium
CGGATATCAAATCAGCCATCCTCAAGCTGGAACAGTTACTGGAATAATCGGCATAGATGATACAAATGTAAATACTAGATATTAGTTAGTGCGCGCAAACTGACATTTTGCTATGCTAATCAACGTTAAAGGGAGAGTCTATGCGTAATTTTGCAATACATGTATCTGCTTTGGCCGGAACAGCGTCACTTACTTTGGGGCAAATTGCGATCAATACGGATAATCGCGCAGTGGCTGGTGATTTGCGAATCACGACCTTTGCAAGCGGTTTGTACTATCCGACAAGCATGCAGGCACTTGCGGATGGGTCTATTATTGTTGGGTCGAGTGTTCCAAAACCGGACGGATCGTTTTATAACTCAACAGGCCAGATTCTTCGTTTCACGGATACGAATCATGACGGCATCGCAGATGCCGCGCCGCAAGTTTTGGCTGATAATTTGCCAGGGGGTGTGACAAGTGTTCGACAGGCTGGTCAGCTGCTCGTCGTCACCAGCGCCGCTGCCGACACCATTAGCATCTTGAGAATGGGGGCAACTTCTGCTGATACCCTGACCACAGTGGGATCGATTCATCTCTCTTTTCCGTCGAACATGCTGCATCATTCGTACGCGCTTGCGGTGCGACCTGTCAGCCCGGGGAAATCCGAGGTCTTTTTCAATATCGGATCGCGCTATAACGCAACTAACGATGCGACGACTATCGCGGCAAGTGGGTTGATCACCGGCGATCTTGCGCCTGAATCTATCTGGTCATTTGAACTGACCGAAAACACCTCCAGTGTCAGCACAAGCAATCTGCGGCAAATCGCATCGGGCTTGCGCAATGCTGCCGGCATGACATTCGCCGCAAACGGCGACCTTTATCTGCAAGACAATGGCATTGATGGCACGCCGGCTTCGGAATCGTTTAGTGCGGACGAATTGAATAGCATCGCGGCCAGTGATATCGGTGGCGCGCTCGAAGATTTCGGATTCTCATCAAGCTACACCGCCTACCGAACCGGCGTGCAAGTCGGTAGCGGCGACGTAAAGCCCATTGTCGCTTTCCAGCCGATCCCATCACCCGCCGGTTCAGAAAGCGAAGGCGCAAACGAGATTACCTTTGCGCCGCAAAACTGGCCTGCCGGACTGCGCAACGGTATTTTCGTCGGCTTCCATGGTCAATTTAATTTAGGCGGATTGGCGAACGAAGAAAATCCGTTGGTATGGGTGGATCCAGCGGCGGATCCGATTGATCCAGACTATTTTCACTTCGTCAGCAACACCGAAGCGGCGATCGGGCATCCCGATGGGCTGCTCGCCACACCCGATTCACTATTCATTTCCGATATTTCCACGGGCACGATGTTTTCAACGAATCCACTTGGTTCGATTTATCAAATTACTTATGTCCCCGAACCAACATTCGTGGGATTTTGCGGTGCGATGCTTTTGCTACTACTGCATCGTCGGCGACAGGCGCGGCAGTGACAATTGCGTTCCCCCCTGTGTGTCATTGTGCGTCTCCGAGCCATCGAGCTGCAACCATTTTCAATATGAAGCCTGAGTAAACTGTATTTAATTTCATAATAGTGCAATCGAATGTCCTGTGCTCCGCGTATTGTTGAGTGGCCGAACTTGGACGATGTAATCCGAGTCGGCCATGTCACTTCATTAGGAGCACACATGAATTCTTCGATTCTCGAACCACAGTTGGGCGCGCCTGCAGACGCAGCTTTGCAATCGCGTCGCGGCATGATGAGCAAAGCACTGCTCGCAGGGCTGGCGACCGTACCGGTCGTTGGACTGTTGACCAAATCCGGCGAAGCAGCGGTCAATCCGCAGCAAAAACTGGATGCGTCGTCACGCGAAGCATTTAACGACATTCGCAAACACGAAAATGCGCACGTCGAATTTTTGAAAGACGCCCTTGGTCGCAAGGCACGTCCAAAGCCAACATTTCAGAATCTGCGGCAGACGAGTTTCAATAAATTCGTTGTCTTAGCGCGGACATTTGAAAACGTAGGCGTAGGCGCTTATCTGGGCGCGTTGCCATTGATCGTGGATAAAGGGTATGTCGCAGCGGCTGGGGCAATCGCCTTAGTCGAGGGACAGCACGCGGGTTTCTGCAATGTATTTTCGGGGATTGATGTCACCACGCAGGCGAAAACAGGAACTTTCTCCAATTTTGCCTTGCCCCTGACGATCAAGCAGGTGGTGGATGCCGCAGGCCCGTTCATCAAGAGTCTTAACGGCGGTCCTCCGGCGAGTTTTACCGCGGGCGATGATATTTCGATCCTCAATTTCGCGCTGCTCTTGGAATTTCTCGAAGCAGAGTTCTACAATTTGAATACCCCACGTTTGATCGGTTAAGCAGTCACATGTAATTCGATTCACTCCGGGGCGTCGCGTTAGCGCTGCCCCGGGTGGATCGGCGTACGGATTGATTTTTCTCCGCAAGCGACGCACAATCCCATCGTGGATAAATTGATTTCTTGATCCAATGACTAATTGGGTGAAGACATGTCGATATAATCACGATGGTTTTTTGGAACGTTGTTTTCGGAGAATTGGTATGTCGCAATTTCCTCAAGCGCAGCCCCGTCGCATCGAACTTGAATATGCGACTGATAACCGCGTTGTTTTTAACTTTTTCAATGCCGTCTACGGCTGGATGGCCGCCGGGCTTGCGGTGACGGCGGGCGTGGCTTTCGCCGTTTCAAATTCCCCAGCGGCGCTGCAAATGCTTTACGGTAGCGGTAGCTTTACCATCGTTGCACTGTTGTTGGGTGCGTGGGGGGTCGCGTATGCGGCGCAAAAAGTGGCGATACAGATGAACGCCACGCTGGGCACGGTATTGTTCATGCTTTACGCCGCAATCATCGGTGCGATGATCAGCGGCATTTTTGTTGTCTACCCGGTTTCAACGCTGGTCAGCGCCTTCCTCATCACCGGCGGCACATTCGCTGCGATGAGCGTCTATGGATTCGTCACCAAACGCGATCTGACGACAATGGGTTCGTATCTGATCATGGCGGTTTTCGGACTGTTTTTTGCGTCCATCGCCAACATCTTTTTCGCTAACAGCATGCTGTCGTGGATCATCACCTACGCGGTTCTGGCGGTATTCATCGGCTTGACCGCCTATCACACACAGCAACTTCGTAATGTCGCGGTTGAAATCGGCAACAACGGCGAACTCGCGGCACGCTACGCGGTCGTCGGATCGATCATGTTGTATATCGCATTCATCAACATGTTCATGGCGATCCTGCGCATCCTCGGGCGACGCAATTGAGGAAGTCTAAAAAACGTGTGGCATGGACTTCTTAACTGCGTCCATCGCGTATAGTGATTTTCATGCGCGATCTTAAAGACATGGTTGTGGTCATCACCGGGGCGAGCGCGGGGATTGGCGAATCGTTGGCAAGAGGCTTGCACACACGCGGGGCGAAACTCGCGCTGGCGGCGCGGCGTATTGAACGGCTGGATGAACTCAATCAACAACTAGGCGGGGGGCATCTGACGATTGCTGCGGATGTGTCAAAGCAAATGGATTGTCAGGCGATCGTTGAAAAAGCAATCGCGCGGTTTGGACGCATCGACACACTCGTCGCCAATGCGGGTTACGGACTATACGATCCGGTGGCAGAGACGACGCCGCAGCAAACGCGCGATATTTTTGTAACCAACGTGTTCGGCACGACTGATCTAATTTACGCCGCTTCACCGTACTTAAAAAAACAAGAATTGCGGGATGGCTGGCGTGGGCAAGTGATGATCGTGTCATCTGTTTGTGGCCGGCGCGGCGTGCCTTATCTGGGGATGTATTCAGGAACCAAAGCGGCGCAACTGGCGATCGCAGAATCCATGCGCGTCGAAATGCAACCGACGCGGATTGCAGTGACGACCATCCATCCCATTATGACCCGCACAGACTTTGGAAAAACCGCAGAAGGACACGGATCGGTCGTCTTGCCGCAAGGCGAGCGCGACTGGCTGACCCAGCCCGTTGAGCATGTTTCACGCCGAATGATCGAAGCGATCGCGCGGCCGCGCCCTGAAGTGTGGCCTAGCTTTATTTCTCGGATTGCGATCGGACTCGGCACGCTGGTTCCGTCGTGGATCGACCGGGGGATGAGCGTCTATCGCGATCGCGTTGATCAAAACAACCGTAAAAATTAGGCGAAAGCCATCGCTCGTCTGTGGCGTCAGTATAGGTGCGTAGTGAACGATGCCACGGTTGATCGAATTTTTACCATCGAGCGGTTGGTTTCATTCCGCGCGCACCGAATTGTCACCATGAGGTACTCCGACGGGTCTACTTGAAAACGCGATTGGGGATACCCCTGTGCGCGACGCAAATGGTGGAGTACCTTCGCATGACAATGCAATCCACCACGCCTAGCGCAGTCGTGCATCTGTTTGCCAGATCCTAATATAAAGATGGTTATGTCCTGATATTATCGGCGGGCACCTGCTGCGCTTTGTCGCACGCTGATTTAGCAATCCATATTTAGGCCGAAATAACGGCGTATCAGTGGCGTCTCTCCCCAAAGAATGTGATATTCGATTGGCAAAACAAGTAAATATAAGGATAATTTAGTCCGATGATATGTGCGAGGGTTTATGTCTGAAGATGTCACCAATGCGAATCAACCTACTGGGATGCTGAAGTGGTCCGTGATTTCGTTGCTGTCGGTAGGCGGATTGACCGGTCTTTGCATTTTGATGGTGCAGATGACGCCAATTACCACCGTGTCAAGCAGGTTTGATTTTAATCGCACGCCTGATCTGAAGCACGGCCAGAAAATTTACACCGTGTCATGTGCGACGTGTCACGGTCCTGGCGGCATGGGTTTGCCGCACCAAGGCGCGCCGCTGGCGGCCAGCGCTTTTGTTTCCATGGGCACGGATCAGCAAGTGATGCAGATGATCAAGATTGGGCGGACGCCAGAAGACCCCAAATCGGTCATGCACCTGCCAATGCCCGCCAAAGGCGGATACAGCAATCTGACCGACGCCAACCTTCACGATGTCGTCGCCTATATCCGTACGCTGGAAAAGAAAACCGACGCAGCTGATTCAAAAAAAAGTACGACACAGACTAGTAAAGGGTTTTAATCTCATGGCTACACACGCAGTCTCTCAAACACCCGCCACGGAGGGCGCGGTTCGTTCAAATAAGTGGTGGATCAAATATCTCCTGCTGGCGATGATCGTCTCAGCGATGGCGGGGTGGTTCGCACGCGGGAAAATCATGATCGCGATGGGTCTGCGAGCGAAGCCGACCTACTGCACCAACTTGTCGGTCACAGAGATGAAACTCTGGTCGATCACACCGGTTGAACAATCGGGTAGCCACAAGATCACAGCGCCGGTGCGCGCCGAAGCGATCATCGACGAAGGTTTGACGATCGATCCCGCCAGCATCAATACCGGCAATGTTGTGTTACGCCGAGTGCGCGGCGACGTGAAAATCGCTGCGACGGTCAGCCTTGATCCGGACGGCAGAACGATCGTTCTCACCCCAAAGCAGCAGTTGGAACCACAAACGAACTACTGGTTCGGTTTGTCGTCCGGCATTCGTGATTCCACTGGAGCGGAGATCTCGCCATATCAGGTGGCGTTTGATACCGCGCCGCAAGGCAAGTTAGACGCGCCGGCATTCGAGCAAATAGCGCTGGCAGAAACTCAGGGACTGGGCATCACCTGTTTGACCGTTCGCGAAGGAAAATTGTGGGCTAGTGTTGATGACGGACGCATCATGCGTTGGGCGATCCAGCCCGATGGTGCGATCACCGATCGTGAGGTATTCACGTCGCTGGTCGATCATTTTAATGCCGAACCACGATTGATCGGTGGTTTCTGCTTCGACCCATCCTCTACGCCGGACAATCCAATCCTGTGGGTGACGCATACCAAGTTCGGATTTATCAACGTCCCGGATTGGCAAGGCAAAGTTGCGCGGATCAGCGGCGCGAAGTTGGAAAAAGTGGAGGACATCCTCACCAACCTTCCACGTAGTGCACGCGATCACGTCATCCATCAACCCAGCTTCGGTCCCGATGGCGGGCTTTATTTCCAAAGCGGATCAATGAGCAGCTACGGCGACCCCGATGGATTTTGGGGTATGCGGAAAGAACATCCGTTTGCCGCTGCGGTCGTGCGCGTGGATACAAAAAATCTTCCCGCACAACTCCCGGTCGATGTTAAAACCCCCGAAGACGGTGGGACATACGATTGGAAAAATCCTGCAATGCCCGTGCAGGTGTGGGCGTACGGCATCCGCGTCGTTTTCGATCTGAAGTGGCACAGCAACGGACACCTGTACGCGCCGACCAACGGCTCATGCGCCGGCGGCAACGCGCCGGCCAGCGATCATTCTATCGCACTCAAAAACGTGCCCGATGCTGAACACGATTGGTTATTCCGTGTCGAAAAGGGCAAATACTACGGACACCCCAATCCTTCACAAGGCTATTACGTTCTTAACGGCGGCAATCCAACCGCCGAGGCAGAATACGCCGAAGTGCCGCACTATCCTGTTGGTACTAAACCCGAAAAAGATTGGCAAGCCGCGATCTACGATTTCGGCAACCACGTCAGTGCAAACGGCAGTGCGGAATACTTCACCGAGGGGGCATTGAAAAATAGCCTGATCGTGTGCAGGTACAACATGGGCGGCGACCTCATTGCGCTGAAGTTCGATGACAAAGGGGACGTCATCCAAGTCATTGATGGCGTGCAAGGTTGGGAGAATTTGCAGAATCCACTGGATGTCTGCGAAGACCCATCTTCCGGCAATCTCTATGTCAGCGAATACGGGAAGCACGCGATTACACTGTTAAAACTTAAGAAGTAGGTGTTGTCGCAGGTGGTGACATTTCGCCGCGATGAAACATTCGGTACAGCGCAGGTAGCACCAGCAGCGTTAATGCGGTGGAGCTGATGATCCCGCCGATCACTACCGTCGCCAGCGGTTTTTGAACTTCTGCGCCGGTTCCGGTCGCGATTGCCATCGGAACAAACCCGAGTGCTGCCACCAAACCAGTCATCAGCACGGGCCGAAGTCGCGTCAGCGATCCTTCACGAATCGCATCATCGATGTTTCGGCCTTGCTGACGCAGCTCGTTAATGAACGACACCATCACCAGCCCGTTCAACACCGCAACGCCCGACAGCGCGATAAACCCGACCGCAGCGGTGATGCTAAACGGCATATCACGCAGCCACAGCGCTACGATGCCGCCTGTCAGCGCCAAGGGCACTCCGGTAAAGACCATCAACGCATATTTCACCGATCCAAAAGTGCTGAATAGCAGCAGAAATATGAGGAAAAAGCAGACCGGCACGACGATCATTAATCGTTGTTTTGCCTCCAATAGGTTTTCAAACTGTCCGCCCCATTCGAGATAATTGCCCGCAGGGATTTTGATCTCGTCGATTTTTTGCTGTGCGTCGGCGACGAATGATCCGATGTCTCTGCCGCGCACATTCGCCTCTACTACGACCCGGCGTTTCCCGTTTTCGCGGCTGATCTGGTTCGGACCTTCGGAAATCTCAATCGTTGCAATGGATCCCAATGGAACAAATCCGCTTTGTGATGATCCGCTCGACAGATCAACCACAGATGTCGCCGTCGCACTGTTGTCAGTGGCGGGCAGGGGGATGGGAAGATTTTCAAGATTGTAGATATCGCGCCGGACGTCATCCGGTAGTCGTACGACAAGATCGAACCGTCTATCGCCTTGAAAGACTTCGCCGGCTTCACGTCCACCGATTGCTATCGCGATGACTTCTTGCACCTCGGCGACGTTTAACCCATAGCGTGCGATCGCGGGCCGGTCGATCGTTATACTCATGATCGGCAGGCCTTCGGTTTGTTCGACTTTAACATCGGCAGCACCGGGGATGGTTCGCAACGCTGCGGCGATTGCGCTGGCGGCGGGGACCATCTGCTCAAAATGTTCACCATAAACCTTGACGGCAACATCACTTCGCACGCCGGAGATCAATTCGTTGAATCGCATCTGGATCGGCTGGGTGAACTCATAGTTATTCCCCGGCACCTTTGCGAGGGTTAGCTCAAGCAGCTTCTGCAATTTCCCCTTGTGCGTGGAGATATCAGCCTCGTCATGTTCGTGGCCGTGAGCGGCTTCATGCTCATCGCCTGCGTGTTCATCTGCGTGTTCATCTGCGTGTTCTTGCGGCTGCGCTTTTGCAATTTGTCGATCCAATTCTGCTTCGCTACGCCATTGATCCGCCGGTTTGAGAATGATGAACGTGTCCGACACGCTCGGCGGCATCGGATCAGACGCCATTTCGGCAGTGCCAGTTTTTGAAAACACGAATGCAACTTCAGGAAAAGTTGAGATCGCGCGCTCGACATCCTTTTGCATGGTCTGCGATTGCGACAAACCGGTACTGGGAATGCGCATCGCGTGCATCGCGATGTCCTTTTCATCCAATGTCGGCACGAACTCACTGCCCAATCGCGTGAAGAGTAGTACCGATGCGATGAAGATGACCACCGCAGCCGGTACTACGATCCATCGCGACGCAATCGCCCAGTTCAAAATAGGTGCGTAACCGGTTTTGACTGTACGGATCGCGAGATTGTCTTTCTCGCTGACCTTGCCGCGAACCAGCAGCGCGACCAATGCGGGGATGAGCGTCATCGACAAGATAAACGCCGATATCAACGCGATGATGACCGTCACCGCCATCGGTTGGAACATCTTGCCTTCGGTACCCGTGAGAAACAGGATCGGAAGATAGACCGTGACGATGATCGCCTGCCCGAAAACGGATGGCCGAATCATCTGGCGCGTCGCTTCGGTGACCGCCGACAAGCGTTCTGCTAGATTGAGCGTGCGTTTCAGTTCGTGCTGTCGATTGCCGATAATTCGTAAGCAATTTTCGACGATGATGACGGCGCCGTCGATGATGATCCCAAAATCGATCGCACCCAGACTCATTAAATTGCCGCTGATTTTGCCCTGAACCATCGCCGTGCTGGTCATCAGCATCGACATCGGGATTGCCAGTGCGCAAATGATCGCAGCCCGAAAGTTTCCCAGAAGTAGAAACAATACGATGACTACCAAGACCGCACCCTCAGCCAGATTTTTGCTGACAGTGTTGATCGTTGCATCGACCAGCTTCGTGCGATTTAGAACAGGCTTGATGATGATTCCAGGCGGCAGGCTTCTGACGATTGTATTCACTTTGGCTTCTACATCTGCAGCGACTGTGCGACTGTTCGCGCCGATCAGCATCATCGCCGTTCCGACGACGACTTCCTCACCATTTTCACTAGCCGATCCGGTGCGAAGTTCGCTGCCGATTCCAACGGTTGCCACATCGCTGATATAGATCGGTGTGCCGTTACGCGTACCGAGGGCGATCTTGGAAATCTGCGAAATGTCTTCGATCCTGCCTGCGGCGCGGACGGTGTAGGATTCGCCTTTGTGTTCCACATATCCCGCGCCAGTGCTGACATTGTTGCGCTCCAATGCGTCGATGACATGAGTGAAACTCAATCCGTAGCTGACCAGTTTCATCGGGTCGGGTTGAACATGATATTGTTTGACGTATCCGCCGATCGAATCGACCCCAGCCACGTCTTTTACGCCCTTGAGTTGTGGGGCGATGATCCAGTCCTGCACTGTGCGCAAATAGCTGGCGAGTTCGACATCTGTTTTGAGACGTTCGTTTTCAGGTGTCAGATAACTGCCATCCGCTTGCCAGCCAGGCGAGTCGTCTACGAGCGTGGCATTTTTGCCATGTGGATTGGCGTATTCGACGGTGTACATGAAAACTTCGCCGAGTCCGGTTGAGATCGCGCCCATTTGCGGTTCGGCGCCGGGGGGCAAATTTTCCTTAGATGCCCCCAATCGTTCGGCCACCTGTTGGCGAGCAAAGTAGATATCGATTTGATCCTCGAAAACCGCCGTCACCTGTGAAAAACCGTTGCGGCTGATGGATCGCGTGTAGCTCAATCCCGATATACCCGACAACGCTGTCTCAACCGGATAAGTCACCTGTTTCTCAATTTCAAACGGTGACAACGCGGCGAATTCGGTGTTGATCTGCACCTGATTATTGGTGATGTCCGGCACGGCGTCGATGGGCAGTCTGTTGAGTGAGAACAATCCCAACGCCGCTACGCCAATCGCAAAAAATACGATCAGCCAGCGGTTTTGGATCGAGAATTGGAGGACTTTTTCTAACACAACAAACTCCTGACACGATGTGGTTTCGATTGATTAGCAACACGAGACATATGGCTGGAATTAGTGCTCATGGGCCGCGCCAGCTTTACCTAATTCGGCTTTGAGGATGAACGATCCGCTACTGACGAAAGATTCGTTTTCTTCCAATCCTGTAATCACCTGCACCATCCCGCCGATCGGCTTGCTGATTCGCACCGGGCGCTTGGCGAAAGTGTTGGGCTCATCCGCGACAGGAACGAAAATTGCGGGGCCGCCTTCAACGGTTTGGACCGCTTCTTCGGGGATCGCAAGCACCGCAGCGGCGGCGGAAGTTTGCGGCAGTATCGTCGCCTGTGCGAACATGCCCGGACGCAATACGCCGGATGGATCAGTTAACTCAATTCGCACCTTAGCGGTGCGTGTGTTCGGATCGAGTGCCGGCGCGATGTACGTCACCTTGCCTTGCAGCGAACCACCTTTCAACGCCACGACGTTTACTGTCGCGCTGCTGCCTACAGCAACATCGCCGATTTTTGCTTCCGGCACATCGGCTATCACCCAGATAGTGCTGAGATCGGCGATGATCAATAGCGCATCACGATCAGGTCGGACCAATTCTCCGAGTGTGACTTCTCGTTCGATCACCTCGCCGCCGATGGGTGCCAGAACTCGATATTTCGGGACGATCTCGCCTGTTTTGGCCAGTTCCGTGACATCCGCCTGATTCATGCCGTACAAGTGGAGTTTGTTTTCCGCTGCGGTGACGGCGGCTTCTGCGGCGCGCAGGCTGGCTTCTGCTGTTCGAAGTTCCGCTTCGCGTTTTTGCACTTCCGCCGCTGCGATGCTTTGGTTTTGATCCAATAGCTGTTTGGCGCGATCGTAGGCATCGCGGGCAAGTTTTACGGCGGGGCGTGCCGATTCCACTGCGGTACGTTTGAGTAGAAAATCACTCTGAGATTCGCCGAGTTCAGGGCTATCCACCACCACAAGCAGATCGCCTTGCTTGATGGTGTCGCCTAATTTCACCTTTAGCTCAGACGCGCGCCCTGCGACGGCTGACCCGACGTGCGCCATCGCGTCACCATTAAAAGTTGCACGCGCCGGACTGACAAACGCACCATCCAAAACCTGCTTCTTTGCTTGACTGATCATCACGCCATTTTGCTTTTGCGATTCGGGCGTCAGTGTTACTTCGTCGGTGTGTGTTTCACTTGCGTGGTCGTGCCCAGCGTGTTCATCCGGTTTTGCGGCTGCAGGCGGGTGGTCGTGTGCCGCGTGATCGTGACCGGCATGATCGGTCGCATCTTCGGCTAGGACATAAGTTGTGATTGTTGCGGCCAGAACCGCAGAACAGATGAGTGTCTTATTGATCGTGTTCATATTCGTTTCCTCTCAGCGTGGGGCTGTTGTTTGTGATTCAGTGTGAGTGGTTTCTTGTGTCGTCGGTGTGTGAGAGTTCAGCACGCCCGACCCACCCACAGCACGTTCCAGTTTTACCAGTGCGATCGCGCTGCGACGGTGCAGATCGACCAGTTGAACCTGTGATGTTTGAAAATCCTGCTCTGCCAGTAACAAGGCAGTGAGATCGGTTTGTCCGGCTTTGAATTGCGCTTCGGCCTGTTCGAGCCTTCGTTTTTGCAGGGGAATCAACTGCTTTTCAACCCGCTCCAGATTCATTCGTGTTGCAACCAGTATCGAATGCGCCCGGCGGACTTCCTCTACCACGCGCCGACGCACGGCGGTCAATTCGTGACGGGCTTCGATCAATGCCGCTTCGGCACGCTTCTGCGCGGCGTGGCCGGTATCGAAAAGTGGAATTGGTAAATCGGCAGACGGTCCGAACGACCAGTCGCCGTCACGTTCTGCCTGGATACCGCCGCTGCTGGCATCGAATAAAGCCCAGTCACTAAGTTTACGCTGAGCGCCCATTGCTTGAAGTGTCCAGATGCGTTGTTGGATTTCTGGACGATGGTGCATCGCAAGTCGCAGACATTGGGATTCAGGTGCGATTGCTTCATAAATGGCTGATGCAGCCGGGAGTGTCCATGTCGCAGTTGATCCGGGTTGGCCGATCAATCGTGCCAATGCGAGACGTTGATCTCGCAACTCAATCGCTCGGTCTGCGATTTGTGTGTCCAGTTCGACTTGCTGCGTTTGCAGCGCCAGCACATCCAGCCGCGTGCCTTCACCCACGCGAAGGCGTGAATCGGCCACGTCGAGTAGTTGATCGAACAATCCGCGTCGCTGTCGTAACACCTCAAGTGACGTTTCAATCGCCTGCGCTTCGTAATAGCGTTCCTGCGTTTCGGCAGCGATATCCAGCACTGTTGTGATGGCTTGCGCCCCGACGGCGCGGAGTGTCGCGTCGGCAACGGCAGTGCTACCGGGTTTGCGTAGGATCGAGATCAAATCAGCGGTTAGACCCGCGTCGATCATCGGTTTTCCGGCGAACGATTCAGGAAATCGCAACGCTACACTCAGCACAGGATTACGCCAGAGTCGTGCTTGCTGCGCTTCGGCTTGTGCGATCCGCACACGACTGATCGCCGCTTGCAATTCGGGGCTGCGACAGATACTCAGTTGAATCGCGTCAGTGATCGACAGTGCGGCGGGCGATTCGGTGGGTTCATCCACCGGGGCACCATTCACCTGAAACACGATCGCGTTTTCAAGCCGCAATGAAACGGCCAGCGCCGCAGTCTTTTCGGTCTGAAGATCAGGGGCATGTCCCGCACAACCGACCAGCAATGTCGCAGCCCAAGCAATCAGCGCAACGCGCAATGTGTGGATGATTCTCAAATCGTTCTCTTGTTAAGGTAAATTGAATACGGCAGCACCGTCCTCAATCAAGGCGGCGCAAGGGCGAGACATCGTCAAGGGATGGATCAGCAGCGTAGGGCGATCGTGCTGCAGTAATCACGTGCTAAGAAGGCTGGCGGGATGGCCTGCGCATCTTCAATCGCCCGAAAAACGGGCTGGGGTGCGGGTTGAATGCATGCGTCAACTGTGCCGAAGATCAGAACGTGTGAAGCGTCAAAATGCGATTCAGCCGATGCGCTTCGCAACACGATCGGTACGGTTGTGACATCCAGACAAGAGTGACGGCCGTTGGCGTCCCACTCGAAAGTGTCCGCAAAATCAGCCGAATTCGCTGAGTCGTACGCTGATGCATGACAGTTCGCCATCAAGTGATTGTCGTCGATACACAGCACGCTGCCCGCTGTGCCGGCGAGCAGAAGTCGCGGAAGCAGGCTGGCGAGTATCAGGACAATTATCCATCGCATCGCATGACAAACTACCGGCGAAACTGGGGTTGTCAAACAGTTCGCGTGCTAGCCACTTGCAACGGCATGCAGGTGTAATGCATTAACTCAGACTCAATTGATCGGGGTTTAGTGGGGTTAGGTCGTTGGGAATGAACAATCCGTCCTTGCGGATCAGTTGATCGTCGAACCAGATTTCGCCGCCACCAAAGTCTGGGCGCTGGATGTTGACCATATCCCAGTGGATTTGACTGCGGTTGCCATTGTCGGCTTCTTCGTAGGCCTGGCCGGGGGTGAAGTGGAAGCTGCCGGCGATTTTTTCGTCAAATAACGTGTCCCGCATCGGAGTGAGGATGTGCGGATTGAAACCGAGCGAAAACTCGCCGATGTATCGGGCGCCATCGTCAGCGTTGAGAATGTCATTCAATTTTGCAGTTAACGCTGCCGAAGCAGCGACGGCATTGACGATTTTTCCTTTGGAAAAGTTCAGTTCAATGCCGCTGAAGACCGTACCGCGGTAGAGCGTTTCGGTGTTGAATCGGATCGTACCCTCAACGCTTTGGCGGATCGGGCAACTGAAACACTCGCCGTCTGGGATGTTGCGCTCGCCGGAGCATGGAATCGCACCGATGTTTTTGATGCTGAATTGTAAATCGGTACCCGGTCCGGTGATACGAACGCGGTCGGCGTTTTTCATTCGTTCGACCAGCGGCAGGGTGGCGGTCGCCATTTTTTGATAATCGACGCCGGCGCAGACTTTGAAATAGAAATCTTCGAAGGCTTCGGTGCTCATGCCCGCGCTTTGCGCCATCGAAGGTGTCGGCCAGCGGAGCACGACCCACTTGGTTTTCTTAACACGTGTTTCGGAGTGCACGGGTTTTTGCCAAAGCCGTTCGTAAAGCTTCATCTGTTCTGTTGCAACATCGCTCATTTCAGTGATGTTGCTGCTGCCGCGCAGTCCGGCGTAACACTGCACGCCTTGCATGCGTTTTAATTCTATTTCTCCAATATAGGACATCTGTGCTTCGGTCGCCGATTGGATCAACGCACGCATCACCTGCGGGTGATAAGTGCTGACCAATGGCAGGCCATCCGCTTTTTTGATTTGGCGAATGAGTTCGACTGTGAAATCGGTCGGGATATCGAATGCTTCGATCAGCACCTTTTCGCCGGGCTGAACCTGCATCGAATGCCGAACTAACAAAGAAGCGAGTTGGGTGAAGCGGGGGTCTTTCATGGGATGCGATCCTATCTCGACGGAAAAATTGTTGCACCGTTGCTTAACCGGCCTTTGGAAATTTGAATTTGGCGATGTAGACCTGCGAAGTCTGGTCGCTGGAGCGTTTGCTCGTCCACATCAGGTGCGTTCCATCGGGTGAGAAAACAGGCAAGGCATCAAAGCCCGGGGTGAAAGTAAGTCGCAATTTGTGCGTGCCATCATCGCGCATCATCAGCAATTCATACTCATGGGCGTCGTTGATGTTGGCGGCGTAAATGATGTGCGTGCCGTTGGGATGCCAGTAAGGTCCAAAATGCACAGACGGATCGCGGGTGAGCTGCTTTTCGCGGATCAGACCAGTGATATTGCCGTCAGCATCGAAGGTGATGTCGGCGGTGTAAATCTGCAAAAGACTGTTGTTTTGACGGTCAGCGCGGAAGACGATTCGCGTGCCATCGGGTGAGAAAAATGCGCCGCCGTCGTAGCCATTGGTTTTGGTCAGGCGGGTGACGCGCGTGCCGTCGGCCTTCATCACGTATAAATCGGCATCACGGCTGGTTTTGATCGCACGAGTGGGGTCGCCATCACGGGTGGAGGTGAACAAAATCCACTTGCCATCGGGGGAATAAACGCATTCGGCGTCGTAAAAATTGTTATCGGTAAGCGGGTGTTGTGCGAGGTTGATCCCGCGTGAAAACTCGGTCGCTGCGATCGCGCCTTGCCATGCGTCGGCGCGGAAAATCTCCATGCCTTTGGGGAATGGCCACCGATATTCACCGCTGCGCTGGTATCCGCCTGCGACTTCGGTTTTGTCTTCCTTGCCGGTGGTCGAGGCGAAAATCACACTGACCCCGTCCGGCGAGAAAAATCCACACGTGTTGCGCGATTCAGGTGGCGTGATGCGGATCGGATGCCCCATGCCGGTTACGCGATCGCCGTCGCGAATCAGTCGGGCGATATACATCTGATAGTGATCTTCGGTAGGCGGGGTGGCTTGGAAGATGATCCAGTTTGCGTCGGGTGAAAAATAGGCTTCGCCCGCGGCTTTGAATCCGCTGGTGAGTTGGATCAGATCATCAAAAACATCCTTCTCCGAGGTCGGCGGCTGAACGCACCCATTGATCGCGACAAGCAGCAACAAGATGAATCGACGCATCTGAACTCCGTTTCAATCAATCGTTTTGTCTTGGTCACTCTGGCAGAATGCTGGACAGGCGAATTAAACAACTATTGCGTGATGAGCGTGTCGCGAAAGACAGTGAGGCGGCTGGTTAGCGCGTCATCATCCTGCTTTTCCACACGAATCACGAACCACGATTTAGTAAATCGCACGCACTCAATAGTAGTGATAACCATACGATGTGAAAGTCCGAGCGATTCGTCTGACGCCCGATCGCGCGCCTACAATGCGATCATGGAAAAAAGAACTCTTGGAAAAACAGGACTGGACGTATCGGTGCTTGGATTTGGTTCTGCACCGGTTGCGTTCTTAAAATCAGACCAGTCGGCGGCGGCGAAAATGATTGAGGCGCTGCTCGATCGTGGCATTAATTTCATCGACACCGCGACTGTCTATCCAGGTAGTCATGATTTCATCGGCAATCACCTGTCGCATCGTCGTAAAGATTACGTGCTGGTTTCCAAGTGCGGGCAAAAATTGGTGGGAGTCGATGCGCCTGCATGGAGCGAGAAGGTCATCACCGCATCGGTCGATTTGGCGCTACAAAAGCTTAAAACGGATCAGATCGATGTGATGTTGCTCCATACTTGTGAGCAGAGCGTTCTGGAGTCGGGCGAGGCGATCGGTGCGTTGGTTCGTGCTCGTGAAGCGGGCAAAATCGCCCATCTGGGTTACTCAGGCGACAACGCCGCTGCGGCTTATGCTGCGGGTCTGGACGATGTTGCAGCGGTTGAAATTAGCATCAGTATCGCCGACCAAAACAATATCGACACAGTGCTGCCCGTCACGCGCGAACACAATGTTGGCGTGATCGTCAAACGACCCATTGCCAATGCCTGCTGGAAAGAACCAGCAACTCAGCCTGGATTTTATAAAAGTTATTCAGCAACTTACACCGACCGACTCGCCAAAATGGGCATCACGCCTGCGGATTTGGGATTCGATGGTGAAGCGTTGGAGGTCTGGCCTAACGTGGCGTTGCGGTTTACGCTCGATCAACCCGGCGTGACGACCGCGATTGTCGGGACTACCAACTTTGCAAATGCCGAGAAAAACTTTTCTTATGCCGAGCAAGGTCCGTTACCGGTGCATGTGGTTTCGCGTCTGCGAGCGGCGTTTAAGAAAGCCGACCCGACCGGGCAATGGCCAGGGCAGACCTGATCGCGGTTACTTTTTGCCCGCAAGCCCAGCTTGGAAGTGCGTGATGTCGCCGTCGTGCATCACATAGTCCTTGCCTTCCAATCGCAACCGTCCGGCGGCTTTGATCGCGGCTTCGGTCTTGTGCTTGACAAGATCATCGACGGTAAAAATCTCAGCCTTGATGAAAGATTTTTCCAGATCGCCGTGGATTACGCCCGCTGCCTGCGGCGCTTTTGTACCTGCCGTAATAGTCCAGGCGCGGATTTCGATCTGACCTGCGGTGAAGTAACTTTGCAGCCCAAGCATTTTGTAGGCTGCTCGCGTTAAAGATGCCAATGCCGGTTCGGCAAGGCCGAGCGATTCGAGCATTTCCTGACGGTCGGCTTGGGGTAATTCAGATAATTCTGCTTCCAGTTTGCCGCACACGGGCACGACCTCGCTATTATCTTTCGCGGCGTGGTCGCGCACCTGCTGCACGAAAGGATTTTTACCTTCCAGATCATCTTCAGCCACATTTGCGACATACAGCACTTTTTTGGATGTCATCAATCCCATCGACTTCACAAGCTTCTTTTCGTCGTCTGTTAAGTCCGCGGCCCGCGCGGGGCGGCCTTCGTTCAGCAGCGGCTGGATTTTTTTGAGGAGCTCGACGCGTGCAGTCGCTTCTTTATCGCCGGATCTCGCCAGCCGGATGGCTTTATCCATGCTGGATGAAACAGTTTCCATGTCGGCCAGGCAAAGCTCGGTATTGATCGTGTCGATGTCGCGCAGTGGATCGATCGCGCCGTCAACGTGGGTGATATCCCCGTCCTCAAAGCACCGCACGACTTGCAAAATCTCATCCACTTCGCGGATATGCGACAAAAACTTATTTCCCAGTCCTTCGCCGGTGCTGGCACCGCGGACAATGCCCGCGATATCAACCAGCCGCACTGTGGCGGGGATGATCCGGTCGGTGGTGATGTACTGATGGATGATCTGCAGACGCGGATCGGGCACGTTGACGATGCCGATATTCGGTTCAATCGTTGCAAACGGATAATTGGCCGCCAACGCACCGGCGGCGGTGAGTGCGTTGAAAATAGTGCTCTTGCCGACGTTGGGCAGCCCGACGATTCCGACTTCTAATGACATAAGGGGCGGAAGTATAGCCGACAACGCCCACTTCGCCATCACGCGATGGCGGATGATTTTGCGATCCGTCTGAAGGATCGCTACGAATCACACGAATATTGCACGAATCAATCCGCTGACTTGCGGTTGTCAGACGCCGTTAGATGCGGACTGCCAAATGCCACATGAGGTTTTGTCCAAGCCCTGCGCCCCAAGCCCAAAGCCCCATCCACAATCACAGCGCCGAGTGTAAATCTCGCGATCTATCTCCGTCCGTTTGATTCAACTTGCTCCCATCTGTATCGTGTAGCTACCCAATGAATCATTCACTCCCTGTCTTGGATGCTCACGAAGATTACGAAAAGAAGGAAAAGTGCGGCGTATTTGGCGTGTGGGGCACGCCGGCGGCATCGCAAATTACCTATGTGGGCATCTTTGCGCAGCAACATCGTGGGCAGGAATCGGCGGGAATCGCTGTCACGACCGGCAAAGACCTCAATGCTCACACCGGCATGGGATTGGTCAGCCAGGTTTTTAATCCGCGAATGCTGACCGAAGAATTGGCCGGCCATGGTGCGATCGGTCATGTGCGGTATTCGACCACCGGATCGAGCAAACTCTGCAATGCCCAGCCACTTTTGCGGCAATACCGGCTTGGTCCGGTCGCGGTGGCGCACAACGGCAATCTGATCAACGCCCAACTGCTGCGTGAAATTTATGAATCTCACGGGCATATTTTTCAATCCACCACCGACACCGAAATCATCGTCCACCTGCTTGCAAAGCCGAGTCACGTTGAAAAGCATGACCCGATGCCCCACGTTTTGCGGCATTTGCAGGGAGCTTATTCGCTGGTGTTTTTGTTTCCCGATCGGATTGAAGCCGCGCGCGATCCGTGGGGGATTCGCCCGCTGTCAGTCGGACGGATGCCGGATAATGGGCCTTACGTGGTCGCGAGTGAAACATGCGCGTTTGATGCGATCGGCGCCGATTTTGTGCGGGATGTGCTGCCTGGCGAGATCGTGACGATCAACGACGACGGATTAACCAGCCGAATCTTTGCCGAACCCGCCGCTGAAGGGGCGATGTGCGTTTTTGAGCACGTTTATTTCGCCAATCCCGCCAGCAATGTTTTTGGTCGCAACGTTCAACGTGTGCGCGAAGAGCTTGGCCGACAACTCGCGAGGGAATCGCATATTGATGCTGACTGTGTGGTTCCGATGCCCGATTCAGGCCGAACCGCAGCGTTGGGATATAGCAAGGAATCGGGGATCACCTTCATGGAAGCGATTGTCCCGAACCGATTTGTTGGCAGGACGTTTATTTTGCCCGATCAGGCGTCGCGCGATCGTGCGGTCAACTTAAAGCTTAATATCATCAGCGATTTGGTACGTGATAAGCGGATTATCATCGTGGATGATTCAATCGTTCGCGGAACCACCACCCGATCCAAAATGCGTGCGCTGCGACGTGCTGGTGCAAAAGAGATTCATCTGCGTATCAGTTGTCCGCCTATCCGTAATCCCTGTTTCTATGGGATCGATTTCGCGACACCGCAGCAATTGATCGCGCACGAACGGTCGATCGAAGAAATACGGCAATTCATTGAAGTTGATTCTCTGTCTTATCTGTCACTCGAAGGCACCTTGGCAGCGACAAAGATTGATCCCGCACATGCCTGCACCGCATGCTGGACGGGGCACTATAAGGTGCCGGTGGATCATCCCATGACGCAATTGGGTCTCGAACCCGATCAACTGCGTCTGTTTTGAGGGATTATCGCCCTTCCTGAGATATTTGGGGTGCTCTGATTTTCAAGGTTAAATGACGATTCGCTTCGGTCGATAAAACCGATAGCGGCCGATGCCAGTCTGGCCGCGCGGGATCGTTTACTATGCGCCTTCGAATCAAAGTGATGCTTTGCCTATCAGGAACCGCCATCTTGTTGATGGTCGCGTTTCACCTGTTGGTTGCGCACGAATTACTTCCACGATTTGCAAAAATTGAACGGATCAAAGCCGAGGAATCGCTTACACAAGTCAGGCGGGGATTGGATCAACGAATCGATACGCTGCGGGTGAAGGTGTCAGACTGGTCGCGGTGGGACGATGCGCGGGATTTTTTACTCGGTAAAATGCCCGATTTTCAAGCCCGCAATGTCCAGCCCAACACGCCAAGCGAAATGCAGCTATCAATGATCGTCTACGCTGATCTATCGGGTCGCATACACCTTCAAGCCGGTTGCGATCCCGACACCAGCACACCGATGCCCGTGCCGCAATCTTTGGCGGAGCATCTCCAAGCCCACAGCGGGCTTATGGGTGATGGCAAACTCGTGGCGCGGCATGGTTTGCTGAATCTGCCCGAAGGTCTGCTAATGTTCGCGATGAAGCCAGTCACCTCCACCGACAACACCGGTGAAGCGGTGGGTGTCTGTTTGTTCGGAAGATTTCTTGCAGACAGCGAGATCAAACAAATCCAGCTCTCGACCGGCCTGACGGGGGAGATCATCCCCGTCTCCGATCTGACCGCAAGCCAGCAAGTGATCTTTGCGCAAACATTAGTTAGTCCGAACGATACCGCGATGAATGTCACGAGTGACGAGCAAATCGAACTCGCCAGCGTTGCAAGAGACATTTATGGTAAACCCGCCGCACTGGTTCGTCTGGCATTGCCGCGCCCGGTTTATCAGGAAGGCGTTGCAACGATCGCCATTTTGTCGTGGCAGTCGATTTGCACCGCGGCGATGCTGGGGGCGATTTCTTTCTTTTTGTTTGAAACGCTGGTGCTGTCACGGATAAGTCGATTTTCAGCACAACTCAGGACGATCGCCCAGACGCAGGATCTGCATTGTCGCGTCACGCTCAGCGGCAGTGATGAAGTGGCGAGGTTGAGCGAGCCGGTCAATTATCTTCTGGAATCGTTGCATGAAACGCAGGGTCAACTCACGCGCCAGCGTCTTGCATTGGAAACCAGCGAGCATCGTCTGTCACTGGCGTTGGAGGCTGCGGGCGACGGATTATGGGATATCGATCTGACTGGCAATACGATTTATTTTTCATCCACCTGGGCGCGAATGATGCAATACGCCGAGCAGGATTTGCCCAAAACCTGTGCTTCGTATCAAAAAATCATCCATCCCGATGATGCCAATCATTTGTCGATCCTGACCGCACGGCACGTGCGAGGCGAAACGCCTGACATCTTCGCCGAGATACGTTTACTGACCGGAGCGGGAACATGGAAATGGGTGCTGGCTAGAGGGCGGGTAGTCAAGCGAAGCGAATCAGGCGAAGCCCTTCGCATGATTGGGACGCATCAGGATATCGACGCCAGACGTCTTGCGGACAATGAATTGCGCGAAAGTCGTGAATTATTCAGAAACGCCTTCGTCGAAAGTGCCTGCGGAATGGCGATGGTATCGCCGGACGGGCATTTTCTCCGCGTGAATAAAGTCTTGTGCGATCTTTTGGGTTATAGCGAGAACGAACTGCTGGATTTGAACTTTCAGTCGGTTACGCATCCAGACGATCTTGATGCCGATATCGCTTTTGCGCAGGATTTGCTGTGTCGCCGTCGCGAGCAATACAGCATGGAAAAACGCTACGTACGCAAGGATGGTGTCATTGTCTGGGCGTTGCTGACGGTGGGATTAGTCTGTGATAACGACGGCGGTGTGCGGTATCTGGTGTCCCAGGTACAAAATATCTCTCAACGAAAACAAAATGAAATTGAGCTGAATGAGCGCTCGCTCCAGCTTTCTGTCAAAACCATCGAAGCCGAAGCCGCAAAACACAAAGCCGAGGATGCCAGCCGCACCAAAAGCGAGTTTCTGGCGAACATGAGCCATGAAATTCGCACACCGATGACTGCAATCCTCGGCTACGCCGATCTGCTGCTCGAAGAATCCATCAACAAAACCCAATTGCAAAGCCATGTAAACACCATTCAACGCAATGGAAAACACCTGCTTTCGTTGATCAATGACATTCTCGACTTGTCCAAAATTGAGGCGGGGAAAATGGCGGTTGAAAAAATTGACTGCGACCCGGTGCAGATCGTGGCAGAGGTTGAATCGTTGATGCGTGTCCGTGCGACTGAAAAGCAGTTGCGGTTTATCGTTCAGCACGAATCAGCACTACCCAGACGCATTCAGACCGATCCGACTCGGCTCAGGCAGATTTTGCTGAACATGGTCAGCAATGCGATTAAGTTCACACCTAGCGGAGAAGTTGCGATTCGCGTTAAGGTCATTGCCGACGCGACAGGCTTATCAAACAAAATCCGATTTGTTGTCGCAGACACTGGAATCGGGATGGACGAAACGCAAATCACCCGTCTGTTTACGGCTTTCAGCCAGGCCGACACATCCACTACACGCAAGTACGGGGGCACCGGGTTAGGACTCGCAATCAGCAAACGACTGGCGGAAATGCTTGGCGGGACGATATCCGCATCCAGCACCGTCGGGGAAGGATCGCAGTTTTGCCTGATGGTTGATGCGGGTGAAGTGTCTGATCTAATTACACAAAGTCCGGCCCCGGTTGCCAACCCGCTTGACGTACCCGTCAGTCCGAATCAATTAGCTCGCCGCCATATTCTGCTCGCCGAAGACGGTGTTGATAATCAGCGTCTGATCAGCTTCTACCTCACCCGCGCCGGTGCGACAGTGGAGTTGGCAGAAAATGGTCAGGTTGCGATGGATCGTGTCGCAGAGGCGGCGTTGCGAGGGCAGGTGATCGACGTGATTTTAATGGATATGCAGATGCCGCTGGTCGACGGCTACGCCGCCGCGACACGTCTGCGTGAGCAGGGGTGCGCGATCCCAATCATCGCATTGACCGCACACGCGATGGACGGCGATCGCAAAAAGTGCCTTGATGCGGGTTGTCTGGATTATCTAACCAAGCCGATCGATCGTAACGTGCTGATTCACACCATTGTGCAGCACTGTAGGAAAGCAAAACTCAACACTACGACTTTGCGTAGCACGCTAATAGCGAATGAATCGCTGCAGGAATTGGTCAACACCTATGTCGATGAATTACCCGAACAGGCGCAGCAGCTTTTGATGTTGTTGCAGGATAATAATTTATCCGATCTGCGACGTTTGTTGCATCAGATCAAAGGTGCCGGTGGCGGATACGGCTTTTCACCGATCTCCGAGGCGGCCGCGTCGGCGGAACAATCCATAAAAGTGGGAAATGATATTCAGACCATCCAACATCAAGTCGATGCTTTGATAGGAATATTACGTTCCGTGGAGGGGTATGACGTTCATCTGGAGACCCGATATGCCGCAGCGTGTGCTGCTTATTGATGATTCGCCTCAGATGCACCGGCTGGTATCCGCCTGGTTGAAAAGCGACCAGATCGAGTTACTGATCGCCGACAGCGGTGCTGCTGGTGCGTTGCTGGCGTCACAGGAGTCGGTCGACGCGATTCTGCTTGATGTCGACATGCCCGATATTTGCGGGTTTGATCTTTGTCGCGTTCTCAAAGCCGATCCAAACTGCGCTAACGTGCCGATCCTGTTCCTGACGGGTGCCTCATCGCCTGAGGATCGCGTACGCGGATTAAATCTCGGCGCAACCGATTACATAATCAAACCGTTTCATCCGGCTGAGTTTCAGGCACGCGTGCGTGCGGCGCTGCGAACCAAGCGTCTGTTCGATTTGCTTCAAAACAAGGCGCAGATTGACGGATTGACCGCACTGCGCAATCGTGCATATCTGGATGAGCGGCTTGATGCCGAATTGGCGTTGATCGCTCGCCGTCCGATGCCGATGAGTTGCGTGATGATCGACGTGGACAACTTCAAAGCCGTCAACGATAAGCTCGGTCATCTGGTGGGTGATGATGTGCTGCGATCGGTCGCAGGAATTCTGCAAATCAGCACACGCACCGAAGACGTTATCGCCCGGTATGGCGGGGAGGAGTTTGTCGTCCTGACGCCCGGCGTGGACATCCACGGCGCGATCGCACTGGCAGAGCGCATGCGCCATGCGATTGAGATTCAGCCGATCCACCGGGTGGGCGGAAATACGCACGTGACGTGTAGTTTTGGTGTTTCTGCACATGATTCTGCTGCCCCGGGCGCATTGATCCGCCACGCCGATACAGCTTTATACGCCGCCAAACGCCGCGGCAAAAATTGCGTTGTCGCGTACGAGGCTTCATTGCAACAACGTGCCGCATGATTGCATCCTGCCGCGTCTGCGCGCAAGCTTGCAATCTGTGGACACGATTCACCGACAACTCATCGACGACGTGATTTCGCTAACAGGCGCCGACCCACCGCAATGGCTGGCCGACGATGCGCCGGTGCTGCAATCCACCGCATCCGATTCGATTTATCTGATCGGCGTGATCGGCGGCAAGGATGTGGGTAAAAGCTCACTCATTAACGCCCTATTGCAATCCGATGTCGCTCGTGTCTCGTCCTTTGGCGAGGGCACATCACGCGCGTTGGCGTACACATTTCGGGAGGATGCGGATCGCGTACGAGAATTATTGAATGAACAGATTCCAGACCGATTTGATTTGATCGAACACGATCAACCCGCAGGAAAGGGGCGCGTATTGCTGGACTTGCCTGATATCGACAGCATTTATGCCGATCACATCAGCCTGACGCATCAAATGCTGCGGCATATGTTGTATCCAATCTGGGTGCAAAGCATCGAGAAATACGCCGATCGTGAGCCGCTTCAGCTTTTGGCAAGAATTGCTCAAGGCAACGCGCCGGAAAACTTTTTATTCGTGCTCACCAAAGCCGACGCATTGGCGAAACGACACGGCGATCAAGCGGTAACGGAATTAAAGGCTGACTATTCCAAGCGTGTCATGCGTGCTTGTGAACTGGCATCTCCGCCTCAGGTTCTGGCGGTTGATAATAGGGATCGTGACGCGTTTGATCTTGCAAAACTTGCCGACGCGGTATTGGAGAAGCGCTCGAGCGCAAAAGTCAATCGCTCCCGCGATCTGGCAACCCAGCGGCAACACAGGTCGCTGGCAAACTGGTTTCACGAAGCTCGCATCGATGAACGACTCGCGGCGACAAAAAGAATGTATGACGATGCTCAGCAGCTTTGTGTCACCCGTTTGATCGAGCCGATCGTCGATCAGATGACGCTGCGTTTGTCGCAGGAAACCAGCGTGCGGTCGCAAGTGATCGAGCCAGTCGTGCGCGCGCGGTTGGCACATTGGCCGATCGTGAATGTGATGGATGCGACACTCGGGCCGCTGGTTTCGATGCTCCGAAGCGGTGATCGACAGGCGATCGGTTCAAGGCTCGCGGGACGTGATCTGCCTTCGCATATTCGTGGCGTGTTTTCCGAGTTGACCCAGCAAAATCCCGCGTTGTTGCAAATCTATTCCCAGCAAAAGCTTTGGGAAAACGATGTCGCCGAGCGTGCCGCGGCGGGATTGGAACGCCGCACCGATGCCGCGATGCAAAATCAGCGCACGACATTGGTGCGCACGTTCTCCAAACCCTCCCGCATTACCCGCATGATCGCGCCAATCGTTACAATCGGCGCCGCGATTTGGTTTCCGATCGTTCAGCCGATCCTGGAAATCGTGTTGCAAGGAACTGTTTTTGCGTTCACCAAGGAATCGCTGCTGCTGATCGTGAAATTGCTCGGGGCGACGTATCTGATTCAAAGCGTTGGGTTTTTGGCGATCTATTTCCTCGCGCTGTGGATGTGGCTGCGGTGGATGGCGTACCGAAAGGTGGATCGCGCGATGCGACACGCGACCGACGCCGATCATCCCGCCGCTGCAGTGCTGGTGTGGAATGAACAGTTGGTCGAACCGATCGCGCGGCAAGTCCAGCTTTTGCAAAATTTGAAAGATCGCATCGCTGATCTGAGTATCGAATCCCGTCCGGCGGCCTAGAATGGGCGAACTAGGTTTATATGCTACAAGCGATTGTTATTGGTGCGGGGTTCGGCGGGATCGCGGCGGCGCTGCGTCTGCGGGCACGGGGTTACGATGTCACGCTGATAGACAAGCAAGACAAACTAGGCGGCAGGGCATATCAATACAACCGTAATGGATTCATCCACGACGCCGGGCCAACCGTCATTACCGCCAAATTTTTGTTCGATGAGTTGTTTGAACTATTCGGAAAAAAGCGGGAAGACTACATTGAGTTTCGCGATCTCTATCCGTGGTATCGCATTCAATTCGCCGACGGATCGATTTTCAACTACGGCGGAACGCTCGAACAGACACTGGCCGAGATTCGCAAGATCGAACCCGCCGACGCTGACGGATATCTACGGCTACTTGAACAGACAAAAAAGATTTTCGATATCGGTTTTGTCGAGCTTGGCGACAAGCCGTTTCACACCATCTGGTCGATGCTGAAATGCGCCCCCGATCTGATTAAACTCGGCAATTATAAAACGGTTGTTCAGATGACCAACCGGTATATCAAGAACGAGAAATTGCGGCGGGTCTTCACATTTCAGCCTTTATTGGTCGGCGGAAATCCGTTCAACACAACCAGCATTTATTCGTTGATCGCGTATCTGGAAAGACAGTGGGGCGTGCAGTTTGCGATGGGCGGGACCGGTGCTCTGGTGGCAGCGTTGGGGCGGTTGATGGAGGAACAGGGCATTGAGTTGATGCTTGGTCAGGAAGTTGCAAAAATTATTTGTAGCACGGGTGTCTCGCCCGTGAATGGACACGAGCGAGACGCCCGTGCTACGGGTATAGAACTTATTTCGGGTGAAAAAATTGATGCCGACGTTGTCGTGTGCAACGCCGATACGCCGCACGCCTACATGCATTTGATCGATCCGCAATATCGGCATGGTCTGGCGGCGCGAAGGCTCGAACCCTCACCCCTGCCCTCTCCCGGAATACCGAGAGAGGGGGTACATACGAAAGCGTCAGGCGGCACTCGCAAATCAAAAATCACCCATCTCAAATACTCGATGGGCTTGTTCGTCCTCTACTTCGGCACGCGTAAGCTCTATCCTGACATTGCCCACCACACGATTGTTCTGGGCAAAAGTTACAAGGAACACATCTACCGATTGTTCGACAAATTTGAACTTGAAACCGAAGACTTGTCGGTTTACCTGCATCGGCCAACATGCACGGATCCGTCGATGGCACCTACGGGGTGTGAGAGTTTTTATTGCCTCGTGCCGGTGCCGAATCTGCAAAGTGGGATTGATTACGAGAAGATGGGGCCGACTTTGCGGGATGCGACCGTTAAGTATCTTGAGCGGACGTGCCTGCCGGGGCTGAGCGAGTGCATCTGTGAAGATTTTTACGTCACGCCGAACCACTTCGCAAAGAACCTTAACTCGATGCACGGTGCGGGGTTCAGCATCCAGCCGATCTTCTCGCAGTCGGCTTATTTTCGATTTCACAATAAAGCGCCGGGGATCGAAGGTCTCTATTTCGTCGGGGCCGGTACGCATCCGGGCGCCGGTATGCCCGGCGTACTTTGCTCGGCACGCGTGCTCGAATACCTACTGCCCGGTGAAAACAAGGTGAAGCCGCTGGCGACGTGAATACTGTGGTCAATCGATCCGCACGCGAAGGAAGATAATCGAGAATAACCACACACCCAACGCCACCATCAGTGCGACGAAGGTGTTGTCATAGATCAGCGGCAGGTGAAAGCGATAGCCCAGCAATGCAATCGCGGCTGACAGATACATCGCGATCCCCAGCATCTTGCCGCGACCCAGACAACCGACCAGCAGCAACAATCCCGATGCCAAGACTGCATTGGGTTCGATCGGGTGCGTCAAAGCCACAGGAACCAGCGGCAGTTCCAGTTTTTTCTTCTCGCTTAGCTTGATTGCCTCCACGGCCTCGACTTGTGTGCTACCTAGGATTTTTTTCGCGCCCGCGACATCCACCGCGTCCTTTTGATGGGTGGTTTTAACCTCGTTGAGGGCACTCAATGCTGACGCACCAAAATTACTATTCCACCAATGCGCGTAAATCGTCAGCAAAACCAGTGCGACGAGCAGCCGCAGCATCGGGCTGGTGAGCATCTGCAACGGTGTACCGTATCGACGACGCAGGTAGCTTTGCCGCGCGTATTCAGGGGCGTGTGTCAGATCTTTTTGCGATTCATCGCCCATTGCACCGGAAGTCAGCATCGACATCGCCAGTGTTGACTGCGACAGCGGCGGGGCGGTTTCTTTCACGCGGGAACCGGACGATTTCTTCTCAGCAGGCGGTGCAGCGGTCGCGGCGAGGGAGCGTTCGCTTTCGCGACGAATCACCTCTGCACTATTGACCAGCCGCTGGGCGTTTTTGTCCGCCTGTTTTTTCGCCAATTTTTCGCTGATACCCTTGGACTGAAGTGCTTTGGATTCGAGTTTCGCCAACAGTTTGGCTTCTTTCAACTGCTTGCGAGATTCGATGCGGAAGTCAATAAAATTGATGACCGGCTCACGCCATGCGGCGAACTTCGGACGATCTTTCCCACGTTCTTTTCCCCAGATTTGACGAGCCTGTAATTTTTCCGGATAGCCGAACAAATTTTCGAAAAACGCTTCCCAATGTTTGCCCGAAAACTTGCAGACGAATTGCCGGATCGCGTTTTCATCCAGACCTTTCAACCGCATCTGCTTAATCAAATGCTCGGTCTGACGCAGATACGTTTCGCGATCCTTGGCTGCCAAGGCGTCGATGGTCCAGTAAAACGCCTGCGACAGCATCACCGCCAGCACCGCGGCGCAGATCCACGGCAGGGATAGGCCAAATGAATAAATGACGTATCCGAGCACACTCAATCCGATAATCCATAACAGCCAGTCGATGATTCCAGCGCCGAAGACCAGCTGGCGCATCTTGCGGAACAGGTGCGTGCCACGCATCACGCCAAGCGTGACCTGATAAATGATCGTCGTCAGTACGCCAAGACCGATCACGCCTCCGACCAGATTCACCTTCCATGCGATGTCTGATCCAACATAGGCCATGAGAATCGCCAGCAAAACGATCGCGCCATAAAAACCGAGGATGAGTTTCGGACGCAATTTCGCCCAAGTGCTGTTGTTGTAACGGTCGGCGGCGAACTCAAGGATTTTGACCTGATCGTCCTTTGGCGTGTACGGACCTGATGTCGCGACACCCAAAAAGCCTTCCAGCGACGCGATCACATCCTTCATCCCCGCGTACCGATCATCCGGCCGTTTAGCGAGCATCCGCACGATGATCGGCGACAGTGTGGCGGGCACATCCTTCACCACCACGTCCGGGGGTGTGACCGGTTCGTTCTGGTGCTTGGTCATCACCTCCATCGCGGTTCGACCCATGAAAGGCGGACGACCCGTGACCAGATGGTAAAGCGTACAGCCCAGCGAATAGATATCCGCGCGATGATCCACACGGGCGGCGTCCATCGCCTGTTCGGGGGGCATGTACAGAGGCGTGCCCATCGACTTATTGATCTGCGTAATGGCAACGCCGCTTTCTTCGGCGGTCGCTTGACGCATGTTTTCAGTTTCATGACTGCCGATGCGCTTGACCAAACCAAGGTCGGCGACTTTGACGATCCCCTGATCGTTGAGTAATAGATTTTCGGGTTTGACATCGCGATGGATCAAGCCGTGATCGTGTGCGAACTTCAATCCGCGCGCCGCCTGCAATGCGTAACTGACGGCGGTTTCAGTATCCAGCTTGCCGGCTTCGCGCAATGCGTTGGCGAGCGTGGTGCCGCTGACAAACTCCATTGAAAAGAAATTGGTGTTTTTGTCCTGTCCGATGTCGTGAATCTGAACGATATTGTGATGCGTCAGTTGGGCAGCGGCGTAGGCTTCGCGGGTGAATCGGCTGACCAGTTGCGGGTCTTGTGCGAGTTGCCGGTGCAGCGTTTTGAGTGCGACATTTCGATCGAGTGAAACCTGCCTCGCGAGATAAACCGCGCCCATGCCGCCGGAGCCAAGCTTCTGGATGACTTCGTATCCGCCTAGCGTCGTGCCGGGTGGGACATCGGTGTCCGACGTGGTGTTTGTATCAGGTGTGACAATGGACGCAGGGGCGGGGGGTTGAAACGGTTGCACTGGATGATGCGGTACAGACGTTGCGCCGATGCGATCAGACTGCGTTGACGATGAAGGCACGCTTGTCGCACCGATAGATGATTGTGCTGACGACGCTGGCTGACGTGACCCGGGCACGCTAGTTGCTCCAACAGAACCTGCTGGTTGCGTCACGCCGACCGCTGGGGCTTTCGGAGCAGGCGGTTGTGTGCGGGTGGGTTTGCTTGGTTTGATGCCCAGTGCCTCAGCGACGGCATCGGTCATGCGATCACTGGTCGCCGTGACGGTCGGCTGCATGCTGGCATCTTCATGCACCACCAGTGCGAATTGTTCGGCACACCGCGGACATTTCGGATTGAAATGCCCTGCACGGATACCCTTGAGTTCAATTGTGAACGCACAATATGGACACTTAATCGACACCATCACCTCCCGACATGTGTTTCCCTGCCGGTAGATTAACACAAGATGATGATTCGGGCAGCAGCGCTGCGCGGCAGATATCAGATAAGCGGATATCAGCGATCGGAATCGGGTTTATCGGGCGGGGGTGGGAAACCGCCGCGGCGCTCGGGTCTGCCCGGACCTGGCGGGCGGCCGGGTTCGCCTTCGCGCCGATCCATACCGTCGGGCGCAGGCCCCATGCCGTCTGGACCGCGGAACGGATTGTCGCTGGTTAGTTGTTCGACCCGCTCATTCACGAGCCTATCGATCTGCTTGCGGTCTGCATCCAGCTGCTCGTTTTCGCGTTGGATCATTTTTCTCAGATTTGCGAGGCGGGCTTCGCGGTCTTCCAAAGTTTTTTCAAGTAAGCCACGCACACGCTGGCGCAGTTCTTTCTGGGCGGCATCGCGTTCGGTTTCCGGGGCGGATTCGGACAATTCCTGCCACGCCTTGACCGCGCCCCATACTTCATCATCGGCGCGGGCTTGTGCGATTGCGACATCGTATAAGCCAGGATTACTTTGACGGATGCGCTCCAATTGTCGATGCCTCGACACGATGCGTTGTTTCATTTCCCGCGCGAGCATTTCCCTGCCAGGTTTAGAGGTTATATTTTTGTAAACCGCCCATCGATTCTGGAAGTTTTCTTCCATGAACTGTGATACGTCGGCCCATTCGTCGTCGGTGATGGTGTCATTGCGATTCGCGCGGCGGTTGTGATCGCCGAAACCGCGATCGCCCGGAGGCCCGCCCATCCAGCGTGGGGGACGGTTTGAATCATCCGTCGGTTGCGTGGAAGGCGCTTGCGCGTGAACAAATCCGGACAGAGACATCACTGTCAGGCAGGCAGGGAGGAGCAGGAAACGGTTTCGCATAGGCATCTCACGACGGGTTTTACCAGAAAGTGTCATTGCTTCGCAGATAGGTCACCACTTCCAATTCATTTTGCAATTTGACCTGCACCGGGTCTTGAGGCGGCGAATCGAACATCGTCACATAAGGCTGGTCAGACGGATCAACCTGAGAGTCCTCTGAATACTGATTCGGCAGCCCATTCTGTTTTTCGATTTCCGTCGCCGACTGCCACCACATTAACATCCCCAGCGCCAACATCGCTGCGGCGGCGACTGGATACCACCACATCGAAAAACGCCTGCGGTATTCATCTTTGTCATCAAGAGAAGGCATCGCGGCATGCTTGGCGCGAACGGCATCACCCACCGCACGGGCTGAACTGAATCCGGAATGCAAATGCACCGTTGCATCGGCATCGTTCATCATCTGCTTTAACGATTCGTACCCCGCACGGATGGCATCAAGCTGATCGCGCATCTGGGCATCGCGATCGAGCATCGCTTCGACTTCGGTGCGGTCTTCTGCGGGAAGTTCGTTCGCTAGGTACATCAGCAACACGGCTTCGTTATTTTCGAGGTTTGTTAGTAGCGTGGACATCGTTTCAACCTGTCATCAATCATTCCGAGTCACATTCGACCCGCATACTGACGAATTTGCCACAGAGAAACCGAGAAACCGAGAAAATACATTGCTCACATCCATCGTAGGCATCCGGTAACTGGTGGTTCTTGTCAGTCGGTTCATTTCTTATCTGCTTCTTTGTGCCTCTGTGTCTCTGTGTCTCTGTGACTTATTTATTGTTCGGGATATTGACGTTATTCAAGTTTCCATCATTTCTTTCAACTTCATCATCGCCTTGTGCATACGACCCAAGGCGGTGTTCAGCGGGCATCCTAAGGTGTCGGCGATTTCGACGAACTTCAGTCCGCTGTAATATCTCAACATCACGACCTGTCTTTGCGCTTCGGGCAATCTCGCGATCGCATCCCGCAGCTTTATTTCGTCTTCAGACGCTTCAATCCGATGCCCTGCGTGCGGCGATTCTTCATCGGTGATCAGCCGCAGGTTGTCGTGAGCGACGCGTTGACGGCCTTTGGATCGCCAGAGGTCGTTGGCTTTGTTCGTGGCGATTCTGAAAAGCCACGCCTTGAAGCCGCCCGTACCGGACGCGGGATCAAACTTTTCCAGATGCTCCAGCACACTTAACCAGGTTTGCTGGTGCAATTCTTCTGCCAAACTCATTTGTCCACTGATGCGCTGCAGGTACCGCATCAACGACTCGTGATACCGCATGACCAGCTTTTCGCCTGCCAATGCATCGTGTTCGCGCAGACGCCCGAGTAGAAACTCGTCGGTCTCGACGCCCATAGGCCCGATGCTTACCTCGACGGGCTTATGTATCAGAGGCAGGCGCATGTCGGTCATCGGTGTCGTCATGATTAAAACGCCGCAAGGTCGCGATTATTGTCACCCTGATGCAATTTCTAGGCAAACTTCCAGGTCAGACGGCCAACGCGTCTAATTACTTGATTCTTAGATACTTATAGCAAAAGTCATCATCTTCGCACGTAAATTTTAATCCCTTCATCCCGATGGGTGGCGGCAATGCTTGCGCTGGCGCACAATGCGGGTTTGGCATCGGAAAGGAATCTGATTTCATGTCACAGGCGATTCGACTTGCGATTCTAGGTGCGGGCGCGACCGGCAAAGCACACGCGGCAGGTGCGCAGCAGGCGGGGGGATATAAAATTACAGGGGCTGCGGATCTTATCCCGGATCGACTCAAGGCATTGGCGGATCAATTTCGGGTCGCGACAGCGACGCCTGAAGCCGAGAAATTGGTGCTCGATCCGCAATTCGATGCCGTTTGCATCTGTCTGCCGACCCATCTGCACACGCCGATCGCACTTTCTGCATTGAAATCAGGCAAACACGTGCTAATAGAGATGCCCCCAGCCGCATCAAGCAAAGACGCCAAAGCCATCGCCAAAGCGGGTGAAAAATCTGGAAAAGTCATTCTATATTCCAATGTCCGGCGTTTCGGTGCCGCAGAGCAGTCGGTCAAGCAGGCGATTGAAAAAGGCTACGCCGGAGCGATATATCACGCCCGTGCGACCTGGCTACGCACGCGTGGCGTGCCGCGTGGAACCGGCTGGTACGCCGACAAATCCCTGTCAGGCGGCGGGGTGACGATCGATCTAGGACTACCGATGATCGACCTGCTAACCGATTTCATCAATGCAAAACCCAAGTCTGTATTTGCGATCGGGCATTCGCGATTGACGGGGTTAAATGTGGAAGAATCGGCGTCGATGGTGATTAAATTTGAAGGTGGAGCGTCGGCAGAGATCAGTCTGGCGTGGGCGATCAATCAGCCGCCATCCCAGACGGGCACAACGCTTCGATTGAGCGGTGAAACCGGCGCGATCGACGTCTATACGCCGCGTGGGCCGGAGATTTTCCGAGCGTTCGATCAGAAGGGGCAGTCCAAATCAACCGCTATGAAACAACCCAAAGTCGCCGGACATAGCGCGATGATGCGGCACTTCAAGGAGTGCATCGCGAGTAAAGCAACGCCTTTGATCGGCGCTAACCAAGGCGTGGAGTTGATGCTCTTGGTGGAAGCGATTTATAAGTCGATGGAGTTGGGAAAATCGGTCGAAGTTCGATGAACTTAGCTCCCGAAACTAATGAAACGACCTCCTGCTGTGAAGCGGGAGGTCGTTTCGTGAGGACACTACGTGTCCATTCGCAAGGCTTGGTTCTCGAAAGCGGCGACAAGAATATTACTTGGCGGCTGGCATTTCGAGCTTGATGGTGACTTCAGCGGCCTGTCCGTCGGCAACCGTTACGGTGGCGCGACCCATGCCTTTGCCTTTGACGGCAGCGACGACGGTGTATTCACCGGCGGCGATGCCTTCGAGCTTGAACGTGCCATCGGCAGCGCTCTCGCCTTCAGCGACCGGGGCCACTTTTGGCTTGTTCGGCTTTTCCTTATCCTTGCCTTCTTTGGGGGCGTCGGCACCGGCTTCAAGATTCTTCTTGTTAAGCTCTTTCTTGGGCTTTTCCTTGTGCATCGCAGGCAGGACGCGAATCTTGGCGCCTTCGACGGCGGCTCCGGTTGAATCAACCACTTTGCCGGTAATGGACCCGCCGGCGAGCTTAGTCAGGTTGGCATTTGAGGATGACGCCATGAACATCGTGAACGCCGCCGCAAGGACGAGCGTAGTTAAAACTGATACGTAACGCATAAAAAGGTCTCCTATAAGAGTTACCTCTCGAACGCCGCGTTCGTTGATTTATTCTTTCAAAGATCAATTTTATGATAAAACAAGATATAGTTATCGTTGACGGGTTTGTTCCAAACGGAGGTTTGCCGCGTGTCTAAAGCCAATGTCGATCCTGCCGAGCTACGCCGCTTTGCCCAGGATCTCAATCGATTTAACAATGATCTGCAGGGTTTACTTTCCAATCTGCACGCGAAAATGCGTGGGCTGGAACAAAACTGGCGCGATCAGGAGCAACGCAAGTTCGCTGAGGCGTTTGAACAGACCGTCAAAGTGATGGGTGGGTTTCTCGAACAATCCCACGACCATGTGTCGTTTCTAGCGAAAAAAGCGCAACTGATTGAAGAATATTTGAAACAGCGCTAATACCGCCGCTGGTTTGGCGTATTAAATGTGGACGAGCGTTCAACAAAGATTTTACCCCGTGAGAATCAATGGCCGGTGCAGCACGAGTAGCCGATATAGATGTGATCCGCCATTTCCGGGCGTCGCTGATTAAATTCGTCGAAAAGGCGAATGTCGGCCTCACCGATAGCGAGGGGGATGTCACCCGCAAAATCAGTTGGTTGGAAGGCGAGCAGGACCATTTCTGGGCGATGCAAATCCGGAAATGGAATGAGGAAGTAAATCGCGCCAAGGATGCCGTACGCCAAAAACGCATATTCAAAGACGCGCTAGGCCGCCAGCAAAGCACCGTGGATGAGGAAAAGCAACTGAAGAAATGTCAGAAAATATTGGAAGAAGCCGAAACCAAGCTCGCCAATACGCGTCGTCACGCCAAGCAACTGCAACGCGAACACCTGATGTACCGGGGTGGCGTGCAACGATTGGCAACGATTCTTTCATCCGACATGCCCAACGCGGTTGCGACGCTTGATCGTATCGTCACGCAACTCGAACGCTATGTGCAGGCCGCGCCGACACTTGCCACCAGCGACGCCGGTCCCGATACATCAGTAACCGCCGGAGTGGATGGCGACGGTTCTATGAAACGCGCGGTCGAACCCGAAGCGCCGAATGAAGCGGACGAAAAATCGAAGGATGAAACGAAGAAGGATGAAGGATGAAGGATGAAATCCGAAATCCGAAATCCGAAATCCGAAACTAGAATGACGAATGAATGACCAAAGCATCCATATCCAAAAATACCAAACACCAACCTGAGACAACATCATGGGACTATACGAAGGCCGCGGAAATCTGAATAAAGGGTTGAAGGATCTCATGCTGAAATGGGATGCAACCAAAACCGACTGGACGGATGAGGTCGCAGAGGACTTTGAAAAAACCTATCTCGATCCGCTTGAACAGGCATTGAGGCAGGCGGTTTCTGCGATGGATCAGATGGCACAAGTGCTGTCGCGCGTGGATCGCGATTGCAAATAATCTGCTCTTGAATGCCTGATACGCACCTGTGACAGACGCGACACTTTACATTGAAGCGAGTAATCTCCCTTGACGATGCTGCAAACGCCCATGCCGGAATCTTCTGATGAAATTGTCCTCACGCCGACCCCTCGCGGCGTGCAACGCAACGCACTGCGCGATCTGCTGACGCTTTCCCGTGAACTTTCAACCTTTGAAGCGGAGCTTGAATCAAAACATCAAGAGTCCGCAACCGAATCCAAAGCAAAATTTGAACGGCAAACTCGCGATTTCGACTATCGACTCGAAGGTATCCGCAGGCAGATCGACGAAAAAAACGAAGAGAAAGTTCAGGCGATCCGCGACGGGCACGCCCGCGACACCGCACAGGCGAAAGGAATCCATACTCAGAAACGATCCAAAATTGTTGGTGAATATGAATCGACCAAGCAGGAATTAAAGCGCAAGTACGATCAGGCATCATGGCTGGCTGACAGCGTTCTAGAAGCTGCGGAATTGCAGGCCGGGCAGTTGCTGCGCAAAGACATGGAACGGCATGGCGATTTGCTTGAGGAGATCAATAAAACAGAATCGACCGTCGTCGCCTTAGTGCAAACTTACGGTGCAACGCCGATCCCCGCTGATCAGTCTTCGATTACTGCCGAATCGATCATCGACACCGCCGACGAGGTCCTCGCCGAGCGACGCGCGAGTGTCGATCGGTATCTCGGCAAATTAAGACGGTTGGGATTTGCGCGTCTGTTCACTGGTTTAGGACCGATCGCGTTGATCATTATAGTATGCGCAATCGCGGCAGGGTATGTGCAATATCAGTTGCAGACGACCACGCCGAACTGGGAGGCAATGACCTATCCGGTCGGCATCACGTTTGTCATCGCGATTGTGGTCTGTATTGCATTGAAATTGCTCGCCAATTCTCAAGTGAACAAAACATACGCCCCGCTTCGCACAGCCATTGCCGATACGCGGATTGCCAGCACGGTGGTGAACGAAAATACCAGCCGTGCGCGGAAGCAATCGGTGCTGGAAGCGACCGACAAACGAAACCTTGAGGTGGACCGCGTTCGCCAGCAACTTACGCCGCTTCAAACCAAGGCCCAGCAGCAACGCGACGCCCAGATTAAAGCCATCGACGCCGAATTGCAGGCCGCTACGGCTCGAATCAACGAACAAACCAAACGGCAGGAATTGGAATTAACCGCATGGAAAGAACGTCAGCTTCAGGATTCTGCGGGTAAAGTGGTCGATGAGCAGGGGAAGCTCAAGTTACGCTTCGATGATGACACCGCGAAACTATTGCTTTCATACCAGGACCGCCGCGCCGGTCTGCAAAAGCGCTGGCACGATGGATTGAAAAGCATCCAAGCACCGATCGGTGAAACGCAATCGACCGGCAAACTTCGCACCGATTGGTCCAAGATTGTCACCAACTGGCAACCCGCCAAATCATTCCCGGAAACCGTCAGCTTCGGATCAATGGCGATCGACATGGCGAAGCTGTCCACCGGCATTCCGAAGGACGGATCGTTTCAACTCGCGCTGCCCGACCAATTTTCAGTTCCGGCATTGCTAGCATTTCCCCGCGAAGCATCGGTATTAATCCAGACCGATCCTGACGGGCGCGAGCAAGGCCTTGGCGCGTTGCAGATGATTATGAGCAAATTGCTCATCTCGCTCCCGCCAGGCCGCGCACGATTTACGATTCTCGATCCGGTCGGTCTCGGTCAATCCTTTGCCGGATTCATGCACCTAGCCGATCACGACGATCAGCTCGTCACCAGCCGCATCTGGACAACGCCCGAGCAGATCGATCAACGCCTCGCCGACCTGACCGAGCACATGGAAACGGTCATTCAAAAGTATCTGCGAAATGAGTTTGAAACGATCGACGACTACAACGCCCAGGCCGGGGAGTTGGCAGAACCGTATCGTTTTCTGGTCATCGCCGACTTTCCTAATGGGTTTGAAGGCGATGCGTGGCGGCGGTTGATTTCCATCGCACGCACCGGCGCGCGTTGTGGCGTTTACACGTTGATTCTGCGGGATATTCGTCAATCGTTGCCGCCGGAGATGCTGATCGAAGACTTGGAATCTGCCTCTGCGAATATCGTTCGAGAAAACGGAAAATGGATTTGGAAAGATGATATTTTCCAGCAGTTCCCGCTGACACTCGATACGCCGCCGGACGATGAGACGCTTTCCAAGATCGCGCATCAGGTCGGTGCCGCCGCGAAAGAGGCGAATCGGGTGGAGGTTGATTTTGATAACATCGCGCCGAAATACGATCAATTTTGGACGCGGTCCAGTGCCGAGGAAATCGCCGTGCCTGTCGGACGTATGGGCGCAACACGTCTGCAATATTTTCGTTGCGGAAAAGGCGTCGCGCAGCACACGCTGGTAGCAGGCAAAACCGGATCAGGTAAATCGACATTACTGCACGCGATGATCACGAATCTGGCAATGTGGTATTCGCCGGATGAGATCGAGTTTTATTTGATCGACTTTAAGAAGGGCGTCGAGTTCAAGACCTATGCCGACTACCAGTTGCCGCATGCTCGCGCGATCGCGGTTGAATCGGATCGCGAGTTTGGTTTATCTGTGTTGCAACGCATCGACGCGGAATTATCCCGTCGCGGCGAACTGTTCCGTAAAGCGGGCGTGCAGGATCTGGCATCCTACCGTGAAACCGACAACGCTCAGGTCTTGCCGCGCGTGATGCTGATTATCGACGAGTTTCAAGAGTTTTTCACCGAAGACGACAAGCTGGCGCAAGACGCGCAGCTACTGCTCGACCGGCTCGTCCGCCAAGGGCGTGCGTTTGGTATTCATGTGTTCCTTGGGTCGCAAACGATTGGCGGATCAGGTTCACTGGCACGAACGACGATCGGACAGATGGCGATCCGTGTCGCGCTGCAGTGCAGCGAAGCCGACAGCCAACTCATCCTCGGCGACAACAACTCCGCCGCGCGGTTACTCTCTCGTCCCGGCGAAGCGATCTACAACGACGCCGGCGGGGCGGTCGAGAATAATTCGCCGTTCCAAGTCGCATGGCTGCCCGATCGCAAACGTGAAGTTTATCTCGCAAAAGTGAATCAGCGGTTGAAAGAAAAAGGCGTGAACCGCCCGATCATTCCGCCGATCGTGTTTGAAGGCAACGCGCCAGCAGACATCTCCAAAAACCACCTATTAGCCGCCAGCATGATCGCAACTTCTCCCGTGTCAGTCCCGCAAGCATGGTTAGGCGATCCGGTCGCGATTAAGGAACCGACCGCGATTCAGTTCCGTCGTCAATCCGGATCCAATGCACTAGTCATCGGCCAGCAGGACGAGCAGGCGATCTGCACGCTAATTGCCTGCGTTATTTCACTCGCTGCCCAGTTGCCTGCGGATCGGGCCCGATTTGTATTGCTCGATGGCACGCCGGCCGATTCATTCTTGTCCGGCCAGATGCCCGGCGCATTAGAAGCGATCCCGAATGAAGTCAAACAGATTGAATATCGACAGGTCGATGAAGCGATCAATGAATTGGCCGACGAACTCAAGCGTCGTCAGGACGACGATCAAGGCAACCACCCCGCGATTTTCCTGATCATCAATGGCCTACAGCGATACCGTACGCTTCGCAAAGGTGATGACGAGTTCAGCTTCTCCACGAGCGACGAACCGAAAAAAGCGTCAGCATCCAAGCAATTTATCGATTTGATCAAGGAAGGCCCAAATTACGGCATCCACACGATCGCTTGGTGCGACACACTTGCGAGCATCGAGCGCACCTTCGATCGCGGCATGATGCGCGAGTTCGACAACCGCATTCTGTTCCAGATGAGCAGCAACGACTCCAGCAACCTGATCGACAGCCCCGTCGCTAACAAACTCGGCTTTTTCCGGGCGTTGTCCTACAGCGAAGAACAAGGCGTGATGGAAAAGTTCCGCCCCTACGGATTACCGCCCAAGGCGTGGTTGCAGGAAGTGGCCGAGAAACTGCGATCACAGCTTTGATGCGGTGGCATTTCTGCCGCAAATCGTGACAGTATCCATTAAGCATCAACGAGGCTGAAATAGGAACGCAATGAAGCTATCGATCGTCATACCCGTATATAACGAAGAGCACACACTTCACGAGATCATCGCGAAGGTTGTGGCGGCACAGATTCCTCAAGAAATGCAGCGGGAAATCATCTGCGTCAACGATTGTTCTAAGGACAATACCGCAGCACGTTTGGATGAACTGCCGGCAGCGTTTCCGCAGGCGACTTTCACCATTTTGCATAAGCCCGTCAATCAAGGTAAAGGCGCGGCGTTGCGGGACGGATTCAAAAAAGCCACCGGCGATATTATCCTCATTCAGGACGCCGATCTTGAATACGACCCCGAAGACTACATGAAACTGCTCGAACCGATCACCAATGGCAAAGCCGATGTCGTCTATGGCAGCCGGTTCATCGGCGAGCCGCACCGGGTGCTATATTACTGGCATACGCTTGGCAATAAGTTTTTGACGACCATGTCCAATATGTTCACGAATCTGAACCTGACGGATATGGAAGTCTGCTACAAGGTGTTTAAGAAAAGTGTGCTGGATAAAATTGAGGTCAAGTGCGACCGCTTCGGTTTCGAGCCAGAAATAACCGCCAAGATCGCCAAGATGCGTCCACGCCTGCGCATCTACGAAGTCGGCGTCGCCTACTATGGCCGCTCGTATGAAGAAGGCAAAAAAATCACCTGGAAAGATGGCGTGAAGGCGATTATGACGATCATCCGTTTCCGGTTTACAGATTGATGACGTTTAGCCACGCATCACACGAATAAAGTACCAAAAAATCGGGGAATAATTAGTTTGAAGTTTGAGATGGCCACTACGCTGAGGTGTACCGTATGTGCGCGGCCAGTGGTCGTGCAAATCTCAAATTGGACTCCCTAATCACCAAGCCCTAAGTTCCAAGCCCAACTTCCTCTATCCCACTTTCGCAAATCTCGACCGATACTCACCTGGCGTCATAGACTGTGATTTACTGAATACCACGCTGAAATAGCTGGCCGAGGCGAATCCGCTCGCTAACGCGATTTGCGGCAGAGTTAGTTCGGTATCGACGAGCATGAGCCGGGCGCGGTCGACGCGGCAGCGCTGGATTTCATCGAGGATGCTCCGACCCAACGCCGCGCGGAATCGCCTTTCAAGCTGACGACGAGACAGCGGCACTTCAAGCAAGAGATCATCCACCGTGATGGGACGCCCGGCGTTGGCGTGGATGTACCGCACCGCGTCGGCGACATCGGCATCGGTGGTCGCAAGCAGATCGGTTGATTGTCTGGTGATGACACCCATCGGTGGAATCAAAACCGGCAACCCGTCGGTGCGGACATCGGATGTGCTCATCAGTCGCTCGAGCATCGCGGCGGCTTCGAAGCCGATGCGTTCGCGGGCGGTGTTGATTGTGGAAAGCGGGGGGTAGGCGAGGCTTTGCACCAAATCGTCATTATCAACACCCAGCACCGCAACCTGATCGGGGACTTTGAGGGACAGATCGCGGCAGACATCCAACGCCGTCAAAGCGGCTGCATCGTTGCAAGCCATCACGGCGATAGGTGCTTCGGTCTGTAAGAGTGACGCCGCCAGAGCTTCTTGCGAAAGTGCGTTGTCGGACGCGAGTTGTGATTCGCCAAGGCGCTTTGAAAACCCCTCATGCCGCAATTTTGCGAATGCCCGCTTGTCTGGATTAAAAAACAGATGCCGACGAAAGCCCAGCCTGATGAAATACTCAGCGCCCATTCTGCCCACCGCGACATCATGCGATACCACTGAAGGGAATGCCGTGGTAGGTAGTGCGCTGGATACGTTGACGATCGGCACGCGCGTTTTGGCGAGTGATTTCACCTGTTGCGGCGTCGCCGCCTGCACGATCAGGCCGTCAAACGCGTCCAAGTGCGAGGTGAGATCACCATCATTCACGCCTTGCACCCGGCAAATCCACGCGCGGGCAAACGCGAATGAGGTAATCCCGCGGATCACGCCACGCGAATACCCGCCTACGTTGTTCACAATCACGCCTATTGTCGGACGTTGGGTTTGCATGTCGCAAAATTAAAATGCTTTTCCGCAAACTTCAATCGCAAGCGATGATATTCCGATAGATAATGACGTCATCCAAAGGAGCATTCATGCGCTGTATCATCACCGGCGGGGCCGGTTTTCTGGGTTCGCACATCACTGACCTACTGTTGTCACAAGGCCACGAAGTCGTCGGCATCGACAACTTCATCACCGGCAGCAAGGACAACATCGCGCATCTGAAAGGCAACTCCAAATATGCCTTTATCGAAAAAGATGTCATTCAGCCGTTTGATGTCGATGGGCAGGTCGATCGCATTTACCACATGGCCAGCCCCGCGTCGCCGATCGGGTATGTCAAACATCAGGTCGCCACGCTGAAAGTTAACAGCCAGGGCACTTGGAACTGCCTTGAACTGGCCGAGAAGAAACAGGCCCGTTTCCTGATGGCCAGCACGTCGGAATGCTACGGCGATCCCGCTGTCCACCCCCAGCCCGAATCCTACTGGGGCAACGTCAACCCCATCGGCATGCGGTCGATGTACGATGAAGCCAAACGCTTCAGCGAAGCCTGCACGATGGCGTACCACCGCGAACGCGGCGTCGATACCCGCCTCATCCGCATCTTCAACACCTACGGCCCGCGTATGGACCCGTACGATGGCAGAGTCGTCATCACTTTCATCAAACAGGCGCTACATGATGAAGCGCTGACCGTGTTCGGCGACGGCATGCAGACCCGCTCGTTGTGCTACGTCAGTGATCTGGTACGCGGCATCAATCTCGTCATGGAAAGTGACTTTGTTGAACCGATCAATCTCGGCAATCCATCAGAATTGACGATTCTGGACATCGCCAAAGAGATTCTGGCGTTAATCCCCAAGAGTAAGAGCACGATCACCTACAAGGAAATGCCGCCGGACGATCCGAAAATTCGTAAGCCCGATATCACCCGCGCTAAGAAGATTCTCGGCTGGGAGCCGGTTATCACGCGCAAGGAAGGGCTTGCAAAGATGATCGAGTTTTATCGTGAAAAGCTGGCGTAAGTATTCAGTTATCGCGAGTGATCGGATCGATGACGTGAATGCGTTCATTGCCAGCGATTGTGCATGCGTTCGATGACGTAGGCGAGGATCAAAAGCCATAGCACCGCGACCGTTGCCACCGGCGCGTGGGATTCAGCAATTCGATTCAACACCAACCCCGCCAATACAACGATTGGCCACGCCAGAATCAGCGGCAATAGCAACCGCCGACGATGCTGGCGCGGGGTGAGTTGAAATTGGTTCGACTGGTTTGGCAACATCACGATCAGAATTGATGTATCGGGCATCGGATGGAGATGTCGGTAATCGGATGACACGACCCATAATGGGCGCAATCTGGTTCGGAAATAACGCCCGATAACCTGTACGTCACTTGGTATGGGATGCACTTTGCAAGAAGGTGGGGGGCATATGCCAATAATGTTTTCGTTGCAGGGTGCGGTTGCGAAACTACACAGTTTTACTTATTGCCAACGCCGAGAAACCGCCCCATCAGGTCGTGGCCGTGCGGGATGGCGAGACCTTTGATCGCCTGCGGTTCGGCGTAAGCGGATGCGCCGTTGGATTGCAGGCCGGTGCCTGCCATCGCGAAAAGCGTCGGCGCGTAGCCGTGCTTACGGGTGGCGATATTGGTCGGATGATCGGGCAGCACCAGTAAGCGCCATTCGGGGAAGGTCTTTAGCTTTTCCAACACCGGGCCGACGACGTGCAGGTCGATCGCTTCGATCGCAGACCGCTTGGTTTTCCAATCCGCCTGATGCGAAGCCTCGTCCGGCGATTCAACGTGTGACACGACGATGTCATATTGATCCAATGCATCGCAAGTTGCTTCGCCTTGCCCGACATAATTCGTGTCGTGAAAACTGGTCATGCCCGGGACAGTGAGATTGGACCAACCCAACAGATTCGCTAATCCGCGAAGCAGATCGACGCCGGTGATCATCGCACCGCGTTTGATGCCAAATCGCTCGACAAACTTCGGAACCGCAGGCGGATGCCCTTGGCCCCATAGCCACACTTGGGTCGCGGGGTTTTCGCCTTTTGAGACGCGGGTTTTGTTCACTTCGTGAACATCAAACATCCGCTGGGATTGGGTGATAATACTCTTGAGAATGTCAGCGCCTTTACCTTTAGGCAAGTGCACCGAGGTCGCCTCATCCAGTATTTCATGCGGCGGGCGGGTCTGCACGTCAAAGGTTTCATCCCCACGATAGACCAGCAGATTGCGGTACGACACGCCGGTATGAAACTCAAACCCCGCTAGTTGCACCGTGCGCGACAAATCGCGAATCATAATCGCGGCCTCATCGTCGCTGATTCCGCCGGCGGAGTGGTCTTTCATGATCCCGTCAATCACCGTGACCAGATTGCATCGGAAAACCCAGTCCTTCGGCGAAAGCGGGATATTCTGCGCCGCCGCCTCCAACGGCGCGCGGCCGGTGTGGTAGACAGCCGGGTCGTAACCCAGCAATGACATCGTGGCGACATCCGACCCGGATTCAAATCCTTCTGGCACGGTTCGAACAGTTCCGATGACGCCCGCTTTTGCGACAGCATCCATGTTCGGCGTATGCGACGCTTCCAAAGGCGTGCGGCCACCCAGTTGCGGCAAAGGATCGTCAGCGGCTCCGTCGGGGATGATGATGGCGTATTTCATGGCGTGTTAATCACGTTTCTTAGTTTCAGACTTTTGGCACAAGGTTACAAGTTTGAAGTGTGGTGCAACGCATGCACTGGCAATACTTCAAACCTCCAACTCTAACTGCAAACTATTCGCAGACCTTACGCAAACTCCTCCGGCGAATCGACGATGCGAAGGCAGACGGTGGGGGAGTTGATCGTGGGTAATGCGTCGATTTGCTTGATCGCGGCACGGATCGCGCCTTCGGTGGATTTATGCGTGGTGACGACGACCGGCACGCTGGCGGCGACGGCGTCGAGTTCCTTTTGGTATACGCCGGATAAGCTGATGTTGTTGTCGCCCAGCGCAGCGGTGACATCGGCGAACACGCCGGGCACATCGGCAGCGGCAACACGCAGATAATATCGCGATTCCAACTGCTCAAACGGCAAAACTTTGGCAGGCGGAAGTTGGCCGGGATAGATATTCAGACGGTCGAACGCCTGGGGGATGATGCCCAGCGCGATGCCAAGGATATCGGCGACGACGGCGCTGGCGGTTGGCATTTGCCCTGCGCCTCTGCCATAGAAAAACTGGTGCCCGATCGCGTGTCCGTAGATGCTGATAGCGTTAAAGCTGCCGCTGACATCCGCCAGTAGCTCGCCGTGATGGACGAGCGTTGGATGAACGCGAAGCGCCAATGCGTCGCCGACGCGCTCGGCGATCGCGAGCAGTTTGATCGCGTAACCCAATTCGTTGGCAAAGCGGATGTCATCGACTTGAAGCGAATCGATACCGGTCACGTCGATGTCCGATTCGCTAACTTCGGCGTTGAATGCCAGGGAAGCGAGGATCGCCAATTTTTGTGCAGCATCACGGCCGCTGACATCGAGTGTGGGATCGGCTTCTGCAAAACCGAGCTGCTGTGCTTCTTTAAGTGCGTCGGCGTAGCTCGCGCCGTGTTCGGACATTTGCGAGAGAATAAAGTTGCAGGTTCCGTTGATGATGCCGGTGAGTGCGTCGATACGGTTTCCGAGCAGGCCGCGCGTGAGGGCGTCGATGATCGGAATCCCCCCGCCACAACTGGCTTCAAATCCGATGGACCGCTTGTGCTTTTTTGCCAGCTGAAAAAGTTCCGCGCCTTTTGCCGCCAGCAATGCTTTGTTTGCGGTGACAACATGCTTGCCCGCTTTGATCGCGGCGGAGATCTGCTCGCCTGCGCCAAGCCCACCCATCAGTTCGATCACGATCTGCACGTCAGGATCATTGATTGCTGTGGCGGAATCGGTGGTGAGTTGATATTTTTCAGCAAGATCCTGATTCTTCTTCAAATCGCGACAGACCACATGCCGGATATCAAAAACCAGTCCGGTGCGCTGCTGGAGCAGGGTTTCTTGCTTGGCAAGAATCGACAGCACGCCCCGGCCAACGGTGCCCGATCCGAGTAGCGCAATTCCGACGTGTGTGTTCATCTGCATATCCATCTGAAAAGTCCAGTAAATCTAGGCATTGTCGCGGTCTTGGCAAATCATTTGACGCGAAAACAATCATTGACCGATCCACCGGACATTGCTAGCTTAGTAATCGTACAGTTTTCAGCCGAAGGCCGCGACGGTTTGCAGCAGGGGGGATCGATCTGTCGCGATGATCCGCCTAAAGCCGAGGCATGTCCGGCGATGGTCGCCTGAATGCCGTCAAGATCGCGGATCCCGAGTTACTTTGATCCGAGTGTCAATCCCGCGCGGTTGAACATCGATGCGGATCAACGAAACCCGCGTTCCACGTCCGACAAGTCATATCTCGTAGGCTTACCTGGATCGGATGCCACGAAAGTGAGAACGCTGTGTCCCCTGAGCAAGTCGAAAAAGCCGAGCAAGTGATTGGCTATCAATTCAAGAGTCGTGATCTATTACTTGAATCTCTTACGCACGCGTCCATTGCAGACAACCGTTTGAATAGCAATGAACGGATGGAGTTTCTGGGCGACGCTGTGTTGGACCTGATCATCTGCGAATTACTTTATCTAAAGTTCCCGCAATTGCTGGAAGGCGATCTGACCAAGATTAAATCGGCGGTCGTATCGCGAAAAATCTGTGCGGATGTCGCGGTGGAAACAGGGCTGGCGGATTTGCTGATCATCGGCAAGGGTATTGCATCCCGCGCTTTGATGCCGTCATCACTGGCCGCGGCGGTGTACGAAAGTGTTGTCGCGGCGGTTTATCTGGATGGCGGGTTTGAAGTCGTCAAGGAATATGTCCTCCGTACGATGTCGCAAAAGGTGGATGATGTCTGGGCAAACCTGCATCAGCACAACTACAAGGCCACGCTTCAACAGCACGCACAACAAAAATTAGGCGGTACGCCGATTTACGAATTACTTGATGAAAAAGGCCCGGATCACAGCAAATGTTTTGAGGTCTGTGTGGTGGTAAACGGACGGCGATTTAACGGTGCGTGGGGACCGAACAAAAAAACCGCCGAACAGAAAGCCGCTTTGTTGGCGCTCGAAGAAATGGGTGTGATCGGCCAAAATGAAGTGGCCGAAGTTTACGACTCGTTGATCGAGAAATAAACCAGCTTCACTTAGGTTCAGATGATTTGCTGCGATCCGGCAGCGTGCGCACCCAATCGAGATATCCAAATCGCCAGAGGTAGGCGAATCCCACCACCAGTAAACCGAAAAAAATGAACATATCGACCAGCGCGACAGACCGAATTGTGTATGCGTCGTGCTCAGCCGTCGCGATTTGCTCCGCCGATCCGTATGTGACCGCCCACGGGTAGAACAACACCACTTCGACCGCGAAAACAAGGTAAATCAACGCGACAATATAGAAGCGAAGATCGAACTGCACTTGTGCTGAACCGACTGATTCTTCGCCGCATTCGTAGGTGTCGGATTTGACAGGATGGTCGATTTTAGGACGCAGCAATCGACCCGCGCCCATGCCGACGCCAACCAACGCCGCGCCGGCAAGAACAAACAGCAGAATGGATAAAAGCGGTAGCACCGTTGTGTATTCTAGTGAGAAGTTTGAGGAAGAACCAGACGCGGTTGCGGCGAGCGCATCACGGTCTGGCCGAGCCGAGGAGCTGCTCAATCCGTTCTACGACGCGAAGCAGGCGACGTTGCTGATTGGCGTCGAGTTCATGTCCGCCGTAACGAATGCGGTAAAAAATGCGTGTCAAACGTTGGACGGCTGAGTAGATTTCATTCGGTAGAAACCCAATGGATCGGCTGAACTCCAAGGGCGTCATGTGGGCGGGGCGGTCAATTTTTCGCTTGTCGAGCGCGCGCATCAGGTCATCGTAAAACACCAATTGTCTGGCCAGGCGTTTTTGGTCGGATGTCGGTAACTGATCTAAGCCGATTCTGCGGGCGCGTTTGCGCAAGCGCATGCGTTCGTATAAAAAATAGAGCATTGCAGCAGCGACCACCAGCACCATCCCACCGACCAGCAGACTTAGCAGGCCGCTGCTGACCCAGTAAAAATTTTGCAGATCAAACCATGCTTTCAAATCCTGCATCCATGTGCCGGTCTGATACGCGGTATTGGCCAGCCCGCTATCAACGTTTTGGATCAGATTCGTGCGGCTATCCGAGTCATAATTGACGACGTTGTTACCCCATGCGTATTCGAGATAGTCCACAAAGTACATGAATTTTTTCCACGCCGACGCCGCCTTGCCGAGTGCGGGGGCTTCGCGTGAAGCGGTGGGGTCAAACATTTGCCACCCATTCAGCGTTAGCACTTCAACCCACGCGTGCGCCTGACTTTGCTTGACGAGGTAATACCCGCCAATGGTGTTAAACTCATCGCACTTGAAACCCACGACCACGCGTGCCTGCATCCCCACGCTCTGACACATTAACGCCATTGCGCCGGCGAAATACTCGCAGTGTCCTTTTTTGAAGTCGTATAAAAACTGTACAAGCGGGTCTTCGTCGGCGACACGTTTGGCGTCAGTCAGGTCGAGGGTATAGGTAAAGTTTTCCTTGAGATAGTGCTCGAAGTTCGCTGCCAGTAGCGCGTCGATCTCACTCACTTGGCTTTTTTCGATTTTTTGTTGTGCCAGATTGCCTTTTGCGTCACTACCTGCGACATCATCCTGCAACGCAAACTCACGAATACGGGGTGGGACAGCGTATTGAACCCTCGATGCTTCCCATCTGCGTTGCAACTCACGCGGCATGAACGGGTCGAGGAGATTGCGATCACGCGTTTCCGATGAGTGTGGAGCGACCAATCCGGTGGAAGTGACGGTGTAGGGCAAATCGCCGGTCAAGTTTTCGGAAAGCTGGATGACTTCGTCGCTGCGATTAAAGAGCAGGCGTGTTTCGCGCTGCACCTGAATAGATACCGCGCCGGGCATTGCAAATACGATGTTTGACCCCGTGGGCAGCAGGCGGATTGTTTGTATGTAACGCTCATCGCCCAGCGGATCGGGATTTAGTTCATAGGACTGCCCGCGCGTGGTCGGAATGATGTCTGATGCAACTGTCGGTGAGCGAATCCACTTCCAGCGGTCTACGTTGTTTGGATCGCTAACGTAGGTATCCGGGGCGCTGCCGCGCAGATAGATAGTTTGCCCGGTGCCACCGTAGGGTTCGCCGTTGCGGGTGATTTCGACTTTCGCGACTTCGGCTTCGTTTTGTGTAATGCGTGCAACGTCTTGAAAGCTCACTTGGTCGCTGAAACCGGTCAAAGACTGGCTGGGCTTCCACGCGATGTTTCCGATGATTCCGGCGCCAGTGCCACGGGGAAAAAACAAAAACACCGCGATCGCCATCATGACCGAGATAATGCTGACAAAACCGGTCAGCCGGCGCATTGATCGCGATAAAAATCGTTGATCCTGCTTGAGTGTCATGGGGTTGATTTTGCGTTCGTCAACACCCATGACGCGCTTGGCGTGATCGGTTTCGGTCTTGAGATGAAACAGCAGACAGCAGTAGAGCGAAAGAAACAGATAGACCACAAACATCACCCCGAATAGCAAGCTGCCCGTGCTGATCGCCGCCGCGACCATCAGCAGCAGATTGAGCACCAGCAATTGCGCCAGATCGCGATTGCCTCGCTGTTCGTAGAGTTTGATCAATTGCAGAAAAATAAGGAACTCACCGATTGCCAGAATTGGCGGACCCTGAATCTGCCTCACCCTCATCACCAGATAGACCGCGAACAGCAATGTGACGACATTCGCAACCAGACGTGGCAGTGGTTTGAAACTTCCCCGTTCGACAAGCCAGATGTTGATGCCAGTCGCGAGTGTCGCCAGCAACCACAACGCCGGAGTGTTGGCCGCGACCGCGTAGCCCAGATAGCCGAGCATCAGCAGCACGTACAAGGTTGGGCGAAATTGTTTGATGTCGTACATGCTTAAAACATCCTAAACCGTCTTGTTCTGCGCGGCTGTCTGATACATGAGGTTGCCCGGCACATAGCCAAGAGAGAAATCGATAGATTTATCAAACTGGAAATAGCGTTGATACAGATCTTCTGCCGACGACAACGCAACCAGTCTGCCTCTCGCGGTCTGACCGAGGCTCAGCGACACGTTCCCCGCTGAGATCGCGACCGCGGTTGTATCGCTTTTAATCGAAGGCCGTGCTGTTTCCAGCACTGCGTCCATGCCATAGGTATTATTCTGCTCGATTTGTGCCAAGTGCGTTAGTAAATCCAGCCGATGCCGCTTGCCGTGATTTGGCAGGATGTTCAACCAACCCTTGTTCCAGATCACAAGTCCGATCGGCAACCCCGCCTCCATCGCCTGATCGATCAGCGTTGCAGACATCGCAATCGCACGTTCGATCGCGGTATAATGCTCGGCGGTGTCGTGGGTCATCAGCGTATCGAGCATTACCAATAGTTTAGGCGGGGATACGCGCGTCATCTCGCGCATGACGGTGGCACCGCCTCGGGCGGAGCGCTTCCAGTAGATCCAGCGTGGGTTGTCGCCGGCGCGATATTCTCTGACGCCATAAAATTCATCACTTCCGCCGCGTGAGGGGCGTACGTTTTGTCCGACTGATTCAGCCGACTGAAATCGCTGCATGAGTTCACGTCGCATGCCACCGATCGCGGGGAGAATGACGACTCGATCTTTGTGATGCCGCGTCAAAGCGCGCTTGACGAATCCGAACGGAAAGCTAGTGCTGAGTTGATAATTATCCAGTTCAAAAACCCCGCGGCGGAGCGCAATCACCTCTGCGGGGACCGACGCAGTCATCTTGTTCGCACAGTGCAGGAGATAGGCGTTGGGCGGTCGCGACAACGCATCCGTGCCGTCGATTTCGCCCACGGTCACCGACAAACTAGGCCAGAATCGTTTGAGATTCGTGACTTGATAGTAAATCGTTGTCGCACGTCCGACGACGGCATGATCGGGTAGGGCGCGTTCGATTTTCAGTTTCGAAATCACCAGGCCGCTGATGATGAATGAAACGAACAGGATGCCGATCATCAATCCGAACACGCCGAATAACAAATTGGCCTGGGTATTGATGGCCGCCAAACCGATGAACATCATCATCGTGCAGTAAATCAGTCCGGTGATCGAAAAATCGAGCGACGGCTTTTTGCGGATGATCCGGCGTTTCCGCGAAGATTTTCTTTGCTTGGCCATGTTGCACGGGCAAGGAACGGTTATAAAAAAACAATTATTTTGGCGCCGGCACGCGGTCGAGGATCGTCTGCAGGATGCGGCCAGTCGCATCGACATCGCCGTTGCCAAGATAGGTTTTACTGATCACGCGGTGCCCGCAGCAGGCGATGAACAGGTCTTTAATGTCGTCAGGCAGGACGTGATCGCGGTCCTTCAATATCGCCGCCGACTGTACCGCAGCTGTCAACGCCAATGCACCGCGAGTGCTTAGCCCAAGATGCAATTGGTCGTGTTTTCGAGTGGCTTCGGTCAGATCAAGGATATAGTCGACGATCGCGGGGTCGATGCCTACTTTCGGCACGCTGTCCTGCAATTCCACCACTTCATCTGCCGACATCACCGGTTTGAGCTGATCGAGCAACGACCGTCCTGGCTGGGTGGTGAGGATGCGTAGTTCGCTGGCACGCGGCGGATATCCGACGTTGATTTTAAGGATGAACCGATCCAACTGGTTTTCGGGCAGATGATAGGTTCCCTCAAATTCAAACGGATTCTGCGTCGCGACCACCATGAATGGCCGCTTGAGTTGGAAGGTTTTGTTGTCAACGGACACCTGTTCTTCGCTCATCGCTTCCAACAACGCTGACTGTGTACGGGGGGTGGTGCGGTTGATTTCGTCAGCGAGCAGGATGTTGGTGAAAATCGGGCCTGGTTTGAACTCAAAATCATTCGTGTCGCGATTGTAGACGGATACGCCTAATACGTCGCCGGGCAACAAGTCGGGCGTTAGTTGAACGCGTGAAAAATTGCACGCGATGCTTTTGGCGAGCGATTTGGCGAGCACTGTTTTGCCGACGCCGGGAACGTCTTCGATCAACACATGCCCCCGCGACAGCAATCCGATCAACAGTAGATCGACCGCACGCGCGTTGCCAAAGAATACCGATTGAATGTTTGTCCGAAGTCGGTCGATCGCGTTGGTTGCCACTATTCACCTATAGAATGCGCCTGCGGTGCGTGCGTTTCCCTCGAATCGCTATGTCAACTACGCATCTTACCCGCATCCGGTTCAGGTTTCATTCATTGGCAAGGTGGATTGTGGATCATTTTTGCAATC
>JBBQXB010000021.1:0-52335 GCA_038210015.1 Tepidisphaerales bacterium
GAATCCGCCGCCGGTTTTTTCAATGATTAACGGCGGCTTGTCGGGTCCGTCTAAAAAGACGCCGATCGCGCCGTCAGATTCAACCGCCAATCCCATTATTTTCAGTTCGTCCACGACGCCGCGCAGTCGCGGATTGTAAAACGATTCGCCGCGCTCATCGGACTCGGTAAGCAAAACATCGAGACGTGCATAAAGCGGCATGTAGTGCTCGCGAGTCGAAGCAACTATTTCTTCCCACATTTTTTTGTGCTGAGTATCGTTCGACTGCAGTTTCACAACTGCTTGACGCGATCGATGAGCAAAATCTGAATCAGCGTCGAATCTTTGTTTTGCACTCCGATAAAAGTTCTCAAGATTGTCGATGCGTATGAACCACTGTTTTGCATCATTGGGGTCTGTTTCATCCCACACGTAGGTAATGCTGGATTGATCATTACTGTCATTTTCCCACGATTCAAGTAGATGGGCGATCAACATCCCAAACTGCGTCCCCCAGTCCCCCAAGTGGTTTTGGCGGATGACGTGATCGCCGACAAAATCCAGCACGCGCGATGCGGCGTCGCCGATGATCGTGCTGCGCAGGTGCCCAACGTGCATTTCTTTCGCAATGTTCGGGCCGGAATAATCGACCACCACCGTCTGCGGATCAATTTTTTGATCAACACCCAGACGCGGGTCTAACACGACCGCATTCAAACGCGTTTGCACCCAAATTGGCGACAAATAAACGTTGATAAAACCCGGCCCGGCGATCTCAAGCCGATCCGCAATCCCGGCTAAATCGACTGAATCGACGATTTTTTGCGCAACATCGCGGGGCTTTTGCTTGAGCTGCTTCGCCAGCCCCATCGCGGCGTTGCACTGGTAATCGCCGAATTTTTCGCTGGATGCGGGCACCAGCACGGGGTCAATTTGCGTATCATAAGCCTTGTGGATGGCGTCTTTGAAGGCGTCACGGAGTTGATGAAGTATGGTCGGCATTCGGAATCTGTTTGGAATAAAGAAACGAGAATGCTAGCATCATTTCGCGAACCAAGCCACCCGCCGCGACGAGTGGATGTTTTTACATGGAAGTCTTGACCTATGAACAAGCTGTTTGCCCCTGTCGTAGCGATCACCTCGTCTCTTATTTTGTCCTTTGGCGCCTTGGCTGGCCCGACGACAGCGCCTTCGTCGCTGTTGGATGCGATTCGCACTGAAGCATGGTCGGAGATTCCACAGAAACTGAAATTGCAATACGCATCGGTTGCCGCCGAGCCGGACCAGGCACGGATCGCCACTTGGATCAACGAATATCGTACGAAAGAGGAAAAGTTTCGTGCCGACCGTAAAAAGAGCTTTGACAACGCCGTCCGCGATACAAAAATTTTGCGCGATGGCGGGTATGTCGATCTGGCGATGGACGGATTGGCAGACTGCTACACGCTTTCGGACAACAAACCCAACTTTGTAAAAGAGCCTTGGGTGATCGCGCTCAAAGATGATTCAGTGAAGATGGCGACCGCCAGTGCACAGGCCGGTGAATGGCTGAAGGCACGACGCATCTACAGCAACCTCAGCACGCTTCAACCGACCGATTCCAAATGGACCAAGGCGATGGAAGACACCATCCGTCGCATTCGCGTGCTGACGCGCTACGCCCCCCAATCCTTCGCGGGCACGCTTCAACGCGAAATTGAATATCGCAAGGTCGCGCGGAAATATCTCGTCGCCACCACCCAGCCCACGACCGTTCCTGCAACTCAACAAGCGGAGGACAAAAGCGAAACCGAAGAACAGATCGCCCAAAATCTCAAAAGCGATTGGCAGCAGGAACTCAACGGCATTCGGATGGACATGCTGCGCGAAGCATTGGTCGATGCCCGTGCCCATTATTATAAAGACACCGATTATTCGGTGATGCTCCTCGGCGGATTGAAAGCAATCCGCATGTTCACAACGACCACCGGTTTGGAAAAAACGTTCCAAGGACTGAATGACGAAGCCAAAAAAACCGAGTTCGTCGGATTTGTCGATGAAACGATCAAACGGGTTGAAACCGAAGGCGCCGATCGCGCCGCTGTTGATTCGCTTCTTAACCGGATGAACGCCGCCAATAGTCAGAGTCTGCAACTGCCTGAAAACGTGCTGGTCAATGAGTTTGCAGACGGCGCGTTTGCCACACTCGATCCGTTCAGTTCGATGATCTGGCCTTTCGATATGGAGGAGTTCCGCACCAGCACGCAAGGCGAGTTCAGCGGCGTGGGCATCCAAATCCAGGAAGCCGACGGGCAGATCAAAGTCATCAGCCCGCTTGAGGACAGCCCCGCACTTAAAGCGGGCATTCGCGCCAATGACATCATCACCGCCATCAACGGCAAAAGCGCAAAAGGCATCACAACTTTACAAGCCAAACGGCAGATCGTCGGCGAGACCGGTTCGAGCGTCATCCTGACGATCAAAAGCCCCGATGACACGGTTAAAGATTACACGCTCACCCGATCGACGATCCGCGTCGCCAGCATCAAAGGCTGGATGCACCTACCCGGCGGCGGCTGGGATTATATGCTCGATGCGGATGAAAAGATCGGCTATGTCCGGCTGACCAATTTCACGAAAGAATCAAGCAGAGAATTAGACGGCGCGGTTGATATTCTACAAAAGCAAGGCGCCAGGGCGTTTATCCTTGATCTTCGATCCAACCCCGGTGGATTGCTCACGGCTGCGACCGAAGTGGCGGATAAGTTCCTCACTGCGGGTAAAATCGTCTCCACGCAATCGCTTCGCGATCGTGCCCCAGACGCACCGCCCATTAACGCACGCGAGACTGACGATGATGTGAAACTGCCGATGGTTGTGCTGGTCAATCAGTATTCCGCCTCGGCCAGCGAGATTGTCTCAGGCGCGCTCCGCGATCTGAAGCGTGCCACGATTGTGGGCGAACGCACTTTCGGCAAGGGCAGCGTTCAGATGCTGTTCCCGCTGGATCGTCAGCAGGCGTTATTGAAACTGACTACGAGTCACTATTACCTGCCCGGCGGGACCTGCATCCACCGCGAAGAAAACGCAGCGGAATGGGGCGTCGATCCCGATTTGCAGATCGAAGTCACACCCGAACAGATGCGTAAAGTGATCGATGCCCGCACTGATCTGGATATTCTTCGCGACGAAAAACCCGCCGACGAGCATGCGATGAAGACATCGCGCGAATTGCTCGATGCTGACCTCCAGCTTTCAGCAGCGTTATTCGTCTTGCGATTGCAGATCGCTGGTGCGCCGGCGATGTAAGCGGTCTTGCAAAAATTGGCGTTGTTCGTATTGTGTGGCTTGATATTTGGACGGCAAAAGCCGTTCTGGACCGTTGGCTGGCGTGGGCGCGTGCCCCAAGTGCTGGCTGACAGGTGACTTAGGAGTTTCCCATGCCGTTAGCTGCTGAAAAGAAGATTGCGATTGTTTCGGATTTCCGTGTCCATGAAAAAGACACAGGTTCGCCTGAAGTGCAGATTGCGCTGCTCACCAAGCGGATCAATGAATTGACCGAACACTTGAAGATTCATAAGAAAGATTTTTCGTCGCGTCGTGGGCTGCTGAAAATGGTCGGCAACCGCAACTCGCTTCTGAAATATCTGATTCGCGTCGATCGCGAACGTTATCAACAGACCATCACCAAGCTGGGTCTGCGTAAGTAATTCACACAATCAAACCACAATAAAAGATACCATCCGCGAGCGATCGCGGTTGGTTTTTTTATTTTCAGTTGGATCAGGATGCCAGCCTTGTGCTATCGCGACGCCGGGCCTTCGACTTTGGCCTTTAATTCGGTGGCACGGTCGATCAATACCTCCGCGGGCGTGTCAGTTGGTGCGGCTTGATCCAGTGTATAATGCAGCGACCGGCGATCAGTCGGATGCCAAGGCATCAACTCCGCGAACAAATCAAACGGAACCCACTGCCACCACGGCGCCGTCAGTTGAGACTCAGTTTTCAGCGTGTCGAAACCCTCTTTGCGAACCTGTACATCATAATTGCCGTACCATAGAAAATCTGTTTCGATCGGCGTGCGACCCAGTTCCTTGCCGTTCAGATAGACCAGCGCGTTGGACGGCTCGCTGGTGACGGTCAACTTTCGTTCGACGCAGCCAGTGCTTAGAAGCGACAATGCCAGTAGAAATGGGGTCGATCGGTTCATCGTAGTGGCCTATCATCGTCGGTCGCGGTAAAAACTCAACAAAGATGATCTGCATATGTGGTTTGTATTTTCAATCATGGGACTGATGTTCGTCGCCGATGTGTGGTGGTGGTGGTACGCCGACCGCCTGATACGCAAAACCCGCGCGGGGTTTATGTGGCGTATTTTCGTCGGCGTGACAGCGAGCATCGCGTTACTGGGGCTGGTTTTGCTCCTTTTCGCGCGGATTATTCGGATGGAAGCGATGATCATGCCTGATTGGGGGGTCAAGCTGATCTTCATCTGGCATTTCATCATTCTGCCAATCGTGTTTATTCCAACATTATTCGAGCGTGCGATGTCGGGCTTGAAGCGACTGATTGTCCGCACCAAACCCTCAGAGATCGAAGTGATGCCGTCTCGCCGCGCGTTTCTTGCACAGGCCCTAGCGGTTGTCCCGCCGGCGGCGGCGCTGGCGTTGACAGGTCAGGCGGTGATTGATCGCGATGATTTTCGCATCAACCGCATCGATCTGCCTCTTGCGAATCTCCCCCCGGCATTGGAAGGTATGACGATCGCGCATGTCGCTGACCCGCACATCGGCTCGTTCATGTCCGATGCGAAGTATAAAGCGATCATCGATCGCACGAACGAGTTGGATGCCGATCTGGTTTTGCACGCCGGGGATTTGATCAATCATTCTCTCAACGATCTGCCCGAGGGTATACAAATGCTTCGGAAGATGCGGGGGCGCTACGGCGTTTACAGTTGTCAGGGCAATCACGATTGCATCGACCGACGTGAATTATTCGAAGAAACCACGCAACGCGCGGATATAGGAATGTTGCTGGATGCTGAAAAAACTGTTCGCATCAACGGACAGAAGGTGCAGATACTCGCCCCGCGGTGGGTCGCAAGACGGGAGGCGTTGGTCGACTGGAGTGTCGAAAATGTCATGCCCCTGCGCGACCCAAATGCTTTCACAATCCTGCTAGCGCATCACCCACATGCCTTTGACGCTGCCGTTGCACAAAAAGTGCCACTGACGCTTTCCGGTCACACGCACGGCGGGCAACTGAGATTATTCGGAGACATCGGATTCGGTGCACTGATGTACAAATACTGGTCGGGTGTTTATCGAAATGGCGACAACGCGACAGTGGTTTCCAACGGGATCGGTAACTGGTTTCCGCTGCGTATAAACGTGCCTTGCGAGATCGTTCATCTGACCTTGCGACGCATGTAAATCTTGATCTGGTCGGCCAGATACGGCGCGCGAATTAGTATGATCGCGGTTGCGAGTGTCAGCACGGTTGCGATGAGAAACCATCCGCGTGAAGACCGCCATTCTGTGGGGTTCTTAAAATGTATTGGCGTCGTTCTGCCGGTTTCGATCACTTCCCCGCCCGTGCGATCGGCGAGATCGTCAAAGGCGGCATAATCGTTGCCGATTTCGTCAAACTCGCGCGGATAACGTGACGGAATCGTCACTCGTTTTATCGGCTGACCCGCAATCGCGATTTGTGCCACCGAAGGTGCCGTATCGCGTGTCAATTCTGCTTGATAGCGTCCCGGCGCGATTTGTGTAAAAGGCATTGTCGTGTCGCCGCGCTGCAAGGTAAGTGATAGCTGGTTAAGCGGATGATCTTTATCAATCGCGTCAACAATGATTTGATCGTGCAGCGTGTCGGTCACGACAGAAAATCGGGGATCGGCAGGAGTATGCTGCAATCGTGCCGTCAGTTGTTCCAATGAAGACCGATCCATTGTCGCAGCAACACTCACTACTTTCCCCAATCCAGCTTGCCACGACGCAACAATCGGATCGCCGTCTGCTGCAGCAATAACATCTGCTTTTGATCGCGCGAAAGCGCGATAATGACGGGTCGTAGCCAGAGTTAAATCAGACAACACGCCTGCTGTTGTGATGGCAGATGCGGCTTGCACGTCGTCGCCGCGGGCTGTTTGCAACAGCTTTTGCAACGCTTTTGCCCAAGCGGATGGATCAACCTCAGATACCAGTGAACCGCCGGTCTGATCGCACAAAGTTTGAAGTGCTGATTTGGGTGGAACATCTGTCGTGGCCAGAAGATGCACGGAAACTTTCGCCTGTTGCAACGACTGGATCAGCGGATCAACCGCGGCGATCGTCGCATCGGCGTCTGACACCAGCAGCAGCCGCGTCGGGCGTGCGAAAGAGCGCTCGGCGAGCGACTTTAATGCCGATTCAAGCCCAGTCGGACCTGCGGGCGCCCGCACGCGGAGCTTTTCCAATTGCGTGATCGCATCGGCAGGCGACAAACGATCCGCCACAACGTCGATCGTGCGTGAAAATATTGCAAGTGACACCCGCTCCGCTTCATTCAGATTGCTCGCTGCCGCGATGCTGGCGGTGATCGCACGATTCCATCGCGACATTTCCCCCCCGACGGCCATTGATCCGCTGGCATCGAGCAGAATCATCCAATCCGAATCTGGCACTGGCGGCACCGCGCTCAACGGCGCGATTGCACGGACTATGGCTGGGTAGTCAACTGGCGATCCATGCAGAATCAAAACCCCGCCTAAATCGCGAACATACTGTGTCAGCAGAGTTTGTTGTTGTATGCTAATTTCCAATTTTGCATCAAGCACAATCGCTGGTGGAGATAAGTAGGCTGCCGAATCCAGAGGAAGTTGATCGACGCGATCCACAAACCACGCCGAGGAAGCTTTTTGGGGCATCACCAACATAGCGATCGAATCATTCTCAGGCCAAGGGTCCGCTGGATTCAGTACGACATTGATCTGCGGCGCAGCGGGTGTTAGTCGCATCGTTGTTCGCCCGGCAGCGATTGGGATTCGCGTGCCGTCGGGCGTTCGTTCGATCCAACGAGCATTGGAATGCGCGTCTACAGTCGCCGCTAATTCTGAACCCACCTGTGTGATTTGCATGATTCTTCCGTCAGCCGGGTCATGCAACGCTGGATCAATCACCGGATAAACCGGAGGTAGCGTCGGCGGGACGTCGAAGCGTCCGTCGGTGAATAAAATGATCATATCCCCGGACGATCCGGGCATATGCGTGCGTGACGCATCACTTTCCGTTGCGGCCGACACTTCCCCATCCGCGAAATAGCGGATCGTGGCTTTCTTTCCGGGCAGAAGCTGGGAAAGTCGGGCTTGCAAAGATTGCGCGTCGTGAAATGTAGCGCCCCTTGTCGAAGGTGATACATCAACCCAGGCAACAATGCTCATTTCGCGGTCGCATCGAAATTGCATGCCTGCGATCGCCAGCAAAAGCAACCCCGCTGCAATGCGTATCAACATACGCCCAGCCGGTTCCAATCGACCTGCGCGCCAAAAAATCAACGCTATGACAGGTAAGATGATCAAGGCGATTATCGGCGATTCAACTTGCAACGCTTCCCTTGCTCTTTCTGTTGGTTACACTTCCCGATCTTACTTCAAAACAGGAAACGACCAGAGGATACATGCTAAGTCTCACCCCCAAACAAATTGTCGCCGAATTGGATAAATACATCGTCGGCCAGGCCAACGCCAAACGTGCCGTGGCAATCGCGGTGCGAAATCGTTGGCGTCGTCAGCAGTTGTCTGAGCAAATGTCGCGCGATGTCGCACCGAAAAACATCCTGATGGCCGGTCCGACAGGCGTTGGGAAGACCGAAATCGCCCGCAGATTGGCAACGCTCACCGGCGCGCCGTTTGTCAAAGTCGAAGCGACAAAGTTCACCGAAGTCGGCTATCACGGCAGGGATGTTGAATCGATGGTTCGCGATCTGCTTGAAGTCGCGATCGCGCAGCAGCGAAGCGAGTTATTCGATCAGGTGAAAGAGGAAGGCACGCGGGCGGTCGAGGATCGGTTGCTGGATAACCTGCTCCCGCGCACGCCGAGTTTCAGCGACGAACCTGACGAAGAAGCCCGCCGGGGACGGACGCGGGAAAAAATGCTCGAGCAACTGCGTCAAGGCGAGCTTGAGGAGCGAGAAATTGAAATCAGCACCGAGGATAAACCGAATGTCGCCGGCATGTTCGGGGCAGCGGGCATGGATCTTGATCCCGACATGACCAGCATGTTCGAGCGGATGATGCCCACCAATCGCAGCACCAAGCGTTACACCGTTCGCGAAGCGCGGCAACTGCTGTTCTCGCAGGAGGCCGAAAAACTGGTAGATCGTGACCGGATCATTCGCACCGCGATTCACAAAACCGAACAAAGCGGTATTATTTTTATCGACGAGATCGATAAAATTGCCGGTGCGGAAAAATCCCAGGGTGCTGATGTCAGCCGTCAAGGCGTGCAGCGTGATTTATTGCCGATCGTCGAGGGTTCAACTGTCACCACCAAACACGGGCCGGTCAAAACCGATCATATCCTGTTCATCGCCGCCGGCGCGTTTCATACCGCCAAGCCCAGCGACCTGATGCCCGAACTGCAAGGCCGATTCCCCATCCGCGTCGAATTGCAGGATTTGGAAAAAGAGGATTTCGTCCGCATCCTCACCGAACCCCAAAACGCGTTGACCACCCAGCAGATTGCGCTGATGAAGTCAGAAAACGTGACGATCAGCTTTACCGAAGACGCGGTGGATCAAATCGCGCAGTTTGCTTTCGATCAAAACAAGAAAATCCAAAATATCGGCGCTCGGCGTCTTTACACGATCATTGAAAAGGTGTTTGAGCAAATCAGTTTTGACGCCCCCGATCTGGCCGGAAAATCGATCACGATCACCGCGAGCTATGTGAAGCAGCGACTAAGTGACGTTGACGATAAGAAGGGGTGGTTTAGTTTTTGAGATCGTGATTCGCGGCTCGTGTTTCGGGATAGTGGTGAGTAGTTCCCCAAGCCGCGAGCGTAAGCTCGCCCGTTCTTGTGATAGTCGCGCCGTCGGTCAGCCTAGGCGGGCTTGTATTCAACACGCCGTCGACTTACTAATCACGAGTCACGAACCTCGAGGCACGAAACACGAACGATGACCCACGACCCACAATTTTCATTCCCCGCGCCCCAGCGTTACCATTTATTACATGCCCGAGGAACTACTCGCTGAATCCGCGCGTTTACTGGCTGATGCCGAGCGAAAACAGAATTGGAAGCGTTGGGGCCCGTACTTGTCAGAACGGCAATGGGGCACGGTACGCGAGGATTACTCTGCAGACGGAAATTGTTGGGGATATTTTCCGCACGATCATGCCCGATCGCGCGCCTATCGCTGGGGCGAGGACGGGTTGCTTGGTTTTACCGATCGTGAATGTCGGCTTTGCTTCGGTCTGGCATTGTGGAATGGAAAAGACCCGATTCTAAAAGAACGACTATTCGGGCTGACCAATTCCGAAGGCAATCACGGCGAAGACGTAAAAGAGTGCTATTACTATCTGGAAAGTGCGCCGACGCATTCGTGGTGTCGTGGGCTGTATAAATATCCGATTGATGCCTTCCCCTATCAAAAATTGGTGGATGAAAATGCCAAAAGAGGATTGGGCGAATCGGAATACGAGCTGAGTGACACGGGGGTGTTTCACGACAGCCGCTATTATGACGTCCAAGCCGATTACGCTAAAGCCGGGCCAAACGACATCTGCATCCGCATCACGATCCACAACCGTTCCGCCGAGCCGACGACGCTACATCTGTTGCCGCAGCTTTGGTTTAAAAATAGCTGGTCGTGGGGCTGTCTGAGCGAGGGCTGCGAACTAAAGCCCATGATTCGCAAGATCAGTGAGACGACCGCGGAGACGTTTCACGCGTCGCTGGGGCAGTTTCTATTTCACGTATCGCCGTTGGTTGGGCAACCGCCGCAGTTACTATTCACCGACAACGAGACCAATGCCCCTAAGTTGTACGGGCAGGAGCAACGTGCCGGGCACTATTACAAGGATGCGTTTCACGATTACTTGGTCGCGGGCAAGTCGGATGCGGTCAATCCGAAGCATTTTGGGACCAAGGTGGCAGCGCATTACGTCCTGCATCTGAAACCGCACGGATCGGCCACGATCGACCTGCGCCTGCACAGCGATCAGGAGAAACCGTCTGAAGTCTTTGGCGAATCATTTGAGCAAGTCTTAAAAAAGCGTCGCCAAGAATGCCACGATTATCTCAAGCCGATCATCGGTAGACATCCCAAGCCTCTGGCACAGGTGGCCGAGCAAGCACTGGCGGGGCTTTTGTGGAGCAAGCAACATTATCACTACGTCGTGCGCGAGTGGCTGGCCGGCGATCCCGAGCAACTGCCTCCGCCACCCGAACGCGACGAGGTCGCCCGCAATAAAGAGTGGAAATGGCATCTGTTTAATCGAGATGTCATTTCAATGCCCGACAAATGGGAATACCCTTGGTACGCCGCGTGGGATCTGGCATTTCATATGATTCCGATGGCACGCATTGACCCTGCATTCGCGAAGGATCAACTGCTGCTATTGCTGCGCGAATGGTACATGCACCCCAGCGGGCAGTTGCCAGCCTATGAGTTCAACTTCTCTGATGTCAATCCACCCGTTCACGCCTGGGCCTGCTGGCGCGTCTACAAAATGACAGGCGAACGCGGCAAGCGCGACCGCGATTTCCTGGCACGAGCCTTTCAGAAGCTGATGCTCAACTTCACGTGGTGGGTCAATCGAAAAGACTTCAGCGGTAAAAACCTGTTCGGCGGGGGGTTTCTTGGTCTGGATAACATTGGTCTATTCGATCGCTCACAACCACTGCCCACCGGCGGCAGGCTTGAACAAGCAGACGGCACGGCGTGGATGGCTTTTTTCTGCGGAACGATGCTGTCGATGGCGCTCGAACTCGCCGCCGAAGACCCGGTGTACGAGGATGTCGCCAGCAAATTTTTCGAACACTTCATCGCGATTGTCGATGCGATGCACCGGCTCGGCGGAACGGGTTTGTGGGACGAAGAAGAAGGCTTTTACTACGACCAGATCTTTCTGCAAGGCGAAGCACGCCGCCTTCGGGTCCGAAGCATGGTCGGCATCATCCCGCTGTTCGCTGCTGAGGTGCTGGATGGGGATGTGATCGACAAACTGCCCGGATTCAAGAAGCGGATGGATTGGTTCATCCAGTTTCGCCCGGACCTGCAAAAATACATCAACATGATGTCTGAAAGCAGTACAGGGGGACACAAATACCTGCTGGCGATCCCGAATCAGGAACGGCTGAAACGGGTCTTGCGATATGTGTTAAATGAGGACGAGTTCTTGTCCCCGCACGGCATCCGCTCGCTATCAAAAATACATCAAACACCGTACACCTTTTCCGAAGACGGCAAGAGCTGGTCGATCCGCTATGAACCAGGCGACAGCGAATCCAATCTGTTCGGCGGTAACAGCAATTGGCGCGGGCCGATCTGGTTCCCGCTCAATTATTTGTTGATTGAAGCCTTGGAACGCTATCACTTTTTCTATGGCAGTTCTTTCAAAATGGAATGCCCGGCCGGATCGGGAAATGAAAAAACACTGATGCAGATCGCCGACGAAATCCGCCATCGTTTGATCGGCCTGTTCGTCCCCGACGAAAACGGTCGTCGTCCTTGTCACGGCGGGGATTCGCAATACGCCAAAGACCCATATTGGAAAGATCTGATCCTTTATCATGAGTTTTTCCACGCCGACACCGGAAAAGGCCTTGGCGCATCTCACCAGACCGGCTGGACCGCACTGGTGGCTGAAATGATCCGCTGACGCACTTTGTGTCGATCACGCTTCACAATTTTCAATCCCAATGAAAACTCCTTTTCGCTTTCCTGCCGTGTATACTTCTTTCAGTAGTTACTGAATATACAAAGGAGTCGATATGACGATGGTTGAATCTGATGCCCGCGTTGAGCGAGTTGTACCCCTGCCGGTCGAGCCGGCGTTACGCACTGTGCAGGATGATTTCATCCGAAAATGGGGTGAAATGGGAGCGATCTGGGGAATTAACCGCACGATGGCGGAGATTCACGCTTTGCTTTACATCACCGGCATTCCGCTTTGCACCGATGACGTAATGGATCGTTTGCACATCAGCCGCGGCAATACCAGCATGTCTTTGCGGGCGTTGTGCGACTGGGGCATTATCCGCCGAATGCACCGGCGCGGCGAACGCCGGGAGTATTTTGAAAGCCTGGGCGATGTCTGGGAAATGTTCTCCATCATCGCCGCCGAACGGAAACGCCGCGAGATGGATCCGGTTTTGGAGACGATCAAAAACTGCATCCGAGAATTAAGTGCCGACAAGATCGGCAAGCTCGCCAAAGACGACGCCGTACAACGCACCCGCGAACGCCTCGACGGCATGGAGGAGTTTATGAGCGTGACCAACAAAGTCTTCCAGCAATTCGTCGGCAACGCCAAAAGCGGGTTGAATAAGGTGGTTCGGGTGCTGCTGAAGGCGTTGTGACCCCACATGCGCCGGAATGCAGACACTGGAACACACGTTGGTTGCTTGACCCCAATGGCGTGAGGGGCGTGCGTCATGAAAAGGACAATTGCTCTAAATCGGAAGGCTGGCTATTGTTCACTTCACAGCTCTAAACTCGTAGGGCGAGCTATCGCGTGCCGGGTGCCAGAACGGCACGCAATCTAGCGCTACCGGCTAAAACCCAAAATCCGATTAGCTCATGGAACACGCCGAATTACTAGGTTTACCCCACAGTGTTTGTTGTTCGCCGGGTACCGCAGGTCGCGGCACGCTGAGACCTGTGGATGTTGACATGAGGGAGCGATTGATGCCGCACGCTCTACGGCGCGGGATACTTTGGTTTCTGGCATGCTAGCACCGCCATCACATCCTTGACCACCCAGCTCATGTTCTCCAGCGCCGTTCCCGTGCGGGCGGCGAGGTGTGGGGTGAGTACGACGTTGTCGAATCCGAGCAGCGGGAAGTCGGCGGGTGGGGGTTCAGGCCAATAGACGTCGATGGCAGCGCCGAAGAGTCGCTTGGCGCGGATGGCATCGGCCAGGGCGTGGGCATCGAGCACTTCGCCGCGGGAGGTGTTGATGAGGATGGCGTCGGGCTTCATCCGCGCGATCTGGTCACGGCCGACGAGGTTTTCGTTGCCCGGGATCATCGTGATGTGGATGCTGAGGATGTCGGACTCGCGGTAGAGCGTTTGCTTGTCTACTGCTGTTGCGGGGAAGGGCAGCGATTCAGGCGGTATATCGAGCAGGTCATTGTAGATGACCTTCATGCCGAACCCGCTGGCCGCGATCTGTCCCATGCGCCTGCCGACCCGACCCATGCCGAGCAGGCCGAGGGTCATCTCGTTAAGCTGTCGGCCACGCACGGTGGCGCGGATTTTTTTGAACTCGGCCGGGGTGTAGGCGGTCTCTTTGAAGAAGTTCCATGGGCGAATGAGTTGCAGGATATAGCCAAAGACGAAATCTCCGACCGCCAGCGTGTTGGCATCGGGCGTGTAGACGACCTCGATCCCGCGTGCCCGACACGCAGCCACATCGATGTTCTCGATCCCAACCCCGCCACGCCCGACGACCTTCAGATTGGGGCATTGATCCAGAAAAGCGGCTGTTACGCGTGTATAAGTACGAACGACCAGACCTTGCGCGTGCTGAAGCTGCGCATCGAGCGACGGATCATCGTAGGCTATTTCGCGAACATCGGCGTTCTCTTTCAGCCATGCGAGGGGAACCGGGTCTGAACCTTCAGTGACGATCACAATGGGACGATCAGAATTCATAGAAGATGAAAGATAACAGATGACGCGGGGAATGGCTTGCGGGTATGATGTGCCACCAGCCGCCAACAGGTTTTTTATTTCTCTGGAGTAAATGTGATGTTGAAGCAGATCGCCGTGATGAGCCTTATTTCGTCTTCGTTGGTTTTTGCAGAGGCAACGACCAAGCCAACCACGAATCCGACCACCCGACGCGCCGCGCAAAGCACCCAGCCGACAACCAATCCGGTGGCCAAGCATTTTCCAACCCCTGCGGAGTTAGCACGTAAGATGCTGGCGAAAAAAGACGAACAGGCGAAAAAGCTCAGCGTCGCCTATTTCGATCTGACCGGCACAGTGCGGGAGAAGCCCGCGGGATTTTCGTGGTTCGCTGAAGAGTCGCTCACACTACGCGAATTGATCGATCAGATGGAAAGGGTGAAAGAGGATCCCGACGTCAAGGCCGCGCTGATCTATCTGGGTAGTGGCACGGGATTGAACATGGCGCAGGCGCAGGAGGTCAAGCAGGTATTGACGGACATGCGCCGCGCGGGAAAGAAGACCTTCATCTACGCCGACAGCTACGACACGACCAGCTATCTGCTGGCATCAGCCGGTACGAATGTTTGCATGTTGGAAGGCGGCGAGGTTTTCATTCCGGGGATCGGGTTCGAAACGATGTTTTACAAAGGCACGCTCGATAAGCTCGGCGTCCATGCTGACTACGTTCAGATCGGCGAATACAAAGGCGCCGAAGAACCCTACACGCGCAGCCAGCCTAGCGAAGAACTCAAAGGCGAAATGAATAAGCTGGTGGACAGCTACTTCCAGCAGGTGGTCGATCAAATTTCGCTGAACCGCAATATCGCTAAGGACAAAGTGAAGCGGACGATTGATACCGCGATTTTGTCGGGCAAGGAAGCGAAAGACGCCGGATGGGTCGATCATCTGACTGACGCCGACGGGCTGCGTGCACTAATGAAGGACGAACTGGGTGACGAGGTGAAGATCATCCACAACTACGGGATGGCCGAGCGTGCACCGGTTGATCTGTCGAATCCGTTTGCGTTGTTTCAAATGCTGAACCAAAAGCCTGTTGAAAGCGATCTGCCGAAGATCGCGGTGGTGTATGCAGAAGGAACGATCATCGATGGCATCGGCGGTGAGGGAATGCTGGGCGGGGTGAGTATCGGCTCGGAGGATATCCGACGCGCGATGCGCGTTGCGGCACGGTCTGAAGATGTGAAAGCGATCGTGATTCGCATCGATTCGCCCGGCGGCAGTGCGTTGGCGAGTGAAGCGATGTGGCAATCGGTTCGCCGGGTCGCGAAGGAAAAACCGGTCATTATCTCGATCGGATCGATGGCAGCGTCCGGCGGGTATTATCTGGCGTCGGCGGGTGACTACATTGTGGCCGATCCCAGTGCGATCGTTGGTTCAATCGGAGTCGTCGGCGGAAAATTTGTGATGACTGATCTGTATGAAAAGCTCGGCATCTCAACCATGACGTTCCAACGCGGGCAGAATGCCGGACTCTACAGTTCAACCTCGCGCTTTGATGATCGTCAAAAACGGATGGTTCGCACGTGGATGAAAAACACCTACGACCAGTTTACCGACCGCATCAAAGAGACGCGTGGCAAGAAGATCAAGGACATTGATGAAGTCGCCCGGGGCAGGATTTTCCTGGCGGAGGATGCGAAGGATTTGGGAATGGTGGATGAACTTGGCGGATTGACCGCCGCGCTTCAGGTGGCCGCCAAACGTGCGAAACTGGAAAAAGGCACCTACGACATCACCGTATTGCCCAAACCCGCCACCTTCGCCGACATGATGACCGGCGGCAGCGGTGCGGACGCCGAGATGCCTTTCAAAAGACCGCTCATCAAGTTTGAGATCAAAGCCGATTCGATCCTGAAAATGCTGCCCGGCAACGTGCGTGCGTCGTTGGGTCAGCAATTACAGTTGATGGAAATCCTGGAAAATCGACCAGTCGCGGTGATGGCGCCGTTTGTGATGACGAAGTAGGTAAATCGTGGTTCGGGATTCGTGGTTCGGGATTCGTGAGAAGGCTAGGCGGCGCACACTGTGATGGGATTATTCCAGTGGCAAGACGCCTTTGTCGTCGGGCTTCTTGGGTAACTCGATGACGATCCTCGGCTTGGCGGCCTGATCTTTGGCCTCTTCGACGTAGGCGTCTTTGGGCTTGGGTTGTTCGCGCGTCAGCGGGACGATGACCGGCTTTTTGTCTTCGCCTTCGGACCGTAAATCCTTCGCTGCGGTAATGACTTCAAACCCGATCTGCTTTATTCCCAGCCCGCCGACATACGCCATCGTCAGGATCAACGCCCCGGCATGCAGGATACCCAGCGCGACAGCGCAAAATCCCTGCCCCGTCACCCCGGCCATAAAATAGAAAAACACATTGAAGAGGATGATCCCCAGCAAACAAGCAAACGTGGCATAGTAGTAGGTGCGGTTCTTGATCAAATCCTGTCGGTACAGACAGAAAATGAAAAACCCGACGATGACGGTGGTGAAGCCTTCGAGCATGATTTTATTCTAACCATTTGTGAGCCGGATTTGGAACACGTTCGCGAGGCGTAAAGAAGCGTCGCCTGCGCGCAACCTTGCACGATCATCTGGACGCAAGATTTATAACCCGCGTTTGATGCTTGCAATGCAGATCCATCCGCACGTTTACTTGGTCAACTTGCGATACTTAATCCGGTGCGGCTGATCGGCGGAGGTACCCAATCGCTTGTGCTTGGCGGCTTCGTAATCGCTGAAATTGCCTTCGTGGAAGACGACTTGGCTGTCGCCTTCAAACGCCAGAATGTGGGTCGCCATGCGATCCAGAAACCACCGATCATGGCTGATCACCAGCACGCAGCCGGCGAAGTTTTCGATCGCTTCTTCCACCGCGCGGATCGTATTTACATCCAGATCATTGGTCGGTTCATCCAGCATGATGACGTTGGCGCCTTTGGTCAGCATTCGCGCCAGATGCACGCGATTGCGCTCGCCGCCGGATAGAACGCCGACGGCTTTGGATTGTTCGCTGCCGACAAAACCGAACCGTTTGACATACGCCCGGCCATGGATTTTGACGTTGCCCAGCTCCATCCATTCCGCCCCGCCGGTGATGGCGTTGTAGACGCTTTCATCATCGACCAGCGAATCGCGGGATTGATCCAGATACGCCAGCTTGGTGGTGTCGCCAAGCTCCATCTTTCCGGAATCGGGTTTGTCCGCGCCGGTGATCAACCTGAACAGCGTCGTTTTACCCGCGCCGTTCGGGCCGATGATGCCCACAATCGCATTAGGCGGGATGACGAAGTTCACCTTATCCAACAGAATCTTGTCGCCAAAGGCTTTGGTGACGTTGACCGCCTCGATCACCTTTTGTCCAAGACGCGGGCCGGGCGGGATGTAGATGTCGATCTCGACATCTTTCTGGCGCTCCTGCTCAGACGCCATCCGCTCGTAATTCGCAAGCCGCGCCTTGCTCTTGGCTTGACGTGCCGACGGGCTTTTGCGAACCCATTCCAACTCGTGTTCCAGCATCTTCTGATGGGCGGCGTCTTCTTTTTCTTCCAACTCCAATCGTTTCTGTTTCTGCTCCAGCCACGACGAATAGTTACCCTTCCACGGAATGCCGCGGCCGCGATCCAATTCCAAAATCCAACCGGCCACGTTGTCTAGAAAATACCGATCATGCGTCACCGCGATGACCGTGCCTTCGTATCGCTTCAGATGATGTTCCAACCACTCGACGCTCTCGGCATCAAGATGGTTCGTCGGCTCGTCCAGAATCAGCACATGGGGCTTTTGCAATAACAAACGACATAACGCAACGCGGCGTTTTTCGCCGCCGGAGAGATTATCGCAGATCGTATCAGCGGGGGGGCAACGCAGCGCATCCATCGCCATTTCAAGCTGTTGATCGAGATTCCAGGCATCGAGGCGGTCGATTTTTTCCTGAATTTCTCCCTGCTTGTCCAGCAATTTCTGCATCTGCTGGTCGCTCATCGGTGAGGCGAATTTTTCGCTGATGACGTTGTATTCGTGCAATAGATCCAGCGTCGCCTGCGCGCCTTGCTCGACGATCTGGCGGACCGTTTTGCCTTTATCCAGCTGCGGTTCCTGCGGCAGGTGTCCGACCGTATACCCCGGCTGCCGCGATATCTGGCCTTCAAAGTTGGTATCCATCCCAGCAAGGATTTTCAGCAAAGTCGACTTTCCCGCCCCGTTTAACCCTAGCACGCCAATTTTTGCGCCGTAGTAATAGCTGAGGTGGATATTTTTGAAGATCGGCTTGCGGTTGATCTCTTTGGAGACCCCGATCATTGTGAAGATGATTTTTTCAGTCTCAGCCATGGGCGGAGGATGATAGCACAAGCGGGCAGGTGTGAAACCCCGCCAGCCCAATATCTTGCGGCCGCTCCTCCAATTCATTCGAGCTAGCGAATACTCACCACGAAGAAACGAAGCCTACGAATTTGCACGAAAAATGTGAAAATGGAAAGGTGTGAACAGATGGACGACCGAAATTCCCAGAAGGTTGCACCCCGTTGATTACCCCAATCGCCACATCAGCGATATGCATTTTCTAATTCGCCAAACACCCGCTCATTGCGCGTTGCGTTACGTCTGCTCCGGCCTAGGCTTACGCATAGCAGCATATGTGGCTGGCGCAGACGATTTGGAGGCCAACATCTTGTGACGGTTGGCGATATAAAGTATTACCGCATATGCATTCCCGACCCTTTTTTACGGCCCCAGTGCGCTATGCGGCTATTTTTTCTACGACGCGGATGCACATGCCGGGCTTTTCAGAGGTACCAGCCATCTGTGCGGAAGTCAGGAATCATTCTGGTTCGAATTATAAAGCGGAACGAAATCCCAGTCGATCATATTTTGCGCAGCGCAAGGATTTCACAGCAACCTGTCGCCTTTGCCACGCGGGACGAGGGTGATGATTTTCTGGATGATTTGCTCAACGGTAATGCCTTCGGCTTCGGCATTGAAGTTCGGGATGATGCGATGACGTAAGACCGCTGGCGCGACGGCGACCAGATCGTCGATCGTGACGAATAATCGCCCGAGCATCAGCGCCCGAGCCTTACCGGCTAGGATCATGTATTGACCCGCACGCGGACCGGCACCCCAGCTCAGCCAATGCCGAACAAAGTCGCTGGCACCGGGTTCGTTCGGACGCGTCGCACGGACCACATCCAGCGAGAATTGATAAGCGTGATCCCCGATCGGCACACGACGCACAATTTCCTGCAATCTTAGAATATCCCGCGCGTGCAACACCCGATCCACCTTCGCAACGGCTGATGCGGTGGTGCGTTTATAAATCTCCAGTTCCTCATCGCGGGATGGGTAGTTGACCATCACCATGAACATAAACCGATCGAGCTGCGCCTCGGGCAGCGGATAGGTGCCTTCCTGCTCGATTGGGTTCTGCGTCGCAAGAACGAAAAACGGATCGGGCAGATCCATCGCGCGGCCATTCACCGTGACCTGATGCTCCTGCATCGCTTGCAACAACGCCGCCTGTGTTTTAGGCGGCGTGCGGTTGATCTCGTCGGCCAACAGAAGATTGGTAAAAACCGGGCCTTTCTGGAACTCAAACCGCCTGCGCCCTGATTCAGAATCCTCCTGCAATATCTCCGTGCCGGTGATGTCGGACGGCATCAGATCGGGCGTGAATTGGATTCGCCGGAATGACAAATCCATCGCACTGGCGAGCGTGCTGATGAGTAATGTCTTAGCCAATCCCGGCACGCCTTGCATCAGGCAATGGCCGCGCGCAAAGACCGCGATCAGCAATTCGTCGATGACCTGATCCTGTCCGACGATCACCTTGGCGAGTTCGGATTTAAGTTGTTCGTAGCTGCGTTTGAGTTGCTGCGCGGCTTCGAGATCGGCGTGCGAGGATGCGAGTTGGGTGTCGCTCATGTTTAAGATACGCGCCAGAAGTTAAAAGGTTGTCGTAGATTATGGCTGAAGTATTCGAAGCGAAGTAACACGCGACCGGGCGGGATCGTTGCCCAGCTTTGCGAGGCTTAGCGTGACCCCCGCAGGATCACTTAGCTGGTGCGTGCCTTGCCAGATGATCTGACCGTCAATTTCGATGATCGCATGCGACTGATCGAGTTTGACGCGGACGGTATATAACCCCGCCTGCAGGTTGCGCTTAATCGGTTCAAGTTTTGCGGCGTTGACAATCGCAAATCCCGAATCCATCAGCGTGATACCCAATGATTTTTCAGCTGGCGGGTTGGCGTATCCTGAAAGCATGATGCCCGCCTGACTGCCCGCTCCGGGGACGAATTGGATTTGAGCTTCAACGCACACGCCTTGCCGCAATTCAATGGGAGTTTGCGAAAAAATCGTCGCAACGCCAGTTTTATTGGTACGGGCCAGTCGCAGCCCGTCGGCGGCTTCGATTTTCAAGTCGCCGCCCAGGGTGATGCCTTCGGGGATTTCCTTATCGAATGTCCAAGTACGCACCGGCGTGACGAATAGCTGACCCGCCAACTGTAATGGTGGATCTAAAGGAGGCTGGCCGTTGGACATCAATTTTACCAGCACTGCGATTGATCCGATCAACAGCCCGATGCAAACCAGCGACACGATCAACACCGTGCGGGGTTTGGCGGACGCATTTGCATCGGGTTCGTCGTCAATTTTCTGCATCAACTCGCGCGTAAATTGCGGCCCGGCACGGACTTCGCGATAGGACTGCCCTGATTCGAGGCGCTCGCGGACGGTCATCAATAGCCGGTAATCGTCCGCCTCTTTCGCGCCGCTATCCCGCAGCTTTTCCAACGCCTGATGCCACTCCGGCGACCCCGGCCCCCGGCGTAACGCCTCGGTCAGCAGCTGCAGCATCTCATCGGTTTCAAACTCCGCCTGTTGCATACCCACCCATGCTACCCGTACCACCGTCCAATCGCTACAAAACGCGAAACGGATCGCAGTCGATGGTGTGTTACAGTTTGTCGCGATGGAGTAAAGAACGGGTTCACCCCGCACTTTGGGATACTTCATAGCACCTAATACGACGAAGATCGAAACTGGACATCGCGAATGTCCAGCACTAGTAATTGCAAACCGAAAAACCCTTGCAATACCTTCCCACTGCGGTAGTGTTTTCGCAACGAGGTGCAGATGTCATCACGGATGGATCATCAACCCGACGCACGGCAAAGCGATGATTGGGCTAAAATGCTCAACAACGCTCTCGAATTGCCCCTGTCGCACTTTGGTCGCCAAGATTTAGCACTCCTCAACTTACTATGCGCCCCATCTTTACCCGGTAACGAAAACCTCGACATCGCTAAATGTCTCGCGCGCGTTGACCATCTCGCCGAGTTCGTCAAAGCCAGCACCGAGCGCAACCTTCATCGCTTTCGATCCGATCCAGATTACGGCCACTGCGAACCCATGTGGCGGATGGCGATGCTCGTCACGCTCGTCAAACGTGACTTCGGCGCGACCTACGATCCCTCCGTCAAAGTCGAACTCGAAGCCAATCTCCCCTCGCTATTTACCGACTCCCGCAACGTCTTTCTTCACGGATTATTGGACGACGACCGCAACCGCAGATGGGGGAGCTGCTCATCCATTCCCGTCCTCGTCGCAGCCGTCGCGCGTCGGTTGGGGTATCCGGTTGGACTTGCGGTAAATCGCAAGCATGTTTACGTCCGCTGGGACAACTTGCAAGGCTTTTCGTTCAACATCGAAGCCAGCAACCCCGCAGGCATGGCGACGCCTACCGATCAACATTACCGCGAGTTCCCACTACAAATTACCCAATCGGAAGAACAAAGCGGGTTCTATCTCCGCTCGCTGCACCCCGCAGAAGAGTTCGGCATGTTCTGCATGTTCCGCGTCTGGTGTTTGCAGGATGCCGCCCGATATGCCGAAACAATGCTTTGGTCTGCCCGAGCGCTTCAATTCGCGCCCGATGAGCCGCACTTCGCCAATATTGCTTACTCCACCGCGATGGAAGCGATCAAGCAACGCTATCGCAACAAATACCTCACGCGATTCATCCCGCCACCCGAACGCAATCACGAGTTTTACTTCGTATTGGGCGAGTTCCTCACCATCGAAGAGCGTTCAACATTCCTCACCATCGCCGCCCACCACGCCGAAGCAACCGGCGAGATAGATCGAGCGCGTCAAGCCTACATCGAAGCCGCCCGCCAAAACTTCCACGGCAACAACGAACAACGCGATCTCCAACGCTTCCTCCGCACGCACGGCTGGACGCCCCCGACAGGTCCTCGTGTCATGCCCAAAAACATCGGCCAACCCCGTCGCGTCAGGCTGTCATGCCCGCCCGAACAAGAAGCCGACGAACTGCGGAATCTCGTCATCCAATGCGAGCGAGCCGGTCAATACCTCAAAGCCCGCGACGCCCTGCACGATCTTTATTTGTTCGATCCGTGCGACACCGAAGTCTTCCGCCGAGCGCGCTTATTAGAAAAACATCCCGTGTTTCAGACCCAACTAAAATCCCTCATCGCAGAGCGCCGACGCGTTCTGAACGGAACAGAACGAACAGCTGGTAATTAACGATCACTTTTCAAAGGAGTATTGCAATGTCTTACAGCACAAGCCTAGGCCGATTCCTAGAACGCGACCCGATCGGGTATTCAGAGGATGGGATGAATCTATATGAAGCTGACCGAAGTAATCCCACAAATTTTGTTGATCCGATGGGACTTTGTTCGCTGTCCCTGACCGGCGGACTTCCCGCCGGGGTGACCGGTACAGGTGGTGCAGCGCTTGAGACCGTCAAAGTTGGATACAACTGGTTTACAACATGGTTCAGCGACGGCGGTGGGCGAATTTTTACCGACCCGGAAGATTTTTTCATTCGTGCCATCCGTGCTTCAACAAGCTTCCAGACTGACCGGGCAAGTTTCATCAGTAAGATCGAGGGTGAAGTGAACAAGTACCTCGTCGAGTTTGCGAAGAAGGGTGAATCCGGCCACAAAGACGTCCCGGTCGCTGATCTAAAGAATCTTTCTTTGTTGGCGGTCACGGGGTGGACGGGTGGTGTGACGGCAGGCAGATTCTATGCGAAAAAAAGCACTACGGCTCGTTTAACGGTTACAGCAGCTGAGGGGAAGCTGAAGGCATCCGTCACTTCGACGATAACGTACGAAGTAAATGATCAGTGGGATTTGCTTGGGTCTCACGACCCCAAGCAGTTCAAACAAACGGCCGTCTGGTCTGAGACACTCACTGGAACGGCTGAATGCGATTGCTTAATCGGTGGAGGTGCCGGCGGGGGTAAGCCCCAACTACCGTTCGACGGAGAAAATCATCCCTTTTAGCACGAGTTGGAGGATTAATGTTAAGCAACTCTCGCCCCTACTACATTGGCTTACCGCGCATCCCTGCATGCTTGTTTACGTTAGCGATACTTGGATGCGGAGAGCGAGTCAACGACTCGGTGGTGTCTCTAAGTGAAGTGAACACAGTAATACGAGGTTTTGGCCTTCCCGAACTACCATCTTCTGCATCAATTATGCAGTCTCGGATGATTAACGCGCAAGACCCATCGCATTTCTATCAAGTTGATTTTCGGGAATCCCATAATGCTGAAGTGTGGTTCCAAGGAGTTAAGGAAGCACTAGGATCCTCTGAAAGGGTCTACGACGCAAGGAAGATTGACCAGTTCGCAACAGGTATTCCATCTTGGTGGCCCACTCCTTCGAAGGAGGACATTGGCTCCGTATATCAAGACCGCTATTTTACAGTGATTTCGCTCAAAGGAGGAACTGTGTGGATTTATGCATGCGAGCTGTGATCGGGCACACGGATAAAGAGAACCGCTAAAGGGACATCCAGATTTAATCTGGGCAAGTTGCGCGTTAACATACTGCCATGCCCCGCGGGGTGCGTCAGTACGCGGGTGGGTTGCTCATATGCCTCAGTGATAACTATCGCGACTAAAGGAAAATGCTAAAGGGATATCCAGATTTAATTTAGGCAATTTACACATCTGCATACTGCCGTATCGCGGAGTTTATCCCGCCAACGCGATGTCGCGGATCGTCAGCAAATCCTTCATGACGTTGGCGAGACTTGACCGCGAACCGGCGATGCCGAACGCATCGTGGAGTTGTAAATACAGCTTGTAAAGTTTTTCATACACCGCGACGTTGGCCGGGATTGGGTTATAGATTCTTTCCTGTACGCCGGTCATCTGCTGTATAGCGGTCGTGAAGTCCGGGTGGGCCTGTGCGACCACCGCCGCCGCGACGGCACTGCCTAATGCACACGTCTGCAACGATCGAGAGATCGCGATGGGACGATTCAAAATATCGGCATAGATCTGCATCGCTAGCGGATTGCGGGCGCTGATGCCGCCACAGTTGATGACGCGTTTGACCGCAACGCCGTATTGTTCAAATCGCCCCAGGAAATGATACGGGGACGCACATAGTAATTGCTAATCACATCTGTTTTCCCTGTTTTCATGGAGGAGGCGTTGGGGCATCCGCATCGCTACGGATGGCAAACGCGCACTATTGCCGACGGGATAGTCGATAGCGTGATGGGGCGGATCGGATGGGGTCTATTCGGGGGATTTTATACTTGACTTTTAGCAAACAAATACCTAACATTTTTCGTATCTAACCCGAGGTGAAATTTGCGATGTTGGATCGTCAAGTGCCGCTAAAGATGTGTTGAGTGTCTGTATAAAGTGGCTGGTCAGTATGCTTGATGCTTGCGATTCACGGAATGAGGTGCGAGGCGGGAATGTGACGAATGTGACAGCCGCAAACGCGATCCCATCTTGCAGACCCGCGGCAGGGCACTATCATCGCGGATCGTCAATTTGCTTACACAACTAAGGAACGTCTATGTCCAAAAATCGCAACGCAGTCGTCGGTCAGTCTGGCGGGCCTACCTCCGTCATCAATCAATCCCTCGTCGGCGTGATTGAAGAAGTCCGCATGCACGATCACATCGACAAACTGTTCGGGTGTCGTCATGGCGTCAGTGGGATTGTCAAAGACGACTACATTCCGCTGAACGATGTCCCGGCGGATCTGTTGGAACGCATTGCAGGAACGCCTTCGTCGGCGTTGGGCAGCAGCCGGGATAAACCGGATGAAGCCTATTGCCGCAAGATCATGGAAAACTTTAAGAAGAATAACATCGGTTATTTCTTCTATATCGGCGGGAATGATTCCGCCGACGCCGCGCGGATTGTTCAGGAGATGGCCGCTGCCGAGGGGCATGAGCTGCACGTTTTCCATATTCCTAAGACGATCGACAACGATCTTCGCGTCCACGATCACACGCCAGGCTTTGGATCGGCTGCCAAGTTCGTCGCGTCGGCGATCATGGGTGACAACTACGACAATGCTTCCTTGCCGGGGATCAAGGTCGATATCATCATGGGTCGTCACGCGGGGTTTCTGACAGCCGCATCTGTGCTGGCGCGTCAATATGAAGGCGATGGCCCGCATCTAATTTACGTGCCCGAATCGCCGTTGAGCGAGGAAAAGTTTCTGGCGGATGTCGATCGCATTTACAGCAAGAAAGGCCGTTGCCTGATCGCGATGAGCGAAGGTGTTTCGGCGCCCGACGGCAAAACCTGGGCTGAGAAAATGGCAGGGGGCTTGGAGAAAGATTCGCACGGCAACGTGCAGTTATCCGGCACCGGCGCACTGGGCGATTTCTTCGCTGCGATGGTCACGAAAAAACTGAACAACCCCGGCGGAAAGAAGCTTCGCGTACGCGCCGATACGTTCGGCTATGTGCAACGATCATTCGCGGGATATGTCAGCGAAGTTGATGCGAAAGAAGCCCGCGAAGTCGCTCGTCAAGCGGTTCGTTACAGCACCGACCCGAGCAGGATCGAAGGCAGTGTGGTGATGATCCGTACGAGCAATTCGCCTTATGAAATCGAACTTGATTTCACGAGTATTAAGAACGTCGCCCGCGATACCAAACACTTGGCCGACGAATACATCAAAGACGGCAACGACATCACCCAGGCATTTATCGACTACGCCAAACCGCTGGTTGGAACGCTACCGACAGTGGGGACGTTTGCCCAGATGCGGAAGTAGGAATACCGCTGGTGTGACGCGGATCGCGCGTGATGTACGTCTGTAGCTGCGAAGCCCGCGTCGCCAATTTGTTGCTGATGGACGTAGAAATGGGCGACGCGGGCGTCGCAGCTACATGGGATTCAGCATGTGTGAGCGTACGGTTCGCGAACTTCAATGATGGCTTGCATGATATGGGTCATGGCATTCATGTGAGTTAGCAGCCGCTTCGAGCAGTAATACGCCGCCGTAGATCGCGACGACGCCGGCGACCTTGGCGGTATCACCGAGGGATTGACGCGCTTTGTTCATTTCCTTGCCGAACTGCGTGCGGCGTTTTTGGTCGAATGTCCACGCGTATCGCGTCAGCCCGGGACGATCGGGTAGGAAAACGTCGTTGTCCCCAATATAAGCTACGACTCTGCCGGATTGCTGATCGGTACGGAATCCTATCGGATCGCCTTGGTGGACAAGACGCTCGGTTGCGGGAAGTGTTTGCAACTTGTCCCTGTCGTCGATCGCGGCCTTCACTTTCCAGACGCCGGTGTGTCTGGCGTAGGTTTCGACCGGCAAATCGCCTGCGGTGTAACTGGCTGCGGTCGTCTTGACGTGCTTATTACAACCCAGCGACAGGATCGCGATACAATAAATGCCAACGATTTTTCGACGCATATCAATACCTCTTTTGAAGCCCAATTTTCGCACGGTGCCGGCGAATTGTCGAGGGCATTTTCGTCGCGACATGTGCATTAATTGCTTGTCAGAAAGTTCACCGCCTTCTTGCCAGACGTGATTCTGGCGAGACAATCGGGAAATGCAAAACACGATCATCGGACTCGGCGCATCGTCGATGCAAGGCGTTGGCGATACGCAAGGCGGGTGGTTTGCCCGTGCCGAACGGTTGGCGCAGGATCGGAAAATGCGGTGGATCAATCGCGGGATCGGCGGAAATACGACGCGGGATATGTTGCTGCGTGTGACGACGGTGACGGTGCATTCGCCGCACCGGTTGGTGGTGATGCTGGGCTGTAATGATCTGCCCCGCAAGTACGACACCCAGCCGGATCGCCGCACGTTGATCGAGGAATATAGGAATAATCTCAACGCGTTATTCCCGCGAATCCAAGGCACGCAATCTCTCTTCATTACATCATTTCCTGTGTGTACCACGCGCGTCACGATCGGAGACGAGATGTTCGAGACCTACATGGCAGCAGCGAAAAAGTGCGCGATCGATGCGGGGTATGAAATCTGGGATTTGTACGAAGAATTGCGAGGAAAATGCGAACCCTACTGGGCGACGGATGGGCTGCATTTCAACGACGCCGGTCACGCGCTGATCGCTCAAGCCTTCGTCGAGCGCTTTTTGTAATCACAACATCGGCAACTATGAGGAAATATCCGATGAATCAATCGCTACCCTACGCCACTCCCACCGCTCTGACCGCGCGGCCAATTCTCGCGGCGGCGATTCTCGGCGTGCTGAGTCTGGGTCTGATCGGTCTGGCAGGGTGTTTTTTGATCGGGATCGGGTTGATGTTCGACATCTTCCCGGGCATGCAAACGCAGACGCGCCAATGGACGCCCGGCGAGATCGCTTTCATTACAGTGCTGTACGTCTGTTGCGGACTCTGTTTTATCGGCGCGGGCATTCTTATGGTGATGTCATTCCGAAAGTTGCTCGCAGCCTGACACAATTAAGCGCCACCTCGCCATGTTTACCAGCGATGATGCACATGCTTTTCAATCAAACGGTTATAGATGTCGCGCACCGAGAACATTTGCTCGCCTGATAATGGCGGCAGATCGCTCGCAGTGGCGTTGGCGCGGGCTTGATCGGCGGTTTTTGCGCCGGGGATCGCGCAGGTGACAGCATCGTGCGTGAGAATCCAACGCAAGGTGAATTGTGCGAGAGTTTGATCACTAGGAACGAGTTTGCTGATTTCATCAACGGCTGCAAAGGCGTCATCGAGATGCCCGCCGAGGCCGGAGAAGGTTTCGCCGGCGTCGAACGCCGCACCGAGTTTATTGAAATTGCGGTGATCGTCTTTGGCGAAGGTCGCATCGCGCTTCATCTTGCCGCTGAGCAATCCGCTGGCCAGCGGTACGCGGGCGAGGATGCCGATCTTGCGTTTCATTGCCTGTTCAAAAAACAGTTCGTTTGGTCGATGCCGAAACGGGTTGAAGATGATCTGCACCGTTTTTACCACGTCGTATTCGATTCCTTTGATCGCTTCTTCGATCTTTTCCACGCTGACGCCCCAATGCCGCACCTTGCCTTTTTTGCTTAATGAAGCCAGATCGTCGAAAAAATCAGGTTTGTAATAAACCCCCACCGGCGGACAGTGCAGTTGCACCAGATCAAGACAATCGGTTTCCAGATTCTTCAGCGAACGATCAATAAATCCTTCGACGTTCGCAAGATTATAGCCCTCGACGGTATGCGGATTTAGGCGACGTCCCGCTTTGGTGGCGACGGTGAGTTTGCCGGGATATTCTTTTTGCAACTTTGCGACAAGGCGTTCGGATCGCCCGTCGCCGTAGACGTCGGCGGTGTCGATAAAATTGCCTCCGGCTTCAACGAAAGCGCGAAGCGCATCCATCGATGTATCGTCATCGACTTGTCCCCACGATCCGCCGATGGCCCAGGCACCGAAGGAAATCGTCGAGACGGAATAGCCAGTTTTGCCGAGATCGCGATATTGCATAGGCTAAGAGTGTACCAACAAACTGCTGACGAGACGATTGGCATCGAAGGGCGCCAGTGGCGAAGAGTTTCGTGCAATCGGGGTTATTCGATAAAGTATTTGCATGATCATCGCAGGAATAGATGAGGCCGGTTACGGGCCGGTGCTCGGGCCGCTGGTGGTGTCGTGCTGTGCGTTTGCAACGCCCGACGCCGATACGTTGCCTTGCCTGTGGGAGCGCCTTTCCCGGATGGCCAGCAAATCGCGGGACAAACGCGGGCAAAAATTGCATGTCAATGATTCCAAAGCCGTCTATTCGCCTTCGCAGGGGTTAAAAGAATTGGAGCGCTCGGTGCTGTGCTTGATCGAGCAGGCCCATGTCAAATCCGCGAATCTTACCGAGGCAATCCGATTGGTTGATCCTGTGGTGATTACCGACCTAGCGGCATATGACTGGTATGCGGAGGAATTGGATGAACGATTTCCGTTGCAAGTCGATCCGGCTGCGGTGCAGATCAGTTCCAACGCCTGGCGGATCGAATCGGAAAATAGCGCGACTGGATGCGTGCATTATGCAGCCCATGTCATGCTTGAACGTCAATTCAATGCGATGGTCGAGAAAACGCGGAACAAGGCGTCGGCTTCATTTTCGCTGGTCGCCAGGCATATGGATCAACTCCTTAAAACCTATTCCGATCAGGATTTATGGATCGTATGTGATCGGCAGGGCGGGCGGGAGCATTACGGATCGACACTACGGATGATGTTTGAAGATTGGTCGCTACAGATTGAAAGCGAGTCGCCGGAACGGGCAGAGTATCGGTTGAGCCAAGGATCGCGATCGGCACGGATCGTCTTTGCGGAAAAGGCTGAATCGATCGCGTTACCCGTCGCCGCGGCGTCGATGCTGGCGAAATACTTACGCGAAGCATTGATGCACCGTTTCAATCGGTATTGGCAACAACATCAATCCGATCTGAAACCCACGGCCGGTTACTACACCGATGGCTGGCGATTTATCAATGAAATCGAACCGCTGCGCGGGAAGATGGGTTTGAAAGATGCTGACTTGATTCGATCGCGATAAGTGCGGGAACGGTTGGAACTTCATGTCAGAGGTAACGCTTTCAAGCCCGTGCGGCTTAGGTGACGATGGAAACTTCCTGCGCAACTTTGGTCGATGCGCAGTCAGGCACGCGCGGGCTTACGCCCGAGGCTGGCGCAGTGATGTTTGCGTGATCGGTCGTCACTTTCCCAGTAGCGACAAGATTTTATTGCTTCCGACGAGGTTCGCATCGAGCAAATCCACACCCAGTTCGGCGCTCCACCGATGTGACATCGTGACGGCGGCTAATCGACAAAAAAGGCTTCGCGTTTGCCAGAGTTTGCGATATTGGGATGGCAATTGATCGCGACGGTTGTGCAGGATCGCATCGACCGCGAGTTCGGCGCTTCGTAGCGCAAGCCCCATCCCTTCGCCACCGATCGGTTCGATCGCGCCGGCGGCATTGCCGATCGGCGTGACGCAGCCAGGCCAATCATTTTTAGGTAAATATCGTGGTAACGGCGAGGCGATCCAATCAATCACCCGCCGTGCGCCAGCGAAATGTTGCTGCATTAAGGCGTTTGATTCAATGAGTTTTTGAAAAACCTGATCGATATTTCCACCCGCATTTTTAACGAAGTTTGCCGGCACGGAAAACGCGGCATTCCAACGGCCATTTTCGATCGGCGCAACGCCGCCGTAGCAAGGCGGGGTGGTGTAAAGCGTAATTGTGTGCGCAGAAGCTCGTAAGCCGGTGTAATGCGTTTTGATACCTAAATCGCCGGTGGGTGTGGGTCGATTGGTTCCGATGAATCCGCCGCGCCCGTCGGCGACAAGAATGTGATCGGCGGACAAGTCATGGATGGTATTTGTCGATAAATCGCGAACGCGCAATGTCATCGCATCGGTCAACCCTTCGACCCGCCAAGGCTGAAGGACCTTCACATGGGAAGATCGAGCGTGATCAAGCAGGCTTTGATCCAGTACCGAGCGCGAGATGCCCAGCATCGGCTTTGGCAAATCGACGCAAACCCGTCGGGTGGGGCATACTAGTTGTGTTTGGGTTAACTCGACTGCGCCGGCGCGAAGCAGCGCTGATTCAAGATCGTGTCGCTGCAACACCGATCGGCCCAACGCCGAGAGGCATTCGCCACATACTTTGTCGCGCGGGAATCTGGATTGTTCGATCAGCGTTACCTCCATACCGGCGCGTGCGAGCAGTATGGCTGCTAGAGAACCGGCGGGACCTGCTCCGATGACAATGAAACGCATGGGACGATTGTAGGCCCCTCATCGTCGAGTCACCGGCGTGACCAATGGATTCAAGATATTTGACGACACGCATGGTCTTGCCGATCATCGGGATTATGACACGAGAGAAATTGATCGAGCGCATTAAAAGCCTTGCCGTATTGCACGGCGAATTCACCCTTCGCAGCGGCAAAAAGTCGCGGTACTACGTTGATAAATATCGTTTTGAAACCCAACCCGACGTGCTGGCGGCTTTGGGGAAACTTTTTGCCCAGCACGTGACGCCGGATGTGGATCGCATCGCGGGTCCGGAACTCGGCGCGGTTTGCCTGGCGGCGGCGACGGCGATGGCGGCGGATAAGCCGTTTGTGATGGTCCGCAAAGCCGCGAAAGAATACGGCACGACCAAACGCGTTGAAGGCGAACTGAAGGCCGGGGAAAAAGTGCTGATCGTCGAAGACATTCTCACCACCGGCGGGGCGGTGCTCGAAGCCGCAAAATCCCTGACCGAAGCCGGTGCGGTGATCGTCGGGATTGTCGGTGTGATAGATCGGCTTGAAGGCGCAAGGCACAACATTGAACAAGCAGGGTTCAAAATGGATGCGTTGTTTACGATCACCGATTTAGGCATCGAAGGCCCGCACTGATACGGCAAGCGGTTCTCATGCTGATGCATTAGGCGGCATCATGATCGCGTGCCGATCGCGGCGCGAATGGGTTGGACGACGCGGGGGATGACGTATTTCTGCGCCAGGTCCTCTGCCTTATCCGCGAGTACGCGTAGCAATTCCTCGTAGGTTTCCTTAACCCGATCGCCCCAGAATCGACGGACGATCAGATACACGCTGATCACGTCACTACTGTAATCGCCGGTGCGGACCTGATAGCTATTGGTGCGTGTGACGACATCAATTCTAGCCTGCATCCGGCAATCTTCGGTCAAAGCGACGGTGATCGTGGGTTGAAAATCCATCGCTTTGGCGCCGGGTTCTTCCAGAATGCTCGACAGCGGCGAATCGCCGAACATGCTCTCCGCGACGATCTCGTCGTGATTGCCGGCGTATTCAAGATCAAAACCGAACAGCAAATCGATGTAGTCGATCTCGACCGAACTCAAACCAAGTGCGTAGGGAGCATGATCCAGCACCGTGGCGTGCAGCTTTAATGCCTCGGCGACGTCGGTCGGATTGACATGCCCGCACGCCAGCCGCTGGGATTCAATGCTCAGCCAACGATAGCTGTCGCGTTCGCGGTCTTCTTCAAGCGTATATTCGTTCTGCTCATTGCGGCGAAATCGCGTCATATCAGGATACGACTTTTGAATCTGCTCGCAAAAATGCAGCAACGTCTCCCGCTGGTGCGGAAGATTCATCTGCGTGCCGACACGCAGATTGACATAAAAATCGTCGCAGACGGTGTTATAGACATTCGACATCACCTTAAATCATACGCAGTTTTGTCGGATAGGAAACACAAAAACCTTTCGTGGCGTCACCTGACAGACCGGTGTCGTCCTGATATGGTCTTGAACATTCAATGGAGAACCCGAATGTCTGAAAGCAAAACAATGTCGCGAAAGTTCGTTCCCGCTCAATTCGATGTCGCAGATTGGCAGCAAATCGAGCCGTTGCTTCACAAATTGCAATCGGCCTCGATCAACTCCCCGGAGGATCTGGAAACATGGCTTTCGAACATGAGCGAAATCTCCAGCGTGATCGACGAATATGGATCGCGTAAATACATCGACAAAAGCTGCCACACCGATGACGAAACCATCGAAAAAGCCTTTATGCACTTCGTCGAGAATATCGAACCCAAGCTTAAGCCCGTCTATTTTGAGTTGCAGAAGAAGTACCTCGATTCGCCGCACCGATCGGCATTGACCGACAAAAAATACGCGATCCTCAATCGCAAATGGGAGGCGGATGTCGAATTATTTAGGCCGGAAAATGTCGCGATCGAAACCGATGTCACCAAGCTCGTCACCGAGTACGACAAACTCTGCGGCGCGATGCTCGTCGACTTTCGCGGCAAGACCTACACGATGCAGCAACTCGCCCGTTTTCAAGAAGAAACCGACCGACAAGCAAGACAAGAAGCGTTTGAAGCCGCAGCAAATCGGCGCATGCAGGATGCTCCTGCGATCGAAACAATCTTCGACAAATTACTGCCCCTGCGGCAGACGATCGCCAAAAATGCCGGCTGTGGCGATTTCCGGTCGTATATGTGGAAAGCCCTCAAGCGGTTCGATTACACACCCGACGATTGCAACCAATTCGCGACCGCAATTGAGAAATCCATCGTTCCGCTGGTGAAGGAATTGGATCGGCAACGCAAGGAAGACTTGGGCGTTGATAAGCTTCGCCCGTGGGACGGGGCGGTCGATCCGAAAGGTCGCCAGCCGCTTCGGCCATTCCCGGAAACGGATATCGACGGGTTTGTCACGCGCACCAAGTCGATTTTTGAACGCATGTCCCCGCAACTGGCAGCCGACTTTGAAACGCTCCGCACCAATAAGAATCTCGACCTCGAAAGCCGCAAAGGCAAACAGCCCGGCGGCTACCAGTGCAACCTTGAAGAATGCGGCCAGCCGTTTATCTTTATGAACGCTGCGGGTTTGCAACGCGATGTCGAAACCCTACTCCACGAAGGCGGCCACGCCTTCCACTTTCTCGCCGCCGCCGCGAATGAGCCGCTGACGTTTCTGCGACAGGCGCCCATGGAGTTCTGCGAAGTCGCCAGCATGTCGATGGAAGCCCTCGCCAGCGATCACTACGACCTATTCTATACCGATCCGAACGAAGCCGCCCGCGCCAAACGTGCCTGGCTGGAAGGCGTCATCCGATTCTTCCCCTGGATGGCGACGATCGACCAGTTCCAACACTGGATCTACACCCACCCCGATCACACGCCCGACCAACGCACGAAAGTATGGCTGGAAATCCTCCACCGATTCGGCGGACTGACCGACTGGTCTGGTTATGAAAAGATCAAAGCCTCCAGTTGGCAGCGACAACTGCATCTGTTCCATGTCCCGTTTTATTACGTCGAATATGGCATCGCCCAGATCGGCGCGTTGCAACTGTGGATGAAGAGCAAGCAAGACCCGCAACGCGCATTATCCAACTACCGCAGCGCCCTAAAACTCGGCGGCACGCGCCCGCTGCCCCAACTGTTTGAAACAGCCGGGCTACGGTTCGATTTCTCAACCCAAACCATCGACCCGCTGATCCGTGCCGTCGGTGAAGAATTGGCAGCGTTACCTGCGTGAGAAGCATAGGCCACAGATGACGCGGATGAAGACGGATTTGCACAGATAAATGCGGGTCAATATTCATGCTTCAACGTGGCACGGGTTTTCAACCCGTGTTCGGTTCGCAAGAAAGACACGGGTTAAAAACCCGTGCCACAATTATGGATGTCCCCATTGGCGCTTTTGCAAATTACCCAAATTAAATCTGGATGTCCCTTTTTTGATCTCGTATTTCAGGAGTTCCCTGTTTCAAGTGCAGGGTGCACTACGAGGATGTGAAGTATGCGAAGAGTTCAATTGTCCGTTACGGCGTTCATTATTTGTGCTGTTTTGGCTTTCTACTTCGCTAACGCCATGGCGCAGAACGCAACAACGCGGCCGGTGGTTCCCTCAGCAGATGTTGAGCTTATTGTGGGTTGGCTTAATGGGGCGGTTGTTGCACCAGCTACGCAAGATCGCTTTGTAGACCAACAGACGATATCCGCTGCTAAGGAAACATTATTCTTCACCGACATCAATTCCGTTAACCTTCCTACATCGATGAAAAATGTGACATATGAATTCATCCGTGCTCGGATGTCGACGCTAAAAGGTGGAGAAAGTGCTGATCCCGCTGTTATCATCACTCATGCAACTGCTCTTGATCCCGAAAATGGGCTACTGCGCACTGCGCGCAAGCCAAACGCCGGAGAACGATATTATTACGTTGAGGTCGCAATGGGTAACTTGGCGTGGCGCTGTATGAAACTTGTCGTCTATGAGTTCAATCGTCAGTCTCACATCGAAGTGCTCTGGTCGAAACAAAGCTGAAATCGGGAAATTTACAAAGAAAACTGAAAAGGGGACGTAAATAATATTACCACTATTGATCTCTACGGTTCACGGCGGCGGAATGGCAATAATCTGAATTTCCGCGTTCCCGATGTGTCTGGCGCGGTTTGTGCAAGGGCTTTATATGTGACGAATGCGCGAGAACGACTGTGAACAGTCCGATTCCTGCTGCGTAGTATCAGAGTTCAAAAGCGCACGTTTCGAGTTCCGCAGTGCGCTGCGGGAGTTGTGAAGTGGATGATCGAAGTTTGAAAGTTAACTTTTAGACTTCCAAAGTTCACTTTGGAAGTTCAATTGTTCACTTTGGAAGATTCGCAGCGCACATATAAGTTGCAAAGTTCACTTCGGAAGTTCCAAAGTTAACTTTCAGACTTCCAAAGTTCACTTTGGAAGTTCCATCGTTCACTGCGGAAGTTCAAAAGTTCACTGCGGAAGTTCAAACGTGCGCAGCGGAAGTTCAAAAGTGTGCATCGGAACCTCCAAACTGCGCAGCGCACTTGCATTCATCCGTGTTCATCTGCGTGCATCTGTGGCTAAAATAGCATTTCAATACGCCAACAATACTTTGCTTTGCGGGTAGGCTTTGAGGACGATCTGTTCGAACGGCTCGCTAGATAGGGCACGGGCTTGCATGCACCATTGGCAGGCGCCGACACCGTGGCCGAAGCCGTGGCCTTCGACGAGTTGGATGCTGTCTCCGGCGTCGATCGGTTTGAAGAATCCGCTAAACACCGTCGCGCCGTTGCCGCCGGTATTGATCGCCCAGCGGGTTTCTTCACTCGATAGCATGTATTGCTGGCCGGCGGTATCGGTGATCGCAAACCGGCGCGGACGGCCAAAGGCGTTGGTGGTCGCGATTTCGATCGTGCTGATGCCCGCGATCTTGCCGACTGGATGCCCGGCCTTGGTGCCCCATGTTTTGAATCGCTGCGTCAACTCATCTTTTCGCAGGACGATCGGCCCCCAGTTAAATCGCGTGCTGATGCTGCAGGTGCTGCCATTATATTTGGCATCCAGCGGCGGGATGGTCGGCTCTTTGAAGGCATCGCCTTGGCTTGCACTCACGCCGCCACAGCAACTGCTGAAGTAGGCTTTGAAAATCTTTTCTTCGCCGGTCGGTCCCCATGTGACGACGACGCCGCGCGTCGCGCGAACGGCAGCCGTTGCTTTTTCGGTTTCGGCTTTGATCCCGCCGTAGACCTGACTGCGTTCGTCGGCGTGTAAGTCCCAATGCCGACCACTAGGCCCCGTCTTTACTTCGTATAACGCATAAGTTCGCGCGATCACCGCTTGGGCGCGATAGGCTTCTGGGTGCCAATCGGCGAACAGCTCTTTCGCCAGCACGCCTTGCAGGTAGGATTCGACATCCAGATCGTTGACGACATCAAACTTCCCCGCAGCCACCGGAACAAACCGAAAGCCACCGCGATAGGCGAAGCCGTTGATCGACATCCCGCCGTCATTGGCGGGCGTCCATTCCATCACGCCCGCACCGGCCGGGGTGCCGTTGATTTGCCATCCATCACCCGATAGCGATACCGTCACCGTCTGCCCCGGCGACACGCCCAGCCGCCTGCGGGTCGTGCCGGCATCGGTGACGAGGGTGGGGGGCTGATCGAGCGTCACGCTCACCTGCTGCGTGCCCGATACCAGCCGTACGCGCACGATTGGGGCTTCGCCCACCGGATGTTCACCCGATTTTGGGCTGCAACTTAGCTGCATGCACAACATCATTATCGCCGTGAGTAGGGGGAGTATCAGAATCAGTTTCATGGCATCCATGCCCGTGCGAAAGGTTTAAGATCGTGCGAAGCCCGTTTGGGGTTCTATCGGCTCGGATAGTTGTATCAGATCAGCATCCAGATGAAAGCGGCGCGAGGGCAGCGGAATGTAGATTGATGAATGATGAGCAGGGAATGTCTAAACCAGAATGACGAATGACGAATGAATGACTGCGTTCCGCAAGGCCGAATGAATCGGCATTGGAAATTGGACACACGGACATTCCATTCATTCGTCATTCGCCATTCGGATTTCGCGATTCAGCATTCTGTTCTTGCGATTTAGCTATCGGATCGCAGACCCGCATGCGTCAGTCCCGATCAAAGTTCCAAGTTGCGTCTTGTTGCAATAGGGTACATAATGTCCTGCACACTAAACGGCCCCATCGTCTAGTGGCCTAGGACACTGCCCTCTCACGGCGGCGACAGGGGTTCAAATCCCCTTGGGGTCATTGATATTCTCACCCGCATCACGCCGCCTATTGCACTATAGCGCCATCCGAATGGCGAAATCCGAATGAAGTGTCTCGTCCTGATTGTCTCGTCTTGATCTAACTTGGCACGTCTAAGCATTTATTCAGGAGAGGGGAATTAAAAGTTGAAGCGCAACACGACGCCGATAATGAATCTCGAACATCTCGATCCCGAATGTGATCTGGATTATGTGCCAAACAAAGCGCGTGAAGCGACTGTAACGCTGCCGTGAGCAGTAGCCTCGGCTTTGGCGGGCAGAACGACACGATCATCTTCAAACGATTCGATCGGTGATTGCTTACATGCATGCGGCCACCAGATTCGTGAAATTTCACCAACTTCGCTAATCTGTATGCCATGATCGAACAGTCCGAATACCTCAAACGTCGCGAATCACTGCTTAAGCAACTCAACGGCGCAACAGCAATTGTGTTTTCAGGGGAACACGCCGCTGCGGCGCACGGAAAGTGGCGCGCCGATGCAAACTTCATCTATCTGACGGGCATCACCCACGAACGTGGTGCTGCGATTCTGTTCGATCCATCCAATGAAAATCCTGAACGTAGAATCTTACTGTATCTAAAACCAATTGATGTCGAAGCCCAAAGATGGGACGGATATCGCGAGTTGATCGCCTCGGCGTTGAAGGAAAAAACGGGCTTCAAAACGATTTTTCGCAACGCTATGCTGCCTTCGATGTTGACCGCTTCAATCAAACGATCCAAGCTCGCTGCGTGCCTTTTACCATTCGCGGTATATCCGGCTGAGGTCTCTGCCGATCTCAAACTCTTTCAGCAAGTCGCCCAGCGAATCCCCGGCGTGCGGATCGACGATCGCACGTCTGTGCTGACTGGTATGCGCGCGATCAAATCGCAGGGCGAGATCAAATTAATCGAGCGCGCCGCTGACATCACCATCGCTGCCTACGCTCAGGTGATCCGGCACATCCGCCCGGGCGTCAACGAATCGCAAATCCAGCTTGCGTTAGAAACCGTCTACAAACAGCAGGGCGGCGACATCGCTTACGGATCAATTGTGGGATCGGGCATTAGCGGGACGGTCTTGCACTACATCGACAATGACTGCCCGCTGGAGGACGGCGATTTACTCGTCATTGACTCTGCCGCGTCGTTTGGCGGGTATGCATCAGATATCACACGCACCTTCCCGGTCAGCGGGAAGTTTACATCCGATCAACGCGAACTCTACGAAGTCGTGCTTAAAGCCCAGTTGGCAGCGATCAAAGCCAGCAAACCCGGCGCGAAGATGTTTGAGATCGACGCCGTAGCGAGAAATGTCATTGATAAAGCAGGGCTTGGTGACGCCTTCATCCATACGGTAGGCCATCCGCTCGGGCTGAGCGTGCACGATGTCGTCCCCGATCACCCGCTAAAACCAGGCATGGTTATCACGATCGAGCCGGGTATCTATCTGCCGGATCGAAAGACCGGTATCCGCATTGAAGACGATCTGGTCATCACCAAAACCGGCAACCGTAACATCACCGACCGCGTGCCGAAAACCGTGAAAGAGATCGAAGCGGCGATGGCATAGGCGATGAGTGTGGCGTGACGAGTGTGACGTGAATCGCGTACATGGGCACGGACGCGGCGCACTCTGCGTCTTCACAGAAGTTTCAAAACAAGCCTCTATCTGTGCCTCGGCGGGCTTTCACGAGTAGATTGGCGAACATGTGGAAGGTCAAAGGTATTGGTCCGCTCGTACGTCGGACGGCGAACCCGAAATGGGCAGCCTTATTGCTGTTCGGGTTGTGTTTGCAGGTGCTCGCGGTGGTCTGTGTTGTGCAGTACCGAAACATCACCAAAGCTGATTGCGTCCTTCGCTGGGATTTTTCTAAAGACGCTCGCCTGAGCAACATCACACAGCCTCTCGGTTGGAGTTTCAATACGGCGTCGATTGACGGGCCGGGGCGCTTGGTGCTTGATCTGGAAGACGGCTTGGGTGGTGAGACGGATTTCTGGTTGCTTCAAGTATGGCGCGATCCGGACCGGAAGAATCGTGTTCGATCGCTCGTCATTCTTCTTCAGCCTCAGAGTCAGAAGGATGCCGCGAAATCAGCGATGGAGTTGGCGCAGAAGTGGAGGATCGCCAACACGAAGCCAATCGAAGACTTCGGAAGTCGCCCGGACAATTGGATGTCAGGCGGTAGCGTGCGAGCATTCACAGCAGAAGTCGATCATCGTGGCAAGTTTATCGATCCGCAGTCCGCCCGCGTGTTCATTGAGATCAGAGGCACACCGTCGCCCGGGATTGAGAAGCCGTACAACGTGAAGCTAATGATACCGATAAAAGACCGTGAGTCCGTGCTGACTACGAGTACGTCCCCCCGGTAACCACTTCGACACGTCGACCAATCAGCGAACATGTCCCTGACCCGTAACGATCCACTTATAAGTCGTTAAATCCATCGCGCCCATCGGGCCGCGGGCGTGGAGTTTGTCGGTGGAAATGCCGATCTCGGCACCGAGCATGTATTCGCCGCCGTCCGCGAATCGAGTGGAGGCGTTGATCATTACGCTGGCGCTATCGACGCCGGCCACAAAATAGTCGATCGCAGCGAGCGACGTGGAAAGAATCGCGTCGGTATGATGGCTGCCGTGGGTGTTGATGTGATCGACGGCCTGTTCGAGTGACTCAACAACTTTGATACCAATGACGAACGCGAGATATTCTTCATCCCAGTCAGCATCAGTCGCGGGTTTGGCGGATTTGTATTGCTCGCAAACCAGTTTGTCGCCTCTTATTTCGACACCTTTTTCTGCCAACGCTTTGCACAGCGGGGCGATCAGATCGACTGATTTCGCATGAACGAGAATGTGCTCAACGGCGTTGCAAACCGCGCCTCCGGGGTAGCTGGTCTTGGCGTTGACGCAGACATCAACTGCCTGCTTTTCGATGCCTTGTGCGGCTTGGTCGATGTAGATATGACAGTTGCCGGTGAAATGTTTGAGTACCGGCATCGTCGCTTCAGCCACAACGGTTTTGATAAGCGATTCTCCGCCGCGAGGGATCGCAAGATCGATGTATTGATCGAGTTTGAGAATGAGCGGCACGATCGCGCGGTCGGTGTTTTCGATGATTTGGACCGCGTCGGCGGGCAATCCTGCGTCGGCCACGCTTTGGCTGACAATTTTTGCGATTGCGAGGTTTGAATGGATCGCTTCTTTTCCGCCGCGCAGGATGATTGCGTTGCCGCTTTTGAGACAAAGTGCGGCTGCATCGGATGTTACATTCGGACGCGATTCATAGAAAAAAAGCACCACTCCAATCGGCACGCGGCGTTTTTCGATCCGCAATCCGTCGGGGCGCACATAACCCTCGATCGTCATCCCGACTGGATCGGTCTGACGCGCGATCGACTCGATACCGCTGGCCATTGATTCGATGCGTTTGGGGTTGAGGGTCAAGCGTTCGATGCTTGGACGCGGCAGGTTGGCTTCTTCCGCGGCGGCTAGATCTTTGGCGTTGGCGGCGATCAGTTCGTCTGCAGACGCCCGGATTGCCTTCGCCATTGCTAAAAGCGCGGTGTTGCGCTGGGCGCCGGTCGATCTCATCAACCCCGCCGATGCGGCACGGGCGTTTTTGCCCAAAGTTTCGACGTAGGCAGACAATTCACTCATCGCAGGAGTATAGCCAATCTCGCGATCGCGTTCATCACCCGTTCCATCATTTCGCTTCCGTAGTCAAATTGCTGTGCAAAAATATAAGCCGCTGAAACGCAAATGGCATGCGCGATACCAGGCGAGTGAAATCAAAACGGAAAACAATCAGGGCTTGAAGTGGTCCTGTCATAAACAATAACTGGCCACTCAATACAATTTCTCTGCGTTTTTGCGTCTCAGCGGCCTATGCGCATTTTCCATGGCTCGATTAGATCCATAAATTATTCAGGCTGGGGGACATCACGGACGGAAAACTCGATCGTGGGGGCATTGCCCGATGGCGTCACCCCAGCAGGCAAGCCGTCGATTGAAACTGCGCGAATTTCGTCGGTTTTAGCGCGATCATCGTTTGTCAATTTCAGCACCGCCGTGGGTGTGATTTCAGGCGGCTTGCCATCAATTGATTCGATCTTGCGAATCTCAGCAGCCGGGCCGCGAACACTCAGGTTCGTCACGGTTTTTTCTTTCGTTGTGACGATCCATTTGTTCACCGTCGGGAGAGGTTGTTGAATAACCACTGGGATCGTACGGATAACGTATTCAACTTCCTGCGCACTGACCTCCAGCCGCACTTCATTCGCACGCGAAGGACTGACTATGACTCCAGGCTCACGCGGGATCGCAAGCGGTACATTTTCGAGCTTGTGCTGCCCGGGCGTGTTAATGCGTTCCATGAAATTGGATAAATCCAATTTGATGCCGGATTGTGGCGTCGGGAATAATTTTTCCCAGACGCGTTTTGGTGCTTGGACTTCAACACTTGGCGGGCTGATCGAATAGCTTGAAATCGCAACAGGCAGGTTCTGGGGCAACAGCAATGGCACCATGCGCTTAACACGCGGATCAACATGGATTTTCACAGTCGAGGGAGACGCCATCGTCACAGTGACGCCCGATTGACGGATTTCAGGATAATCGTTGAGTAAGGCGGTGGCGGAGAGAGACGGTTCGGTATCAGGCTGAAATGTGCCATTCAGTTGCACGCGGATGCGCCGCTCGAGTTGCGTCTTCAATACCTGAATCTTGGCGCGCGGGCCTTCCAGTTCGATTGCGATCGGCGCGCCGTTTGGTTCAATCACCGTTGCGAATAAATCGGGGTTGTTAATCCACACATCCAGATCGACCATGATCTGATCCTTGGCGGTCTGCGCACGCTCGGCATAAATCCAGATCAAAATTGTCAGCGGAACGACCAGCGCCAGCGTCTTCAGCATGCTCATCACATGATGACGCGACCGTAGAAACGAACGAAATTGCTCAACCGACTTTGGCACTGGCGGGGGTCTCCGTAGGTTTAGGCGGTTCAACAATCGTGACAGTGGGATTGGTTTTTTGAACGATTTGCTTCAACGGCGTATTACCGCCCCCGAGCAGTTCTTCGAGGGTGTCGCGCAACGCTTCGGGAGAAAGCTTACGGTACAACACGCCGCGTTCAGCGATTGAAATATCACCGGTTTCTTCCGATACGATCAACACCACCGCGTCCGATTCCTGGCTCATCCCGACGCCGGCTCGGTGACGCGAACCCAGTTCTTTTTCCAACTCACCCGACTCTGCCAGCGGAAATTGCACACCCGCCCAAGTCACCCGGCCTTGGCTGATGATTACACCCAGATCGTGTAATGGTGAATTAGGCCAGAAAATCGTATTAAGTAACTCCGCAGTCAATTCGGCGTTGAGTCGCGTCCCGCTGTCGGCGATTCCGCCCAATCCGACATCCCGCTCGATCGCGATCAACGCGCCAATCTTGCGACGCGAGCAAAACATCGCACTTTCGACCAGAGAATCAATCTGCTCGGACAACGCCGACGAGATCGTTCGGAAAAGTTTGGTCTCGCCCAACCGCATCAGCGCGCGGCGTAATTCAGGCTGAAATACCACGATCACCGCAGCGGCGATAAAGAACAAAAACCGCTCATAAAGGTATTGAATTCGTCCCAAATCCAGGATGCTCGATAGCAGTTCAAAAATGACGTAGAAGGAAATGAGCAGCAACGCAATCCCGCGCAGTAGTCGCGCGCCACGCGTGCCCTGCAAGAATCGCACTACCCAGAACACGACCATACCAATCAGCAACAACTCGATACCGACCTGCCAAAAGGAATAGGTCTGCAGCGATCGCAGGAAGGCGTTGAAATTGTCCCAAACTGTCAGCGCGAGCATGGTTGTTCCGTCGTTACACTATATCTGTCGGTTCGATTCGCACCAAACGGTAACTATTCGACATTTTGGATCGCCTCAATCATCGTGACGACCTGTTTCATCTCATTGACATCGTGTACTCGAACGATGGATGCCCGTTGAATCGCGGCCCACGCAACCGTGGCCGCCGTGCCGATGAGTCGGTTTGCGGGGTCAGGCAGGTTTAACACGCTGCCAATGAATCGCTTGCGACTGGTGCCCACCAGCAGCGGATAACCCGTGGCGGTGAATTGATCGAGGTGTTTGAGCAACTTCAAATTGTGTTCGACCGTTTTGCCAAAGCCGATGCCCGGATCGATCAAAATGCGGGAAGAATTGACGTGAGCATTTTCAAAGAACTTGACCCGCTCGAGCAATGCCTGTCGTACTTCGGCGACGACATCATTGTAGGCCGGCGCATCCTGCATGGTCTGCGGCGTACCTTGCGTGTGCATCAAAATGATGGGACATCCATTGCTCGCGACCACCGCGGGCATCAACGGATCGTCGCAACCGGCGGAAACATCATTGATAACACAGGCACCCGCATCTAACGCTGCATTCGCAACGGTGCTGAGGGTTGTATCGATACTGACGGTTATGTCGGTTGCGATTGCTTGAATAACGGGCAAAACGCGGCGGATTTGTTCCACTTCAGGCACGCGCACCGCACCGGGTCGCGTCGATTCGCCGCCGATGTCGATCAAATCCGCTCCGTCGGCGATCATTTGTTTTGCGGCTGCAATTGCAAGGTCGGCATCGAGATAACGTCCGCCGTCACTGAAACTATCCGGCGTGACATTCAACACGCCCATCACCAAAGTCCGCCGGGGTGGCGGGGCGGCAAGCCATGCGCGGAATGCGTCGCAAGTCATTGAAATCCCGTGTCCAAAACGACCCAATCCGGCGAGTTACGTTAATCCATAAGATTTTTTTCAAAAACCACCAGATTATCGGCATGCGTGCTATCCCAGCGAACACCAACAATGTCATAGCCGACTTCCATCGCAAAATGGATAAACTCACGCTGGTGATTCATGCACTCACAACGGATGTGTTCGTAGCCGTGGTCTTTCGCCCAAGCGTGCTGTGCGTCCTGCAACTGCTTGGCTACACCGTGACGGCGTGCGTCTTGACGAACCGCGCCCAGCCAGTGGTAAAACATCCCTGGTTTCAATTCAAAACCGATCCAAAATCCCACAGGTTTGTCATCCAATCGCGCCAATAAAGTCAGCACGTTGTATCGCCCGAGAAACCGACGTTTGAAGAAATCGACCTCGCGTTTGGGTCGAAACATAGTGTTGTAAAGCTCCACCGCCTGAGGCAGCAGTTTTTCGTCAGCGATAATAATGTCTGCTTGGGCCACGTCGTTAAGTACCTCCAGAGGCGGTTTGGAACACGACCGATCATATCGCTTTTGCCAACGCTTTTCATCCGTGGCTCGCAGGATTGTTGAAACTGTCCACGCTGCGTTCTTGAGACACGCCGACAAATCCTTAAGATCGAATGAAATCTACCTGAGGACTAAAATAACATGGCAAGTGATAACGCATTCGGTGCAAAAGCAACCCTGACAAGCAAAGCCGGGGATCTGACCTATTACAAACTCTCAGCATTGGGCGATACGTCAAAGCTGCCGATCAGCATCAAAGTGCTGCTGGAAAGCACGTTGCGCAATCATGATAACTTCATAGTTGCGGACACCGACGTAAAGAATCTGCTGAACTACAACGCCAAGTCGGTTGGCAATCAGGAAGTGCCGTTTAAGGTGGCACGCGTTATTTTGCAGGATTTTACCGGCGTGCCGTGCGTGGTTGATCTGGCGGCGATGCGGGATGCGATGAAAAAGATGGGCGGGGACCCCCAGCGGATCAATCCACTCGTGCCGGTCGATCTGGTTATCGATCACTCAGTCCAAGTCGATGAATACGCCAACCCGCTGGCGCTACTTAACAATCAGAAACTCGAGTTTGAGCGTAATATCGAACGTTATGAATTCTTGAAGTGGGGCCAACGCGCGTTCAAGAACTTTGGCGTCGTTCCGCCTGGACGCGGGATCGTCCATCAGATCAACCTTGAGTATCTCGCTAAGGTCGTCTGGACCAAAGACGGCGTCGTGTTCCCCGATACGCTGGTCGGCACGGATAGCCACACGACGATGATTAACGGCTTGGGCGTGGTTGGGTGGGGCGTTGGCGGGATCGAAGCCGAAGCCTGCATGCTCGGCCAGCCGATTTATATCGTCACGCCCGAAGTCATCGGCGTTAAACTCACAGGCAGCCTACGCGAAGGCGCAACCGCGACCGATCTGGTACTACGCATCACAGAAATGCTGCGTAAGAAGGGCGTTGTAGAGAAATTTGTTGAGTTCTTCGGATCGGGTCTGGCTTCGATGTCACTAGCCGACCGGGCAACGATTGCAAACATGGCACCCGAATATGGCGCGACGATCGGATTTTTCCCGGTTGATGATCAAACCCTCAACTATCTTCGACTCACCGGCCGGGACGCCAAGCAGGTCGATCTGGTCGAACGCTACACCAAAGAACAAGGCATGTGGCGCGAGGATAGCGTCGAACCGATCTTCACCGACACGCTCGAGCTGGATCTGGCGACCGTCGAGCCGAGTCTTGCAGGACCGAAACGTCCTCAGGATCGTGTCGAATTATCAAAAGTTCGCGAATCGTACGCAGCCAACTTTCCCGATGCCCAGGCGAAATCAAAAGCCAGCAAAACATCCGAAGGAATCGAAATCGCGCACGGCGATGTCGTCATCGCCGCCATCACCAGTTGTACGAATACCAGCAACCCGTCGGTCATGCTGGCTGCGGGTTTGCTTGCGAAAAAAGCGGTTGAAAAAGGTCTTAAAACCAAGCCGCATGTCAAAACATCGCTTGCGCCGGGCTCGCGCGTTGTGACCGACTATTACGACAAATCAGGATTGACCGCCTACTTGGATCAGCTCGGTTTTAATACCGTTGGCTACGGCTGTACGACTTGCATCGGCAACTCAGGACCGTTACCGGAACATATCTCCGGTGCGATCGAACGTGATACGCTAGTGGCGGTGTCGGTGCTGTCAGGCAACCGCAATTTTGAAGGCAGGGTGAATCCGCATGTGAAAGCGAATTATCTGGCGTCCCCGCCGTTGGTGGTTGCATACGCATTGGCGGGAAACATCGACATCGATTTTACCAAAGACCCGATCGGCAACGATCAAGACGGCAGACCCGTCATGCTGCAGGACATCTGGCCGACCCAGCAAGAGGTGAACCAGGCGATCTCATCGAGCATCGATCCGTCGATGTTCATCAATCAATACACCGGCGTCGGCGAAAAGAACGACGATTGGAATAAGATCCCCGTCAAAGGCGGCGAAATCTTCAACTGGAACCCCGCCAGCACCTACATCCAGAATCCGCCATTCTTTGATAATCTCGCCAGCAAAGATCTGTCGATCAAACCGATCCACGCTGCCCGTGTGCTGGTGATGGTTTCAGATAGCGTCACCACTGACCATATTTCACCGGCCGGTAACATCAAGAAAGATTCACCTGCGGGTAAATACCTGATGGACAATGGCGTGAAGGTGTCAGACTTCAACCAATACGGTGCCCGTCGCGGCGGCGATCAGGTGATGGTCCGCGGAACGTTCGCAAACATCCGTCTAAAGAATGAACTCGCGCCCGGAACCGAAGGCGGGGTGACAACCTATTTCGGTCCAACCCAAACTCCATCGCAAACACAAGCCCACGGTCCCGCCGTGGGCATTCAAACAGGCGCTGTTGCAACCATCTACGACGCATCCAACGCATACAAGTCGAATGGTATTCCACTTGTCGTCCTCGCGGGCAAAGACTACGGCATGGGTAGCAGCCGCGACTGGGCCGCCAAAGGAACGATGCTGCTTGGCATTAAAACCGTGATCGCAGAATCGTTCGAGCGCATCCATCGCAGCAATCTGGTCGGCATGGGCGTTTTGCCGTTGGTCTACAAACGTGGCCAAACCCGTGCAAGCCTCGGATTGACTGGCCAGGAGGTTTTTGAAATCGACATCAACGACTCACTCAAACCCGGCCAGACGGTCATCGTCAAAGCCGGCGACAAGACCTTTGAAACCACCTGCCGCATCGATACGCCGGTCGAGATCGAGTATTACCGCAACGGCGGAATCCTGCAGACCGTCCTCCGGAAGATGATGGCATGAAAATGGGAACGAGTTGAGAGATGCGAGCTGGTGCAATTTGCACGGAGTTTGTAAGTCCCCCGATTCGTATCGAGAGTGCACATTGCGTAGAGTCATGATTAAGCCGCGAGCGGAAGCTCGCGGGTCGACCGCATCATCACAACAAAAGCCGTCCCACATGCAACGTACGCCAACGGGTGTTTTACGTTTGATCCAACACAAACGCCCCATGCACAACGCCCCCGTTCGCAACTTAACATAACATGGATTATAGGACGTAGTAGGGAGGGTCGGTTTTCGCTTGCGGTTGGCGATGCTTCGAGGCTTACGCTGGAAATCGCCACCGTCTGGAAACATGCCGGCGACGTTTGTACCGCAATCTCCTTCAAACTGTCGAACATCACCATGACTGCGCGCATCTGTCACCTCCGTGAAACCATGTACCAATGTGTCGCCTGTCCCGATAGTTCGATCGCACCAGATGTCAGTTATGTATTCGGACCTTTAGGCGATATTGGTGTGAGCTGAATACCCTTCCATTCAACAACGCGCGGATTTGCGTTACATTCATCCGCAGGCATTTTAGGAGTTCATAAAGCATGGCCGGTCATAGTCATTGGTCGAAGATCAAACGGGCAAAAGGCGCCAACGACGCCAAGCGTGGCAAAATCTGGAGCAAGATCGCGCGCAAAATCATCATCGCTGCCAGATCGGGAGGCGATCCACGCGACAATCTTTCCCTGCGTTATGTCATCGACGAAGCCAAAGCCGTCAACATGCCCAAAGACACGATCAGCAACGCGATTAAAAAAGGCACCGGCGAACTCGGTGCAGACAACTATGAAAACGCGACCTACGAAGGTTATGGACCTGGCGGCGTGGCGGTCATCATCGAATCGCTGACCAACAACCGCTCGCGAACGGCACCTGATCTGCGATCCATCTTTGATCGTTATGGCGGCAATCTGGGGACAAATGGTTCGGTCGCGTTTCAGTTCAACAAACTCGGCGTGATCACGATCAAATCCGATGGAACCGATGAAAATGATCTGATTGAATTGGCGTTGGATGCCGGTGCCGAAGACGTTAAAAACGAAGGCGAAGTATTTGAAGTGCTGACCCAGCCGGTGCAGTTCCATAAAGTCAAAGAAGCGATCGAAGGCGAGGGCTTGGCGATTGAAGCGTCTGAAATCACATATTTACCCCAGAATACTGTCGCGATTGACGGAGATAAGGCCGCGTCGCTGCTAAAATTGATTGATGCATTGGAAGACAACGACGACGTGCAAACCGTTTCGCATAATGCAGAACTTCCCGAATCGGATTGATCGACTATAGTGGTGATGGATTGTCCGCACCCAAATATGTGGCTCGCTGACGAATCGTGTTAGGTTGCAATGCCGATTGAAGTGATATCCATTTTCGACGCCGCCGACATCGATTCAAAATTGGATCGCACCGCCGGTGCATTGGAATCGGGAAAACTCGTCGTTTTGCCGACCGAAACGGTATATGGGGTCGCGGGTCGGATTGATCGTGTCGAAACCCGCGCGCGGCTGCAGTCATTACGTGAATCTGCTGAAAAAGCCCCGTGGACGCTGCATCTTTCTGACCCGCAGCAAGTCTGGGAACTTGGTCCGCAGCACTCCGATTTTTTACAGCATCTGGTCAACAAGCTCTGGCCAGGCCCGGTGGGAATGATATTTGACGTCACGCCTGAGCAGCAGCAAATCGTCGCCACGCGGCTAGGCGTGGAAGTTGCCGATCTGTTTGAAAAGGACACGATCAGCCTGCGATGTCCCGATCATCCCGTGTTCGCAGCAATCGTTGGCCGGGTGGATGCGCCTGTGGCGCTAACCAAACTCGGCGATGTCACTTCGACACTGCCGCGTGATTTCGCCGCCAGCGACGTACCGGTTGATATCGCGATCGACGCCGGTGCGACGCGTTACAGCAAACCCTCCACCATTCTTCGCGTGCGTGCCGAAGGTTATGAAATCGTCCGCAGCGGCGTTTTTGATGAACGCATTCTCCAGCGACAACTCCGTACAACAGTCCTATTCGTATGCAGCGGCAACACCTGCCGCTCACCGATGGCAGAGGCATTGGCGCGCAAGCAAATCGCCGATGCGAAAGGGGTCGCACAGGCATCGCTAGAAGCAGAAGGCATCGAGGTCGTTTCCGCTGGCGTTTACGCATTGCCCGGCACACGCGCCACACCACAAGCGGTCGAGGCGGTCAATCTTCTTGGCGGCGATCTGTCCCGACACCGCAGCCAGCCATTGACGCCGGAATTGATCAACTCAGCGGACATTATTTTTGCGATGGGTCGTTCGCACGCGCAATCGATTCAGTCGATCTCCCCCGCCGCTTCGTCCAAACTACAACTTCTCAACGCCGACGGCGATATTGAGGACCCGATCGGAGCGGATCTTGAAACCTACCGCGAGCTGGCCGAACAGATGCAGCAGTTCATTCACTCGCGCCTCAAGGAGTGCCGCATCATTGACTAATTTCTTATCAACTGCGGAGCCACAATGAAAGTTGCCCTCGCCTGCGATCACCGCGGTTACGACTGCAAGCGCAAAATTTTGCCGTATCTCCAGGGCAATGGACATGAAGTGATGGACATGGGTTGCGATAATTCATCGGCATCTGATTATCCTGATTTCGCCATCCCCGCCGCCCGTTGTGTCGCCAGCGGCGAAGTTGCAATCGCGATTCTCCTCGATTCCAGCGGCATCGGCATGAGCATCTGCGCCAACAAGGTACGCGGCGTGCGTGCGGCGGTCGTCCACGATGAAGTCATGGCACGCGTCGCTCGCGAAGCCAACCATTGCAATGTGCTGTGTATAGGCACCGATCTGTCGGCACAGGATCAACTCATCAAAATCGTTGAAGCCTTCATTACCACGCCATTTTCGCAAGGTCGACACATCCGCAGGATCGACAAAATCTGCGAACTCGAACGCGAATTGTTTGGAGATATTTAACCAACCCTTGTGCAGAATGGAATCTGCCGCAGAGAACACAAAGACTACTCAGAAATGCACGGGTTATTTTGTGGCGTGTGAAGGTATCGCTGACTGCTTTGACCTCGGGCACTTATTTGTCGTACGCGTGGTCTGCCTGCGCAGCTCGTGTCAGTTCTTCTCTGTGCGCTCTTTGTGTTCTCAGTCGCAACAACTCTTCACAAACAGCCTCCGAGAAATCAGCCTTCTCCAATCGCGCTGCCAGTTGCGTGGGTTTCGATATGGCTGATCGAAACATGCCAGGATTTAATCCCGCGTTCGACGGCGATTTTCTCGGCTTCACCGGTCAGGGTTAAAACTGGCTGGCCGAGTGGATTAGGCAGGATTTCCATATCCGTCCATTGAATGCCGCCCCGCCAACCCGTGCCCAGCACTTTTAAGATCGCCTCTTTAACCGCGAATCGCCCTGCCAGATGTTCGAAGTACCGTTTGTCGGATTTGGCGCAGTATTGTTGCTCTGCAGGTGTGAAACACCGATCGAGGAAACGCTGGTCGTGCTCGGCGTGCATGTGCCGTATGCGTTCGACCGAGACGATATCAATGCCGTGGCCGAGGATCATGGGGCAATCACTTCAGGCGATCGATCTGCCGCCGCTGAGTTGCCGTCGTTTAATTGATATCCCGTTGAAAACATCAGTTCCACGCGCCCGCTACTTGATTTACCCTTGGCAACCGCTTGTGCGCAAACCGGGCACCAGTGTCCCGGGTTAAGATGCGACACAGGCTGGGTCGTCGTCGCTGGCTGAGTTGAGGGTTGTTTCGTGCCGCCCATCAAGTCGGTCGCTGCAAAGGCTTGTTTGACCACCTTCCCGTCACTCCCCTCAGGCAGGGGTATTTCAAGAATGCTGCACGCCGTGGCGAAGGTGTCGTAGGTGTTGATTTTCAACTCGCGGAATTGCGTCAGATCGCAATTTTTTTGTACGCCAGGCCCGGTGATGATCCACGGAATAAACTTACTTCGATCATCATCCTTCCCGTGATTCAGCCCGCTGCCGCCGTGGTCGGCGGAGATGATGATGTTGGTCTTGTCGTACAGATCAAGCCGTTTCAATTCGTCGATCACCATCCCCAGTGCTTTGTCGGTGCGTTGCACCGCCGCGATTTGCAATTGCGATCCCCATCCTTTGCTGTGTCCAACCGCATCGACTTCCGGGAAGTGTACGAACATTAACCGCGGCTGATGCTGCCGGATGATGTTCACCGCCTGCCCCGCCACGGTGTCGCTTGTGGCTTTATCGAACCATGCAAAGTTAATCGCCTTGCCCGCTGCATAAATGCTGAACTTCGTTTTCCCCGCCGCCATCCCACTTGATATGCCAGCTTTTTTGGTCAGATCAAAGATCGTCGGGACGAGGATTTTCTCGTTCGCAGCAGCAATATCGTCGTTACCGGTGATGCCGTGTCGTTCGATCGTCACACCGGTAAGCATCGACGTATGGCTTGGCAACGTGACGGCTGCGGGTGTGGTGTAGGCGAAAAACGTAAACGACCCGTCCGCCATCAACGCCCGAAGTTGCGGCATATCCGCCCGCAATGCAACATCCGGCCGCAACCCGTCGATGCTGACGATCATCACGCGAGACTCAGCCCTCGTAAACGACTGCATGAACAGACAAACTAAAAATCCCACAACGATCTTCTTCATGGCTTAACACTCCGATTGGTTTCCGGCATGATTGTCCCGAAGCGCTAAGATATGACAAGGTGTTGCCTTCTATTGTCGGACAATTGCAGCTTTGGCCCCCACGCCGGATATGAGTTAGCATATATTCGCCTATGCGCATGTGGATGAGAGAATAGCCTGAGTGGGTTTTTCAGCCCACCCCCGCCTTTGTGCACCGCAAAAACAGGCTTGCAATTACCACACCTGCGTGACACAGCTAACAAAACGCTCGCGATCCGATGTAATCACGTCGGATGGGTCGGCAACTGCGACGTTTTTTCGGCTACTCTGCAGAACACAGCTCGCCTAAAAATATCACCCGGAAATACTCCCGAGGGTCTCGCTCACTCGTGAATTTCAAGCCAATTTG
>JBBQXB010000022.1:0-50705 GCA_038210015.1 Tepidisphaerales bacterium
GATCAGGCGGCGGTAGCTGTCGTAGGCGAAGCGGCTGTTGCCGGCGAGCTTGGCGAGACCTTCGACCGCGATATCGTTCAGGCCGATATTCAGGACAGTGTCCATCATGCCGGGCATCGACATTTTCGCGCCCGATCGCACTGCCACCAGCAGCGGGTTTTTAGGATCGCCGAACTTCTTGCCGGTTGCCTTTTCCATCTTGGCGATGTTGGCGCGGACTTCTTCAAGCAATCCGGCGGGGAACTTTTGCCCCAGCTTGTTGTAATCGCCACACGATTCAGTGGTGATGGTGAAACCGGGGGGCACGGGCAGACCCGCGGTGGTCATGTCGGCGAGGTTGGCACCCTTGCCGCCGAGCAGGTCTTTCATGTTCGCGCCGCCTTCGGCTTTACCCGCGCCGAAGAAATAGACGCGTTTGATCTTTTTAGCTGACGACTTCGGGGCGGTCTTCGCCGCCTTCTTGCTGGACTTGGCCATTTTTAGTTCGACTCCGAAAGTAAACGAGGTATCCGAATCAGTTTCCCCTTCGAAATAAGGGGAAAACGGGAAGGGGCGAAGTATAGGAAGGGGGCTGGGGGGTGTCAATTTTGTGGATTGGGGATGCCGGGTTGAAATTACTCCGGAGGATCGCCGGGTAAAGTGTCCGGCCCGGCGGACCTACTCAACTGATTCCGTCGCCACTGCCCCCAGCCTGCGCATGGCGTTGCGTGGCACCCGGCGGTGTTGTATTTGCGAGTCGAACAAGTGTTGAAAACCCGTGCCACGGCGGAGTGATACGTTTTCAGCGTGAGTGACGCGCCGGCGAATACCCTGTAGCTGCGACGCCTGCGTCGCCCATCTGCGTCGGTAAACAACGAATTGGCGACGCAGGCGTCGCAGTTACAGGCGCGAGCATCACCCACGATCCGTATTATTAACAGGCAATTCGTAGCACGGACGTCTCGTCCGTGGGTTGCTTGGTTGGTTGATTAAAATGCTACGCGGCAAACGCTAAAACATCTCGACACGCCCAGTTGCTCTCCGCGTCTCCGTGGTGATTCTATCTTTTTTTCGCCCAACTGGACGTTTTGTAAATCGTACGACTACAGTGCTGTCATAAATTATTGCGGCAAAAATCGGACGACTTTGAAATCGTATCCGTTGGTAGCGAGGATCATCGTGACGATCAGCCACAGCACGGTCGAGACGGCTTCGCCGAAGATGAAGCCGATAAAGACGGGTTTGAGATTGCTGAACAACGTCGCGCCGCCGAAGCGGAGGATGATCGTTTTGGCAAGCCAGCCGAGGAACAGGCTGAACGCGGCGCCGGTCATATAGAAGTTGCTGCAAAGCAGGTATCCGACCGCCAGGAAAGGCCAGCCCGCGAACCGCCAGGTCAGCATCTGTAGAATGATCGTCACGCCCATGCCGATGCCGATGTGCACCCACGGCGTTTGAGGCTTTGTCGCAAAGGTGCCGCTATCGACCCGTAACGGGAAATCAACCAGCCATGTCTTAGGCCAATTTTTGGTAGCCCAGACATTCATTACGCCCGAAGCCGGATCATCCATCGGGATTGCATAGCTGTAATAGCACCAGATCGACGCGATCGCACAGGCGATAAAGCTGACGACCAGCGTGGTCACCAGCAATGACGGTGCTTTGCGTTTGTCGCTTACGCTGGCACCGGAATCGTCGAGGGTTTGAATGCCGTGCAGCGCGAAGGTGAGCGTGCTTTCGCGGGCCGCCTGCATGAAATTAAAATGCCCAAGCCCGTAGGCGTAGGCGTCGGTGGGGGTGTAGGTGGTTGCGGGGAAATTGGTTAGAATCCGTTCCATATCGACCGGCATCCGCACGTAGGCGAGTCCGGTTTCTGCCACCAGACGGGCGGTGATCAGATGTGCCATCAGGATCATCAGCACGATCACCATCGCCAGCCACCACGAACAGCCGAGCACGATAAACCACGCGACCATGCCGATCATCGCGACGAGCAGTAATATCGCGGCAACGCGATAGGGGATGAATAACCCGCGGGCATCGTTGGCGCGGGATCGGCCAATGATGGCGCGAAAGATCACCGCCCAGTGATGTCGTCCGATCCACAAAATGCCGCCGAGGAATGCGAAGGTCGCGCCGAGTTGCTGGTCCGCCATCACGTTGCCGTCGAGCGTGGTGCTTCCGGCGAGATTCAAAGGCCATTGGATCAGCGCCAAGAGCACCACGCCCGACCAGAGACTAAAACTGACGCGCGTCGGGATAAAATACGCCATTCCCAGAAGCGTGAAATAGATCGTCCCGGTACGAATCCATGGAGGTAGACCGCTGAGGGGCAATTCGGTCATCATGGTACCCAAGTCGTACTTAAAAGGGATCGCAGGTACGCCGGTAGGGAAATAAATATTCAGTGCGAAACTGCAGTGTACGACAACGACCGCGATCAGCGCGATCCAGAAACCTTTGCTGGCGAAAATGTCATTGAATGCCCGTCCGGGTTTGGGCGGCGCGATCAACAGTGTTTGCAGCTGCGCGATCGGAAACGCCAGACGTTCATTGACCGCCCACTGAAATCGTACAAGGCACGCGATGCAGACCAACGCGGTCATGAAAAACGCAGTGAAAATGCCCCAGCCGATCAACGGTTTGACCCATAATCCCCAAGGAATCGGTTCGCCTGCGGGAAGGCGCGCGTAGAAGCCAGTCACTTCGGGACGCGATGCAGCCCCTTCGATCTGGGCGGTCGCCAGCGTCCAAGGCGGGATGTGCATCCGCTGGAATAGTTCAGCAAATTTTGGTTCCTGCCCGGCGTAATAAAGAGGCGAGACCATCGACGGGATGATCTGCCGCATCAAGCCTTGTGATGGGACCGAACAACTCACCAATGCCATCATGATAATGATCGCAAGTTCACCCGATGAAAACGCCGCTTTCGGTGCCCACTTGTGCAGCGGGCCGTTGATTACCAGCACAATCGCCAGCATCGCCAGCGCGACCACCGGCGGAAAATAACTGCCAACCAAAAAGCTGTTGCTAACGACATAATCGTTGAAGGGCGTAACGCACACGATCGCGATCGCAATCAACAAACCCATGCCCACGCTTCGGAAGGTGATGGATCGCATTTTCACGGGGGGCAGGTGAGATACGTTTCCGCCGGACATGCGGGTAGTGTGTGAGTGGCGGGTAAGATGTCAAGATCAGTCGCTGCACGCGGTTGTTGAGTGCAAATCACTTGACGCTTATGGGCTGTCGATCTACACCACACAGATATATGAACGAATCCCGACTCGCCAAGGCAATCAACCGATCCAAAAAGCAGCAGGGCATCGCATTCATGCCGTTTATCGCGGCGGGGTATCCTGATCTGGAAACGTCGTTGCAGCTTATCCCCGCACTACAGCGCGCCGGGGCGGCGGCGATTGAGGTGGGGTTTCCATTCTCTGACCCGATCGCAGACGGGCCTACGATTCAGGAAGCGTTTACGGTGGCGCTGTCGAAAAAGTTAAAAATCGATGACGTGTTCCAAGGCTTTGCCCGGATCAAATCGACAGTGACGATCCCGCTGGTCGCGATGGTTAGTTATTCGCTCGTGTTTCGGTATGGCGTGGCGGCGTTTGTGCAAAAGGCGCTGGATGCGGGATTTACCGGATTGCTGATCCCCGATCTGCCGCCGCCTGAGTGTGATGCAATTTGTGGACAAATCCAGAAAGCGGGATTGGAAACGGTGTTATTGGTCAGCCCCAGCACGCCGGAGTCGCGGCGGGAAAAGATCGTAAGTCTTTGCAGCGGCTTTGTTTACTATCTTTCACTGGCGGGAACGACCGGCGAACGTGATAAACTGCCCGATGACGTTGAAATGAACGTCAAGGAGATCAAAAAAATCTCGCAAGTGCCGGTGTGCGTAGGGTTTGGCGTCGGCAAGCGCGAACATCTAGAACAACTCGCCAAGGTGGCAGACGGCGCGATTGTAGGTTCGGCGCTGGTCAAACGAGTGAAAGAAAACCCGGATAATCCAGTGGCTGCGGTGGAAGCTTTTGCGTCTCAACTTGTTGGAAATAAATGAGTTACCGCCGATATATCGTAAAATTTTGACCTCGAATCGCAGGGTTGTGGTAGATTTGACCATGGCGGAATGACGAAGTCCGAATTGCAAATGACTTAATGACGCAACAACCGAATTCCCAATACAATTCCCCGAACCCCGAACCCCGAACCCCGAACCCCGAACCCCGAACCCCGAACGCCAAACCTACTAACCCTTTGTCTTCTTTTGTGTCTATCCCATGGAATCGGTGCCCGACGAGCAACCTGTCGTTCATGCCAACCCGAACGCGGTGGCGGATGGGGCATTGGTGCGTCGGACGCTCGCAGGCGACAAAAAAGCGTTTGACGAGCTGGTTTTGCGTTATCAACGCTCGGCCATCGCGGTGAGTTTTCGGTTGCTCGGAAAGACTGATGACGCGTTGGAAGTGGTTCAGGATTCGTTTCTGAAGGCGTATAAGTCGTTGGATTCGCTGCAAAAGCCCGAGGCGTTTGCGGGTTGGTTGATGCGGATTGTATCGAACCTGTCGCTAAACTTTCGGCGCGGGCGAAAAACAAGGCAGTCGCTGCCGCTGGACGATTTTTTCGACAGCAGTCAGGATCGCGATCCGCAGGCGGGTGGCGATTCGGTCGATCCGCTACGCGTGGCGGCGGGCAAAGAGTTAGGCGAACGTCTCCAGCAGGCGCTCGATCAACTGCCCGAAAAACAAAAGTCGGCGATCCTGCTGTTCACGATCGAACAGATGCCGCAAAAGCAGGTGGCCGAGGCACTGGAATGCAGCGTCGAATCCGTGAAATGGCATGTGTTTCAAGGAAGAAAAAGATTGAAGGAAATGTTAAAGGATGTGTTGTGAAGACGTGACTCGTGACTCGTGGTTCGTGGTTCGTGTTCAATACAATTCACGACCCACGAATGACGAATGACGAATAGATGACCGAATCCCTAAATACCAAAACACAAAACACCAAACACAAAACAACAAACCCCGTGATCAAAGACCAAGCCAACCTCGAATACGCGATCAGCCAGTACCTGGACGGTACGCTGTCGGAGTTTGATCGCCGTGTGTTGGAAGATCGACTGGCGGTGGATGCGGAGGCACGCCTGCTCGCCAGTGAATATGCACACCTTGATACGATGCTTCGCGCGTCGCGCGCCGAACCGACGGTTGATTATGATCGGTTCGCATCGCACCTGTCGGGATTGATCGAACAGGAAGAATCGTACGTCGCCCAGCCGATCAAAATGCCCGGCGCATGGATGCGCTACACCGCCGTTGCCGCAGCGCTGATTCTGGCGATTGGGATCGGATTGCATTTTATTAGTGCTCCAAGGGTGGATGAAAAAGTCGCCGCCGGTTCGATCGACGTGAAAGTTGAGTTTGCCGAGAAACCGGCAAGTGTACCGTCAATGACCATCGCGGTCGGTCCATCGGATCAACTTAAACAGGCGGGTTATGCACAAGGATTGCTCGATGATTCTATAATCATGCGCACCCCCAAGCTGGTGATTTCCGCCGCCGATCAACCCACAGCGTTCGACGATCGCCTTTATTGATCGCAACGGGGGTGGCGTAGGATTGATCTTCACGCGATAATCGACATCAAATCTGCTGTTTTAACCTCTGTGTCTCCGTGCCTCTGTGGTTAATTCTGTTTTAATTCTATTTTCTATCGCGTTACGATGCGTTGCTGAGGTCGCCAATGTTGAAAACCAAAATGTTTGTCTTGATGTCACTGGTGCTATCGTCGATTGCGTCGGCGCAGAATAGCTCGGCGTTGATTAACGAGGCGATGGATAAGATCGTCGAACTTGATCTCGATACCACCTTGCCTCAGGCGCTTAAGAGCATTGAAGACAAAACCGGCGTGCCGATCCGCGCTACGCGTCAGGCGTATGATGTGTTGCCTTGGGGGGAAGGCACGAAGCTGACCGCCAAGATCAGCCAGCAAACGCTGCGTAATTCGCTGGCAGCCATCACCCAAAAACTGGGTCTTCGATTCACTGTCGCCGATCAGGAAGTGGTGATCGAACCGTTGCCAGCCCTGACCCGACTCGCCCAACGCGCCAAGGCCGAGGAACTGGGCGTGATTGACCTGCTGGCTTCCACGCCATTCAAAGACGCGGGCAAGGATGTCTCCCTTCAGGATATCGCCGCCACCATCGAACAACATTTTGTATCGGTCGGCGAGGGCAAACCTTACGCCATTGAAAATCGTGCGGAGGGTTCGGCATCGGTGATCGTCAAGACCTTCAAAGGCCAATCCATGCTGGATGTTTTGGAAGAAGTGCATAAGCAAACGCGCGCGACATGGTATCCGTGGGGACGCGGGCTGGTGATTCGATCAAAGGAAGACCATATCCGAACGCTGTTGGATCGTCCGGTGACGATGCGATTTGCAGGTGTGGATGTTGCCCAGGTACTGACCGAATTATCACGGCGCAGCGGCGTTGATTTCACTATCGAACCCGGCGCGGTGCAGCGGATCCCGATCGAAAGTCGCACGATCAAGTTGACGCTTGAAAATGTCAGCATTCGCCAGGCGATGGAAAGCATCAGCGGTTTCACCGGATTGGGATATGTGACCAATGAGTCGGGCGTCTATATCTGGAACCCATCGGGTGTGCAGACACGTCGGCCGGACCGGGTGACGACAATCATGACGATCGACGGCGTACAAGTGCTGTTACCCGATAACGAACTGCCGCCGGACGTGCAGGCCTATCTGCAAGCCAAGCGCAAAAAAGCGGTCGAAACCCTGCGTGAACAGATGAAAGCCGAAGGTTTCAAACCCACCACCCAGCCGACATCGCCGGATTTGTAACGCCCTACTCCGCGATGAATATGGATTGTGCGCAGAGGCGCTGAGAACGCTGAGAAATCCAACGCGATTGAAAAGGTGACGCAGATGATTCCAGTGGCGTTTTTGAATAGCCGGACCCGCTCATCAATGTCACCTTGAAGTACTCCCAAGCCTCGTTGGATCGTCAAAACCGCTTCTATGTGCGCGTCAAGGAGATGCTTCGAAGTACCTCAGCATGACGATTCGAGCTGTTCATATAACCCTCATGTGTTTACTTTAGCTCTTTTTTACGCGTCTATCATTTGCAGCGCATAGGATTTATCTTGATGCCGAAATCTCGTCTAGCAAAAGTGCGGAAATGGGTGCTGCGATCGCTGGCGGTGATCGTGTTGATCGGGTTGATCGCCGGCATTGCGGCGTGGTACTACGCCGGGCCTTACGCGCAGGGGATTATTCACGCCAAACTCCAGCGCATCGTTTCCAGCCAACTCAATGCCGAACTGCAAATGGGGACCATCGAATACGCTTATCCGTATGGCGTCACGGTTGATGAAGTTGCACTGGTGGCTGATCCCAGTGGTAAAGCCGTTACGCTGGCATCGTTCAAACGACTGCGGCTGCAATTAACAGAGCTGCCCTTTGGCGACGGGCCATTAAAGATTGAATCGATCGAAGTGGATGAACCCACCATTCATCTGATTCGCACGCCTGACGGTTTTGTTGGGCGAAGTGGTCTGGTTCGCGACGAGCAGGAGAAGTTGCGTCGCAATGCGCCGAAATTGTCAGAAATTTTTCTCTTGCGTCATTTGCAACTGTCAGACGCACGCGTGATGTATGAGGATGTACGTCAGCCGGATCAACAGCCGCTGGTTTGGCAGGAGGTGAATGTTGAAATCAACAGCACACCCACCGGTGCGTCCCACGCATTTCAATTCACCGCCAATACTGGCGATCTGGCGTCGATCAGCTCCACCGGAAAACTCGATCTCGACAGCCTGATTCTCGATCTGGAATCGCTTGCAATCACCAGCCATGTTTCACCGGATCAAAGTAAAAGCCCGCTGCCGCCTGCGATCACGCAGGTGTTGACGCGATACGGCATCACAGGCAATGCGCGGATTGATATCACCGGGCAGATTTCGATTCGCGAGCCGGAAAAAACCAACGCGAAGGTGTCGGTCGCGATTGAAAACGCCACCGCACAATATGATGAATTGCCCGATCCGTTGCAGGACTTGGATGTGAATCTTTCCGCAGCCTACGCCGATGGTGATATCAACCTGAAGCTCGATTTTCTCTCTGCGCGTAGCGGCAGTATGGGCGTGAGCGTTCAGCCATTCAATGTATTGATGACCGTCGCGACGCGCAAGTGGACCGCATCCGCCGTCCGACTCGCTGCCGCCTATGCGCCGACCGAGCGAACCAAATCGATCCTGAGTCAATCCGCGACGTTGTTCATCGTCGCCAGGGGAAAACAGATTGGCGAACCGACCGACATCGCGATCGATTTATCCGGCTCATCCCTTACGCTGCCGAATCTGAATGACGAATTGAAACTGACTGGCGGCGTTGAGTTTCATGATCCCGTGGTGTCGATTCCGGCGATGACGATCGTTGGTCTCGGCGGACGTGCGGAATTGGCGGGTACGCTGGACATCAAATCGTTGCAATCGAATGTCAACGCCAAGGCCGAGGCGCTTTCGCTGGCGTCGTTGAAGGTATTGATGACCCCGACGGCAGATCGAGAGTTGAAAGGCAATCTGACCGGCGATGTCTCGGCACAGATGCGGGGTATGGATCTGTCGAGCGTCGTCGCGACGGGCGAAGGTCGCATCGCCGATGCAGCCTTCGCACGCGTGCCGGTGCTGTCGGATATCGCTAACTTTTTGAAAATCGGCAAAGGAATGTTCGTGGCGGAAAATGCCTTCGCACGCTTTAAGGTGCGGGACAGGAAGGTGATTTTTGACCGGCTTGGCGTGCGCACCGACGTGGTGCGCGTGCGCGGGCAGGGCGAGATCGGTTTTGACGAAAAACTGGATTTGCATCTTTACGTGATCGGCACAGGCGATTGGGGACAGAGCATTAAAAGCACCGGCATTCCTGTTGTCAGCGACCTCGCCGGCGCGTTGGCTGGCGGGGCGCAAAGCGTCATTCGAGGTGTGACCACGCAGTTCACATCCCTACGAGTCACCGGCACGATCGCCAAGCCGATTGTCCTGCCCGACCCGGCACCGGCGATTACCGATACCGTAAAGAAATTGTTCGCATCGGACGAGAAATAAACACCACCATCATGTCGCGATCCGCAGCAGGCGTTGAAGATCATTCTGCGATCGGATCGCTGCCGATCGTGCCGACGAGGGATTTCAAATAGCCGGCTGATTCCACCCGGCGGGTTTCTGATTCCACCCAGCCGCGCTTCTGATCGATCCACGCCACTGTTTCAGGCGTATCCAACGCGCGTTTGCGTTTGGCGGACAGATATTCATCATGCCTCACCAGCAATCGCAACTCGTTGCGCTGTTGGCGTGCCAACCGCTCTTGATACCAGTCGCTGGCCAGCAAATAGTCGCGGGTGAAGATTGACCGCACTTTCGCGTCGTCGATCTTGATCCCGTTCCACGATCCGGTAGCCATGATGTGGATCAATGCCTGCAACGGCGGGCACAGATCGTTCACGCTTCCATCAGCGAAGTACATCTCGGCCACCCATTTATGCGCTTCGGTGATATTTTTGATCCCATCTATAAACTGATCCATATCCTGCGTTTCGGGTTTGAGCATTTCAGTTGGAAACACCGCAATCGGATTGTCGAACACCCGGCCAAAATAGTGCGCGACAAACTTTCGCGTGATACGCCAACCTAAACGCGACGCGAGGATCGTTTCACCTTGATGTTCAAAATCTTTCATCCGTTCAAGACAGCCGTGTTCGATCAGCGACTTGGCGGTGCGTTCGCTGTGACGCAAACGGCTCCAGATTTCGGGGATCAGCAGTGAGACATCGTGATCGACGCGGCAATTGGGCCCGACATATCCGGCTGCGCTGACGAAACCATCCGTACCGGTGAGGATGTAGCTGACCAGTGCGTTGTTCAGATCGGCACACGCCCGCAGTGCGTTAAATGGACCTTTGGTCAGCGCCCCTTCGCTGCCGGCACCGGTTGTTGACGGGCTTTTGCCGGTCAAAGAGCAGATGAAATCCATAAACAGTTCGGGCAATTCCTGGTAATGGATCGGATTAAATACCGCCAAGGGTCGCACGTTGGGTTCGCGCGGATTGTTACGACGTCCGCATAATGTCGCGCTGACAGGAAACGTGACCGCCGTATCCTCTGGCACGCGCCGGTGTAATTGCGCACCCAGTTCTGCCAGTCGCCTGTCGATCGGGCGGGCGAAATCGGGACGGGTCTGCAAGAATCGCGGGTTCTTCGTCGGCTTTCCGTCCACGATACGCGGCTTGGCAGAGCAGACGACAAATCCGTCCGTCACCGCCGCCTCACGCAGTGTCTTTTTCATTGGCTCGGTAAAGCCTTCAAACTCGACCGCATTGTCGATCAGCGCGCGGGCGTCGTCTGTCGCCAGCGGCTGATAGTTCGATGCGAACAAGCCGGGTTGGGACATGTCGAGTTCGGTTTGTTTGTCCAACCCGGGATGAATGGCTTCATCAGGACGTTGGAATAATCTGGCCTCACAGTTTTGGATCAGCTTGACGCTCGGCTGATCGATAAACGGTTCCGGCGCGGAAACCAGATGCGTGGGCATCGTGATCGAAGCGGTGATGTCATCCTCGAATTGCACCTTGGCAGCGGGGAGGAAATCCTGACGCAGCTTATACAATCGCCAGTTGCCTTCTTTTGAGAAACCCATTCGTAGGTAGCTGCCGATCAGCTTTCTGCCAGCGATTTTAAGTTCATGTCCGTGCTGGCCGTTGACTTCATCCACGCTGAAGCGCGACCGCCAATCGTTGCCCCATTCGGGCAGATAAAACCGTTTGATGATGAAGATGATCGCCCGAAGGTGGTTCGGTATGTTTTCCAGCCACTGGTTGTAATCGTCGGTGTATTCAGATGAGGGCGTCAGCAATTTAATCACCGATCCCACCGACCGCTGAGACGACAACACCGCACGCGAAGGCTTTTGCACCTGCCCTGCCGGAAGGGGATTGCGAAAGCGTTTTGAATAATCTTCATTGAAGATCTTCTCGACCGCATCCAGATCGGATTTGAAATCATTGACGTAGATCGGCCCGTAGACGATCGCGTCGCCGAGCGATTTGCTGATTTCGCTTTTACCGCCGCCTGACACCGTGCAGGGTTTGTGGCAAACCGTGCCCTCGGCGCGCGTGCCTTCCAATCGCCAGCTCGGTGCGCCGGGGTGACGGGCATATCGAATCTTGTATCCGATCGGTAAAATATAATTTTTGCGAGGCAGCAACTGGATCGCCTGATGCTGGCCGTTCAGCGTCCAAGAGATCGCCTGTTCGCGAGCGTTGAATGTCGCGGTTTCGGGCACATAAATGATGGATGGATCAACGCGATCAATCGCGTAACCTTCGGGTTGATATTCAGCGCGGTCGCCGAGTAACCGCATCGCTGAATCAAACGTATAGCCTTGCGACAGCACCTTTTCGTCGAGTTGAAAAAACTCGCCGTGATTAAAACACGGGAACGCCAGCGCGCCGCCGGCGTGTTCTTCTTCTGCCAGCCCCGACAGGTTCGCGCTGAAACTGATTTGCGTTTTGACTTCTTTTTTGCAATAGCCGAAATAGTTGTCGCCGATGATCGTTACCATCACGCCATCGCGCGAGCGGCAGGTGATCTTGAAGGCGTTGCCGTTATTGTAGATTTCATCTTCTTTTTCCCAGCACATGCCGTCTTTTTTCTGCCGATCCGTCGCTTCTGAAACATGCGGAAGACCCAGCGATTTCTTGTTCATCCCGACGATATGTGGCGCGAGAATCACACAGCCCGTGTGTCCGGTCCAATGTTCAACATCCAGACCCGCATCGTTCTCAGGTAAATATGGGTCTCCGGCGTTGCCGAAGATCGACTCGACGAAATCGAGATTGCAGACCAACCCCCCTGGGGCAAAAAACCGCACCTCCATCCGCTTTTCCGGGCGTACACCCGGCACTTGCGGCGCAACCAAAGGCCGCAGCAAAAGCGTACACCACATCTGCACCGGCTTTTCAGACGCCGATGTGAACGGTAAACGCATCAAGTCGTCGGTCGGTTTTAATGCCGCTTCCAAAATCCTCGCATACGTCACCAGCGGCACGGCCAGCTTGTCGCCGGGCACGGGTAAACCCATGTCAGCGACGTGAAACACCCCCGCAGTCGTGCGACGATCCGATTTTGGATTGTGCAGCACGCCTTGCTTCACGCGATAGCTGCTGAGAATATCATTCGTAAACAGATTCCCATCCAGCGGCATCGACAATTCGCGGGCGATGCCGTGACGATCTAAAATCAGGGTTTTTGCGGGCAAAGTGATTAATTTGGTGTCGATCACGTCGCTGAGCGTTTGATTGAGAAAGTTTTGGATGCGCTGGTCGGCGGGGCAGTGATGATTGCGCAGTAAACGCGCGAACTCTTTGTAATGCGCCAGCAAATCGCTTGCGAATGCAACAAGGCTGGAATCGCCTGCGGGTTTTTCGTCGAGGCTGGCGAGTTTCAGATCGATGTAACGAATCACATCGCGTCGTTCGGGAACAAAATTGCTGCCGTCGGTGTTTAATCCAAGTGATCTTTGACATTCCATAGCTGCCTCGGTCGATTCGTTGGTTGGTCATGCATAAGATGCGGTAGGTTGCAGATTTATTCCACTCATACGCCGATGAAAACTACAGATTCCACCGCACGCTGGCTGAACATACTCGAACCGCTGGTAAAAACTGCGTCTGTGGAGGCCAGTGCATCTCCTGTCATCCCCTTGAGGGAGGGGTCGGGGGAGGGAGTCTCTCTGCAATCAACCTTTGGCAAACATCGCGTCTGGATCGTCGCCTGTTTGGAGGCGTTGGAGGCGCAGAGACACGGACAGACCATCCGATTTGCTCGCGACCTTCCCGATTTGTCATTCCCTGTACCCGCAGCCCGTGGCGCTCGCGCCGCCGAGGCGGTTTGGCAAGCGTATCTGCAATTTTGCCTGGGATCAGACGATGCACGCAAATGGCTGACCGATGCGATCCGTTCACTTAACCCCACCGCGTTGCGGGCAGGGATTGACGATAACCCTGAACCCTGGTGGGCCAATGAGTTATTGATTCTGCACGCGATGCAATCGTTTGTTTGCGTATCCGGCGCGACCGATCTACAGGCCGAATTAGATCGCTGTGTCGATTTTCATGTCGCCGAGATCCAGCCAGACCACGCCACCAACGAACCCTGGGCGATCCACGCTTTTCTTCGACATCCGCAAGGCGAAACCAGCGCCGGATCATTGTTACACGCCGCGATGGTGCAAGGCGGTGGCGAATTAACCCCCGTCGCCGGTCTGATCCTCCGTGACGCGATTCACTGCCTGAAGTTCTCGCGTCCCCTTGAGGGAGAGGTGTGACGATATCTCCGGTGACTTGCGAGCTACGTGACAGCAGAGTTCCGTGACAGCACTGGAAGCATCTGGACGACTCGCGTAAAGTCTAGCGAATGTCCACACGCCCCATCGATGAATTTCTGATGCAGACGCTGCGTTGCCCGATCACACTTAGCAAGTTGCGGCTTGAGGACGACGTACTCGTCAGCGAAGTCGGCGGAATGAGATATCCGATCCGCAACGGCATTCCCGTAATGCTGCCCGAAGAGGCGCAACTGCCCGACGGCATTGAATCGTTGGAAGAATTCAAAAAACGATTCTGCCGCCGATAATTTACAGCCCGAGGACATTCACACCGCTAGCTCAGACCGCGTGCGAACCGCCGCGGTGGAGAGCCTATTTACGAGATGATCCCATAGTTTGCGAATAGATGCGATCGACGCATTATACGCATCGTGCTTGCAACCCGCACCGAGATTGCGGTGTAGCTGCAACGCCTGCGCTGCCCATTTCTGCGATTGAGAGCAACAAATTGGCGACGCAGGCGTCGCAGCTACATACGCGTGTATCATCCGTGATCCGTATTAGGTCGTGATTGCGACCGCAAAGTCGCGTGCCAGTACGAGCGCCGCCAAGGCCTCGTTGGGGCAGCACAATGTGTGATCTTGACCTTGGACGAAGCGTATGAAGTTGGCGGCCTGGGATTCCATGGCGCTCCGGAATGGGAAGACGGGGGTGGTGGTGGTCGGGGTCGAGCCGTCACCCGGATCAAAAAAAACTTCAGCAGTACCGGCACGGTGGTTGGCTAGTGGTGCGGGCAGGTCGAAGCGGACGTAGCCGCGCTCGAAGTAGACGATCGCGTATTCGCGCCAGTCGCGGGTGGATTGGTAGGGAGAGAACTCGAAGATCGCGGGAATGCCGGTATCGCTTGTGACCACCATCAGCGTGCCCGTGCGCTCGATATATGTCAGTTTGTAACCCCCGATCAGGTAACGCATGAGGTCAAAATTATGCGAGTGTGTGCCTGCGGTCCAAAGATATTTCTCACGGGCGGCGTCGCTGATCGGGTCGCGATCATCGGTACGACGCGCAGGGGTTGCGGCCGCAGGGATGGGCGTGCGGATCGCGTCGCGATAGGCGCTGGCAGACCAATCGCCTGCCAGGGAAACGTGCATCCGGGCATAGGTCATTTTCCCCATCGCGCCGCTGGCGAGGCATCGTTCGATCTGCTCCTTGGCGTACATCGCGGCGGGGTCGCTGCGCTTGTGATAGCCGACCACCATCGGCGTGCCGGTCTGCTTCTGCAATGCGACGATCCCTTGGGCAGCGGGCACCGACCACGACAGCGGTTTTTCCACGATCGACGGAATCCCCGATCGCACTACATCCCCCACCACCGCTTCGGCAGGCGGTATCGCGGGTAGCGTGACGACAAGCGCATCGGGCTTTTCCTTGTCGATCAACTCGCGGTGCGATGCATAGGCGTTGGCTTGGTACCGGGACGCGATCCGCGTCGCCAGCGATAGGTCTACATCCGCGATGCCGACGATTTTCACATCCGGCAAACAGGCGTAATTGGGAAGGTGCACGCACTGGGTGTGCTTGCCCGCACCGATGAAAGCGAGACGCATGGAATGCTCCGGTTTACAAACCGACGATATTCACGCCGCTATCGACGTACAGGTTCGCGCCGGTGACGGCGGAACTGAGATCGCTGAGCAGGTAGACCGCGGTTTTTCCGACTTCATCGGCCTCGATATTGCGCTTCAACGGCGCGCGTTTTTCGGTGTGTTGGAACATCTCATCAATCCCGCCCACCGCCATCGCAGACAGCGTGCGAACCGCGCCGGCGGAGATCGTATTGACGCGAATCTTCTTCTCACCCAACTCATACGCCAGATAACGACTCGTCGATTCCAACGCCGCTTTGGCGACGCCCATGACGTTGTAACCGGGGACTGCTTTTTCTGATCCGAGGTAGGTCATCGCGATGATCGAACCGCCATTGGGCATCAGCGGTGCTGCTTCACGCGCCAGGCCGATCAATGAATACGCTGAGATATCGCACGCCTGTTTGAAAACGTCGCGCGGGGTGCTGGTGAACTTTCCGATCGCGAGATAGTCTTTGTTCGCAAACGCAAGTGAGTGCACGAGGAAGTCGATCGTGCCGTATTTCTCCTTCGCGGCCTCGAAAAAAGCCGCGATCGATTCGTCCGACCCGACGTCACAGGGTTGGACCCAAGGATCGGTCTCGCCCATTTCTTCGAGACTTTTACGAACGCGCCTTTCCATCTTTTCCATCGGCAAGAAGCCGTATCCACAGGTCGCGCCCTGCTTGCGGCAGTTGTCCGCGATCGCCCATGCGATCGAGCGGTCGTTGGCGATGTTTAGAATCAATCCTTTTTTGCCGTCCAGCAGTCCCATTGTCAGCTCCTTCTCGGGCTATTTAATTAAAAATCCAAGTCGATAACTTATGCGCCCTTCGCCTCGGCGTAAAGAGATGCACGCGTCCATATTTTGTGTGGCAAGGCTTTTCAAACCGTGTTCGTTTTGGATCCGCCACGGATTGAAAACCCTTGCCACGAAAAATCTGTGCCTGCGTAAACGTTTAGTCGTGGCTATTTGCCTAAAATCATCATTCAATACCATCCACCACATTGCGGAATGTCCCAGTGGCGTGCGATAATCGAAAAACACTGTCACGAATGGAGACTGCCCATGCGAAGTTTGCGAACGATGTTTTTAACACTTCCCCTGTTGCTGCTCGTGGTTGGCTGCGCATCGGACAAGCAGGTGATTTCGCAGGCCAATGACGCACATAGCGAAATCAAACCAGCCGTCATCACCGATCCGGTTTTAGATGGATATCTCCAACAGATCGGCGATCGAATTGTCTCAGTCGCCCGCGAAATGGATGCGCAAGGCTACGGTCCCAAAGCGCATAAAAATGCAGATTCGTCTTGGATGTTCGAGGGCGTGCAGTTTCACATGGTTAATTCGCCAACGCTCAACGCCTTCACGACCGGCGGCCAGCATGTTTATCTGTATAGCGAGTTGTTCATCACCTCAAAAAGCGAAGATGAGTTTGCAGCGGTTGTCGCGCATGAGTTTGCGCATATCTATGGCCGACACGTGCAAAAAGGGATGAATCGACAGTACATGGTTCTCGCCGGTGCCGCCGCCGCCGCGGTCGGTGGGGCGGCGGTCGCGGGGGAAGACAATCGCATGACCGGTGCCGCCGTCGGCGCGGGGGTCGGACTCGCCGCCGGACAATTCCTCGGTCTTGGTTTCACCCGTGATGACGAAGACGAAGCCGACAAACTCGGCTTCCAGTTCTACGTCCGTGCCGGTTACGATCCGGCAAAATTTCCTGATTTCTTCCGACAAATGATTGAAAAAGGGCATGACACCAGCCCTGAAATTACGTCCAGCCACCCCAAACTAAGTAACCGCGTCAAAAACGCCGAACGCCGGGTCAGCGAATTACCACCCAACGCCAGTCAATGGCGTAAGCCGCAAGTGGTCGGACCCCAACGATTTGTCCAATTGCAAAATCGCGCCAAGTCATACGCCGCGAAGGTTCCGAAAGATAAAACGCTGCAAGCGGCGCAATTAATGCTCGCCGCATTCCCCAGTTGCGTCGCGCCCGAAGACCTGCCGAACCAGAAAAAAGCGCAAGAAGAACTACTCAAATCGATGGAAGCACAACCTAAAAAGTAGATTTCTGATTCCGCGATGTTTTGATTGTCATCGCATTTTTATACCTGTCTCCAAATGCCCACCGCGACGCGGCGGGCTTTTTTCTCATACCTCTTGACTGGGAACAATCACGACACTATTGTATTCCTACTAATTAGGTCTGTTTATAGGAGTACGCTTATGTCGATTCGATTGTTAACGGTTGTTCTGGGTTTATCGTTGTCATCGGTAGTGCTTCACGCTGAAACGCGCGTCGCGCCCAACGAGGTGCAGATTGGCGGACAAGCGCCGGTTCTGATAGCGCCGGTGCAGCGGGAACTGCGATGGGCTTCGATCATCACCATCGATGAGCTCAAGGCCGCTGCAAAAGATCCGAAAATCGTCATCGTTGATGCCCGCAAGCCTGATGATTACGCGAAGGGGCACATTCCCGGCGCGATTAACTTATCTGGCAGTTCGCTTCGCACCGCATCGGCAAAACCAGGCAAAGGCGATAGTCAGTATTTTTTCCGCACGGCAGACGGATCGCCGGACGTGAAAAAGTATGAGCAAATCCTCTCCGACTCCGGCCTTAAGCCCGACGATCACATCATCGTCTACGGCAACCACGCCGGGACCGCCGATGGATCGGTCACAGCCATGATTCTGTATTGGCTTGGGCATGACAAAGTGCAGTTTCTCGATGGCATCGGTTGTGATGCATGGGCCAAATCAAACAATTCCCTCTCGACCGAACCCACCACTCGCCCGGTGACGAAGTACGTCGCCAAACCGGTCGATCAGTTCATCTGGCAATTGAAAGATGTCGTGGACAACCTCGACAACCAAGATGTCATCTACTACGACACGCGATCGCATAATGAATACACCGGGCAGGACAAACGCGACAATGCGCGTGGCGGGCACATCCCCGGCGCGATCTGCCTCGATTACGCGGCCTTTCTGAACAAGGATAAAACGTCGTTGTCTCTTACCGAAGTGCAATCGCAGCTCGAAAAAGCGGGCGTAACACCGGATAAAAAGATCGTCCTCTATTGCCAAACCGCCACCCGCGTCAGTTTGCCTTTACTGGCGCTGAAGGATTTGGGTTACAAAAATGTCTATATCTACGACGCAAGCTGGCATGAATATGGCAACCGCGCCGACACGCTGATCGTCGAAGGCGAAAACCCACGTTAAGTCACTGCATACTGTTCAAATTCTTCAAACCCGCCGACCGGCTGCCCCAGTTCACTGGGGCAGCCTTTTTATTGCTTCGCAAAACCAATCGACATTGCACACATGGGACATCCGCATAAACGTCCCCCCCAAGGCTCTAGTTGAAGTGTCAGAACCGCCTCAATTTTCGGGTCAAGTGGATACTTCGGTGTACCTCAGCATGACAATTCGGGTTATTCAGATGAACCACATCGCATTGCGTCATCCGGGGTGTATTTCAATCGCGGAGTGGTGTAATCTATTTCTCGTATGAAGGCATCCGACCTCAAAATTCTTGAAGAACCCACCCTATCCCTTAGCGACCAGTTTTACTTGCCGCAGGTGCTCAAAGGGCTGGGCACGACGATGAAGCATATGTTTCGCGTCGTAGTGAAGCAGGATCATAAAGTGATCCAGTATCCCGAAGAACGCCGCGAGGATTTACCCATCGGCGAAGGCGGGATTTTGAAGCAGACCTATCGCGGCGTTCACCGACTGAACCGCGACGAGGAAGGCCGCGTCAAATGCGTCGCCTGTTTCATGTGCGCTACCGCCTGTCCGGCGCATTGCATCCATATCGAAGGGGCTGAAAGCCCTTGGCAGGATCGCGAGAAATACCCGATCAAGTTTGATATCGACGAACTCCGCTGCATCTACTGCGGCATGTGCGAAGAGGCCTGCCCGGTCGATGCGATTGAGCTTACCAGCGTCTACGACATCGTCGGCCTGACTCGGCAGGAGATGATCTTCGACAAGGAAAAATTGCTTCGCGTTTACGATGAGACGGTCAAAGACGAACCGATGTAATCGGGAAGCGGGATGATCGGCACAGCTACATCATGGGCGCGCCGGTGGTTGAAGCTTGGTCTGTTGCGGACGCGGGTTTTTCAACGTTGCGGAGCTGATTTTGCGATTTAGTCGCGGGTCGCCTTTGCGGCGCATGTCTGATAGCTGCGCGAGCGTGTCAGTGCGAACCTGTTTCTGATGCTGCTGCCACGCCCAGTTGAATTTGGCGTGATGCGAGCGATAAATCAATCCCATCCACACCGCCGACAGGTGCATGAAATAGATCGCAGCGAGCATCGACGCGTACAACCATATCACGCCCATCAAGATCGTTCCCCACAGACCGGGTGCTGCGGTTGATGTGAAGACCGCGATTGAAGTGAAAGTCATCCCGCCCAGCGCACTGACATACGCCCCGATGCCGATCATAAACGCGCCCCACGCCAGCAGATATCTTCCCGGTGCGACCCGGATCACCGCAAACACATGATGGGGCAGCATATTCTGGATCGCGCCGCTGGTGATCGCGGTGAATGCCGCTGCGGGAAAGAAAAATAGTCCCCAGCCGATCAAAACAATCCATGCCCAAGGCTGATCGCGCAGGATCGGACCCAGCCCAAACATCCAGCAAAATATCATCGGTGCAAAAGCGACGACCCATGCAATCAGCATCCCGAATAGCGGGCCCGCGATGTCATCGGAAAAGGATACGTGTCGCAGCATCACCGGCACTTCGTCGTGATTGTGCGGCCCGAACTCTTCCATCGTATTGCCGTAATGCGCAATGATCGCCAGCACGATGAGCAGGGCAGGAAGGAAAAGTAACACGTTGACGCCGGGCGTGAGCAGGCACAAATGCACGATCACGTGCGATAGAAACACAAAAAACATTGCCATCAGGCTCATACCGGTGAGGATGCGCCAAGGCGCCTGCCACCATCTGATGTCGCCGCGTTCGAGGGCGTGTTCGGTCGCGACGGAGGCGTAGTTGAGGGTCGCAGTCGCGAGCGGAATTTCATGGGCAGGCGGGCGTGCGTCGGGCACAATGTCGATTTCTTCAAGTAATTCCCCGGTGATCGGGTCATATCGCGGCGGCATTTTCGTCGGCGGGGCGTCCGCCGGGGCGAGGTCGTCGATGGACAGATATTCATCCACCGTCTGCCGCAAATCATCGTGGTGGCTATGAATGCGGACTTTTTCGAGCAAATCGGGCGCGATTTGCTCGGATTCCCGCATTTTCACCGTGCCGTCGTTTTCAAGGGAATCGACTTCGCCAAGACCTGGCACATCGACAAGCCGCAGGCAGAGGTCGCACTGGAACTGGTCGTTAGCGCGGTCGTCCGGCAATTCAAACGTCTGACCACATATGCACTTAAAACGGATCATAGTTCCGACCTCTTGAAACAGCGTCGAGAACATTATACGTCAGTTACGATGATTTCGGTTCATCGGGCGTTGTCGGTACAATGCAAAACGTAAGAAAGGACTGTTCGATGAAGCGGGTTGGGCTGGGTATATTGTCTTTGTTACTCATGGTTTCTACAGCCATGGGGCAGCAAACGCAGGAACAACTGCAACAAGCCTATGACGAGGCGCTGGTGCAGCTCAAAGCCGCACAGGATCGCAAAAACGAACTGGCGCTGGAAAATCAGAAATTACAAAAACGAATCGCCGAACTCGAACAACAGTATCAGACGACCCAGGAACGACTGGAAACACTCGAAAATCGCGCCTACTTTCTTCGCGAACACTACGCAGCGTGGCACGATTTTGTCCAACTTAATCCGCCGATCGGATTGATGTGGACGAATTTTTTCAATTCCATCGTCACCCCCGCAAATCTCACCGATATCCTCGGCGACGGGAACTGGCCTTTCAGCGTGGTCGATCAACCGGTTGAATGATCCTTCGAAGATTCGGAATGCACCTGATCTGCATCAAAATGTCTCCCTGAAGTAGTCCGAAGGGTCTACTTAAAAATACATATTGGAGTTTCTGCGCGAGTCAAGTAGATGCTTGGGAATACCTCAGCATGACACAAAAAATCGATACTGTTTCGCGCAACTCACCCGGCTTGCTGCAGCGGTAATTGCAGATAAATCATGTCCAGCCAACGGTTAAACTTGAAACCCACACGCTTGAGATGCCCTACTTTTTGAAATCCAAACTTTTCATGCAAAATCACACTGCCCGTTTGCAGCGAATCAATCGCGGCGACGATGTTGGTGTGTCCAAGTTGCGTTGCACGTTGAATTAAATCAGCCATCATCAACCGACCAAGACCCTTGCCTTGTGCGTTGGGGTCAATGTAGATCGAGTTTTCGACGGTGAATCGAAATGCCGATCGCGGATGAAAATGAGATAGCGATCCCCATCCAAGCACCACGCCATCTACTTCCGCCACCGTCACTGGATGGGCTTTCCCGTGCGCGGCGAACCATCGTGCGCGGTCTTCCAGCGTGTCGGGCACTTCTTGATAGGTGCAGGTACAAGTCAGGACAAAGTGATTGTAAATCGCGTTGATGCGTTCGAGATCAGACGTAGTAGCCAGCCGGATAACGGGGGTGCTCATAGTGGAATCAATAATAGCAATCCAACTCGCGTTGAAATAGCCCGCGCATCAATCTAACGACATCAGTGCGACTTCGGGTAGGGGTTCTAATTCTTCAGCCGAAAGGGATTCAACCGACAGCGGGTTCATTTTGCGGTCGGGATCGGGTTCGGGAATCGCGCTCAGCAACACGCGCGTGTAGGCGTGACGCGGATTGTTAAACACCGTTTCAACATCGCCCATTTCCATGATCCGGCCGCGGTGCATGACCAGCACGCGATCGCAGATATGCCGGATCACCGATAAATCGTGCGACACAAACATGATCGATAGCCCGAAGTCGGCCTTTAATTCCTTCAACAAATCGAGCACACGGGCGCGGACGCAGACATCCAGCGCCGAGACCGCTTCATCCGCCACAACCAGCGACGGACGAAGGATTAACGCGCGGGCGATACCGATGCGTTGGCGTTGTCCGCCTGAAAAGGCGTGCGGGTATCGGCTGCGGTGATCGCGTGACAGCCCGACGCGTTCGAGCATTTCAATGATTTTGTCTTCACGGTCGCGCTTGGTGCCAATGCGGTGGATGACCAGCGGTTCGCCGATGATGTCGCCGACGGTCATTCGCGGGTTGAGGCTGGCGAACGGGTCCTGGAAAATCATCTGCATTTCTTGCCGCATCGGTTTGAGATCGGCATCGGGGACGGTCGCCAGGTCGATGGTGCGTCCGTTGTTGTTGAAATAGGCGTGTCCGGAAGTCGGTTCGATCGCGCGGAGGATGGCCCGGGCGCAGGTGGTTTTGCCGGACCCCGATTCGCCGACGATGCCGAGCGTTTCGCCGCGTGTCATGTTGAAGCTGACGCCGTCGAGTGCTTTAAGCACGCCCGCCGATTTTTTCCCGCCGAGACGTGATCCGCCAGTGGTGTAGTGCTTGGAAAGTCTGCGCACGCGCAGCAAATTGTCGCTCATGCGGCACCTCCGGGTTTCCACATCAAGAGATGCCGATTCGGCGCGACTTCGTGCATTTGGGATATGCCGCCGGCGACTTCCTCAAATTGCCAGCCTTCAGGCAATTTGACCAACGATTCGATCGGCGGTTGTTCTTGTTCCCTGCCGAGTGATGCTGCACGCAGCAATTCGCGGGTATAGGGATGAAGCGGCATTTTGAAAATATCGCGTGCACTGGCACGTTCGACGATCAACCCGACCCGCATTACCGCCACTTCGTCCGCCACTTGTGCAACGACGCCAAGATCGTGCGTGATGAACAGCACGCTGGTGTTCATCTGTTCTCGCAATTCGTTAATTAACCGCAGTATCTGCGCCTGAACGGTGACATCCAGCGCGGTCGTCGGTTCATCGGCGATTAAAATTTCCGGCCTGCAAACCAACGCCATCGCGATGACCACGCGTTGCCGCATTCCGCCTGAAAACTCAAACGGATATTGTTTGAGACGTTGCATGACATCGGTGATACCCACCCGCTTCAGCATGTCGGCAGCGATCTCGATCGCTTCTTTTTTACCGACATTTCGGTGCAGCAAAATCGCTTCGGTGATCTGATCGCCGACCGTATGCACCGGCGACAGCGCGGTCATCGGTTCCTGAAAGATCATGCTGATCTTGCCGCCACGGATTTTGTAGAGTTCTTCGCCTTTTTCAGAAAGCTGGACGATGTCCGTTCCTTTGGCGTTATGCGGATGAAAGTTAATTTGCCCGCCGATGATTTTTCCGGGGCGTTGGATCAATCGGAGGATCGAATAACTTGTGACGGATTTGCCCGAACCCGATTCGCCGACCAACGCCAGTGTCTTTCCGCGCGGGATATCGAAGCTCACCCCGCGCACCGCGTGCGTAACGCCGTGCAACAGCGTGAAATCGACACGCAGGTCGCGAACAGAAAGAACATGGTCGGTTGTTGCGGTCATCTTGATGAATAGGGATCGGCGGCGTCGCGAAGCCCGTCGCCGACAAAGTTAAAGCACAATACAGTCGCTACAATCGTAAAAACCGGCATCATCAGCCACGGATAATATCGAACCGCCTGCACATCCATGCAGTCCTGCAACATCACACCCCAACTGACGATCGGGGGCCGTAAACCCAAACCCAGAAAGCTGAGTGCCGTTTCGCCGAGGATCATGCCAGGCACGCTCAAACTCAATGCGACGATGATATGACTCGTAAAACCTGGCAACAGATGCCGAAACAGGATTCGCGAGTGGCTTGCGCCCAATAACCGTGCTGCCATCGCGTAATCTTCTTCGCGGAGGGAGAGGATTTTCCCACGAACGACCCGCGCCAAGCCTGTCCAACCCAGCAGGCTGAGAACGATCGTGATCGCAAAATAGATTCTCAATGGCGACCAATCCGCAGGCATGATCGCGCCAATCGCGATCCATAATGGCAAATGCGGCATCGCGTTGATGATTTCAATCACACGCTGGATCAACGTATCGACGCGTCCGCCGAGATATCCTGATACGCCGCCAATCGACATGCCCAGAACGAAAGTAAACGCGATGCCGATAATTCCGACCGAAAGCGACACGCGCGAACCGTAGATCACCCGGCTCATTAAATCCCTGCCGTAACGATCCGCACCGAGGAAATAGACAGATCGCACATCGGTCAGCGTTCGATCGACCCCAATCAGCCGTCGTTCCATCGGGATCAAACCCCATAGATGGTAGGGATCGCCGCGCACGAAAAACCCGATCGGGACCGCGACCTGCTCTTCGACATACGTACGACGAAGCGTGATCGGATCGAGCACCTGACGCACCTTGCGAACGTGCATCCCATCATGCAAATTCCATCGCAAAAGTTGTGGCGGGCAATACTGGTAATCCAGATCACCTTTCATCGACGGCTGAGGCGCGACAAACTCTGCAAACACCGCAACGCTATACAACAAGATCAGCAGATACATCGACCAGACCGCCAGCCGATGCTTGGAAAAGTTAATCCGCACCAGTTGCCACTGACTAAGCGATCCGGCATCAAATTTTTTGGCAGAAGCGCTCATCGGCTTCCCCCTTCAAACCGGATGCGCGGATCGAGCCACAATAACAGTAGATCGGATACCAGCGTTCCGACCACACCCAGCAGACTCAGCACCATCAACATCGACCCGGCCAAGTACATATCTTCGGTGAATAGCGCTTGTAACAGCAACGGGCCGACCATTGGCAATGCCAGCACCATTGAAACGATCGCGCCGCCGGAGACGAGTTGCGGAAACAATCCGCCGATGCCCGATACAAATGGATTTAACGCTAGGCGTACCGGATACTTAATCAACAATTTGAATGGCCTCACCCCTTTGGCCATCGCGGTGGTGACGTAGGGTTTTTTAAGTTCATCTAACAGATTGGCGCGCATCACGCGAATCATCCCTGCAGTTCCACCGACGCCGAGCACCACGACTGGAATCCAGATATGCTTCATCAGGTCGATCAGTTTCGGCCAGGTCCATTCGGGCTGTGCAGCGAACTCGGGTGAAAACAATCCCGATACGCCAGACACCGCCATCAACACCAACGCAAGCAAAAATGCCGGTACGCACATCCCGATAAATCCAAGCAGCGTCAGCACATAGTCGCCCATCGAATACTGTCTCACCGCAGAATAAATGCCGATCGGGATCGCAAAAAACCAGGTGAACAGGATCGTCGCCAGCGAGACCGCGACGGTCAGCAGGATGCGATCGCCGACCATGTTGTTAATCGGCTGCTGCGTTTCCATTGATCGGCCAAGATTGCCTTGTAACAGTCCTTCGTCTGCAGGTGCAAAACTGGTGAACCATTTTAATCCCGTCCAACGCAGATAGAGTTTCCACGCCGGTTCTTCGTGGTGAAACAATTGCTTGAGATCTTCGATCGCCTGATCGTTGGACGGATCGCCACTTTCTTGAAGCTGGACGACTCGCGTTTGCAGAAAATCGCCGGGCGGGAGCTGGATGATCGTGAAAACGATGATCGAAATAACCGTCATCGTCGGGATCATGATGAGCAGGCGTTTTCCGATGAACGGATGTCGCATCGCGAGCATCAGCAGAAACAAGGTTGCGACGCCAATCAAAAGCCATTGAAGGATCGGGCCGGTCCAAGACTTTTCAGCCGCGACGGCGCTTGTCCCGCCGGGGCGAAGCGTGGGGGTAAGGATCGCGTTTTTGGTCTCCTCAATTGCACCGATCGAGTTGCGGTTGGTTTCAAAATAGTAGGTTTCGATGCCTGCGTTGGCGGGCGTGGAATAGATCGACCCCCACAGTGCGTTGGACGGTACGTTTTTCATGTCCTTGCTGACAATCACGGGTACCGGCGGCGGGGTCGCCAGGCCGATCGTCCACGTATTTTCAGCCGCGATATCAAACACTTGCTGCATCAACGCGATTTGCTGTTTGGTATCTGAAGTTTGGATCGCCTGATGATAGAGTTCGATCGCGCGATACATCGGATGGTCTTTTGGGACTGGAATTGCCGAGCGGATGTCGGCTTTTGGGTTCCCGTAGAATCCGCCGCGCATGTGCCATCTTGCCCAGCCGACTGCGTAGAACGATTCGGTATCCTGCGGCAAAAAGTACCGCGGATTTAATAACGGCATGAACTCGCTTTCGCTGGTCCAGACGTTGAAATCAAAATCCATCGAATCTTTTTCGCTGTAGAAAAGCGGTCTTGCGCGTTCTCGAGTGACGGTTCTTACGTCGACATTCGACCAGTCATCGACGATGAATTGCGCGGGACCGACGCCGGTGAACTGCGTGAAATCGAGGTAAAAAGTCATCCGCGAGCCGTCACGAAAAGTGCGATAGCCTTCGCTGTCGCGTTGGGTCAGACCGATTTCGTCGAGAATTTTTTCAGCACGAGTGGGATCATAATCAACGAATGATTGTCCGAGCTTTTGGCTATGAAACGGAGATTCCGGGCCAGGTTCGACCTGGGAAGGTTCGCCGATGCCGACTTGCTCTGAGCGGATGATCTGCCTGCGGTTGATTGCCAGCGACATCGCCTGACGAAAGCGTTTGTCCGACAGCAACTCGGCTTTTTTACCCTTGGCCGGATCAGCGGGATCGACGCGGCGGTTGAGGTTTGGGTTGATCACCCATGTCCCGCGAATCGCAGGATACCAATGTAAAATGCGCGTGCCGGCGATATCACGGCGGCTCATCAATTCGGTGTAGTCGCTGAATCGGATATGCCGACTCTGCATCGACACGCCACCATTGGCGGCAGTCAGCGCTAGCAGTTTGCCGTCCTGAACATCAAACTGCACGCGATCTATATACGGCAACTGGTTGCCCTGCGGATCGAGCACATAGTAATACGGGTTTCGCACAAACACCTGCGGCGGATTGCCCTTGAACGTGCGATACACCCAAGGCCAGAGTCGCGGGTGTTCAGGATTGTTCCAGGCTTTCATGAATCCGTACAACGACCGCGCGCTGGGCATTTTGTACCCGGCTTTTTCGCGGGCAATCGCGTCGGCGTCGCCAATTTTAGGATCGGGATGAAATTGTCTCAGATAGTGTGCGGGCGTGTCGCACGGCGCGCTATTGGTGACCATCGCCTCGCGGAATAGCGCGTAAGGTTCAGGGAAAATGAAGCGTACGGTGTAGTCGTCAACTTTTTCAACCCGACCCGCAATGCCGCCTGAAAGCATCCAAGGCGGAGGAACGGCTTTCATCTCGGGATTCAGCACTTCGTCGTTCCACCAGTACATCACGTCGTCAGCGGTGAATGGTACCCCGTCTGACCAACGCATTCCGCGCCGCAGGCTGACAGTCCAGATGCGATTATCGTCGGATGGCTCGACCGATTTCGCGATATGCGGCTCGATCGGATATCCCAATGGCGACCAACGCATGAAAGTCGCGCCGCTCATGCGCCAGGTGATGACGCTGACATCGCTAGGAGCGTTGGCGATTCGCAGCCATGTGCCGCCGTACTGACCGATGCCGTCCACGCCGCTCATTACGACTGGTTCATCAGGAAGACGATCGTTCAAAGGCGGTAATTTGCCGGCATCGACCAAATCCTGCAGCAAAGGCGCTTGATTTTGCGGGGCAATTTTTACTTGTCGGTGTAGCGTAGGGAGATTGTCTGGATCGAATCGCACATCGCGCGATGCGATGGCTTGGTCAATTTGTTGTTGTGAGTATGGAAGCGGCCGATCCGTTAGATCCGGGCGTAAAATCCAGCCAATGATCCATAATGTTGCGCTTGCGCAAATCGCTACGACGAATAGTCGCAAAACGGTCCAGAATGTGAATTTAATCGCCTCGAGCAAGTGAGACGAAAGTTAGCAGATTGATGCGTTTGATGCCAGTGCCAGCGCTTTGCCGCACAAACGCAATCGAGACGGCGAGATCATTTTTTCATGTCCACTGATCACGCCACTTTTTTTGCTGCGGTGTCGATGTCGAAACAGACATGTGGGTTCCCTGAATAACCCGCCCCCGCACGAATGTCGCCATGACGTACTTCGAACGGTCTCCTTGGATCGTCAAAGCCGCAATTTGCACGGTTAGTAGATGCTTCTGGGGACCTCAGCTCAGCATGACAAAGTGTGATGAGCTTGAGGTTGTTCATAGGTTGCGATTGTGAGTGATATCGCAGCTGGGATTTGCCTCAAAACAATCCGGGTCGGTCTGCGAGCAGACCGACCCGGTTTGATGTTTGCTTTTTAAGAAGCAGTTTTGCCTTTTGAGGGGCAAAGCTGTGGCTTAGTAGCGTTCGCGACGGCCACCGCCGCCACCACCGCCACCACCACTGCCGCCGCCGTAGCCACCGCGATCGCCGCCACGGCCACCGCCGCCGCCGCCACCACCGTAACCACCACGACCACCGCCACCGCCACCGAATCCACCGCGACCACCGCCACCGCCACCGGTGCGATTTTCCTTCGGCTTGGCTTCGTTAACGGTCAGCGCGCGACCGCCGATTTCTTTACCGTTGAGACCCGCGATCGCGGCGGCAGCTTCATCGTCCGTGCTGAATTGCACGAAGCCGAAGCCTTTGCTGCGACCGGTTTCCCGATCGGCGATGATTTCAGCACTTTCTACGGTGCCAAACTGTCCAAACATTTCCTGCAACTCAGACGAATCCGTCTGATAGTTGAGGTTACCGACATACAACTTGCGGCCCATGATATCTCCTTGATGGGGGCCCAGACCCAGGTTTTACTTTCCCCAGGTCAGCGAAAGGGATCGACGTTCCGATCCAGGAAGGCAGGAAACACTTACAAGTTGCGCGGAAATCGCCTACGGCGCACTGCTCAGACCTGTTCATTAAAACCAGCCGACGCGTAGCATACTCATATTTAACTCGCTTACGCAAATAAATTATTCTAAATAGCTCCCCAAATCCCAAGCCGAATCCTTTTTATTAGCTCTTAGTACCCGCCACCGTCAGACGTGTCATAAGTGCTTTCATAGACATTACTTATATGTAAAATATTTCCTGGGGATAGCGGATTCGCACCCGCTGAAGCTGGTTGTGTATCCCGGATCGGAGAATCACACAATTATTTATTTATGCCCCTTGGGCGGGTTTTCAGAGAGGTATTTCTTGTAAATCGCCCCGGCGAGATCGATGTCGTTGATGTTCGCCAGCGTGCATAACCAAGCGATCACGTCGGCAAATTCCTCTGACAAGTTTTCACGATCTGTCCCATTCAGCGCTGTTGCAAGCTCGCCGATCTCTTCCATTAGCCACATGAAGGTGCGCGGCGTACCTCGCTCGCGATCGACCTTTTCATACTTGTCTGAAATGTGCTTTTGAAATCCGCTGATCGTCAGTTCGTTGCTGTTCATGTCCGAAGATTACCAGAATCCGTTTACTGAACAGTCACTTCATCATTCAACACGCGCGTGCCTTCGAGTTCTTTCACCCCCGAGCGCACCAATCGCGCAGCCGGATCGCGGGCGAAATCGACGCCGGTAAAACGATACTTTTTAATAATAGTCTGCCCGGCTTTTAATCCGGTGACCAATCGTTCCTGTCGGGCTTGTCCGGGGACCAGTGCGTAGGCGGTGTAATCGACTGGCTTGGTCGAATAATTGGTGATGACCTGCTGCACGATCACATCTGATCCATCACGCAATGCCAGCGTATTTAAACCGACATCGCCGAGGCCGAGCTTGAGCGAAACCGGCACCTTGAAGTTGCGGGTGTCGCCGGATTGAAGTTCGACATCACAGACAATCGATTTCATCCCAGCAAAGCTGCTGTACGGAAACTCAATGGTGACCGCCGCGTCGTAGGTTTCGCCGGGTGCGAGACTGAAGTTCGGCACTTGCGGGGTGATATTCCAGCCGTTCGGGCCGGTCATCCGCAGGCGCCCGCTGAGCGTCGTGGTATAGGGATTAATAAATCGCAGACGGCGAACGTGCGGCTTGAAGCTGGATTCGATCAGTGGATTATCGAAAGCAAAACTGCTGCGCATCTGAGCCAGTTGTCCGTCGATGCCCACCAGGATCAGCGGCATTGAACCGACTTCGACATCAATCACGCCACTGTCATTTTTGGGTTGCAGCACCGGCGAAATGTTTCCCCACAGATCGACCCGTCGCGGCTGATTGCCGAGCACGATTTGCACGGTTTTATTTGCTTTGTCACCCGTCCCGGCTTTGCTCCAGAGGATCATCACGCCTTCGCCGGCGCGATCGAACAAAAATGCTTCGACATCATCGCCCACCGGCACGCGGCCTTTATAGGTTGTATGCCCTAGCGTTTGCATCATCGTGCGCATGACCAGAAACAACTCACTTGGTTGTTTGACAGTCTGGTTGCTAGCGCCTGCGACGGTGAAAGGCAGCGGCAGATCGATGCGATCCGCGCCAGCGCTGAGTGCGTAAACGATCCGCTGGACGTAATCGCGGAGTTGCGCTTCGCGTCCGTAGCGGTCTGCGGACAACAGTTGCAAACTCAGCGATAGCTGCTGCCCGGCCTTGGCTCGCATGTCGTTGATGTAAAGGGGTAGTTGCTCTGGAAGGATTTCGCTTGGGATCGACAACGCGACGCTGGGGGGCAGGTCGCCTTCGGGTTCAAAAAATGCAGGCCAGGGCATCGCCAGATCGGGCTTTTGCATCAGTGCCGCAAACTGCTTGTAAACCGCCTGATAGGCGCGCCGCATCGCGGGATTGCTAACAAATTCGTTAGCCTGATCGTCCACACCGAATTGCCAGCGATCCAGAAAGGCTGAATACCGCGAGATCATGTACGACAACTGCGGCTGCCATGTTTCGGCGGGCGCTTTAAGGATCTGAGGCCAGGTCGTGCCGCCGATCAAATTGGCAACTTTCGGAGGCGGGGCGGCGAGGCACGCCGTGGGCGTGATTCGCAGATCGCGCAACGATTCGAGCAACAGCGAGAACTTCAATTGTTGCGATTCGACATCATCCTGGTCGTTCCATACTGCCAATTTAATTCTCGCCGCACCCAGATAAGGCAGTAACGCTGGTAATTCACCCCATCCTGACATCGGTAGGTGTGTGGCGATCATGCCGAAGCGTTGATCGGGATTGATCCGCGCCCCTTCATCCGCCAGTCGAATCAGATCAAGCGATTCATCCCCCACGACAACGCCGTGGCTGCTAAGCTGCATCGACACGCGATACCAACCCGCAGGCAAATCCGGCAGCGACACCGAGCCGATCTTCGCTGCCTCCTGCGGGTCGCGGCCAGGTTCGAGCGTCAACGGGATCCCGCCGTTGTATTGGTGCACATTGCGCTTTTGCGCGTCGGTCACGATAAGTTTGCAGACCAGATCGTCGGTAAAACGGTCATTGATGCGCATCCGCACCGCCATCGGTTCGGATCGTTTGAAGATATTGCCCGGGCGGTCTGTGGACATCCGAGAGCGGGGCACTTGTGCGATCACTAGATCATCGAAATAGGCGGTACCCTTGATGTCCTGCTCGAACAACGCCGCCTGACCGAGCGTGCTGGCGCGATAAACTGATGGCTGAAGCAGGCTGAGTTCAATAACGAGTGATTTGCAGTTTTCGTCTGCATCCAGTTCGACTTCAAGCTGCGTCCATTGATCGGATCCCCCTGCGAACAGCTTTGAATGCCGGATTGAGTTCTTCACCGGCCTGGCGTCAATATCCGCAAAATAAGCGGTGAGTCGGACGCGGGCGTTGGGTAGCGGATCGGCTTTGGTCATCACCGCGACACGATAATTTGCGTGCGGGTGGACCTTAATCTTGCCCGCAGGGTAGCGGTAGACGAGGCTGCCGCCATTCAGATCGAACTTGAAGGAGTATTTTCCCGATGCGGCATTGACCGACGACAGTTTGCCGTTGACATAATGCGGCATACCCGGGCCTTCGAGTTTGACCCAATCCATCGGCACGTCTTCGACATTTCCGCGCTCGCGTTCCTCAAAATCAAAGGATTTCAGTACGCGCACCTGATCCGCCACCTGCCCGACCACAACGCCGGGAAGCATGAGGAGTAAAACCAGATAAGCGATGAGCCTGCAACGGTACACTGTAAGGTATTATCGGACGCGGGCGCACTGCAACTTGAACGTGAAATGCCAGATGTGCTGCGAATGGCTTGCGAGTGGAAAATGCGCATACTTCAAGCGTCTGCTAAATAATCCTTTGACCTCCCTCCCGCATGACCAACTGGGCTTTTGACATCGATCGCCAATCCAACTGGGACCTCTGGTGCTGGGTCTGTCTGCTGGCAGCGGGGGTGTTGGTGTTTCATTGGGTGGTCGGACGCCTGACCGGATCGCGACAAAGTGTGCAGGCGGTTTTAGGGTGTTTTATCCCGGCGGGGGTTACTGCGTTAATTCTTGCAACGCCCGCGCTACGCCTGCCGGTAGTGGGGTTGGTCTGGACGATCATCTTGTTGTTGATCGTTTCGATCTCCCAATACGCTGAACTGAAATCCAAGTTATCGAATCGTAAAGTCACGATTTTACTGGTGTTGCGAACATTGGCGCTGGTTCTCGCCGTGCCGATGTTGTTTGAGCCGGTCTTGCGGTTTACGAGTCGCAAAGCCCCGGATCGGCCATTGATTCTGCTGGTCGATGCGTCGGGATCGATGTCAGTCCCGGACGTGCAAAACGGACCGACGCGGATGCAGTCGGTTTCGCAATCGCTTGCGGGGCAGTGGAAGCAGATGACCGACCGGTTTAAGCCGCAAATCATCCCGTTTTCCGCGCAAAAAGAGGTGGAAATTGATCGGCCTCAACAGCTCGCGGCGGTAGTCGCCGACGGACAATCGACCGATATCGTCGCTGCCGTGGGAAAAGCACTGGCGGGGATCAAACGCGACGACGCCGAGATCGTTCTCCTCAGTGACGGCATCGACAACGCCTCTGCCGATGTGTCCGCCGCGATCCGTGCTTCACGCAGGCCGGTGCATACCGTGCTAGTCGGATCAGAATCTGCCCAGCCTTCGGCACTGGTGAATGTGTCGATCGATCGCGTCGAACCCGGCGATGAATGGACTGTTCGATCCACCGCCACCATCAAAGCCAACATCAAATCCGCATCGCTAGGCGGGCGGGTGGTTGAAGTTAATTTTTCGGAAGTCGATGACCAAGGCCGACCCGTCGGCACGCCGCAGCAGGCAAAACTGGTGCTCGAACCCTCACCCGCCGGTCAGGATGTGGCGTTTGAATACATGCCCACGCGCACCGGCGTTCATAAAATGGGAGTCTGGATCGATCCGGTGCCCGGCGAACGATCCACCGCCGACAACAAACGCATCTTTCAACAACTCGCAACCGACGCCCGTGTGCGGGTGCTGTATGTCGAAGGCCGGGCACGGCCGGAGTTTAGAGAGCTGTCGCGGGCGCTGGCACGCGATGCAACCGTCGAAGTCGCGACTCTACTTCGCGTCTCCGGCGACCGATTTTCCGCAGGCGGGGCGGTCGATGGAAAGCCCGTCAACGAATTGCCCAGTACCCCCGAAGCCTGGCGACGATTTGATGTCATCATCATCGGCGATCTCGATAGCAGCTTTCTCACGCCGCAGCAGATGCTGCAGATCGAAAAAGCAGTCAGCGAAGGATCGGGTCTTATTATGCTCGGCGGACAAACGAGTTTTGGTCCCGGCGGATACCAGCAGACGCCGATCGAGAAATTACTCCCCGTCACCACCGGCGGCAGGGAAGCGGGGCAGGAAAAATCTGAATTCGTGCCGCAAATCACCCCCGCAGGCGAAGCCCATCCTTCCATGCTCGGATTGGCTGGTTGGTTTATCGGGAAATCGGACGCGAGAGAACTCTATCCGTTGCTCGGCAATGTCATCGTCGCGGGACAAAAAGCCGGGGCGGAGGTGCTGTTGGTTCATCCCGATCGACCCGGACCCGATGGCAAACCGCAGATTATTCTGGCGGTGCATCGCTACGGAAAAGGCCGGGCCGCGGCGTTTACCGCCGACACCACTTATCGCTGGTATCTGCCCATGCGCGCGCTCGGCCAGCAATCGCCGTACACGATCTTCTGGGGGCAACTCGTTCGATGGGTCGCCGGTACCGACGTCAAAGACCGCGGCACGAAGGGCGGGGTCGAAACGCTGGTCGATAAAAACATCTTCGCACTCGGCGAATCGGTACGCGTGCGGGCGTTGGTTCGCGATCAAAAAGGCGACGCCACGCGATTTGCACAGGTCACGATTCGCATCCAACGCAACGACGGCAAGACCGACAAGCCGCAGGTCGTGCCGCTCAGTGCGTTGCCCGCGCGGGATGGGATGTACCAAACAACGATCACCAACCTTGAAAAAGGCGATTGGACCGCAGAAGTGGTCGCCAGTAAGGACGGGGCGGAATTGGGGAAGCAGACGATGGAGTTTTCGGTCGTCCCACCGGCCGACGAGATGCTGAAACTGGCATCGGACGTCAAGCTGATGCAGCAGATCGCAACCGACACCGGCGGATACGCCTACCGCATCGCGCAATTGCCCCAACTCATCGACGTGCTGTCACGAAAAGGTGGCGAACAAGTACTGACCGAACAACGATCCGTCCCGTTGCACTCGGCGACACGCTCGATCCTCGCGATCGCAGGCGTTTTCCCGACTTGGGCGCAACGATTCGACCTGCCGATGCAAACGCTGCTGGTGGTCGTGCTGCTCGTGTCCGAATGGGTGATGCGGAGACGGTGGCAGTTGTTGTAAAGGGGGGGGGCGTGATTCGTGGATCGTGATTCGGGGTTCGTGATGCGTGAAAGAGGGGTCAGATTGTATGTTGAACCGCGCGGTGGTTCAATCGCGAGCAAGCTCGCGACTTAACAATCCAATCTCACGAACCACGAATGACGAATGACGAATGACGACTCACAACTCACAACTCACAAAACACAAAACAACATTTTACTCACTTCACCTTTTCCGCCATCAACACATTGTTGTATCGAAGGAGTGTGCCTTTCGCGGATTCGAGGCGGCTGATCGCGATGTTGTAGGCGGCGATTGATTCGGCCTCGGCGCGCTCGGCGGTTGCGAGGTCTTGCTGGCGGTTCAGCTTGCTTTCGACGAATCGCGGATTCAACGCTTCGCCGCCGTCTTCTTGGGTTTGGACGACTTCCAATGCCTTGGTTGCAGCAAACTTTGCCTTTCGTGACTGGCCGATTATTTGCCAGCTTGTTTCCACTTCGCGTTGCGCGGTTTTTACGTCGGTGGTGACCTGATCGATGATCTGTTCGTATTGCGTGACCGCCTGCATCCGCTGTAGTTGGGCACGGACGTAGATCGCCTGCGCCTCACGGTTGCCGATCTTTTGCACGAATTGCAATCCCAGCGACCAGCTCACATTGTCGGTGTCCCAGATGGGATCATGCGAATCGATGTAATCTTCACCCAGACCCTGCAAGCCGATCGATCCGACCAGATTCAGCTGCGGAAGTTTGTTGTTTTTCGCGACTTCAAGTGCGACCTGCGCCGAATCGACGCGTAGTTGCTGTTGGCCAAGCTCAAAACGGTTCAGCAACGCGGTTTGCATCGCGTCGCTGAAATCAAAAACGATCGGTACGAGTAGCGGTTCGTCGGCGGGGGTGATCAGCGTGTCGCCAGCGACCGGGAAATCCGGATCGTTCATCAGGTTTTTCAACTGATCCGACAAATCGCTGACCCGCTGGCGGGCGCGAATCAGTTCGGTGCGTGCGAACTCGACACGGGTGATCGAATTGCTGATCTGTTCGAGCGTCACATCCTGCCCGAAGCGCTTGGAAACAATGTCGGCGGTGCGAATGTTGCCTTGCAACAAGCGTTCTTGGATTTTGACATTCTCAACCGCTTGGATTTGCCGCCAATAGACTTCCTCGACGTTGCGGAGCATTTCTTCGAGGTCTTTGCGGAAATCCAGCACGCTGATGCGCTGGTTATTTTTGTTGATGACGATCCGGGCGCGGTTGACCGCCAGCCCAAAATCACGCAGCAATGGTTGGGTGAGTTGCAACGCAATTTCTGAAGTATAAACCGGGTCTATTGTACTGTTGACTCCCTGTTGCAGTCCGACGAGGGTGTTGGTTGAGTTGGGGCTGTATTTCAGTTCCAACTGCCCGCCGGTGGGCAAGAGTTGGCGAATACCGAGTTCGGCGCGCCACTGGTCGAAATTGCTTCCCCCGAAACCAAACTCATTATCCTGACGTCGCGATTCGTAGGTCAGACCTGCGAAGGCTTCTGGATCGAAACGGGCTTCGGCCTCGGTGACGCGGGTTTCGTCGATCGCAGGCTGATAGCCGCTGACCCTGACCGTGCGATTGTTCGCGACGGCGCGCTGCGTGATTTCGCGCAACGGCAGGCGGACGATCTTGTTTTCCGGCGCCAGTGGCGTGCCCAAGGCCGCTTCCTTGGGCACATTGGGATTGTTGCGATTTTCAGGCAAAAATGGGCTTTGCAGCGTTGTCGGCAACGGGCGAAGCGAACCATCTGTTTGATAGGTTCGCGATGCCTCACGCTGGGCGTTGCCCAATGCGCGGGGATCAAATCGTTCGTCACGTTCGCTGGCGCAGCCACTTAAGACCGCAACGGCAGACGCCAACGCGATCGCGGTCATATTGATTCGTACCATATTCAAAGCTCCATCCCTGGACCACCCCGGTCCGTCCTATTTACAAAGTCGAATTATAGAGGCCGCCGTTGCGAATGCCATAACAGGCGAAATTTCTCCGCAGGTGCAGGCCCATGGAATATCTATCGGCTGATCGTGGGGTCGGTACGCAGCATTGCACAAGATATCGTCGTCGCTCGATGAGAGTCCCGATTGATAGTATTGTGAATCAAACATTTCTCGGACCCAAATTTGTGATAGTTTGAAATTGTCAGGACGTATGACACATTTGCTCGCCATCTCCAATTTTTTTCGCAACAGCAACTACATCGAGGCCGGGGTGTGGGCTTCGATTGCGGTGTTGATTCTGATTTTCGGATCAAAGTGGCGCATTGGTCGACGCAACCGTTTGATCGTCGCGATCACGCTATTGGCGTTCGGCGGATCAGATTGGGTCGAAGCAGGCACCGGTGCGTGGTGGGATCCGTGGTGGCTACTGGTTTGGAAGGGTGTTTGCGTGATCGTGTTGCTGGTCGGAAGCCTGCGGTTTTTGCGCCAGAAGAAAATGGGACCCAGAGATATCGTGGCGCAAAGAACTGCATCCGCAGATTGCACAAATGTCGCAGACCAAAAACAATAGGAACCTGTGAACAACTTTACACCCATCTTCCGTATCATGCTGAGTTACTCCGAAGCATCGAATTGAAGTGCAAACTGAGGTGGTTTTGACGACCCGACTTGACCCTGCGGAGTACCTCAAGGCGACATTCGTGAGCGGGCACGGCATAAGAGATGTCATCAATTAAGCAATCATGCTTGATTGAGGTTGCGCCAACTTTGTCTATGGTAGTGACTTAACCATTGCATTCAAAAGGATACATAAAATGCTGCAAATCGGATTTCTTGGTTGTGCTCACATTCATACGCCCGGATTCGTCAACATGCTGAAAAAGCGGTCGGACGTGAAGGTAAAAGCAGTGTGGGATCCGGATAAACGCCGAAGTGAAAAGTGGGCTGCGGAGTTGTCGTCGCCGGTGGCCGATACCGCAGAAGCAGTTTTGGCGGACGATCAAATCAAAGGCGTTGTGATTTGCTCTGAAACCAACCGTCACGAAGCGCTCGTCCTCGCTGCCGCCAAAGCTAAGAAGCATCTGTTTGTCGAGAAGCCACTTGGCATGGGCAGCAAGGATGGCTACATGATGGCGCACGCAATCCAGGACGCGGGCGTGCTGTTTCAAACCGGATATTTCCAGCGATCCGATCCGAAAATCCGTTTCTTAAAGGAACAAATCGACAAGGGTAACTTCGGAACGATCCATCGCGTGCGTGGCAGCAACGCACATACTGGCGCGTTGGGTAATTGGTTTAAATCCAAACCTGATGCGGTATATGAAGACTGGCGCTGGATGGCAGACCCGAAAATCGCGGGGGTGGGCGCGTTTGGCGATCTGGGAACGCACTCGCTGGATATTCTTCTGTGGTGGTTCGGGGATGTGAAACTCGCGACCGCGCAAATCGATACCGTCACCAACACCTATGACGGCTGCGATGAATCAGGCGAAGGTTTGATGCGCTTCAAATCCGGAACCGTCGGCACGCTGGCGGCGGGGTGGGTCGATCACGCCAATCCCGTCACCTACCTTATCAGCGGCACGCAAGGCCATGCCGCGATCATCAACAATCAACTGCATCTGGTGAGCAAAAAAGATGCCCGGTTTGATGGCAGCACCGCCGTCCGCACGAATGAAATGCCCGCCAACGCTCCGCACGCGTTTGAATTATTCTTAGATGCTTTGGTAGGCAAGGATTTGCCCGTGCCGCTGGTTGGTGCTCGCGAAGCCGCCTATCGGTCCGCCGTGATGGAAGCGATGTACGAGGGCGCAAAATCCGGCACATGGGTCGCGCCGAAGTAACAAAAAAAAAGCACTTGACTCACACGCTTTTGGGCGCTTTGATCGATCAGTTCAACGCCAACGGAGATTGTCTATGCCGCCCAAAACCAATGAAGCTATTGCCACGCATCCTTTAATCGGCAAAGCCATCCCTAAGTTCAAAACGCCCGCATCCAATGGGCAGATCGTTGATTCGACACAATTTAAGAGCGGCACGTCCGTTTTCTATTTTTATCCCCGCGCAGATACCCCGGGTTGTACGAAAGAAGCCTGCGGCTTCAGCGACGCGATCGCGACTTATAAAAAGCTTAATGTGCCGGTCTACGGGATCAGTCCCGACCCGATCAAAGAGGTTAAAAAGTTTGCGGACAAGTTTGATCTGAAGTTTCCATTGCTCGCCGACGAAGATCACTCGATCACCGAGGCGTTCGGTTGTTGGCAGGAAAAGAGCATGTACGGGAAGAAGTACTGGGGCGCAGCTCGTACAACTTTCATCATCAAAGAGGGCAAAGTGACGCACGTGTTTGAAAAGGTGAAACCGGAAGGCCACGATGAGGAAGTGTTAAATTATCTCAAGAATATCAAATAATTGGGATAATTATGTTGATATAGTCGATCCAGTCTGCTAGACCACTGGGTATGAGGGACAAGGATCGTTTCTCTATAACAGCGTTGCCAACCGCACTTGCAGTTATTTCCGGTCGCATAAGCCGGTGTCGTAAAGGAGTTTGTCATGGCCAAGAGTATCTCATCTTCCAAAGCAAAAAAAGCCGCCCCCGCATCCGAGGTTTCAAGCGTATCTGCGGTACGAAAAACCGTTGCCCCGCGTAAAACGGCGCAAAAAGTTGAACAGGCTGCCTCCGTCGCGTCAACGCCGCTAAACCACGATCAAATCGCCAAGCGTGCCTATCTGATCTCGGTGTCCGGCAATGGTGGCAGCGAATCTGACAACTGGTTCCGCGCCCAAGCCGAGCTTGAATGCGAACAGTCCGTCTGAACTGCCAGTGATCGCGTAATTTCAGTCGCATTCTAAAGCTGCTAAGACGCCGCTGCACATCAGTCCTATGATCTGTGAATGCCGTTTGATAGCCCCAACAAATTGCCGGAGTTCATTCCGCTTTTTCCACTGCCTAATGTAGTGTTGCTTCCCCGCGCGATTTTACCTTTGCATATTTTTGAGCAGCGTTATCGCGTGATGATGGCCGACGCACTTCTAGGCGACGGTCTGATTGCGATGGCATTGCTCAAACCCGGTTGGGAAAAGATTTATCACAAACAGCCCGCGATCGCGCAGGCGGTCTGCGTCGGGAAAATAATGCAGCACGAGTTGCTATCTGATGGCTGCTATCATTTGTTGCTGCAAGGTGTTGCGCGAGCGAATGTCGTGTCGATCAACGATGATTTGCCGTATCGACGTGGCGAATTGCAGGTCATCGCGCAAACCGATGCGATGGAGATTGATCTGGCCGATCATCGCCGCCGATTGAAAAAGCTATTCGAAGACGGCCGATTCTCCGCAAGCGATCTGACAACCCATCTGATGCGACTGTTTGATTCCCCTGTCCCGACCGCCGATCTGGTTGATGTGCTGGTGTTTAGCCTAATCGTCGAGGTGAATGTGAAACAAGAATTGCTCGCCGACGGCGACATCATCCGCCGGGTAGAACGCGCAACGGAATGGTTATCCAAGGCCCATCCTGATATCCCAAAATCAGCCCAAAAACGTCCGTTTGGCGGGATGAATTAAGCCGTTGTATGCTCAAACCATATGAACACAAACCACATGTACACAGTAAATGATCCAAACCCGACCCGTTGCGATGCCATCAGAGGCGCACTTATAGGTCTTGCGGTTGGCGATGCGGTCGGCACGACGGTTGAGTTTCGCACGCCGGGCACCTTTCCGCCTGTGACCGACATGACCGGCGGCGGACCGTTTGCGCTTGATCCGGGTCAATGGACGGATGACACGTCGATGGCGCTTTGCATGGCCGAAAGTCTGGTGGAGATCGGACGGTTTGATCCGATTGACCAACTCGAACGATACGTCCGCTGGTGGAAGCAGGGGCATCTCAGTTCGACTGGCCGATGCTTTGATATCGGCCGGCAGACACGCAGCGCGCTAGCGTCATTTATGGAGAGTCGTTCACCGACTAACGGATCGGTCGGTGAATACGACGCGGGCAATGGATCACTGATGCGGCTGGCGCCGGTGGCGATGGCGCATTGGGGTGATCCTGAAACGGCGATCCGGCTGGCGGGCGAAAGTTCAGCCACGACGCACGGCAATATCGAATGCGTCAATGCCAGTCGGTATTTCGCGGCATTGCTTATCGGCGCGTTTCAAGGGAAATCAAAGCAAGAGATCCTCAGTCCGGCGTTTTCACCTGTGCCCGGCTTGTGGGAGCATGCGCCGTTATCGCCAAAGATCGCAGCGATTGCAGCCGGATCGTTTAAGAACAAGCAACCGCCTGAAATTCGCGGGAGCGGATACGTCGTGGACTGCCTGGAAGCGGCGCTGTGGGCGTTTGAGACGACCAACGATTTCAAATCGGCAATCCTCGCAGCCGTCAATCTCGGCGACGACGCCGACACCACCGCCGCCGTATGCGGACAAATCGCCGGGGCGTTTTACGGCACCAACGCAATCCCCGCAGATTGGCTGTCGAAGTTGGCGGAGCGCGAATTGATTGCGAGATTGGCGAACTCGCTCGCAGTCTTGGGCGATCCTGATCGCGAGTAAAATGCCTTGGAAACAATCATTCAAAATGGAGACGCATTCAAGCACCGGCTGTCCCGCTGAGGTACTCCGAAGGGTCTCGCTGAAGCGTTGAAATTCGACGCCTTTTGCGAGTGAAGCAGATGCTTGGGCGTACCTCGGCATGACAATTCGGGGTATTCAGATGACCCATGACAATGCTGAAATGGCGTGGAAATCATTCGCCTATCCCATCTAACTTTTCTTCGATTTTCTCCGACGCAGCTCGGCGTCGATGAAAGGATCTAGATCGCCACGGTCGAGGACGCTTTCGATTTGCGTGACTTCGTGATTAGTCCGGTGGTCTTTCACGCGCCGATCATCCAGTACGTACGATCGGATCTGCGTACCAAAGCCGATCCTGCCTTTATCGCCGACGATATCGCGTAATTCAGCGTCTCGTTTGGCGCGCTCGACCAGTTCAATTTTTCCGGTCAGGATGCTCATCGCCAGGCGTTTGTTTTGCTGCTGCGATCGTTCGACCGAACAGGTGACGGTGATACCGGTTGGAATGTGCGTGATGCGGACCGCCGACGCGACTTTGTTGACGTTTTGCCCGCCCGGACCGCTGGCGCGGACGAACGCCATGAAGTCGATATCGGTTTCGGGGATTTCGCCGGTGTCGGTTTCGGATTCGGGAAATTCCGGCGTGATATCAACACCGGCGAAGCTGGTCATCCGCTTGCCCTGGCTATTGAAGGGGCTGATGCGGACGAGTCGGTGCGTGCCGGCTTCGGTTTTCATGTAGCCAAAGGCGTATTCGCCTTGCACGCGGTAGGTGACGGATTTGAATCCAGCTTGTTCGCCGTATTGCACGTCGATTTCGGAGACACCCCACCCCCGGCGTTCCCAGAAATAAAGGTACATGCGTGACAGCATTTCGGTCCAGTCCTGCGCTTCGGTTCCGCCTTCGCCAGCTTGGATGGTGACGAAGCAATTATAGGAGTCGGCCTTGCCGTCGAGCAGGGATTGCAGTTCGATGCGCTCCGCCTGTTGTTCCAGCGCGGTGAGTTGCGTGTCGGCTTCGCGCATCGTCTCATCGTCGGCTGCTTCAACCGCCAATTCCAGCATCGCGCGGCAGTCCAAAACGCCCGCTAGAACCGCTTCGATCGGGTCGATCGTGGCCTTGAGCACTTTCATTTCGGAGATGACTGGCTTGGCGGCTTCGGGGTTATCCCAGAATTCGGGGCTGCCCATTTTGTCTTCGAGTTCGTGCTTGCGTACTTTTTTGCCAGGCACGTCAAAGAGAGTCACGGATGCTTGTCATCCGTGCCTCCAACTCGTCGATCGAGCGGGGTAAGTTTTCGTGGGTCATGCACGTCACCTTACCGCATCGCACCGAACCACGCCACGCGACAATGCCAGCGACGTGAAGAAAATCGCGATAACGGTATACTTCCCAACTCTTTATGGCCAAGAACATTAAAACTCGCAAAGATGATTATGCCCAGTGGTATCTTGACGTGATCAAGGCGGCGCAGCTGGCGGATTATTCGCCCGTGCGAGGCTGCATGGTGATCAGGCCGGAAGGCTATGCGATATGGGAGGCGATCCAGCGTGATCTTGATCGTCGCTTCAAAGACACCGGCCACGTCAATGCCTATTTTCCGCTGCTGATTCCTCAATCATTTCTGACCAAAGAAGCCCAGCATATTGAAGGCTTCGCGATGGAATGCGCGGTCGTCACGCATTCAAAGCTGGAAAAAGACCCGAACGATCCGACCAAATTGCGCCCCGCATCGCCTCTGGAAGAACCGCTGATCATCAGGCCAACATCCGAAACGATGATCGGGCACATGTACGCCGAGTGGGTGCAAAGCTATCGCGATCTGCCGATCCTGATTAACCAGTGGGCGAACGTGATGCGTTGGGAAATGCGCACGCGGCTATTCCTACGCACCAGCGAATTTTTATGGCAGGAAGGTCACACGGCTCATGAAACCGCGCAAGAGGCGCAAGATGAGACGATGAAGATGCTGGATGTCTACGCCGATTTCGCCGAGCAGTTGCTGGCGCTCCCGGTCATCAAAGGCCAGAAGACCGATTCGGAAAAATTCCCCGGCGCCGACACCACCTATTGTATCGAAGCCTTGATGCAGGACGGTAAGGCATTGCAGGCGGGGACGAGTCATAATCTGGGGCAGAACTTTTCCAAAGCCTTTGAGATCAAGTATTTAGGCCGCGACAACACGCAGCAATACGCCTGGACGACCAGTTGGGGCGTCAGCACGCGGCTGATCGGTGCGATGATTATGGCACATTCCGATGATGATGGGCTCGTTCTGCCCCCTCGCGCCGCGCCGATCGTCTGTGCGATCATTCCGGTCTATAAAGGCGATGAAGAACGCGCAACGGTGATGGCGTTTATCGACAAAATCGTCGAAAAACTGGTCGGTGCGGGTGAGCAAGCCTCAGCCAGTAGTCGGTCGACCGGGGAGATCAAACAATACTTCTTCAACAGGCAGACGCATCAGCGTGTGATCGTCGATACCCGCGATTCACGCCCAGGCGATAAGCAATATCATTGGGAACAACGCGGCGTGCCGTTCCGGATCGAAGTCGGCCCGCGCGATGTCGCCGGCGGCGTCGGACTTGTCAAGCGGCGGTTGGATCGCAGCAAGGAAACGGTCGCGCTCGATGCATTCAATCCGCAATGGCTTAATGGCAAGCTCGAAGAAGTACATCAATTGATGTTCGACAAAGCGCTTGCGTTCCAAAAAGAAAGCACGCGTGATGCCAATTCGTATGAGCATATGAAAGAAATCCTTGAAAAGCAGGGCGGGCTTGTGCGAGTCTGGTTTGAACCGGACAAAGAGGCCGAGGCGAGGATCAAAACCGAAACCAAGGCGACTGTGCGATGTATCCCGCTGGAACAGTCTGGCGAGGGCAAGTGCATCTATTCCGGTAAACCAACGAAAACGCGCGCGCTATTTGCGTTAGCGTATTAAGACTGAAAAGGATGAAGTGTGAAGGATGAGGGATGAAAAAATGCCACGCATTGGATTTCATCCTTCACACTTCTAATAATGCATCCCAATCCACCCGTACAGGTTCGATTGCAGGTTTTGCAGCCAGTGGCGTGTCCTTATTTGCCGGGGCGGGTGGAAACGATCCGCGCGGTGATGGCGTCTGCGATTGATGCAGATATTTATCGCGCTTTCATGGACGCCGGGTTTCGCCGATCAGGACGGATGATCTATCAGCCTGTTTGCGAAGCCTGTCAGGAATGCGTGCCGCTGCGCGTCGATGTCGGCGGATTTTTACCAAGCGATTCACAGAAGCGATGCGTGAAGAAAAATCGCGATCTGACGGTCACCTGGGCGACGCCTAAACTGACGGACGAAAAGCTGGATTTGTATGGCCGATACGTCCGCGACTGGCATCAGCGGCCTGATGAGGCAGAGAGCACGAAGCTCGAATCATTTTTGTACGATTCGCCGACCGATACGCTGGAGTTTGAATATCGCGACCTCGCCCACGCGCTATTGGCGGTTGGCATTTGCGACATCAGCGACACATCCCTGAGCAGCGTCTACTTTTATTTTGATCCCGCTCACAAACGTCGCTCACTCGGCACGTTTGGCGCGGTCTATGAAATCGAATGGGCACGCCAGCGGGGACTTACACACTACTACTTGGGTTATTGGGTTCGCGACTGCAAAGCGATGGCGTATAAGGCGTCGTTCGAGCCGCACGAATTGATGGATCAGGATGGCAGGTGGATTCGTCCGCGTTTGTAAAGAATGAATTGCACAGGCCGCAGAGACGCAAAGACGCACAGATCAATGCGAAAAATAAAGGCCAATTACAGAAGTACAATAAGGAAGAACGTACTAGCGCACCTAGAAACTGCGATAGATTCCGTTAGTTCTACAAGCTTGTTTTTCTTTGCGTCTTTGCGTCTCTACGGCCCATTTCTTCCAGCCGCAGGAAATTATCGTTGTCCCAATGCCGATAGTTGCCCGCTGCCGACGCCGCCGGAGAGGCCTTCGGGGTAGAGGGCGAACTCAAACCCGCCTTGGTCTTCAGTCGCGTCGTAGTAGGCGCGAAGCGCCAGAGAGAAGCGGTCAAACCGGCGGACGACCGTGATCGTGCCGCCTTTGCTTTGCGTGTTGGACAGATCGACCGATGCGCCAAAGTTGATGGCGTATTTGCTTGTCAGTTGATAGCTGGCGGTGAAGCTGGCGATGGTGGAATCAAGTTGCCCGATATAGCGAACGCCGGTGTAGTAATTCACGCGGTCGCCGCGACCGACCAACATGCCCGCCGACACGGTGGCCAGCGATTGCTGTTCGATGTTCCACGCAAAATCACTGAGCAGGATGGTCGAATCGCTGACGCGCCAGAGCGCATCGCCGACGATGCTGGATCGCGGGATTGACGCTTCGGGCGTGGAATTAAAGAACAGTCCGCGGAAACCCTCTGCCGTGGCCGGGCCGAGTTTGTCGTCGCCGGGAAAGGCAAGCCGGTCGGCGTTGGCGGGTTCGTCGGGGGTGTTGGCGAATGCGATGACGCCGAGATTTAATCCTAGATAATCGACATTTCGCCAGCGCCCGGGCCCGCCACGCTTGGTCTGCCAGCGTTGACGCACGAAGAACGAAGCGGCCGCGATGTCGTTCACGCCGTCAATCGTTTCATCGTAGATATACAAATCCTCCCTGCCGACCGTAGCGGCACTGGCGAATAGATGCAGTTCAGGCTCGACGACATGCCTCGTGCGATGGATATCCCAAAAATCACTCTCTGCGGTGTTGTCGATATTCCAGAACGCGGTGGTGATTTTCATCCCCACGCCGCCCATCAACCGATTTTCCGCACCATTGGCCGGTGAATCAGAATAACCCGTGTATCGACCCATGATGTACGGGACGATTTTGTACTCGCCGGCGTCGATCGGGTAATCGATTTGCTGACGGAAATCCCCGCGCGTGACGTAACCATCTTCTGTGCCGGTGTAGCCGTAGCTTGGAATGCCCGGCGACGCGCTGCGGGTCGCGGTGGCGCGGAAACCGTAGTCTGCCAGCGTCGCGTCCGAATCGTTCATCATGTAACCGCCTAAGCGGTTTTCGCTGAAGAACGTGAACGAATCATCGCCAAACGAATCGCCGATGCGGTGATAGCCCACTTCAGGCAGGCGGTCGATCTCAAACGGCTTGTCATCAAACGAGGTGGCAGGGTTCGATCCCGCGAAGCGTTCCTGCAAACCGTCTGCGGTCGTTACAATGCCCGAAGGTTGATATTCCAACAGGAACGTTAAGGCTTCGGTATCGCGTTGGCGTTTCACATACGCGGACAGATTGTTTGGCAGTCCGGTGTTAAAATCCTGCTCGAACCATTCTTCCAAAAATGTCTCGTCGCTAACGTATCCCGCCCGCAACTGAACCTGCCAATCGTCGGGAAGGAAATGTTGATGTTCCCACAAAAATCGGCCTCGCAGGTCGTTTTCGTGGGCGATGCGAGCACGTTCTCTGCCGATGCGGTCGATGCCGTCGTCATACGCGAGATAGGTTTTGAGATCGCCGTCAAAGTTCCAGCCCTGCCGGGTGGTGTCGGTGACGAATCCGCCTTTATAGGAGGCATCAAATCCGACGCCCGGACCGCGCTGGCCGTAGTAATCGAGTCGGTACGACGCATCGACGCCCTTGGGCTGGACTTGTCCGAGTGATTCAAACAATCCCCACTCGGTTTCGAGCCCGAATCCAAACCCGCGCGATCCACCGAACTGTAATGTGCGTAGCGGAAACCCGCGTTCGGTCACTTCTCCGCTGGTACGAGGCAGATAAAATACAGGAATGCCGAAGCTGCGGAAGGTGGCGTTGTCAGCCAGGAACTGCGTGCGTGTGCCGCGATCGTCACCCACATCGTACTGACGCACATAGGCTTTGGTTGCGTTGACCGAATAGCTGGGTGTCGCGAATTGGCTGGTGGTCAGCACGACGCCGTCGGCTTTATATTCGCCCATCGACAGTTGCTTGACGGTGTTGGCACGCATCGTCACGGGGACGGGTACGCGCGGGTCGGTCGCTTGAAGCACTACATCCGTTAGGACTGCGCGATCGGTTCCGAATTCGTAATAGACGCGCTCGGCTTCGAGGCGTTGCTCGGCCGGGGGAAGGTTGGCTCGTACGCCGGCGTTGGCGGTGAAATTGATCCGCACGTCGCCTTCGAGATAGGCGCTGGTGATCGCGTCCTGGATGCGGGCGACGGTTCCGCCTTGCAGTTCGTTGAAATCCTTCACGGTGGTAAACAGCACCGCCTGCTGAGAGCGCAATTCGATGTAGTCGCCGTTCTCGCGTTTCTGGATCAGCAGCACGCCGCCTTTGAGGATGACGCCGATATTGCCGTCCGGCGTCGCGGTGGTGGTCTGCACGTCGGTGGCGCTGAAAATAACGGGCGCTTTGGGTCGCGGCATTCTTGCCGTTGGGCGCGATGTCGCGGTGTCGGCGGCGGAGGGTTCAATCCATGGCCGCTGGATCAGCACGTTTTCAGCCTGTTGATTTGCCGTCAGCAGCATTGGCCGCATCTCGCTGGCGATTTTGTAGAGGTCTGATTGGGCGGGATCGACCACTTTCTTATTTTCGACCGTCAACCGGATCGGCCCGCCAACGACGCTGGATGCGAACAGCCGATCGCCGGAGCGCGTGATTGAGCCTTGCTCGATCTTCGCCTCACCGATCAATGCGATTTCCGCCCGCTGGCGATTCAGCACCGATCCATCTACTTTTGAAAACCAGATCACCGCTTGTTTAGCCGAGTAGGTGGCGCGCTCGGTGGTGATGCGAACAGGGGTTGTGATAACCAAAATTTGCGAGCCGTCATCCGACCATGTTTCAGCGGTATCGGCGTTGATTTGGAAGAATTCGCTGGGCGAATCGGACTGCGCCGAAGCGATCGCGGGCAACCCCGCCAACACCATCAGCGCGGCCAGCTTGAGAAACGATCGTTTGCGTGAGTTGCTATCGCACATTCAACGCGCGGCAGTCTATGCCGGTGCGATGGAAGCGTCAAACGGGAGACGTGGTTCGTGACTTGTGACTTGTGACTCGTGACTCTTGGTGGGAGTGAAGGGGTTCGGTTTCAGATTGTGCTTTGCCGCATTCGGGGCAACGATCGGGTGTGGCACGCAAGTCGTAGCCGCAGTGGGGGCAAAGCGGCGGGCCGGGGGGACCGTGATAGGTGGGTTCGGGCGGTTCGAGTTTCGCAGCGACACGCAGCATTACAGTCACCCACGGAAACAGCAGAATCGCCATGACGGCAACGGTCGCATAAACCGTCCATTTCGGCACGAGGTCTTGCTGGGTATACGCCCACGAGCCATAAATAAGGATCGCCAGCAAAACCGGGCCGATTGTCACGATTGCAACGATCGGTCGGAGTGCTTGTTTCCAGATAGGGTCTTGCATCATGGGACTGTGGTTTCAACCTGCTCAAATTGCATGAAAGGCGTATCGGCGCGCTCACTGGCGTGTTCGATCGTGATGGCGCACATCTGGCCGGTTGCGTCGAGATCGAGATAGGTATTCTCGTCGATCTCTCGAGTCTCATGCACATTATTCGACCGAAGCTCGACGTACAGCGTATCGGTCTCTTTGTAATACGTGACTTTCATTGGGCACCTCGGTCAAAAAACGCATTGTGGACGGTTTCACCATCCGGCAAAAGTATAACGCGAAGAATGCGATTGTTGGCATCAATTATTCGCTTCCACCTGCGAACTCTTTGGTCCATCTGCACTTCTTCGCTGTCGGGATGGTTAATCGCATCAATGATCCATGCTTCGCGTATCCACGCACGATCGGGGCGTTTTCGCGTTGCATCAAAATATGCGGTGGTTTTCACAGCGCCTCCAACCTCTGCTGCTTATCCAACTCGATCAACGCGGCGACCAGCTCGTCCATCTGCCCGCTGCTGATGGCGTCGAGGTTGAAGTTTTTGTCCCCGCCGCCTTCGCCTCCGAGGCGGTGATCGGTGCAGCGGTTTTGGGGGAAATTGTAGGTGCGGATGCGCTGGCTGCGATCGCCGGAACCCATCATCGCCTTCCGCGCGCCCCGCTGGGCGGCATCCTGTTTCGATTGCTCGGCCTGATGAAGCGTGCTGCGAAGCAACGCCCAGGCACGCTCCTTGTTTTGCGTCTGCGATTTATGCTCGGTCATCTTGAATTGGATGCCGGTGGGTTTGTGTTTGATGTACCAGCCGGTTTCGACCTTGTTGACGTTCTGCCCGCCGGGACCGCCGCCGCGACAGCCGAACTCTTCGACGTCTTTTGGGCTGATGTCGATCTTCACATCGGGCAATTCGGGCAACACCGCGACGGTGGCGGCGGAGGTATGGATGCGGCCTTGGGCTTCGGTTTCCGGGACACGTTGTACGCGATGCCCGCCGCCTTCGTATTGGAGATGTCGGTAGGCGCCGTCGCCTTTGACGTTGATGATGACCTCCTTCAATCCGCCGCGCTCGGCATCTGAAAAATCAGAGACTTCGAACTTCCACCCATTTTTTTCGCAGTACCGGCGGTACATTTCATACAGATTACGGGCGAACAGCGCGGCCTCTTCTCCGCCGGTGCCGGCGCGGATTTCAAGAAAAAAACTGTCGATCTTGTTGTCCTCGGCGGCGATCATTTCATCTTTGATTTGCTCGATCAGATTTCCCGCCTCCGCCTCTTTTTCAGGCAGTTCCAAGTCCGCCAATCCACGCATTTCTTTGTCATCCGAATGCGATAAGTCTCGCAGTTCTGCGATCTGTTTGATGCAATCGCGATAACTTTGATACACCCGCATTAGCGGTTCGAGCATGCCCGATTCGCGCGATGCCGCGATGATCCGCTGGGAGTTGGCGAGCACTTCAGGGTCGTTGAGCGAGGCCTGTAACTGCTCAAACTTAGACAATTGCTCGTTGAGTTTGCGGATTAAAGGCGACGATGGATCGGGCAATTGGCTCATAAAATCGTTAATTCGGGGTTGCAAAGAGCGTTTGATGCGACGGAGATCGCGACAGCTAATGATCGGTGAGGTTGATCGGCAGGCGGCACATCGCAAAACAGTCTAACGTCAGCAAGGCGGCGCGACAATTCATCCGATAAAGAGGTGTGGAAAAGACTGGAAAAAATGTAAGCCCGACTTCTCCCATCCCCCTTAGACAGGGGCTGGGGGAGGGAGTGTCTCGGCTCCCCTTGAGGGAAACGCTGGGGGAGGGGTGCGCTGCCGTGCGGAGTGGGGATCAAAATTCAGTTGAGGACGCCTTGCCGCAGGGCGTATCGGCGGACGGGGTGGATGACATCCGAACGTCCCCGCGTTCGCCAAGCCACCCCCCACCCCAGCCCACCCCCACAGGGGGGGGGGGGGTAAATTGGGGGGCGCGGGCGGTATTGTTTGTAGCGGTTTGCGGCAGAGCCCTTTTTAAAAACCACCCCCCCAACACCGACAACCCCAATGTAGGCGAAAAGGGC
>JBBQXB010000023.1:0-44588 GCA_038210015.1 Tepidisphaerales bacterium
CGTCGATTTCGACCAATGCCTATCGCGATTTTATCCGCTCGTGTGCTGGCGAATTCACGGTCGCCAAGCAGATATACGCAGGACTGCCCAGCGGCTGGTTCAGCGATCTCAGCGCCGCCTACCACGCTTCAGGCCGACCGGTCATCACCCAGTCCAGCGGGTTTGAACAGTGGCTTCCCACCGGCGAAGGGCTTTTTAGTTTCGCGACGATCGACCAAGCGACCGCAGCTTTGGGTGCAATCGCGGCCGATTACCGCAAACACGCCGTCGCCGCCCGAGGGATCGCAGCCACTTATTTCGACGCCCGACGGGTTCTAAATGGATTGATTGACGCGATGCAGTGAACGTGACGCGCGCAACAAAAGCCGCATTGCTGCGCAAAAGCGGCTACTGCTATCCTGTGCGTATTGGATTGGTCTGACTAGCGCCAGAAGCCAGGCCAGACCAGCCCGGTGAACAAGAAGATCACCACGAGAATGGCGAAGGCGATGAGTAATTTTTTCTGGTTGCTGCTGGGTTCTTCTTGTCGGTAGTTCTTTGCCATGGGTGTTCTATGCTCCTCAGTGGTAATGGGTTTATCCTGAATCGGTGCGACGTGCGAGACGATCATCCCGGCCTGTGTGGCCTTACGCTCGGCATCACCCTTGCTCGCTGCGGTTAGCTCAAGAGTCATGCGGGCACTGGTCTCTTTGTTTGAGCCTGTCACCCTGAATGTTGTCATCGCATCCTTCGTCCAAACAATTCAGCGGTGATTCTATCACAGCCACCCATCGTTTGTTAAGTAGCCTTGGAGATTTCGACAGGCGAGAGGGAGGATGAAGTATGAAATGTGAAGGAGGAAGGATGAATGGCGAATGACGAATCTATAACTAAATATCTAAACACAAAACACAAAACACAAACCCCCCACCTGCGGCATCTCGTCGCATCTGCGAACGGTCGTAAAACTTGCGTCATCCGGGTTGATCGTCATAATCCTACCTCCCTGAATTAGGGCTTTTACCGAGGGAAATCATGGCCAAGGCACGAGCGATTGTTAAACGTCGAAAAGCGGTACGAAATATCCGCAAGATCACCCGCACCATGCAGATGATCGCGACAGCGAAATTTCAAAAATCTCTGAAACGTGCGGTCGGAACCAAGCCTTACGCACTCAAAATCCGCGAAATCGTCGGGGATGTCGCCAAGGCGGCGGGGGATGTCGATCATCCGCTGCTGCGCCGGGTCGATCCCAAATCAGCGTCTAAACGCGTCGCATTCGTCCTGCTGACCAGCAACCGCGGATTGGCAGGCGGATATAACGGCAACGTCATCCGAACCAGCCTTAAATATGTCCACCAGCTCGAAGCCCAGGGTTTGACAGTCGATCTCTACGTTGCGGGCAAAAAAGGCGTCAGCTATCTCAACTTCCAGAAGCGAACGATCGCCAACAAAGTGCCGTTCAGCGACCCCCCGAAGTTTAATGAGTCGGAACAGGTCGTCGATGAATTGATGCGGGATTTTGCTACGGGCAAGATCGATGCGGTTTATGTCGGGTTTATGAACTTCATCTCAACCGGCGTTCAGCGTCCCGACGTGCTGCCTTTGTTGCCGCTGGTAGCATTGAAAGAGACGATGGACAATATCGCCCAGCAAGTGTCTGAAAAAGAAGAACAATCGAAAAAAGGCGCGATGGACAAAGGCCACGTTGGACAAGCTGCGGCACTGGCGCCGGAGACCGAAGACCATCAGATTTACGAATTTTCCCCCGCGCCCAAAGAATTGCTCGATGAATTGATCCCGCTGGCGATCAAGACGGCGTTTTTCCAGACTTTCCTTGATGCTGCCACCAGCGAACACGTCGCCCGCATGATCGCGATGAAGGCCGCCACCGACAACGCCGAGGAAATGGCCCGTGCGCTGTCGCTGCAATACAACCGCGCCCGTCAAAGCCAGATCACGACCGAGCTGTCCGAAATCATGGGCGGCGTCGAAGCGATGAAGGGCTGATCGGTTGCGCTTGGTCAAAGATTTGAAAATCAGGAGATAGCGATGCTTGGCAGGCGATTCGATTTTGCGACACTCCGCCGGATGAGCCTGCTGGGAAATGGGCTGATTATCTCGGGCTTAACTATGGGATGTACGAGCGGCACGAAATTAATCGATGCGCGTGCTGATTTCGGCAAGACGTACGAATTGTCGGATAAAAAGGTTGTGGTGCGTGTGTCGCCTGAGATTGGTCGGGTGGTGCATTTTTCACGGGTAGGCGAACCCAATTTGCTGTGGATCGCCCCTGAATCGCCGGCAGCGTTGCAAGGGCAATGGCAAAACTTTGGTGGGGATAAGCTCTGGCCTTGGCCTCAGAACCCGGCCTGGGGATGGCCGCCTCCCAAAGCGATCGACGCCGGGCCGTACACGATCAATCTTCTGCACAATTTGGGACGAAATCGCAAGGTCCATTCGTTTGTGATCACCGCCCCGGATCAAAAAGCATCGCGTGAGACGCAAATTTTGCCTCAAGTCGTTTCGAATCGTTACACAATCAATGGCCCGACCACCCAACCCGTTGCGGCGTGGTCGATCACGCAGATCCCTGCAGTCGATGATATTTACGTCTGCATGATGCCCAACCCGCCCGCCGAACCGACCACGCAGATGAGTGTCAAGCCGGTTAAAACAGAGACGATCAACGCCCGCTGGGTCAAAGTGATCCCTGATTACACCGGAACCAAGATCGGCCTCGCCGGGGACAAGATCGCAGCCCGAATCGGGGATAGTGTGCTGGTGTTATCGCGTACTGCAGGTAACGACGATCCCAATCTCGAACGCCAGGTCGCCGCCCAGATTTACTTTCATGGCGGAAAAAACGGCGTGCCCGACGCCTCAACCTACATCGAACTTGAGCTGATCGGCCCCACCAAACGCCTCGGCAAAGGTGAAAGCACTTCGCTTTACACGGAGTGGCGAATTCTCACCGTCGATGAATTCGAGCAATTTCTAAAACAGTAGAGCGTAGATAAGAGTTAAAAAATAAAATCTCCGCGATCTCCACGTCTCGGCTTAATTCGTATGGGTATTTGCATTCATATTCGCATGGAATCAAGTACCCTAAAGCAATCCGCCATGATGCGCCGCAGGATTGTTCGCGGTCATCTCCGTGCCCCCGTGGCCACCACTGCATTTACAATACAAACCATGGCGATAAACCCTTTAATACCAGCTCATGCCCGGCAGCGTTGGGGTGGTTGATTTGCGACATCAAAGATTTCAATATCACGCCCGCGGAAATCGCTTGTCTGAAAATTGCCAGACTGTCGGCCAATCCCGTTTGATATTCCTCGGCCATCATGCGTATCTGATTGGCGTGTTGGTTCAGCGGGTCGGATTCGTCGCATAGGTCGCTACTTAAATCGGGTGTGGGGGTCAGCAGGATGATTTTGATCTTGCGCTCGATGCAGGATCGGATCATTTGCGTCCATGCGACTCTGGCGCGTTCGGGTCCGAGGCGTCTGTCATTCAAACCGTAATCCACTGTGACAACATCAGGCCGCAATGGGAGTACGTCGCGATCGAAGCGGGCAGCACCGAACTCGGAATGTTCCCCGCCGATCGCGGTAACGATGACATTGATGACAGCGTGTGGATAATTTTGATTCAGGAACTGGTGCAAAAGCCGTGGATAGGCGTTTTGCATTTGGATGTCGGGCGTTTTGAAATATCCCGCCGGGACACTGTGCCCATGACAGACAACGTTTAGCGTGCGATTGTCAGGCCAATCAATCGTCGCCAGACGTTTAAAATCAGATAGGTAGGCCGGCACATCAATAGTCATGGGTTAAATTATATCGTTTCACGCCTGATAACAGCAGATAAGTCATTGAAGAACGCTTCACTTGACGTTGGTGAAGATTTGATAGATAACTCTTTCCACGCGTTCCAGAACCTATTTGCGTAGTCGGAAAAACCGGCTACAGAAGGAGCAGATCTATGAAGATCTATTCGAAACTTGCGTTGGCGGCCTTGGCATGTGTGCCCACATTCGCGATGGCTGAGAAGCCCAACACCGGGGCGCTCGAGTTCAGCGGCGGATTCGATGTCGCAACGGCCTACTATTTCCGAGGATACCTCCAGGAAAACCAAGGGCTGATCGTTCAGCCCTACGTCGGCGTCGCGTTCACCCCGATCGAAAGTGATGATTTCACGCTCGGTGTGAATCTCAACACATGGAACTCATTCCACTCTGAAAACACGCTGTCCGATGGTGCGGGCGCGGGTTCGTGGTTTGAAAACGACATCAACCTTGAATTGCCGATCAGCTTCGGCAAGTTCGTCGTTACGCCGTTGTATTACCTGTATCAATATCCGAATGGTGCGTTCGAGACGATCCACGAAATCGGCGTGACGCTTTCATACGATGATACCGGCATGATTTCTGAAGGTTTCGCGCTCGTGCCGTACATTGGCGTGTATCACGAACTCGACGACGGCAACGGGACTGAAGACACCTACGCCGAAATCGGCATCGGCCCGAGCTGGACGCCTCCGAAAATGGGCGATTATGAAATCCCCGCTCTGACCTTCCCGATCGCGCTTGGTCTGAGCTTAAGCGACTACTATGTCGATAGCAGCGGCGATAACGATCTGTTCGGCTATCTGTCGGTCGGTGTCACCACCTCCATCCCGCTTCCGGTCAACGAAAAGTGGGGCGCATGGAGCGTTAACATCGGCGGGTACTACCAGTACCTGTTCTCCGACTCGCTCGAGGCCGCCAACAACGACAGCGAACACGTGTTCTTCGGAAGCGTCGGCATGTCGTTTGTTTACTAATCACTGGTTCACACCAATGATTAGTTCAATCGGATTCGTCTGATTGTTTATCAACCCACCCCGCAGGACTCGGCCCATCAAACGGCCGGGTCCTGCGGTCGTTTATTGGCTTGTCAAATAAGCTTTCACCACGAAGGCGTGAAGTTCGCAAAGAGGCGCGAAGATGCAGCAAGGCGCACCAAGGCGCGCGAAAGTCTATGCACAATCTCACCGTGTTCTTTATTTCGTGTCCTTCGTGGTTCATCTATTTTTTGATTGCAAGCAAGTCACGGTCGGGACGACCGTGCTACGACATGCGCGAAGTTGCGCATGTCGCATGCGCATTTGTGGCATGGCTTTCCAAGCCATGTTTTCTTCCGCAAGCCGACACGTCTTGGAAAGCCGTGCCACGAATGCAGAGCAAACGTCGTGCAACGTATGCCTCGGCGCTCTCAGCGTCTCGGCGGTGAGTTCTGCATTGGAATACGATTAAATACCACATATCGCGAGAACCACGAAGAATGCACATTCAATTTTTACTCCGTGAATCTTCGCGTACTTGGCGGCTTCGTGGTGAAAGTGTGTAGCGCAACAGCGTTGATCGAGAGGCCTGACTCAGCCTTGCAGGCTGATGCTGGCTTCCATGCGGGGGTCGGGGGCGGGCATGTCGAGTTTACTGGCCATCACCGCGGCTTTGGATTGTGAGAGTTGCTGGAGCAGCAGGGTCCAGGTTTGACGCTGATACTGCAGAATCCCAAGCGCCTCATCCAAGGGAGCGATTTCCCGCTGGAGGTTGGCATCGACGAGTTTGCGGTAGACGAAGTTATACAACGCCGCGAGTTTTCCGCAGAGGTCGGGGGCGACATCGTGCTTGAGGCCGCATTGCAGTTCAAGGATGATTTTCTGGGCTTTGTTCAGCAGTTCGTAGCTTTGCTCGAACCTTTTATCGGTCATCGCCGCCCGCGCTTGATCGGAAAAACGGATCGCGCCATCGTACAGCATGAGTTGCAATTGCTCAGGCGTGGCGGTCAGAACCTTGGTTCTGAGATAATTTTGTGCTGGATTTCCTACCATTTTGAGCGCTCGGAACGTCCTCTTGCTGCGTTTTTATCGGCGTTTATAGCGGTGTAAATTGAGAAGGCATCAGAAGTTGCAACGATTTTGCATTATCGGACGCTCCCCTACCCCGAACCTGTCGCGGGCGTCATGCGAATTAGCTTGCGACAATCTACCCCTTGATAATCGCAACGTTAGTCTTCACGATAGGTCACTCAGGCGATCCCTGCGGAGGTGTGTCGCCTTTCTGTACGTGTCGGTATTAATCGGGCAATTACTTTCTGCGGGTTCATATGTCGTTGACGAAAACCCTACCACGCATTGAAGAACACCGCGTCACGGTGCAATTTGATTGCCCGCATTGCCATTCGGCATCGCGTGGAACCGCCTACGATTTGCGCGAAACGATCCGCGTTTCCAGCCGCGTCCCGCGATGGGGATGGCAAAGCCATTGGGTGCGTTGCGCCAAATGCAAAACTGAATTACACGCCGATTGCTGTGCGAAAGACTTTCTCGGTGCGTCGCCCACCACCGTTAATGAACACGTTCGATCCTACGTTTCGTTTCCGCGTCGGGTGCTTGCGGCGGCGAGTGCGATCTTGTGCTGGACGCCGCTGGTGGGGCTATTGCTGGCGTTAGTGGCGACGGGTTCGAATCTCAAAACCCGTGGCTGGCCTAGATGGGTCAGCATCGTGTCGTTGGTGCTTGCGGTGGGATTGAGCTTGACGATGTTTGTGAAGCTGTTCAACGCCGACAAACACGCCGCCGAGCCGGTCGCGATCTCAGTTTGGGATGAAGCGCAGTGATCGGCGATGAGGGACGAGTTTCACTCATTTTTCTGGCATTTCGGGCAAAAGTGCGTTGATCGGCCACCGACGCGGATGCAGACGATGACACTTTTACATAGATAACATCGTTCGTCGGTGCGATCGTAGACCCGGTGCATCATTTGGAATGTCCCACGGTCGCCATCGGCGTTGACGTAATCTCGAATCGTGCTTCCACCAGCGCTGATCGCACGCCTTAAGACCAGCTTGATCGACCGGTTTAACGTCTGTATTTGGGACACGCTTAATGAGCACGCCGGGTTAAGCGGGTGAATCTTTGCATAAAAGAGCGCTTCGTCAGCGTAGATGTTTCCGATCCCTGCGATTAACGTCTGATCCAACAGCGCCGTTTTGATCGCGCGATTTGTTCGCAAAAGAATCGCCCGCAAGCGTTCGGGTCGCAGCGTGAGCGGTTCCGGGCCGAGGTCGGTGTGATCGTTCATTCCCATCCAGACGATCGCGCCAAAGCGCCGAGGATCGACGAAACGCAGTTGCTGATGGTTGTCGAGATCAATAATTAAATGGGTGTGTTTGAGAATTGTGGCGGCGGGGGGCTGGACCGACAGATGACCTGTCATGCCTAGATGTATGTAAAAGCGTTCTGAATTATCGATCTGGAAAACGATTCTTTTTGCCCGTCGGCGCAGATCGATAATCTGACGCCCGACAACCGAACGGATGAACTGGCTATCCTGTGGCTGGAGCATGTCCGACCGCAGATGTGGAATTGCCTCAATTCTGCGGTTGACAAGCCTAGGGGTCAAAGCGGTGGCAATCGTTTGAACTTCGGGTAATTCGGGCATTTTATTTTCTCTGGAACTTACCTGTGACGAAGGCGTCTAATGGTTGTGAAGCGCGCTTCAGATGGTATGATGCCGCGCCTCGTTCGTACAACCAAGTGCATCACGGATTTCTCACCGGAGACTGAGTCAAATGGAACAGAAGATCGGCCTCGTCGCCCCCCAACAGACGGATCTGGCTGCTGAAGAGCTCGCCAGCGTCGAAAAATTGCAAAAAGCCTATCACGACATGAAGGCCGAGCTTGGCAAGGTAATTGTCGGACAGGAGGCGGTCATCGAGGAATTGCTGATCGCGCTATTCTGTCGCGGCCATGCGTTGCTGGTCGGCGTTCCCGGTCTGGCCAAGACGTTGCTTATCAGCACGCTCGCCAAGACGCTGGGTTTGTCGTTCAACCGCATTCAGTTCACGCCCGATTTGATGCCTTCAGACATCACCGGAACGGAAGTCATCGAAGAAGATAAACTCAGTGGCAGCCGTGGTTTACGTTTTGTGAAAGGTCCGATCTTCGCGAACGTGATCTTGGCCGATGAAATTAACCGTACGCCTCCCAAAACCCAGGCCGCATTGCTCGAAGCGATGCAGGAACACCAGGTCACCGCGGGTGGTAAATTGCACCGATTGCCCCAGCCGTTCTTCGTGCTGGCGACCCAGAACCCCATCGAACAGGAAGGCACATACCCGCTGCCTGAAGCCCAGCTCGATCGGTTCATGTTCAACATCCATGTCGGTTATCCCAGCGAGGACGAGGAGTTTCAGATCGTCCGGCTGACGACGATGAACCGCAAGATAGATTTGCAACACATTCTATCGGGTGACGAAATTATCGCGTTGCAGGAAATCGTCCGCAAAGTACCGGTCGCCGACCATGTGATTCGGTATGCGTTGCAATTCACGCGTCTGACACGCAAAGGCGAAGCAGGCACGAAACTGCCTGATTTCATCGATGAGTTTGTCGGATGGGGCGCCGGTCCGCGTGCCAGCCAGTATCTGATCCTCGCCGGCAAGGCGCGGGCACTGCTCAAAGGCCGGTATCACGTCAGCACGGAAGATATCCGTCAGGTCGCGATCCCGGTGCTGCGTCATCGTATCGTGACGAACTTTAATGCCGAAGCCGAAGGCATTCGTCCGGATACCATCGTGCAGAAGTTGATCGATTATATCCCGCGCCAACAGTACGACGAACTCGACGCCCAAACCGCCAAAATGATGAAGGATCAACCGGCGGCGTAAGGGGGCGAGTATGGATCGCGCGAATCGTCGAAAGGCATTATCTGTTGACCAGATGATCTCCGTCGCCGAAGAGCGTTGGAAAGACGCGGCTTGCTTGTTTGACGCAAAACGCTGGAATGGAGCCATCTATCTTGCTGGAATTACGGTCGAGTGCATCCTGAAAGGTTTGCTGCTTGATCGGCATCCTAACTTAAAGACGCTTTCGGATGTGCAGAGATTAAGTGCGAGCGATCGCTTTGTTCCCGGTTTGATCTTTAAAAGTCACGAACTGGACACGATGCTGGCAATCTTTCGAACCGAAATAGAAGCTAAAATGGGTTCGGCTGATCGCGAAGCGTACATGCGATTCCAGCGAGTTTGTTCTGAATGGACGATTCGCGTTCGATATTCGCCCAAGCACTCGAACCGAGACAAGTGCGAGCAGTTTCTTAATGCCGTTAGCGAGGTCAGAACATGGCTGAAGCGACTCTAGTACCCGCGTATGTGATGCCATTGCGAGATGCGTTGGCATTGCAATATGGTTCCGATGCCACTATCGCGATCGAACACATTATGTCTGATCGATACCGCTTCGTAGTGGTCGCGTCAGCGTTTCGCGGCATGGACCACGCCGACCGCCAGACGCAGGTCTGGTCGCTGGCGCAAAGTGTGTTGAAGCAATCAGACTTGGTAAAGGTCAGTATGATCCTAACTGTAGCAGATGATGAGTTGTACGAAGACTCGTCGCATACAACCGATTCAGATGAAGGAGTTTGAAGGAATGTCAGAACAAATCAAAAACCACTACGAACCCAAAAGTGTCATGCGCACCTTCGCGGGTGTTGCCAGTAGCTTATTATTCATGGGTGTGCCAGTTGGCGTTGTCGAATTTTTGCGACCCAATGGGGTGACGCTTGCGTGGCAGCTTGGTTTCGCCGCCACTGCGCTGGCGATCGTGCTTGCGATTGTCAGCATTCGCGGCACGCTCAAGGATTGATCCGCTGTTGTCTTGAATTGATCTGTTAGTCCGCGCGGTGTAAGCGAGTTTTCAGCATGGCAGAGACCATCACCGACTATCGTCGTTTTTTAGACCCCCGCACCCTTGCGAAAATTTCATCGCTTGAGCTGCGCGCCCGGCTGATCGTCGAAGGCTTGATGGCCGGATCGCACCGATCGCCTTACCAAGGCATCAGTGTCGAGTTCGCCCAGCACCGCCCGTACACCGCGGGCGATGATATTCGGCACGTCGATTGGAAAGTGCTCGCCCGCGCCGACAAGGTCTATCTGAAGCAGTATCAGGAAGAAACGAATCTCCAACTGATCCTCGTCGTCGATGCGTCCGAATCAATGGGTTACGGCAGCATCGAAGTGGACGGCAAGAAGTGGAGCAAGTTCGACCACGCCACCAGCCTCGCTGCAAGTCTGGCTTATATGGCGGTGCATCAGGCGGATAGCGTCGGGCTGGCGATCTTCGATCAACAATTATCGCGTTATTTCAAGCCCAGCAGTTCCCCCCGGCAATGGAAACTCATCGCCAACGAATTGCAGCAAATGCCCCGCTGGAACAAAACGGGTATTGGTCGCGTGCTGGATCAAATCGCTGAAAAAGTGTCGCATCGTTCGGTCATCGTGCTGCTTTCTGATTGCTTCGATGATCTCGATTCGATCAAAAAAGGCCTGCGTCATCTGCGATACAAAAAACATGAAGTGATCCTGATGCAGCTTTTCGACGAACAGGAAGTGACCTTCCCGTTCGAAGACGTCACGCTGTTCAAAGGCATGGAAGAGCTAGGCCAGCTTCTGACCGAACCGCGATCGCTTCGTGAAGGGTATCTTGAACAACTCACCTTGTTCACCGATCAGCTGAAAAAACTGTGTCGTGGCATGAATATCGACTACCAGCGATTCGTCACCAACGAACCGTTGGATGTGTCGCTAAGCCAGTTCCTTGCGAACCGTGCTGCGTCGATGAAGTGATGTGTGTGTTGTGTGGGCGAGTAGTCTGTAGAGACAGGAAAGATCGATGTTGCTGCAATCTTTAACCACATCCTCGTCGTCAGTGGCTGCTATGCCGTTGGCGATCGGTTTTATCACGCCGGCGTTTGCAGTTGCGGGCGTGCTTGCGGTGTCGATCCCGATCATCATCCACCTGCTGAACCGTCGTCGGTATAAAATCATCGAGTGGGCAGCGATGCAATTTTTGCTGGCCGCGATGCGGAAAAACCGCCGTCGGGTGAAATTTGAGCAGTGGATTTTGCTCGCGACGCGATGCGCGTTGATCGCTTTGCTCGGTCTGGCGCTCGCCCGACCTCTTGGCTGCGCCGATTCCACGCTCGCGAGGCTTGCCGGACGATCGGCATCGATGCACGTCATCATCATCGACAACAGCTATTCGATGGCGTACCAAGCCGACCGACCCGACGCGCCAACGAATTTCGATCAAGCAAAAAAAATCTCCCGCGCGCTGGTCGAACGCCTCTCTGCCGGTGGCGATTCGGTCGTTCTCATCACCGCGTCACAACCCGCGCAGGCGATCGTCGCTAAACCCAGCTACGATCTTGCAGGCATGATGCAGTCGATCGACCGCATCCAGCAACGCTACACCGGTTCCGATCTGGCAGGCGCATTGGCGCTGGCGGAGCAGGTCGCGAAAGAAGAAACGAATCAGTCCAGCCGCACGCTGCATATTTTCTCAGATTCGACCACTAGCGCCTGGCGAAATGGTCAGGAAAAAGTGCTCGAAACGATGGGCCCGCGTCTGGCGGCGCAGTATTCTGTTCGGCATTACAATCTGTCGATCCCGAATCAGACCAATGCCGCGATTCTCGATGTGTCGCCGGGTAGCAATCTGGTTCGCACGCGCTTCGCTAACGATTTCAAAGCCACCGCCCGCGCTTACGGTTCGACCGTTGAATCTTCCATCATCTGGAAGCTAGGCGACGAAGTATTACCAGGCGGTACCAGCATCCCGATCGACGCCCAAACCCCGCCGATCACACAAAGCAACGCGCAACTGCGTGTCGGTGGATCAACCGTCATCAGCGCCCAAATCGCCGCGGAGGATCGGTTGAAGATCGACAACTTCCGCGCCCATGCGATTGAAATCGCCAGCGAAATGCGGATTTTGATCGTTGAAGGTCGCCGCGGAACGGGTGCGTTGGATGGTTCGGGTTCGTTTCTCGATCTGGCACTTGCGCCGCCTACGCTCGACGCCCAGCCTGGCCGTACGACGACCAGTTACATCAAACCCGAACGCATCAGCGACATCGAATTAGCGGGCAAAGTGCTCGGCGACTATCGCGCGATCATGATTACCGATGTCGCACAACTCGCCGCCCCGGTCGCCGATCAACTCGCTGCCTATGTCAAGCAAGGCGGAACGGTCGTCTGGTTCATGGGCGAGCAAGTGCAACGTGAGAATTACAACTCTGTGCTGCTGCCTCGCGGGTTGATCCCCGGCGCACTGGTGCAGCGTCAAACCGGTCCGGGATTTACCTTCGCGTTTAATGCTGCGGGTAACAATCATCCATTGCTTCAGGCATTCAATAACATCGATAAATCGGGCTTGGAAACCGCACAGGTCTTCACCTATTGGGAAGTCACTCCGAAAGAGGATTTGAACGTCGAGAATGTGCTGAATTTTCAAACCGGTACACAGAAAATCGCCCCTGCGATCACGCGTCACACCATCGGCACGGGCAAGGTCGTTTTCTTCGCCACCAGTGCCGATGCCGAGTGGACCAGCTTCCCCGCCAAACCTGCATATGTGACGTTAATGCATGAAATCGTCGCAGGCACGGTCGCAGGGAGTGAACGATGGATGAACCTTGGCATCGGTGATCGGGTTGAAATCCCCACCACGCGCGAACTTGGCGGCGCACCGAGATTGCGAGACCCGGAAACCAATATCGAAACCCCGCTCGAATCCATCGTTAAATCCGATGGGTCCGCGGTTTATCAATCGCAAGTGCTTGAAAAACCCGGCGTCTACCGTCTGTCGGCGGGCATCAATGTCTGGCCTGTCTGCGTCAACCTGCCATCAGACGAAGCCGACATCAGGCCTATCCCCGATGAAGCAATCCGCACGGCATTGGGCAATATCGATCTGCTGACACTCGGCGATTCCCTTCCAGGCGAATCCGACGCGCAGGAAGAAGGCAACGATTTTGGATGGACGCTGATGTCCATCGTTCTGGTGCTGCTGGGCGTGGAATGTTTCATGGCCATGCGGTTTGGACACTATAGAAAATAACCCTATTCGCACAGTTGCGATGAATTGCACATGAATCGAATCCTCGAAATCATCTTCGGCCTTGATCGCGGTTTTCTCGACCGCGAAGGGGAGTTCGCGCTTCGGTTCAATCCGCAATGGCCTTTCAGCGAAGCGATCGGCGCGACCGTGTGGAACGTGCTGCTGGTCGGTTTGGGCATCGCGTTGGTCTATTACGTCTACAAGCGTGAAGGCCGCGAACGGAAGGTTCGCATCGCGCTGGCGTGCGTACGCATAGCGTTGATCGCAATGGTGATCGCACTATTGAATCGACCGGTGTTGTCGCTGACGCAATCGCGCACCGAACCGTCCGTAATAGCGATCATGATCGATGATTCGCTTTCGATGCGCATCAAGGACATCAAAGACAAAGACGATCAACTCGAAGCCCGACTTGATGCCGTCACCAACCTGCTCTCCGCCGATAACGCCAAGCTGCTAACTGATCTGTCCAAGGTGCATCAGGTGCGATTCTATCGCTTTAACGGCGATGCCGTCGCAATCCAGAGCAGCACCACCCAGCCAGTCCCGCAAATCGAATCATCTGGACAAAAAACCCAGGTCGCCACCTCGATCCGAACCGTCATGCGCGATCTACAAGGCCAGCGCCTTGCCGGCGTGGTCGTGCTGTCGGATGGCCGCGACATGCCGCAGCAATCCATCGCCAGTGCGATCGACGATCTGAAGGATTTCGGCGTCCCGATTTTCCCCGTGCCGGTTGGTTCGGATCAGGCGCTTCGCAATGTCGAAGTGCAGCAAGTTTCTGCACAGGATTCGATCTTCCTCAAAGACATCGCCAACATCAAATCAATGGTGCGCGTGACCGGCCCCCCCGGGCAGTCCGTTACCGTGCGCTTGAAGGATAAAAAGACCGGCCAGGTGATTCTCGATCCCGCCGGGCGCCCTGTTGAAAAAACGATCTCCCCGACATCAGAAGACCCGGTCGAAGTCGAATTGCAATTCATCCCCACTGAAGTCGGTGCGTTGGATTTGGTTGTCGAGGCCGACCGACAGGCCGGGGAAATCGACGAAGGCGACAACGCCCGCGAAGTGCAGGTCGCGGTGTTGGAATCAAAGATCAACGTGCTTTACGTCGAAGGCTATCCACGTTGGGATTATCGGTATCTGAAAAACGAAATGATCCGCGATAAAACCGTGGATATTTCGTGTCTGCTGCTCTCTGCCGATCCAACTTTCCGGCAGGAAGGCGACAAACCGATCACGCGTTTCCCTGAAACACTCGAAGAACTGCTCGAATACGACGTCGTGCTGATGGGCGATGTCGATCCACGCGAACTTTCTGACAACCAACTCCAACTGGTTTCTGATTTTGTATCTCGTCGTGGCGGCGGGTTTGGGATGATCGCCGGGCCGCGGTTTAGCCCGCAGGCGTGGAAAGGTACCGCGATCGAAGCGATCCTACCCGTCGATATCACGCGCTCTGACACCGAAAACTGGGGCATCACCGGCGCGACCATCGCAGAAGGCTTTCGCCCGGCGTTGACCCGCGAAGGACGCGATTCAAGCATGTTCCGATTCTTCGCCGACCGCGACGAGAATGACCGCTTTTTGAAAGAAACCTGGCAACCGATTTTCTGGTACGCGCACGGAATCAGCGCCAAGCCCGGCGTCGGTGAAGTGATGGCAGAACACCCCAGCGAAGTCGGTCCGGACGGCCGCCGGGCGCCGATTCTGACCGTCGGTCGATTTGGCGCAGGTCGAACCATGTTCTCCGCGATCGACGATACCTGGCGCTGGCGCTTTTACACCGGCGAAAACATCTTTAACACCTACTGGGTACAGAACTTACGTTACCTTGCCCGGTCCCGGAAATTAGGCCAGAGAAAGTTCACCCTCGCCAGCCAACGACCAGTCTATGATCTAGGCCAACAGGTGCGGTTGATCGCCCGTGCGATCGATCCGCAACTTTTAACGCAACTTCCTGAACAGTTGCGCGTCCAAATAACAGCCGCTGACGGTCAGCTGATCCGACAAGAGACGATGACCCGTCAGGAAGGTGGCGATAGCTACCTGGCAAGTTTCAACGCCGACCGCGTTGGAAAGTTCACCGTTTTGCTTCCCAGCGTCGCGCCGGGGATCGACGAAATGAGCGTTCCGATTGACGTGTCGGTTCCGCGGCTGGAACTGTCCACGCCGCAAGTCGATCGCGCCACTTTAGCGCGGCTGGCGAGTGAAACGTCCGGCGAAGTGATCGAATTATCGATGGCTTCGCAAAAGTTGCCCGCGATCCCCAGCGCCCAACGGCTTGTTCCGCTGATCAGCAGCCAACAGTTGTGGGACGCACCGATCGCGTTGGTTGCATTCATTTTGCTGTTAACAGCCGAATGGGTGGCGCGCAAATTGTTTGGAATGGTCTGACCGGTTGGTCACCGATTGGTCTATGTCTGACAATCACGAGTACGGCTAACTGTTGTTTGCCGCTGTACGATTGTGATTTGTCACTCGCTTTGTAATGGAGATTGTCATGCCCCCAACCGCACTAATCCAGTCGATCGAAACTGTTCGTAGTCGCGCCCGCTGGCTTTCAATTGCGTACGGCGTAGGCATTGTTGTCGCCGCTGCGGTGGGGCTGCTGGTTGCCGTGGTACTGATCGACTACATCCTCAATCTCCCCGCCATCCCCCGCGTACTGGCGATGATCGCCGCGATCGGATTCCTGGGCTGGATGGCGTATCGCTTCGTCGCCAGACCCGCCACCAGCGCAGTGACTCTTTCCGATGTCGCAGGCCGATTGGAAAAAGCCTTCCCGCAATTTGAAGACCGCTTGCGTTCGACCGTCAACTTCGTCGAAGGTGCGAATCCGGGTTCAGCCGTCCTGCAACAGCATGTGATGGATCAGGCTGGAGTGATCGCCCAACAAGTCGATATCCGCAAAGCCGTCGTCGCCAAGCCCGCGATGCTGTCCCTGGCAGGGGCGATCGGTTCGACGATCCTGATTTTTGTGCTCGCGTTCACCGCGTTGGATCCGAATATTCGTTCGATCATCACCTCGCGCTTGTTCAGCCCGTTCGACGCCAAAGCCTGGCCGAAACGCGTGCTGATCAATGTGACATCCGATCTGCCCGCCCGCGTGCCGGTCGGTCAGAAAATTGAACTGTCGATGAAGCTGGATCGCGGCGACAAAGCCTCGCTGAAACCGATCGTCTATTACCAGATCGAAGGCGGCCCGAAACAGCAGATGTTCATGAATCGTGGCGAGGACGGCGAGTTTCACGCATCACTCGATGCCCGCCTCGAACAAGCCGCCACGTCCGGCAAGCTGACCGCATGGATCGAAGCCGGCGATGACGTGAAGATGCTCGATCCGGTCGTCATCGTTCCGCGTCTGTCGATTCGACAAATCACCGCAAAAATCACCCCGCCCGCATACGTTCCAAACCGCACCGCGATCCAGCAGGATCTTGCCGCAGCCCCAGCGGTGACGGCAGAGGGATCTGAAGTTGCGATCTCCACCCGATTCAACAAATCGCTTTCGACGGCCGATCCAGTCATCGAACCGTTGGTCGAGGGCGCGAAACTGCCCGCGATCGTCTGGTCCCGCGATGGGGATAACACATCCGTCGCAACCTTCAAAGCCGCCGAGCCGCTTCGTTTCCGCATCCGTGCGGTCGATAACGACGGCTTTGCCAACACCGCGTTGGAAGAATACGAATTGATCGTTCGCCCGGACGCGAACATGACGATTCAGCTTGAAAATCCGCGCCGATCCGAAGAACGCACCGCACAGGCATTCGTGCCAATGCAGGCTATTGCAGAGGATGATTGCGGCATCGAGTGGGCTAAACTCGTCGTCGAACGCCTTCAGCCCAGCCCGCAGAAGTGGGAAATCCCGCTCGTCACCGCCGGCACTGCAGAAAAAGAAATCGCCTGGATGCCGGTTGAAGCGACCGCCGAGCGCACGCGATTCCGTTTGAACTACAAATGGGAATTGTCCCCAATGCAACTGAATCCCGGCGACGTGATCGAATACGCGATCGTCGCGCGCGACAACTTTGATCTGGATGGCCGACGGCATGATCCGGTCAGCACGTCAAAATTGCGTATCACGATCATCACTCAGGAAGAACTCGCCGGGCGTGTGACCGAGGAGATGCGGTCGGTCAAAACGCAGGCAACGACAGTTCGTCGTTCACAGGCGCAAACCAAGCAAGAAACCGAAACGCTCAAGGAAGACACCAAGGACAAGCCGAATTTGGATGCTGCCGATAAAGCCGCGCTCGAACGTCTCAGCCAGCAGCAATCCAGCGCCGCCGCCGCCGCCAAACAATTGGGCAGCAAGATGCAGCAATCGATCGATCGGTTGGATGAAAACCGCTCCGAAGCCAAAGATCTAAAAGAGATCGCCAAAGACGTCAAGGATACGATGGATCGCACCAGCGAAGGTGCGATGAAAGATGCCGCCCAGGATTTGAATAACACCTCCGAGCCGCGTGCTGATGCCCAAAAGCGCGATGAGTCGCTTGCCAGCGCGAAAGAAAATCAGCAAAAAGCGCTCGATGCGTTGGATAAAGCGATGGACAAGATGGAGAACATCGGTTCGTTGCAAAGCACGATCGCCGAGATCGCCGCGATTCTTGCAGAGCAGAAGCAATCACGGAAAACCAACGAGGAAATCGCCAAGACCAACACCGGCAAAACGCCAGAGCAGATGTCTGAAAAAGACCGTCAAAAGCTCGACGACAACGCCGCCAAGCAGGACAAGCTTGCCGACCGCACACAAAAAGCCGTTGAAAATATGGAAAAGCAGGGCAAGCAGATGGAGAAATCCGATCCATCCGCATCCGATGCGATGAAAGCCGCTGCCAGCAAAGCGCAAAGTCAGAACGTCACGCCGAACCAGAAGCGGGCATCGCAACAAACCAGCGAAAACAAGCAGGCCGGTGCGCAGCAGGCGCAGCAGCAGGCGGAACTGGGTCTGGAAACAGTGCTGAACGAATTGAAAGAAGCCGAACGCCGCGAACTCGCGCGGCTGCGTGAAGAACTCGCGAAATTGCAAGAGCAGGTCGCGATTTTGGTTCGTCGTCAGGCCGGGCATAATCTCGACAACCTGACGATTCAGGGACCCGATGTCGTCGCGAAACAGGACGAAAAAGAAGTCACGTTATTAAAGACTTTAGCGCAGCGTAAAACCGACGACCAGAAAGCCCCCGAACCTCGGCAACTCACCGGCGGCCAGGAATTGACCGAGCGCAACACGCGCGATATCGCCAAATCCGCCGATGCCGAACCCGCGACCGCAGAGATCGGTGCGAAGTTGACCACCGCCGCGGGTAAGATGGAGCGCGCAACCGTGTCGTTACGTGCACAGAAGTTGCCCGAAGCCTATCCGTCGCAAGTCGAAGCGCTGGCCGCGTTGGTCGACGCCAAGAAAGATGTCGATGAGAAAAAGGCCCAGGCCGACGACAAAGCCGAACAGCAGAAAAAAGACGCGATCCGCGCTCGTTATGAAAAGATCAAAGCCGATCAAGAACGCATCAACACCGATACGCTTCGGGTTGAAAAGGCCCGTGATGATAAGGGCAACATTCTGCGTACCGAATGGCCGACCATCGCGAAGCTTCCCAAAGACGAGTTGACACTCGCAGAAGAAATCGCAGCCGTGGAAGACGACCTGCGTGCGCTGGGCAGCATCGTCTATATCTGGGCGAACAAGGACATCAAAAACTCGATGGACGAAGTGAAGGACGATCTGGTCGCCTCCAAGACCGGCGTACCGACGCAAAGCGAACAGACCCGCATCGTCGAACAACTCGACGCGATGATCAAAAATCTCGCGAAGAAAGACCCTGAAAAGAAGTTTGAAAAAGACGGCGGTGGCGGTGGTGGCGGCGGCGGTGGTGGGCCTCCTCCTCCTCCGAAAATGCCGACCGATGCTGAGCTGAAAATGCTCAAGTCGTTGCAGGAAGCGGTCAACAAGAGCACCAACCGCATCGACGCCGAAAAAACCAAGGACCAAGCCAAGCTGCTGGCACTCGGTACGCGCCAAGGTGAATTGCGGAATCTACTCGGTACGTTGATCGAAACCGCGTCCAAGGGACAAATCAAACTTGATCCCGAACCTGATAACAAAAACGCGCTTCCCGAAGAAGCAACCGCTGCAGATGTCGATCAGAAGGAACTGGAAGATGTCCTTGCCGGCAACGGCGGTGGCGAGGAAAAGATTGTTCAGGATTTCAAACTCGTTGGCACGCGGATGGCGCGCGCTCGTCAACGTCTGGCGTTGAACAACGACCCCGGCACGGTGACGCAGGAAATCCAAAAACGTATTTTGCTCGATCTTGATGTCCTGATCGAACAGGCCGAGCAACAACAACAACAACAGCAAGCCAGCAGCCCCAAGCCCGGTGATCCCAAGCCCGGCGACCCCAAACCCGGTGGCGCACAAGCCCAGACCCAAGGGCAGAATCAACCCGGTCAGGGCGGGCAGGAAAGCAAATCCAGTGAGGGTGCAACCCAAGCCCACGGCGCCGGTGCCGGAAGCAAGCCGCGTGATCTGAATGAATTGACCGAAAAGGCGTCCGAATGGGGCGGGGTCAGCGCCCGCGTTCGCGATGCAGTCATCGAAAGCAAAGGCGAAGTCCCGATCGAACAGTACCGAAAACTGATCGAAGATTATTACGAAGCCCTGAGCATCAAGGGAACCAAACGCGAGTAGTCGCTATGAATCGTGATTTTTCACAACTATTTGTGTTGGTTTTGTCGTAGGATGAAAACGAATTCGCCACAGAGACACAGAGGCACTGAGAAGAAAAAGAGTCGCCACGAATCACGCGAATCAGACACGATGAGAAGTGTCGTGCGAATTATGGTTGCAGATGTAGCACGGGCGTCTCGCCCGTGGCATGAATTATAAAAAAAGTAGCAGCCGCAGATAATGCAGATGGCACAGATAATGGTTCGACTTTATTCATCTGAGAAATCGGCGTAATCTGCGGTTCACCCGAGTTGAATTGACATAATGAAGGTTATTGAGATGTTCCCAATACTAAAACAATGGACTGTCGCGAGTTTGGCGGTGATGACGTTGGCAACGCCTGCGATGTATTCCACCCCGCTTCACGCCGAAGAACCTGCCGATCATCCGTTGATCGGGACTGAGATCAACGATGCGCAACGCGCCGCCGTTGAGCGCGGGCTTGAAGCACTCGCCAAACGCCAGACCAAGGATGGCAGTTTTGGCGAGCAGATGGGTCGGCATGTCGGCATCACGTCAATTTGCGCGATGGCGTTTATGCAAGCGGGCAACATGCCCGGCCGTGGCAAGTACGGGCCGGTCGTCGAAAAAGCACTGAACTTTGTTCTTAATTCCACTCAGGAATCGGGCTTGATCAGCGGCGACAGCTTTTCACCCCCGATGTACGGTCACGGCTTTGCCGCCACCTTCATGGCAGAATGTTACGGCATGACCGGCGACGAACGCGTCAAGGAAAAACTGCAAAAATCGATCAAACTCATTCAAAAATCTCAGAACGATCAAGGCGGCTGGCGTTACCAGCCCGCGCCGGTTGATGCCGATATCTCCGTCACCATCTGTCAGATCATGGCGTTGCGTGCGGCACGCGACGCGGGGATCAAGGTCGAAAAAGAAGTCATTGATAAAGCGATCCAATACGTCCTCAAATGCCAGAACGCCGACGGCGGTTTCAGCTACGTGTTGAATCAAGGTGGTGGCGGTGGTGGCAGCGGGTTTGCCCGGTCAGGCGCAGGGCTTGCAGCGTTGTATTACGCGGGCGCGTCTGATTTGAAAGCGATCCCTAAGGGGTTGGACTACCTCAGAAAGTTTAAGCCAGGTAAAGCGCCCAATGAAGGCAATTACTTCTACGGCCACTACTACGCCGTGCAGGCGATGTATCTGGCAGGGGGCAAGGATTGGGAAAACTGGTATCCGATGATTCGTGACGACCTGATTAAAAAACAAACCAAATCGGGCATGTGGACCGGCGACAACACCGAAGAATACGCCACCGGCATGGCGCTACTGATTATCCAGATGCCCAACCGTTATCTGCCTGTTTATTCTGGCAAAGGCCCGGGAAGCTGATTGGCGTTGCTGGTGTTAACAACGCAGCGCAAAAATAAACCATAGAGACACGGAGACACAGAGAAAAATAAGACGCTTAAGGTCGGCAGAAATCTGAATAAGTGTGGGCCAATCGGGATACAACATAAAATGCGAGCAACTTGATTTCATATTCCTTTCTCTGTGCCTCTGTGTCTCTGTGGCCAATTCGAAATTTGAAATGCTGCTTTTCAGAGTTTCTACATGTATAAACGATTACTCCCAATCCTTGCACTGATTCCGAGTCTCTCATACGCGGCCGAGCGTTGGTCGGTGCTGACCAGCGATTTCAAATCCTCGGCGATGGTGATTTCGAAAATTGATAACAAGCAAGTCGTCGCGACCGACAAATCTGAATCGCCGTCTGTCTCACTCGAATCATTTGTGCAAGCCACCCGCAGCCTGAAGATTGATCAACCCGCAGGCATGGTGCTATGCCTGGCCGGTGGGGATCGGTTGATCGGCCAGCCACGCAAACTGGACGGTGCGAACCTCGTCTGGTTCGCAGCCGGGATCGGCGAAGTGTCTGTGCCGATCGAACGGGCGATGGGTATTTTGCGCGATAAATCGACGCTTCCGGATTTGGATGCCGATCGCGGCGAAGACGAAATCCGCCTTTTGAATGGTGATACCGTAAAAGGGATCGTGACTGTTTTTGCCGAACGGTCGATCACGATCACGCCCACCGGCGGGAATGCGGTGGAGATTCCGCTGGACAACATCCGCGACCTGTTGCTCGCCAAACCCCCGCAAGGTCGCGGGGAAGCCAAACCCGTTGCGTTTACGCTGCGTCTATCCACCGGATCAGTCGTGTCGTGTGAATCGCTGGATTTGAACGGCGACAAGATTAAATTTTCCGTCACAGGCGGCGCCAAAGCCAGCGTGCCCACGTCGATCGTCGCTGCGATCGAACACACCGGCGGACCGGTGACATGGCTTTCTACGCGCACGCCTAGCGAAGTCAGCTACACCCCGTTTTTTCATGGCCAATTCGCACCGCAGATGGATCGAACCGTCACCGGCGATCCGATCCGATTCGGCAATCAGATCATCCAGCGCGGGATCGGCATGCACAGCAAAACCCGCATGACTTTCCCAATCCTGCCCGGCGATCTCACTTTCCGCAGCCGGTACGCAATTGATCCGTCGCTGGGATATGCCGATGTCGACGTGCGCGTCTATCTCGATGGTAAACAGGTACATGAAACCCTCGGTTTCAAGGCCGCCGACCCGTCACCGGCGTTGGAACTGGATATTTCCAATTCCAAGACGCTAACGCTCGAAGTCGATTACGGCAAAGGCTACGACATTCAAGATCGCCTGACTTGGATCGAACCTGCCATCATCCGCAAGTAATTCGCACTTGCCATGCGTGACCAGAGTCAATTTGCGTGCCAAGTAGATGCTTCGGAGCACCTCAGCGTAATAAAATGATGTCCGCGAGGTTATTCATATGTCCTAGATGTCCAAGCCATCAGTAATCCAATTTTTTTGTTTGTGAATCGTTAAGATTAGGTTAGGCTTCTGCGTAATTCATTTGCGGAGAGCAAAAATGCGTCAGCAGATTCATGTATCAGGGATAATTATCTCGGCAATTGCGAGTTTTGCATACGCCGATGTTGATTTTGCGGTCGTCGGCGACTTCGGGAATGGAACTATCGGACCCCCCCCGACACCGAATGGCAATGCCCTGGCAGTCAGCAATTTTGTCAAAAATAAGCTCAATCCCGAGTTTATTGTCACTGTTGGTGACAATAACTATCTCAACAGCGGCACCACCGCCGGGTGGGATGCTGCGGTCGGACAGTATTACAACAGCTACATCAAATACCCCGGCGGAAGTACCAGCCAATACGCCAGCAACGGTGTGACTGAAAATAAGTTCTACGCCTCACTCGGCAACCACGACATCGATTCCGGCGGGATGGCGAGCTACCTCGGCACGCCAAACGGCGGCGAATACTACGATTTCGTCAAAGGCCCGGTCCATATTTTCGTCATCAATTCCGATCCGCGATCATCTAATGATGGCAACCTCTCGGGCGCGCCCGCCAACTCGATCGTCGCCGAACGTTCCACGCAAGGGCAATGGTTAAAGAACGGTCTCGCGGGCAGCACTGAAGCCTTTAATATCGTCGTCTTTCATCATCCGACTTATTCGTCCAGCGCCAGTCACGGTTCAACGCCGTACATGGAATTGCCGCTGCGGGCGTGGGGGGCGTCGATGGTATTGAACGGACACGATCACACCTACGAGCGCGTCAGCGAACCGGGTACGAATCTTCCCTTCATCATCACGGGCAACGGCGGGCAGTCTTTGTATGGCTTTGGCACGCCCGTTGAAGGCAGTCAGGCGCGCTTCAACTCGGATTATGGTGCGGTACGGATCACCGCATCCAATACCAATCTCGTGCTCAGTGCTTATGACAAAGACACCGTAACACTCGATGATCCTGCCGGGCCGAGGGTCAACGCACACGATCGGATTGAGATCGGGTTGCAGCCAAAGGCGTTGCTGGCGGAGTTTCAACAGGGATTCGCCGGATATACCAACGCGCAGGATACCTACATCCGATCCGATCAGCCCGGCACGGCATTCGCCAGCGTGACCAGTCTTGTCGTGGACGGCGACGACAACGCCACTTCGGGCAATCAACCCACCCAGGCATTGATTCGCTTCGACAGCATCATCGGAAATAACGCCGGGCAAATCCCCGATACCGCGACGATCATTCAGGCGCGGCTGATTCTCACCACAGGATCAAACACCGGCGATTCGAGCACCAATACAATTTCGCTGTACCAGATGGCCACCGACTGGAACGCCAACTCGACTTGGACCACTCTGGGAGACGGGGTGACTGTCGGCACGGACACCCTCGCAACCGCCAGCGACAGCGACGTATTTGATACGCAGGGCAGCGGACTATCATTTGATGTCACGCAGGCATTGCAGGCGTGGGTTGCAAATCCCAGCGGTAATTTCGGCTGGGCGTTAATCAACACCGGCGGCACCGACGGCTGGCGTTGGAACAGTTCCGAGTTTAACACGCTTGATCTGCGCCCGATGCTTCAAGTGACGTATATTCCAGAACCAACATCAGTTTGCGGGATCGCGTTGCTCGGGATGGTTGGCGTGGGTCGTAGACGTAAAAGCGCATGCAGAAACAGTTGATCGAGAACCTGCAAATAGCCCGACCCACTATCGAGTGTCAGCATGACAATGGTAATGGCGGCGAGGCCGTTCTGAGATACCGAATGCTTAAGGGAGCGGGTTTACTATGCCTGCGTGGGAAGCATTTCGCGGGTGACTTCGTGTTGCAGCTTTTCCCCATTGAAAAACCGCATCGTTTCGTCGATCGCCAGGCGGCCCATGTCTTTGCAGGCTTGCTGCATCGCACCGGCGATGTGCGGCGTGACAATCATGTTCGGGCAGGTGCGAAGTTGTGAATCAGCCTTCGGCGGTTCGGGATCAGTCACATCCAAACAGGCGTACAATGGCCGTCGATTCATCTCGTTGACGAGTGCCTCTTCGTCCACCAGCGCCCCGCGGGCGGTATTGATAAACACCGCGTGGTCTGGCAAGAGCGCCAGCGTGCGGGCGTTGAACATGCGATACGTCTCAGGGATATTGGGCGCGTGTACCGATACCACTTCGCACCGACAGACATCCTGAAGACTAACCAGCGTGACGCCTAATTTCTCGGCGATTTCGGGTTTCAGATGCGGATCGTAACATTTGATGTTCACACGCGGGTAGGTTCGCAGGATGTTGATCACTTCGCGTCCCACGCGTGAGGCCGCGACGATTCCGACCTCCATATCCATCAGTTCGCGAACGATCGCCCGGCGTTTGCGGGTTTCGTCCATATCTCCTCGCGCATAAGCCGGACCGATCCACGGGATTTGCTTGAGAATGGAGACCATCATCGCGACGGTGTATTGCGCCACCGATACCGCATTCGCCGCCGCTGCGGTGGTGACGCGAACGCCACGCTCGTAGATGCTGTCATCGACCAAGGATTTGACCGAACCGGCGCTATGGGCGATCAGCTTTAGTTTGGGCGCTTCTGCGATCAAGGGTTGGGTGAAACGCATTGTCCCCCATCCGGTGATCAGCACCTGCGCATCTGAAAGCATCTTGCGATAATCTTCCAAATGCGCGTCGCTGGGCAAAGGTCCTCGCACCGTTGCGAATGAATGCAGGCGGTCCAAATCTTCGATGCGGAACATGCGTTTGCACATGTCCGGACTTAATGCGATTCCAACAACGTGTTTGCTTGTCATAAAGTGCTCTCAACTCCGAACCCAGCGAGTGCATCACCGGTGGACATTCGTGCATAATCATCGTTGACGCCGAGATGTCAATCAAGCGGTAATCCCGCATATTAGATCGCGACAACCATCGACTGCCGCCGACGGCAAAGTTGCAGCGGCATTCCAAATGGATCGCGTAACATCACAAGCCCAAATCCATCGGATTCGATCGTCCGTTCAATCATGATCGCCCCGGCGGCGCACAGGCGGTCGGTATCGGCAATCAGATCCTCACTAATTAGCGCCAGATGAAACAGTAGGGGTTCGTCGAAGGTATCGCGTGTCCACTGCGTTTTATCTTTGCGGTCGTATAACTCGACCAAAACCTGTCCGGTTGAATCACAGATAAAGCAGGTGAACGGCGCGACATCCATCGACCGACGAACCTGAAACCCACAGTGTTGGACATACCATTTCGCCATCGCAACTGGTTCGGCGACATTCAACGCGATGTGTTCGATTTGCATAGCCGCCAAGTATCGCGGATCGGCGGCTAGGTTGCACGCGATGATTTGATTGGTGCTGGATCAAATATCGGCGCATCTTTTTTTGCCAAGATGACAATTCCGCGTCGCGTGGGACCGGCACCGTAATATCCAGACAACTCATTTCGTCGTACCGATTCGATCATCGCTTCGGTATCGAGATTGATTAAGTCGGCATCGGTGACGAGACTTTTCTGAGACGCATACAGCAAATGTCCGGCTTTGTTCAGCTCTTTTTCGCGATCGTTTTCATCGGTCGCAGAATAGGCTGCATGTAACGATTGGATGAAATTTTTCACGCGATTGGCGCCAAAGACATGGAAATCGCACGCTGGCTGGATCGGGTAAAATTGATCGGGACGAATCCGCAGTTCGGGATCAACCAGCTTGCCGTGCTCAAGCATAAATGTTCCGCCCTTGAGCGTTTCGGGCAAAAACGATCTGAAGAATCTGCGATAGTCGTCCAGTGGCAGATTGCATAAATATCCGTTGGTCGGATCGGAGATCAATTCGCGTCCGGCGGCCGCGCCGATCTGTTTCATCTTCGCCAGGATCAGCTTGTGTCCCATTGCCGCCGCGACGCGAAGATTCATTTGCTTGATCGCCCAAGCGGTGTCGTCATGCGGTACATCGACTGTCATGAGTTGCACACCGGCGGGCACATTGATCAGCGGGAGCGTCTTATTTTCGGCATAGTTAATTGGCAGAATTGTGCCCGGGTTGCACGATACGCAGACAGTGATATCGCGATTGATCGGTTCGATGCCCACAATCGTCGTCATTGCGTCATGCACGACAGATGCGAGATCCGTAACGGTGTTGTCGGCCATCTGGTTCACCGCGCGAACCGTCGCAACACCGATCGCTATCAGGCTGGTGGTTGTGGATTGAATCGCAAGGTTGAATCCAGCCGGCGCGATCGTTTGTTGATCCAACATGATTTTGATCACGCCGATCAGGATTGCCGCCCATGCGTGATTGGGATCAGCAAAATGCTGTTTTAAGTCCTGGTGATGGGGGTTGATAATCGAATCCAGCGGGGCGATCAGCGTGAAGGGTTGATGCAAATCAAAACGGTCGAAGGAAAAGACCTGAATGACCCGATCGTTGCGTGGCTGAATCGCGACCGAAGCGGCGTGGTCAATGACTGTCGAAAGAACTGTAGCGCCGGCATGATCCGAAAAGCCGCCGATGAGATCGGTTGGTCCGTATGCGACACCCATGCCCAGCGGCGCATCTGAATTAAAGCTCGCGCTCAATTCGCGTCGCACGCGGTCTAAAAAATCAGAAGCTGGATCACGGCTGGTCTGCACGGGGGGGTGGCATGTGAGAAGTGACAGGTTTGGTCGATTGCGTCGTCACACTGCCGGGCTTAACCGACGGTGCGGTGATGGCGGGAGGTGTCGAAGGGGTTGTGGGGGTTTCGGCTTCGAGGATGATCTTGTCGAAGAATCGCCCGCCGCCGGTTAATTCAAACATCGCCGACAGCACATAGGGCTGGCCGGGTCGGATGTCCTCGTAGGCGAGTTGGAAGATATACGCGCGGTTGACGCGATTCCATCGGGCGCGTTGGTCTTCGATGCTGTCGAGTCGTCCTTCCCACGGCGCAACGACACGTTGCCCGCGCGGGTCGGGGTTGTAGGGACGATACCCGTACAGTTCAAACACGATTCTGCCCGATGCTTTGGTGGGATCGCCGAACTGATCCTGGATTTCGATGACTGCTTCGATACCGTCGGGTTTACCGTCTCCGGTCCAGTCGCTGACTTGAGTAAAGACGGGGTATAATCGCATCGCGCTAGGCCCAAACAATGCCTGATCGACCGGCGTGCGCGTGATAGTGTTGGAGGCCTCGCCGGAACAGCCTGCGAGCGTCAAGACAAACATTAACAGCGCAATCGAGCGACTCATGCCAGCGAATGTAGAACTGACGACCGATGCTGTCAAACGCCAGTTGTGCAGCCGCAGACCGGGACGGTTTGTCGCACTTGGGGATCGCGACTACAATTTCCCCCGATGTCTGAACCGCTGGCAATTGTTGTGATGGCGAAGTACCCGACGCCGGGTCGCGTTAAGACGCGGCTTCAGCCGCGGTTGTCGCCGGACGAATCTGCGGAAATACAACGGATATTTATCCAGCATACGGTCGAACGATTAGGGTATTTAGGGGCAGGTGATTTGGTCGTCTGTTTTGATCCGCCGGAGCAGGCAGAGGCGTTTGCAGAATTGATCGAGGATCGCGCCGCATTGCTGGCGCAATCGGATGGCGATCTGGGTCAAAGACTGGCGAACGTATTGCTGGCGTTGGCAGATGAATATGAACGGGTGCTTTTCCTCGGGGTGGACAGCCCGGATGTACCTGAACAACATCTGCTCGACCTGATCGAACAAACGCTTTTGCACGATGCTACGATTGCCCCGACACAGGACGGCGGGTATTGGGGATTGGGAATCAAAAGCGGGATCGATCTTGGACCGATTCTGGCGTCGATCGAATGGTCCAGCGGCGTGGAATATCAACAGACGATGGATCGTCTGGAAACCCACGGAATTGAGGTGGGCGTTGGAAAAAAGTGGTCGGATGTCGATCATGTAGAAGATTTAGTCGCGCTGTACGAGCGGCTGATCGCTTCGCATGATTCGGACGATCGGCTGCTGTTTGCACAGATTAAAGACCTTTGTCCCGTGCTTACACGGGATGGGAGCACGAGATGACTGAAAGCAACCCGCCTGCAGCGTCCCCGGACGCGGCGGCGAATAATGAATCATTTTTACCTAGTTCGACAGTGTTGATCGTCGACGATAATGCTCAGAATGTGGAGCTATTGCAGGCATTTCTTGAATCGCTGCCGGTTAAAATCGTCACCGCTTCGGATGGCATCGAGGCGCTGGAGAAAGTGGCAGAGCACAATCCTGATCTGATTTTACTGGATATCATGATGCCTCGGATGAGCGGGTTTCAGGTGTGCCGGAAATTAAAAAGTGATACCAAAACGCGCGATATTCAGATCCTGATGGTCACGGCGTTGAATGAGTTGGGCGATATCGAGCAGGCCGCCGAGTGCGGGACGGATGATTTTGTATCCAAGCCCGTGAATAAGTTTGAACTGCTGACGCGGGTTAAAAGCCTCTTGCGCGTGCGGCATTTGAAAAGCGAACTGGAACGGGCGTTGTCGTACTTGAATGAAGTGGAACACGAATCAACGGGTAGCGAATAATGATCGACGCCAGTGCAAGCATCGCCGATTTTTTATCCGCAGCGGCAGCGAAACAACCCACGCCCGGCGGCGGAGCAGTCGCGGCGCTGGCGGGCGCGCTGGCGGCATCGATGGGCGAAATGGTGCTCGCCTATTCAGTCGCTAAAAAAGATCTGCTACCGTTTTCGGAGCAGAATCGCAAGGCATTGGCGGAGTTCACAGACGCCCGTGAGTTGCTGATCAAGCTTATGGTGGATGATCAAACGGCATACCAAGCATTAAGCGATGCGAAAAAAGCCGGTGCAGCCACCAGCGAGACGCAAGCGATTGCTCGCAGATGTATCGCCGTGCCGCGAATGATCGGAACAGCCGCGATCAACATCCTGAAAGTCGCCAACCGCATCGCAACCACCAGCAATAAATGGTTGCTCAGCGATTTAGCCGTCTGCGGCGAACTCGCGACGGCAACCGTCCGATGTGCCGTACACAACATCCGCGTCAATTTGACCGAAGTGGAAGCCGACGACCGTGCTAAATACGTGATTAACTGCGAACAGATGCTCAAGCAGGCGGTGGAATTGGTCAACGATTTGATGAAAGCAATCAACCGTGTCAACGGCGCGTAATTGATCTGGAATAGTCCCATGCCAAGCGACCCGCGCGATTACAAGCTCGATATCAGCTCGATCAAATCGCCTGACGCAACCCGGCCGCGCCAAGCGAGGCCGTATCTGTCAGTGCTTTTCAAATGCTGTTCGGTCTATCAACGCATCTACCGCAACGCCGATGGCACGCGATACGAAGGCCGATGCCCCAAATGTGCGCGGCCGGTGCGGTTCGCGGTAGGCGACGGCGGTACGAATGAACGATTCTTTGTGGTAGAATGACTGTTGCGTGGTGAGTGTGTCGTGAAAGGAATGTAAGTTTTCACGAGACGCGCCTCACGCCGCTTGTTTTTTGAGGAGTGTTTCTTTTGTCTTCAGCAGTTCCCCCAAAAACCAATCCGCAGCAAGCCGGTTATGCCGTGTCGCGTCCTGGTGGCAAATGTGCCGCAACGGGGGCTGATATTCTGCCCGGGGACAAGTTCATGGCGTTGGTGAAAGAAACATCGACTGGGCTTGAACGTCACGATTATTCGCTTGATGCGTGGGACGATGCAGACAAAACCGATGCGCTGGCGTTCTGGCAGACAGTCATGCCCCAGCCCGACGCGGTGAAGAAAAAGCCGTTTGTCGACGATGAAATTCTCGCCGGTCTATTCGAGCGAATGGCCGATACCACTGAGGAAAATAAGCTGCATTTTCGATTCGTATTGGGGTTGATTCTGATGCGCAAACGCGTTTTGGTCTATGAATCGACTGAGAATCGCGATGACGGCGAATACTGGCTGATGCGCTTCAGAGGGCGCGATGACAAACTTGCGATGCTGAACCCGAAATTGACCGAAGAGCAGGTAAAATCCGTCAGCGAACAACTCGGGCAGATTATGAATGAGGAGCTTTAATGCTGCACCGGGCGTTGCTCTTTTTTTGTTTGTTGGGGACGATGGTCGCGGTCGGTTGCGATCGGAATAAACCCACCAAACCCGCTTATTTCGGCCCGACCTTGCCTCTGGTGCAACTGGTCGATCAGATTAATCTACATAATGCCCGCATCGATAGTATCTGGGCGGATGGATCATTCCGTGCAAACCTGATCGATCCAAAAACCAAGGATGTCACCCGCGGCGACGGCGACGCCATCCTGCTTTATATGCCGCGTAAAAATCTACGGCTGGTCGGGCGCGTGCTCGGCAATCGCATCTTTGAAATCGGATCGAACGAAGACCGGTATTGGATGATCGCCTATGATAAAGCCGACACGATGTGGTGGGGCAATCATCGTTTGATCGACAGCAAAGGCGCGAATCTGCTGCCCGTCCGCCCCGATTTGCTGGCTGAGGTGTTGGGCGTCGGTGCGATCAATGATGATCTGTTGAAAGAGCCGGTTCCCGTATTGCGATTTAATAACGATCAAGATTGCTACATGCTGACTTGGCAGGTGCCGTTGTCGGACCGGTGGGTGGTGCACAAAGAGGTCTGGTACGATCGTCAGACGTTATTGCCAAAACTCGTGCTCTTGTTTGATGCGAATGGCAGAATTGTATTGCGGGCCTATCTGTCCAATCATCAGCCCGTTGAAGGCTACGAACCGACTTTGCAGATCGCCAGCGAATACGCGATGTTTTTCCCGGATACGGGTTCGACTTTCACCGTCAAACTGTCACAGATTAAACGCCAATCCAAAAATGTACCCACAGCCCGCAGTTTTAACTTCCCCGGCGACAACGCGGGTGTATCGAAAGTGATCCAAGTTGATGAATAGATTCGAAACGATTGTTTGCAGGTCCGCTATTTCCGCAACCACGTGGATCGTGTTGATGGCGTTTTTATGCGCTTTCACCGCTTCGCCACTGCGAGCACAAGAAGTAAAGCTGCCTGATAAAATCATCGCCGCCGGTTCGGGGCAAGAGTATTGGATCAGCCTGACGGGCAAGCAAGCCGATCAGCGGGTCAGCAGTATCCGTCAGCGGATTGATCCGGTGAGGGGTCGCTGGATTGAAGTGGCACGGTTTCAAAGTGAAATCACCAGCATCGCGATCGTTGGTAATCGTCTTGCGGTTCTGCTGCCTACAGGCGAATGGAGGCTATTGTCATCAGGTCCTGGCCCGCTGGGCACGCCGCTGCCGGATGGATATCGACCGTTCCGGTTTGCCGGTGATGGCGAATCGTTGCTAGCGATCGCGACCGGTCAACAGGCGTCCCCGACGACATCCGATGACTCATCCCCATCAACCAGTCCCGCGCAACCGCCGAAGGCATCAGTTTTAAGTTGGGACGGGCAAAATTGGGAAGTCGTAACGACATTGCCCACGACGCTGGAAACAGGCGACGTTGAAATTGCCCGCGCGCACGGCACGCTCTTCTCCGCCGGGCGGCACGGGGACGCGATTGAAGTCTGGGCCTATCGCGGCGACGCGTGGCAAAAAATATCCACCCGCCCGGGCAACGAAATCACGCAGTTCAAGCTGCTCACGGGCAAAACCCACGCGATGATCGCAACGCAATCACCGATGGGGAATTGGTCTCTTCACACAGCGGGTTCAGATCAATCGCCTCGCGTGTTTGAAACGCCTGTCTCCAGCGATCTGGCGATGGTCGGATCGACGCTGCGTGTGATCTATCTGAAAGACAATCGTATTGAACAGTTGGCTTATGACGATTATGGCGCGGGTGAGGCTTATCCGATCAGCACGATCGGCGATCTGGGTTTGCCAAACCAGGCCGTGCAAACGTGGTGGCATCTGATTGGGTTGATTCTTTTGACGCTGACAATGGTGCTGACGTTTCGCCAGCGTCCCGCGACGCCGAACGAATCGTTAGAACGCGCGAAGGTGCGTGTCGCACCATTGGGCAGGCGAATCGCGGCGGGGGTGATCGACGCCGTGCCGCAGTTCATCGGCATGGGCTATATGCTCAAACACGCCCAGACGCTTCAGCCGGGAATCGGGCTTGCGACGGCGGAAGTATTTGTCCCGTACCTGATTGGTCTGGCGGTCTATTTACTGCACGTGACGGTCAGCGAAGCGATCTGGGGTCGATCGTTCGGTAAGTTTTTGTTCGGTTTACGAGTACTAAATTACGACGGAACGCGCGTGTCGCCGGAGCGGATCATCCTCCGCAATTTGCTGCGATTGGTCGATCTGCTGTTCTATGCTCCGCTATTACTGGTGCTGTTGACGCCGATGGGCCAGCGTGTCGGCGATCTGGCGGCGCGGACGATTGTCGTTTACGAAAACGACGAGTCAGACAAACCCGCCGATTCAGACGATTAACCGCCTTGGGGTTGCGTGGCGGGCTGCGTTGTCGCGGGTTCACTCGTGAAGACAAACACGCGCGGGTAGGTCGCCAGCACCGGTCGTGCCCAGCTCATGAGTTCGCCGTACGTCAGATCGGCGGGGGGATAGATGAAAATCGCTTTGCTCCACTGCGATTGATTATCATTGACGGCTTTCACAAACTCATCCGGCGTTTTGGCATCAAACTTTTGCAATTCGATTTTCTTGTCCGCTTCATACACCTCAACCTGCCGTTCCAGTTTCGCGACGATTTTGCCGTCCGTGCGGGTGAGAAATAATTCCCACGGTTCGCCCAGCCGATCCACTCGATTCCGCCAGCTTTCCTGCGGAAAAAAAGCACGGTGGAAAAGTTCGGCGTCTGCGGGCGGGTCGATTTTGACGCCCCGATCCTGTTCCAGCGTCATCAACAACGCGTACAATTTGCGAACATCGTTCACCGGTACGTCCGGCGCGATCGACACGGTTGTGAACAAATCAGTTTTGCCATCCGCGAGTTTGGATACCGACTCAACCAGATGCGGCAACGCCCCCACGGCTGCGGCGGGTTTGTCGGCATCGTGCAGCACATAGGTCGGCTTGCCATCGGTCAGCGACATCTCGATTTTTAGATCGCGGCTTTGAATCGCGTCGGCATCGACGCCGGGTTCAAGCGTTACGGTGGTCAGCGTCCCAATTTTAACCATGTGATCGGGATTGGGTTTTTGAAACCCGTACATCTCCGCCTGCGACAATCTACGCGGCATGTCCAGCACCGCGACAGGATCGTTATAGTTTGGCGCGATGGCTTTGGAATCAACCATGTCGGCAGCGTAGTGCGTCTTGCCGTCTTCATCAGTATGCGTAAACGAGCCGGCGAAAATCAGTCCGGTCAGTGCAAGTGGCTTGGTGGTCTCGGTATCGACCACCATCTGCTCGGCGCGGACGGGTTGATTGTTCCGCACCATTTTCATGACCACACGCGGCCCGCGCGACCAGTGATGATTGGTATTAAAATTGATCGGGTGCCCCGGCTTTAAGCCTATAAACTCAAGTGCTTTGTGAATGTCAGAGGGTTTGGCCCAGGTGATCGTCAGGGATTCATAATCCTTACCGGAGTTAGCCGGGGTGATGAAAAACTCGACCGGATCGGTCGCGGCGATGGAGGTGCTGCAGGCGTAGATTTCGACGATCTTTTTTTTGCGATCCGCCATCAGGGAATCGAGCACCATCACATCCGGATTGCCCGCAAACTCTTTTTTCTTTTGCTCAATGATTTGCGTGATCGTGTCGCGTGCGATCTCGTAAGCGCCCTTGGGTTCTGCTTCCTGCGCATGCGCGACAGAAGCAGCCATAAGCGAAAATGCGAGCAGGTTTTTATAAAACATTATTTCTCCGATTTGCGAGCCGTCACCAGTCGATACGGCGAGGATGTCGCTTGCTGAGTCGTGATCGCAACAAACCCAGCTTGAACGAGTAAGCTGATAATTTCAGCGTTGCTAAACACCCGGGCGCTAGGCCGCATCAACATCATCGTAATCTGAAACAGGGTTGAAAAAGTAGGTGCCGTACGACAATCATCCAGCATCAGATCCACAAGATACACCGTGCCCCCCGGCAAGACCGATTCATAAAACCGCGTTATCAGGTGAGATGCCGATTGCAACGTTTCCTGATGCAATGCCCCGGCATACAGAATCGCATCAAACGGCATTGGAAGCGCAGCGGCACGATAGTCGGCGGGGTGATATTTAAGTTGCTTAGCAGCATTCGAGGCCGTGCAAATCTCACGCGCAACTGCCAGAACATCGGGCAAATCCAGCAATGTCACTTCCAGCGTATCATTTTGTTCCGCCAGCGTGCGGCTGAGTGTTCCCGGGCCTGATCCGACATCCAAGAGCGTTTTCGCGTTCCCCAGATTAATCATCGGCGCGATCGCCGTGACAAACGCGCGGGCTTTTGATTCCATCCCGTAGACAAATCGGCGTGTCATCGCCGGGTCGGAACCAAGCTGCCGCGACTGCTCGACCGCCGGTTGGCCGGTGCGGATCACCTCTGACAGCTTGCCCCATTGTTGATACAGATCGGCGTTGTATCGCAGTGCATCGATCATGCAGGTCGGCGACGATCGCGACAGCATCGTTTTGGCGCCCGTCGCGATCGCGTACCCGTCAGCCGATTTATCCAATAATTCAATCGCCACCAGCGCATTGAGCAGCGAGATCAGCAGCGTCTCGTTCGCGCCGCATTGTTTCGCCAGATATTCGGGCATGCGCGGCTGATCAAGATGATCAAATACCCCCAACTCTACTGCGCCGATCAACGCCGCCGATTGCCAATACCCCGTCGCCAAGGCCGTTATGTTGTCTGCTGTCCAGTTCATTCCCGTGGGTGGAAGATAGCATGAGACGCCAAAATCGCGTAGGTGTCCGTCGAAAATGGTGATATAATCCATACTCCATGAAAAACCCCCTTTCCTGGAATGGATCCATACGTTGAATATCGATGGCAGGATCTGCATCCAAGGTTGATCGTCGCAACCTGCTCTGCCATTCAGCGTTTGCTGGGTAATGATCTGATCGCCAGCATCGAAGAACGCGTTGTAGTGGAAGACAGTAGGGGTTTGAAAAATCGATTTGGTCCGGATGTGCGGGTTGTTGAATTACCCGATTCTTCAGGTGCAGGCGTGGCGGTTGCCGATCACGTGGCGATCAAGCCCATGCACATCGAAGCCATCGCCGCTGAAACAGTTATCGAGCGATTCATCCAAATCATCGACATCAAAACCAATGGCAGGATCATCACCGTCATTGAATTCGTTTCTCCAAGCAACAAGCTGCCCGGCGAATCATCCAAACTCTACGCACGCAAGCAGGATGACGGCGTTACCGCGAGGATCAATCTCGTCGAAATTGATCTAACACGTTCCGGCGACCGACGGTTGCTCTGTCACCGCTGGTCGCAGACGGACATCTATCCCGCAGCGTACCAAGCCTCTCGCTGGAAACCCGCGTACGGCCTCACCGGAGCTGACGTATATCCAATGCCGTTGCAGTCCAAACTGCCTGTCATCGGGGTTCCGCTTCGAGAGCACGAACCAGAGATCGCCCTAGATTTGCAGACGATTCTAGATCAGTGCTATGTGGACGCGCGCTATAATCGAACCGTCAATTATTCCCACCCACCCATTCCACCGCTGGCCGAACCCGACGCGAGTTTCGCCAGGCAACTGCTGGGGGGCATCGCGCACAAGCCTAGTTACTGAACTGGGATTGCGGATCCTCGTGCTGCGGCGAATCAGTCCTACTAATTTCGATTAACATTCGTCTGAATGCTCCCCAGCGACTGCTGCTGGTTTTGCAGTTGTGACAGCGAACTTTCTAAACCGGCGAACTGACGGGTCAGACGCTCGCGCTTCGATTCCAACTGTTGATCCAGCGATTTGATCCGATCCTTGAATTGATCCGTCCGCGTGTCCAGCGTTTTATTTTGACGCGTCACAATACCGTTGACCGGATCAATCAGTTTGTTCAGCCGTTGCTGCATCGTCACGCCGACGCCGCCGGTGATGCTGTTGATCGCGTTATCGATCTTGAGCGCCTTGCCGCTGATCGTTCCGTCGACCTGATCGGTGGTAAGACCCAGATCGAACAGAAATTGGCTGGCGTTAAGTTGAAGCAGATCAAACGTGTCGGTGCCGGTGGTCAGATCGCTTAATTTGATTCGTCCGTCGTCGGTGATCTCAGCCCGCAGTTTGCTGCTGGAAGCCGAATTGATCGAAGACACGATCTGACCAAGCGATGTTACCGCGCCGATGGTGACATCGACCGAAGTTCCGTCTTTCAGCTTTGCGGTGAAGTCGGCGACGCCATCGCCGCCGGTCTGCACGCCGCTGCCACGGTTCAGCAGATCCAGGCGTGTGTTGGCGGAGATCGCATCGCCGGCGTCGGTGAAGAGTGCTTCGACTGATTCAGGGTCGGTCGCGTAGGCTGTGTTGAACTTATCCTGATCGAACTCCAGCCGCCCGCCTTGCCCGACGCGCAGGCCGACATCTGCGAGGATGCGATACTTGCCCGCCTGCGGGACAACGGTGTTGATCATCGCATAGATTTCGCGTTCGACCGATGAGATGGATGGGTCGCCGAGCAATACGCCGCGCTGAAGGGTTTCGGAATCGAATTTGGTGTATTCGTCCAGCTTGTCAGCTAATTCGTTGAACTTGTCGACGAACTTGGTCAGTTCTTCGCCGACATTGCCCACATCGCGCGTGATGTTGATCGTGACGGGTTCTTTGCTGACCCCTTGCAAATCGATGTTAACGCCTTTGATGACGCCTGAAATCTGGTTGCGCGAAGCGGTGATGAGTAGTGGCTGGGCGGCGTCGGCTGAACCGACAAACACCGCGGCGTCCTGCGCCTGGACAAGCGTGCGAGTATCAAGGTTGGTCGCACCAGTATCCAGTGTTAAGCGGCCAGCCCGACCTGAACCGGTTGCGTTAAGCGATAAGCGATAGGGGGCAGCACCCGTGCCATCATTGATGATCTGCGCGGTCAGGCCATAACCGAGGTTGTTGATCTTGGTTTGCACGTCGCCAAGAGAATCTTCGGCGTCGATGGTGATGGTTTTTTCGCGTGATCCGTCGATTGTGGTTGTCGTCGCCGTTCCGAGAATGCCCAGATCTTCAGCGGTGGTTGATCCGTCGTCTTTGACCTGTATTTTACCTGCGCCGCCTGAGGCATCGGTCAGTAGCAGCCCGTCGCCTTTTTCGTTGATCGACGCGACGACCTTGCCGCCAAGCGCAGCATTAATTTTCTGGATGACATTTTCAAGCCGTAGGTCGGTATTGGCATCAAGGTTGATCGTGCGGCTTGTTCCATCGCCGGCCTGGATCGTGAACTTGCCCGATGCGACGCCCTTGCCGCCGTTGTAGCCCGCTAACGTGGTCGCTTCGCTGACCCACTTGCGTTGCAGATTTTTACCTTTGGCGATCGGCTGGGCTTGGGTGAATGTTCCGGCGATACCCAGCTGCGCTGCGCCAGTGCCGGAAACGTCGCCGATGACCAGCGATCCCGCGCCGCCAGTGGTATCGACGATCTGAATGCCATTCCCGGCTGAATTGATTTCAGCTTTCACACCCGCGTTGGCGTTATTGATGACATCCAGCGTGGTTTGCAACGTCTGCGCGCCCGATAGGTCGATGTCGGTCGAGGCACCGTTGCGGTTCTGGACAGAGATCGTTCCCAGCGTAACGCCCGCGCCGCCGTTGAGAGTTTTGAGCAACACCGTGCCCAGACGGGAGATGATCGCGTCGCTGGTGAGGGTCGTGCCGGTACCGTCTTTTTGGATGCCGAGGTCGAGGGCTGTTTTTGATTCGCCTAGTCCCGCGACGTTCAGCGTACCGCCGCCACCGCTGGTATCGGTCAACGTGATTGTCTTTGAGCCTGAGACGATCGACGCGGCAAGTTTTGTTCCCGCAGCGGCGTTGATTTTGTCGATCGCGTTGCCGACGGTGATCGCGTCGCCGAGATCGACATCGGTGGTCGATCCGTCGCGGTGGGTGATGCGAAAATCGACGCCAGCGCGATTGGATACGCCGTTGCCGTCATTCAGCGTCGATAATTTGGTATCGCGGCCAACGTATTGCACCATTTCGCCGGTGATCGAACCGACAAGCGTTTGCCCGACGATACCCAGATCTGCAGCGGTCGTGGTGGTTCCCACATCTTGGACAATCAATTCGCTGCTGATCCCGCCGGACTGATCGGTGATGGTCAGCCGATCGTTGGCGACGGTGGCTTTGACGTTGATATCAACTGTTGTGTTGATTTTTTTGATCACATCATCGAGAGACACCGCATCGGACAGATCAACGACGGCATTTTTGCCCGATCCATCGGTGATTCTGATCTTCCCGCGTGAGATGCCGGCCCCGCCTCTGAGATCGGAGAGTAGATTTTCTTGCGTGACTTCACCGCCGCCAAGTTCGATTGTTAGTTCGCCGGCTCCGATGGGAGACTTATCGGGGCTTGCAAAGCCTTTACTGACAAGCTGTTGCGCTTGGACGAGACGAGCGACTTGGAATTGGTATGTCCCGACGGCAGCGCCTTTGGCCGCCGACGCGGTGATGATGTCTTCGTCGCTGCTGGTTGCGGTGGATGCGGTGAAAAAGCTGGGTTTGGCGAAGCTCTGGGCGGAGATGCGTAGCGATGTAAGTCGTGTTGATACATCGACATACGCCGTTTTCTGCGTGCTGATCGCGTCAACGCGGGCCTGGACCAAGTCCTTTTTACGGGACTCAAGCTGGATGAGCTGATCGATGATGTCGCGGGAATTAAGCCCTGAAACAAGCCCAATACCGGTCGTTATTCTGCCCATAGTTGATTGGTTAGGGCTTGGGGCTTAGGGATTGGAAAAAAACCAAGCCCAATTTACCAAGCCCTAAGCCCTACTTAGTCATCCAGCACACTGCCGCGATAAAGTATCCGCCAGTCCCTATTAGTAGGATCGGCCAATTCGGCTATCGACTTGGAGTCGAAATCATTCCCATGGCGTGTCGATTGTTTGGCGCGATCCAATGCCCACAGAAGCATAAACTCCTGCTGCATCCGCCTGGCGCGACGAAGCGATTTGGCGGTTTGGATCAATTGGGGGATTGTTTTGCCTGTTCCTGCCTTCATATACAATATTTATCGGGCGAAGCAGGGGTGTGAATTGAGCAAAATCGCGATTATTCGCGTCTCGACAACGGAACTGCTCCCAATATCAAAGAAGCAACCCACGCCAACTCGGACGCGCATCAACTGGCATCAAGTGGTGCGCCTTGTCGCACCTGCCTGATACGCATCGGTCTTTGACTTGCTCCAAGCTACTGTCGTCTGTAACATCCTGCCCTCTCACGCTCGGCGGATTTTTTGATCTTCAGCGCGGGAAGCACGAAACCATTTGTTACTCAAACGACGCCAGGAGACGCTATGCCCGCCACCGGACGAATCTCACAAGTTATTGGATCGACGTTCGACGCCGATTTCCCTGAAAACCAACTGCCCAGCATTTATAACGCCGTGAACATCACCAGAGGCGATTCAATCCTCGTCGGTGAGGTGCAGCAGCATCTCGGCGGGGGACGCATCCGCGCGGTTGCCCTCGGTTCTACCGACGGCCTGCAACGCGGCGTTGAAGTCGTCGATACCGGCGCGCCTGTCAGCGTGCCCGTCGGTAAGGAAACCCTTGGCCGCGTGTTTAATCTGCTCGGCGAACCGATCGACAAACGCGGCCCGGTCAATACCGATCAACGTCGCCCGATCCACCGCGATGCACCCGATTTCAACGACCTCACCCCAAAGGCTGAAGTCTTTGAAACCGGCATCAAGATCATCGACCTGCTCACCCCCTTCATCCGCGGCGGCAAGGCCGGATTGTTCGGTGGGGCGGGTCTGGGCAAAACCGTCGTCATCCAAGAACTGATCGCCCGTATCGCCCAGCAGCATGGCGGTTACTCGGTATTCGCAGGCGTCGGTGAACGCACACGCGAAGGCACCGACCTGTGGATGGAAATGCAGGAAACCGAAATCGGCACCACCGGCAAGCACGTCATCGACCAGACCGTCATGGTGTTCGGCCAGATGAATGAACCCCCGGGCGCACGTCTTCGCGTCGCGCTGTCCGCATTGACGATGGCGGAGTATTTCCGCGACGAAACCGGCGCCGATACGCTGCTATTCATCGACAACATTTTCCGATTCACCCAGGCCGGTTCAGAAGTATCCGCGCTGCTCGGACGTATGCCGTCGGCCGTGGGTTATCAGCCTACACTCGCGACGGAAATGGGTGAGTTGCAAGAACGCATCACCTCGACCAAGAACGGTGCGATCACCTCCGTGCAGGCCGTTTACGTGCCCGCCGACGATCCGACCGATCCTGCCCCCGCAAACGCCTTTGCCCACTTGGACGCCTTCATTTATCTTGAGCGTTCGATCGCATCCAAGGGCATTTATCCCGCCGTCGATCCGCTGGCGAGTTCGTCGCGTGCGCTGGATCCGCAAATCGTCGGTGATGAACACTACGGCGTCGCCCGCAAGGTGCAGACGATGCTACAGCGTTATCGCGATCTGCAGGACATCATCGCGATTCTGGGTGTCGATGAGTTGTCCGAAGAAGACAAGCTGATCGTCAGCCGGGCGCGTAAAATCGAACGCTTCTTCTCCCAGCCGTTCATCGTCGCAGAACAATTCACCGGTTTCCCCGGCGTCTATGTGAAGCGCGAAGACACCATCAAGAGCTTCGAAGCAATCGTCACCGGCCAAGCCGACGACCTGCCCGAACAAGCCTTCCTCTACGTCGGCGACCTCGAAGCCGTCCGCGCCAAAGCCGCGAAGATGAAGTAAAACGCTTCGATTTGATTCGTCAAAAACACAACGACGCCCGATTTGTTCATTCAAGTCAGGCGTCGGTTTGCGCCTGTCGAACTGAAGAATAGGCCGCAGATCACGCAGTTCAAGACGGATCAGCACGGATCATATCGATCGGCCATTGATTGTCTTTCGTCGCCAAAGCGTGGGCGGTAGTAAAGTCGGGTGATCGGCGGATTGATGCTTACGCGAACGTGACAAAGCGGTATATCAGATCTTGTGGTGACCTATGGGCCATGAGCATTTTCAGCAAGATTTTTACCCTGAGCTTCTTCAACCCGTGCGGCTGCACTTGGTGAGCGGCAAGACGCTGGACATCCGCCGACCCGATCTGGTCATGCCCCTGCGTGACCGAGTGATGGTCTTTCGCGGTCTCGCCAAAGACGGACGATCCGCCGAGGGCTACGATATCATTGCCTTGCACAAGATCGAGCGGATGGAACGCCTCGACGTGAGCAAACCCGCGCCCCGGCAAACGAAAACGCACGTAATTCTCGTGGCGGGCTTGTCCACACAAAGGGTGCACGATGAAAGTCGCCGGCTCAGTCCGTAGCGAAGGCATCGGCCGTCCGGAGGACGCAGCAGACGAATCCGGTCGGCTGTGAAATTGCCTCAACAAAACTTAGATCCGACGGCGACGCGCACCCCGCGCGCCGGCAACACCGAACAGGAAGAGGATGGTCAAGGCAGAGCCCGGCTCGGGAACAGGTAGTACCTCAATCTGGGCGATCCACGTGCCCCATCGCGCAAAGCCGCTACCATCCGGATGTCCGCCGGCAGCATTGTTATATTCACGGGCAAACTCGCCGATCATGTAGAACGACAAGGGGTTGGAAGGGTCTAGCGAGACCTGGCTGTAGTCGCCCCAGCGCTGCCGTCCGACAGCAGCAGCGCCTTCGGCGCTGCCATTGTGGTAGTCATCGACAAGGCTTTCTTTGAGCAGCAATTCATCGCTGGTAGAGGTCAGTATTCCGCCGGGGCCGGTATCGAAAGTACGGGCCATGAAGCTGATCTTGCCCGTAGTTGCATCCAACCCCGAGCGATTGTAACCGATCGCGACCTGGCCGAAGCTGTTCACGGCAATCGAGCCTTGGTAATAGTCGTACCCCGCCGAACCGATATTGCCTTCGTCGAGGATGGCATTTGTCACAGCGTCGAGAACGACATAGTGAATCCGGGATTCGTCCAGTGTATCCCCATTCGCGGTGACATTGACTGTGTTCAACGCATAGATCCGACCGTTCGCTTCGTACACGCTGCTGCTGATGCGATCATCCAGCGCGTCGATGATGCGCCGATTGGCGGCAACCGTGGCCGCAGGCTGGCGCGCAGCGCCCGGGTTTGTATACGATGCCACTCCGAGCATTTGTACAGACCCAGTGGACGCCCCTGTAGCCGAGGTCGGGCTTAATCCGTTCACGTCATAGGCCAGGCTGTCAAAGTTCTGCAGCGACACCGCAACGACCTTGCCCGTGGTCCCGGCCGAGGTGCTGTTCACGCCTTGAAGCGCGAATCCGCGGTCTACATCGCCTCCACCGCCGGTAAACGGCGTGACAAACTGCTTCATATTGGTCGTCGTCGGGGCAACGGCGTTAAACAAGCTATCAAGCGGGATGACGTTGAGCGTGGTTCCGCGGAAGCTCTGCGTTCCGCCAGAAGTTGCCGGAGCGAAATTGTTCGTACCGATGTACACCGCATTTTTGTCAAGCGCAAGCGTGGGATAGTCGGCAACAGCCCCGCCGAAGCCGAGACCGGCGTAGCCTTCAAATTTTGTGGACTTCCACCCACCGAGCGCGTTATCCGTGTCTGACACGGCAATCTGCAGATCCTTTACATCTGCGCCGAACGCAACCGTTATCCACCGCTGAGCGGCGGCGTTGTACATGACACGGGTATCGCCATTCGTGCCGGTCTGCCCCGCAGCGGCCCAGAAGGCAACGTCGGACACGAGCGAGAGGCGGGTACCGTTCGCTTTATTGAACACCGCATATGCACCGTTGGTTGTTTCGAAATACTGTGTCATACCGACCGCACCCATTGTGTCGGGTGGAACGAAGTTGCGGTTCAGGGTCGCGCCGTCGTACTGACTTATGCCCTCAAAGCCGAGCGTGTAGGTACTTGTCGGACTGCTGTAGATAGGTGCCGCTCCGTTCGTATCCAGCGACACATCCCCGGCGAAGGTGAGCATCTTCGGCTTCTTGAACTCGAAATACGGCTTGATCTGGACATCGGCCCGGAGACCGGTTGGCGCTAGAAATAGGATTCCGGTAACTAGGAGCGAAGCGCGGCCGACGTTGACGAGAACAGCTAGCGCGGGCGCGAAGGCCCGGCGGGAAGAAGTGAAACCAAACATGTGCAAACTCTCCCTTCGATTAGGTCGCGTGCTGTGATAGCCGCATCGGTCATGGATGAGACGCGTTGAAACACTCAACGACATCAATCCACGGCGAAATATTAATTGGGCGTTAGAAAACCGCAAGAAAAAGAATGCCTGTAATTTTTTTTGTGAATTAACGTCTGAGTAATCTCCCGATTGAGATGCTACGGGGTTTGGAGAAGATGTGTGGTGGGGTATCTTCATTTTTTTGTTGCTTTGCAGTACTCCTTTTTTGCAGGGCTGGTGGACATCCAGCGTACTGCCATTGCATAGCACGGGCGACATAGGAGTGAAATGGAACAGGGACGCGCGAAAACGCGCGTCCCTGATTGGGTCTCATTGAAGGAGCGAAAGAAGGATTACTTCTTGGTGCTCTTTTGGAAGCTGTAGGTGCCGCCGAACTTTTTGGCGAAGCGGTCGAGTCGGCCGGTGGTGTCGAGGAAGGTCTGCTTGCCGGTGTAAAACGGGTGGCTGGCGGAGCTGACGTCGACCTTGACCAGCGGGTATTCGTTGCCGTCTTCCCACTTCACTTTGTCCTTGGTCTCGATGGTCGAGCGGGTCAGGAACGAAAACGTGGCGGACATGTCCTGGAAAACAACCGGACGATAACGGGGGTGAATGCCCTTTTTCATGGTCAAAACCTTTGATTTTGTAACAAACATCGCCTTGGCGTGCGAAGAGCCACACGGATTTTCGTCAGCAAGGGGCGGAGACTGTACCGATTTGCCGGATGAAATGCAACGGATAGGCGTGGTCTACAACAGGGTTGGCGTGATCTATGCCGGATTTTCAGGTTTCAGGCGTTCGGTGTGGTCGCGGAGGAACAGCGCGTAGCCTGATTCTGTGATTGATCCATCCGCCAATCCCAACGTCGCCGCCGCGGCATCGGCTTCGGTGGCGGT
>JBBQXB010000024.1:0-44573 GCA_038210015.1 Tepidisphaerales bacterium
TATGGCTCTCATCAGCGGCATGAAAGAGGGAATGACAATCACTACGACCGATGCGATTGCCAGCGCAACTGCGATCGCATTCGTTGCGGCATGGGCGCAGCCGGCCAAGAAGCTGGCCAGAACTACAAGGTGATGGTGTGAAGGCGAACCGTCCGCGTGTTCGCTAACGCACTCGGGCGAGGCATGATCGTGGTCGTGATTATCGAGGAACGTATGGTGCGCCATCCAAAGCCGTTGCTTGGGGTGTAAATCACCATGGCCTTCCACGTGGTTGACGATCGCCATCGAGCCGAGCACACCCCAGATTAGCGCGGCAATCAAAATCGCCTTGGGCAATAGCCACGAGTTGCCGCTCAGGGCTTTGTATTGCGAAGATGATGGGGTTCCGTCGCACATCGTGTCTAGACGTTTATGATATATCAAAAGGATCGCACAATTCAAGGTGTCGTGGGGAGCAGTACCTATTGACCTATTGTACCGAAGTTTTGTGGGTGAGGCTTCGGCCCACCGTGATTGGCGTGGTCGGGGACGGCTTGGCAGAAAGGCCACGGGTTGAAAACCCGTGCCACGTGGGATGAGCGTAATTTGTAGCACGGGCGTCTCGCCCGTGAACACGGTCGGGACGACCGTGCTACGCCATCCACTCCGCCGCGGCGCATTAAAAAGGTCCGACGGTTGGCGAAGAGGGGGGGACTTCGCCGGGGATGCCGTCGGACCAGACTCTACATGTATAGTGTGTCGGGGCGGGGGGCAAATCGCTTGTAAAAAACCTGCGCCACGCAAGCAAGCTTCTTTGATGCCGCGCGGTAGGCGCTTGAAAAGGGTCGAATCTACGAAATCTCTGCCCGCGTTTGCTCTGACTCAACGTTCGTTTGCGCTAACTCCCTTCCCACCTATCAACTATTCCCTGTTACCGCTTTTGGAATTGCTCGCGGTATTCGGTTGGGGTGAGTCCGGTGAGCTGGCGGAACGCGACGGCCATGTGTTGGGGGTACATGAAACCGGCTCGGCCGGCGATCTCCGCCATCGAGTGATCGGTGCCGGACAGCAGTTGCTTGGCGATTTCAATTCGTTGGCGGCGCAGCTCCGAGGCGGGGGATCGTCCTATGGATTTCTTAAATCGACGTTCCAACGCCCGGCGATTGATCGACACTTCGTTCAATATATCTTCGACTTGTATATCCCGATGCGCCTGAGCACGGATGAACTTGATGGCGGTGGCGACTTCGAGGTCTTCGATCGACAGAATATCGGTGGATTGCCGGGCGACCACGCCGATCGGTGCGACCGGTGCGGGCGGGACGTAGGGTTCGCCTTTCATAAGCTTGTCGAGCATTTGCGCGGCGCGGTAACCGATCTGGTGGAGATTAAGATCGACGCTGGATAAAGGGGGGTCGCAGAACTCGCAGACGATCGTATCATTATCGACGCCTAGAACGGCGACTTCCTCAGGCACCATGATGCCCAAGTGCTGACACATTTTGCAGACGTCCAACCCCTTTGGATCATTGCAGCAAAATAGCGCCAGCGGTTTGGGCAGCGATTTCAACCAATCTGCGAGAAGCTTGTCTTCACTTTCGTGCGACCATTTTTGATCATAAACAATGTCGTACCGTGAAAATGTGGTGTTCGGATGTTGCTTGACGGTTTCTTCAAATGAATCACCACGACGGATCGAAAAGCCGTAGCCATTGATTCCGAAAAAGGCGAAGTGTTGGAAGCCGCGTTCGATAAAATGCTCGGCGGCGATTTTGCCGATGTGGTTGTCGTCGCTGACGATGGTGGGCAGAGACGGGTGCAGCAGACGTGCCGAGATGTTGACCACCGGGACACCGAACCCGCTGGCCCATCTGGCCGCTGCATCGGTACTGATGTGCGCGATTGCGCCGGTGCCGGAGATGGTTTCCGCCATCTTTCCCGAAGGCTGGGTCAGGTTGCGTACGACGCGGACAAATCGCCAGTGCCCATGCGTGCGGCCGTACTCTGCAATTCCCACTAAGATGCGGCGTCCGTACTCAATTGTCGTTTCAAGTAGCAACGACACTTGCGGTGTTCGCATATCATGCATATGGTCGCCTGTCTTACGCTTATTTTGCTTGTTGGATTCCATAATGTGTCGCAAATATATACAAAAATCGAATCAAAGGGCAAGTTAATTGTGATTGGCGCTTTTCATGGAGGAAGAAATGAACGCAATTACCGCACCGATCGGCGTCTTCACGCTGTTGGTCCTTGCCAGCGCATGGGCGACAGCGCAAACCGATCTTGCCAAAACATCGCAGATCATCGTAACAGGCAATCGTGTGATTGTGAATGACATCGATCGGATTGCGCCGGGAATGTTTGGCGTCCATGCCACCAACATCACCCCGGAGCAGGCTAAAGAGTGGGGCGTTGATGCGATTCGATCGCTCACACAGGCCCCAAAGTCATTTGAGGCAAATCCCGCTTATCAAACTCACTTGCTTGGGCTGTACGACCGGTATCAGCCTGCGTTGATTTTGTCGGAACCAAACCAATGGCGCGAAACGCTCACCACCATCGCTAAAACTGCGGCAGAAAGTGCGAAAAAATCTGACGGTCGTTTGATGATCGAGTTTTGGAATGAACCATTCCTGAACTGGTCCGTCCGTCCCGGTGTCAATTACAACGGCGACTATTACGACATCGCTAAAGCAGCCCAAGGCGGGCCTGTCAATTACAGAGGATCGGATGAGCCGATCCCCGATCTGACTTGGACGCGCGGCTTAATCGCGGTGCATGCCGATGACGGTAAAAATGATTACCTTGCATGGGGCTACATGCCCAGAGAAATCACCGATGAATCGGGCGTGAAGCGTCCGATCCGTGCTGGGGACAAGTATGTCTTTCGCGGCAAGCAGGAAATGCTTGTCAAAGATCACTGGCTGGTCAAAGATTCAACCCAAAAAAGCTACTGGGCGGGGAATCACAACGTGCGGCTTTATAACCAGATGCTCGAAGTCTTCGCGCCTGCCTATAAGGATGCCAACCCCGACGCAATACTGGTCGCGGGGTGGGACTTTCATATCTTCCAAGGCAACTGGGATGCGTGGCGAACCTGCTTCAAGCCGACTATTGATGCGGGTATTAAATGGATCGATGGCGTGGACGAACACCACTACGGCGGCGACACGCGGATGGTCGCGGTATCGTATGAAGTCGCTGTCGCCTATGCACAAACCGCGCACGGCAAACGCATTCGCTGCTACAACACCGAGGCGGGCGGAAATCTCGATCCGCAACGTCCCGATACCGTCACCTACGGCCAGCAAACCAACGCCCGCGCTGGCGCCATCAGTGCGATGACCTATCACCTGCGCGATGTCATTTATCTATTGTCGCGCATGCCGGATAAAGCCGCCTTCCGCGCCGCCCACGAAGCCGAACATAACGGCGGCGACGAATACGCCTTCAAACTTCTCAAAGACCTGCGCGGCCATCTGCTTGATGTGCGATCTGCCAATTCGGAAATCTGGACTGTCGCGTCGCTTAACGGCAACAAACTGGCGTTCATCGCTTTCAATGATAACGCTGTAGAAGTCACGCAAATCGTCACGATTCGCGCTCCTGCGGGATCGACGCTAAATGGTGGTGTACAAAAACAAGCACACGGCGGCGACGCTGCACCGTATATCACGATCGGCGAAACCAAGTTTGAAGCCGCTGGCGAATCGTGGACGGGCAATCTCACGATCCCCGGCAAAAGTGCGGTCGCAATCACATTTGATCTTGCCGGAACGCCTGCGCCAATGATGCAACAAAAGGATCAATACTTCGCTGCTGAAATTCTACGATCCATCCCCATTGGCGCACCGGTGACGTATCAGATTACGATCCCGCAAGCCGCAGAAAAACCCAAGCGTGCTGTCCTGCGCTTCGCCACCATGAGCAACATCCCCGCCGATATCGCAGCACAATTCAACGGCAAGCCGATCGGCATCCCGTCGTCTAGTGGGGTGATCGATGTCGAGATTGATCCCACATTAGTGAAGTCTGAAAACCAGCTATTGCTAAATCCCGGTGCGATGCCGTTTGAAATCGCATCAGTCAGTTTGATCTTAACCAGCGAGAAACAATGATGATTACACGAACCGCACTCCGTTGTGCTTTGATACTGTTCGCTGCTGCTTCCGTGACGACGGCAGCCGAGACTAAGACGATCACCAACCCGCTGAAGCTTAGTTTCCCGTGGGACGCTGTATCACTCGACTATCCCGCAGGCACTTTTACTGGCGAAGTTAAAGCGCAAGTGGGTGACGCGGAACGGCCTGCACAGGTTGAATCGGTTGTTGTCAGCGACAAAACAATCGATCGTATCTGGTTCATGGCGACGATCGGCAACAAGGACGAATCGGTCGAAGTGAAACTCGACAAAGGCCATGTCGATTCGCCACTGAAGGTGACCAATTCTGAGCAATACGTAGTGATCGAAAATGGCATCAGTACGCTGCGCATTACGGATTATTCCAAGGTCGATGTCGCGGGCAAAAAGCTGTCAGAAATCCCGCATTGGCTGGGTGGATTTAAGATCGGCAACAGCGACATGGACGGCAGGGCGTGGTTTGAAGGGTCGTCGGTGCTCAAGAGCGCCAAGACGACCGTTCTGGCGAAAGGTCCGGTATTTGCCGACATCCTGGTTTCTTACGAGTTTGAAGCCAATCAATCCGATGGCACGGTCGAAGCCCAGCCGATGCAACTCGGGAAACAAACCTTTCGTTACGCGCCAGGCGAATTGCCTCGCGAAGCGATCGCCAAAGACACGCATCGCTATGAGTTGATGATTCGCGTGGTGATGAACGATCCGTGGATTGAGATTGTCGAGCGCTATCGCCTGCCACGTGATGAATCGGTCGAGAATTTCAAAACACACCAGTATCAACTGCATTTCGGTGCCAAACCTGATAATTATCCTGCGGGCAACGTCCCGGCGGGGCAGAGCTTGAAACTCGATACCGCGATGTGGACACGCTGGTTTGAATGGGATTCATTCGGCGGAAATAATTCACTTAATTTCACGGACGCGCGCCCGCGCCCGGCACAAAAAGGTCGGCCTTTTGTGATCCTGCGCGCCCGCTGGAATCAAGGTGGCGGCGGGGGGCAGGACTTCTTCCTCACCTCCGGCGGCAAGGATGGCGCAGGCGATCTGCCGGCTGTCGGCGTTGTGGCGGCTTATCCGAGCAAGTGGGTCGGACCGTATGCCGCGACGATGTTCGCTAACGCCTATGACGGAAATCGCGGGCAAATCCGCGTGCCGCTCATTGATGGCGATGGTGGCGATTCCGATTCAACCCAGGACCCCAAATGGTATGGCGAACGCGCGTATGCACTATGCATCGGCCCACGCGAACTGTTCGATAACAGCAATAAGATTGATTCTCTTGTACGACGGCACACCGATTGGACTTTGAATGCACAGGTCAACAAATATATCCTTGAGTGGAAGCGCGATCCGAGTGTTGCCGGGGCGAATATCATCACCAGCCGCAAGCGGATCGAGCAGATTCGCGACGATCTGAAAAATGCCCGCGACACCTTCGCAGTACGAACGCTCAACGATGTGAAAAAATCGCGTGCTGAAATGCAGGCGGAATTGGACAAACTCGATTCCAAAAGCGATGAAGCCAAGGCATTAAAGAAAAAGATTGACGGTCTGGTGAGCGGAAATCTGCTCGCGATGCTGGAAGGTCGGAAAACCAATCGGCCAAGCATGCCTAGCCCGGATCAATATCTTGGTCGCAGGTATCAGGCGGACGATGTCAACCCAACGAACTACGGCACGCGCCGTATGATTAACGGCCCGTTCCCTGATAGCGATCTTTACTCGATCGACCAACCCTACGGCGATGCACAGACCGCGGCGATTGGATATATCTGCACGGATCTGGACGCCTGGCCTGGGTATCGCAACGGGTGGGGACCTGGCAATCCGAACTTTCATACAGACAAGTATATTGGTGCCCTATTCGCTGCCGCTGCGATGCGGGATCATCCGCATGCAAAGGAGTGGTTTGCATTTGGTCAGGAGCAATTCAACGATGATGTGAAACGCGTCGTCACCGCTCCGGATGGCGCGGGGTATGAGTGTCCGGGTTATGCTGGTTATTCTGTCGGGTTACAAACCGATCTGGCGAGAGTATTTTTCAATGCAGGTGTCAGCAATCCGATCGCCGACAACCCGCTCTTCAAAAAAACCACCGTCTGGCATCGCAAGCTGTTAACACCGGTTGATCCGCGGCTGGGTTTCCGTCATGAAGCCCCGCACGGCGATACGCATCGCTGGACCAGTGGCATCGGCGCTGAAGGCTTTGCAAAACTGGCTCTTTTCTATCGCGATGCCGATCCCAAACACGCCAGCGAATTGATGGGTACCTTTCGCATGTTGGCTGGGGATAAGTGGAAACCTAAATCCTTACAAACTGCGATCTTTGAAATGGACTTGGATATTCCCGCCACACCGGCGGCGCAAATGGACTGGTCCAGCGATTATTTCCACGGCTTCGGGCCGATCTTCCGCAGTGCGTTTGGTACGGATCGTGAGTCGTTCCTGAGTATGAAAGCTGGCTGGACGGGGGGGCACTATCACAACGACGAACTGGCGTTTCACTTTTACAATCACAACACGCCGATCAGTCTCGATTACAACTGCTCCTATCACCCGCGCGGCGATCATGCCGCGTTGCATAACTCGATGACCTTCGGCAAGGAAGGCCAGGTCCGGCATAACCAACGCAACACCAATGTGGATGCAATCGAGCAGATCTACGGTTCTGCGCGTGTCGGCGCTTTTGTTGCCACGCCGGTCGCTGATGTGGTGGTCGCCGAACGCTCTGCTGGATCGGTGGGTATGGCGCCGGTTGATCCCGAAGATGCAGAGTTTTCGCGTCAGTACGGTTCCCGCAAGGTGTCGCCGATCGTGCACCGTCGGCTTCTTGCGATGGTGAAGCAGGACGCGAAAAGCCCGCTAAGCGACTATTTGGTGGTCCGCGATGAAACGCAGTCGGATGAGCCACAACAGATCAATCTGCACCTTCTGGCGCGGTCGGCGGAGATCGGAAAGGATTCGGTCAAACTCGTCGGCCAATGGGATCAGGACATGCTCGTCAGCGTTGTTGAATCGACCGACCTGAAAATCGATCAGCGATACTGGGCATATTTCGATGAGTGGATGGGCTATCCCGCTGCTATCGCCGCCAAAGCGGGAGAATCGGATGCCGATTGGGGCAAACGCGTTGAAGGTCAAACCGAGAACTTCAAGCCTGATTTTTTAAAACGTGAGGCATTGGGTGGTAACCAAAAATCATGGCACGACGCGATCGAATCCACCAAAGGCCGTGCGATGATGCCGCCCCCCGGATGGAACATGCCCTGGACCTATGGCGAAGCGCAAATCTGGTTGCGAATGAGTACCAAGCCCGGCACCGCAACGACATGGGTGCTATATCCGTATCAACGCGGCACGCCCGCCCCGACCATCACCCGCCGAGACGACGGTTCGGTCGAAGTCAAAATGGGCGATGCGGTGGATGTCATTTCGATCAACTCCGAAAAAGGTGTCGAACTGACGCGGAATGGCAATAAAACCGAACTGATTAAATCCGGTGAATTGCCCGCATTAGGTAAAATCCCAGCAGAAATCCCAGCGATTCTGCGTAAATAATCTCGTACGTCACACCAGATCGAGATCGATGCTCGACGCTTTACCGCGCACGTCGATCTCGGTCGTGGTGATGTTTCCGCCCTTGCGTTTCACGCAAACACGATACCGGCCATGTCCGACGCGCAAGCGTGCGTGGCCGTCTGCATCGGCGGTCAATTCCGTACCCGGCTTCCACCATTGCTTGCGCACCAAATCATGCACCGCATGATAAACCTTACTGGGAAGCCAGGCGGTTTTATAACTTTTGGCGAGCGGATCGCCGTCTTCATAAAATTCACCGCCACCCCAGTAGGTGAAATGATTCACCGCAGGATGCCCGAACGCGATGGTGTAGCAATCGGTGATGTATTCGATCCGCGCATCGCGCAGCGCTTCAGGCGACAACTCTTGTTGATGCGGACAACCGCCATCGTGCGCCCAGAACTCGCTGATTTGCACCGGCAATCCTGTGGACGCCAATTCATCCAGCACCTTTTTTAACACGTCCGCCGGTGCCCATGTGCCATCGTGCATTTGCGTGCCGATCGCGTCGGGCGCGCAGCCGCGCTTTTGCATTTGCTCGATCAGGTCACGATACCGCTTTCGTTGCTGTGTCGCCGTCACTGTGACATCGCCCATCTTCACCAGATTCAATTCAAGTCCGTAATCATTCAGCACAAAGGTTGATGTCGGATCTTCATCGCGCGCCCATTCAATCGCAGGTTCGATGTAAGTCAGCATCTCCTCCGTCGATTCAATGTGCGGCCAATTTCGCGAGGGCAGATTTCGCAAACTCGGTTCCCACAACATCTCGTTGACAAGATCCCACAGTTTCACGCGTCCCTTCGTACACTGAATCAGCGACCGCAGGTTGTGTTCCATCAATTGCAACTGCTTTTCATACGGATACTTACGAACCCACTGTGGAATCGCTTTAGGAACAGTCCAAACCAGCGGATGCCCGCGCACACGTATGTTGTTGGCGACCGCCCAGTCGATCTCATCGAGGAATGTTCGCGTGACCCGCACGCCCTGATGTTGCTCGATCGGCTGATGCCAGCACTCGTCCCAATAACACTTGGCTGACGTGCAGTTAAACAGATCGGCGAATAACGCAGCCCTCGCCTGTTTCACAGGATCATCGCGCACCTGCTGCAATGTAAAACCACTGCTGCAACCAAAATCAAAGGCGTGATCGATTTGTTCGATTGTAAGGATTGCACCAGCGGCGGGTTTGGCATTTGTCGCATCAGCGACGCGCAGCGTGAGGTCGCACTTGCGATGCTTCTCAATCCCCTCTTTCGCCTCAGCAAGTACGTCCTGGCGCGGACGCAGCCGATCCAGAAGTGTCCGATCCACTGATCGCACATTCATCCACTCATTGCCAGAAACGTCGGTCTGTGCTGATTGGTCCATACCGCGATTGTATCGCACGTATTCAAGCGTGTCAGCTTGTCAGGTAGTGGATACTGAACAGGCGCTCGCGATCAATCCAAAGTTTCGTTGGTTGATACCCCGCATTGATCGCAAGTGCGCGAAAACTGTCCGGTGTGTACTTGTAACAGCTCTCAGTATGAATGGATTCGCCTTCCGCAAAATGCACCCGCGTGCCGTCCTTCAACTGAACCGTCTGATCAGCCAGACTCACCAGCCGCATTTCCATGCGTCCGTGTGGCACATTGTAAAGGGCGTAATGCGAGAAGGCGGACAGATCAAAATCAGCCTCTAGTTCGCGATTGATGCGAGTGAGAATATTTAGATTAAATGCCGCAGTGATGTTGGCAGAATCGTTGTAGGCAGCATGCAGTAATCGAGGATCTTTCTTTAGATCCACGCCAATCAGCAGGCCACTACCTTGGCCGCAGGTGTGACGTATCGATTTCAAGAAGGTGAGCGCATCAGCCGGTTCAAAATTGCCGATCGTTGAACCCGGAAACCATGCCACGCACTGATCGGCATCACGTGCAATCTCCGGCAGATGGAAAGGCTCGGTATAATCGGCACAAACCGGATAAACGGGAATGTCTGTAAACATCTCCTGCAATGACGATGCCGATTCTTGCAAGTGCTGTTTGGAAATATCGATCGGCACATAGCCTTGCGGCATATCGAGATGTCGCAGGAGCGTTCGTGTTTTCAAACTACTTCCACTTCCGTATTCGACAAGCACTGCGCTCGAACCGACCGTATCTGAGATTTCTGCGATATGACTTTGCAGGATCTGTAATTCGGTGCGCGTGGGATAATACTCGCGCAAACTGCAGATTTGATCGAACAACTGCGAACCGCGGCGATCATAAAAAAGCTTACAGGGAAGCGTTTTATCCGCTTGTACTAAACCGGCCTTGACGCTTGCCAGCACATCATCAGGTTGAGGCTCAAAATCGAGCAGGTCCAAGCGCATTTGCGTTTGGCGTTTACGGATGTCAGGGTGGCTGTGAAGTCGGCTCATACATCCCTCGCCAGTCGAATACCCGTGAACTGCCACCGCGCGTCTGGAGTAAAAAAATTTCTGTAGGTCGGTCGCATGTGTGATGCGGGCGTCACGCAAGATCCCCCGCGCAATACGAACTGATTGCACATAAATTTGCCGTTGTACTCTCCCAATGCGCCCGGGGGCGGACGGTACCCGGGATAAGCCAGATAGGCGCTGGCGGTCCATTCCCACACGTGTCCAAGCATTTGCTGCAAGCCAGGTTGATCCGTTGCGGGAAGCGGGCGACACGATAGCGATTCTGCAAAATTGGGGGTGTCGGGTCGTTCGGTTTCAACAGCCGCGATCTCCCACTCCGCCTCGGTCGCCAATCGCGCATTGGCCCAGCGTGCGAAGGCATCGGCCTCGAAAAAGCTGACATGACAAACCGGCTCGTCGTCGGCCACATCGCGCAACCCAAACAGTGTGTGATGGATCCACTGATCTGCGTCCGGGCTTTTAAGCCAGTACAGCGGGGCCGTCCATTGTTCCTGCTGCCGAGTCGCCCATCCGAGCGATAACCATAATTTGGGACGTTCGTATCCGTGATCAGCGATGAAACGCTTGTATTCGCCATTGGTGACCAGTCGCGAACCCAACTCGAACGCGTTGACATAAACCGTGTGCCGTGGCAATTCATTATCAAACGCGAAACCATCGCCGTCGTGTCCGATTTTCCGGTTTCCTGCGTTGAAACGAATCCATTTCATGCCGGCGGCGGCGGCGCATTCTGCGTCTGGCTTGCGGTCGGTATAAGCGGGGCGCAACGGGTTGACCCAGAATACGTGCTTGATATCGGTGAGCATCAATTCCTGATGCTGCTGCTCATGATTCAGACCGATCTCCAGCACCGGGGCAACGCGATCAAAAACGGCTGAATCCGAATCACTGATCAATCGCCGCATCGCGCGATCCACATGACCGCGATAGCGATAAACATTTTCGACAGTGGGACGACTCAGCAATCCTCGATTCTGACGACAATGCCGATCACCAACGGTGACATAGTACGAATTAAACAGATAGGCAAAATGAGGATCAAATTCCTCGTATTGCGGGGCGTGCGGTTTGAGTAAAAAAGTTTCAAAAAACCAGCTTGTGTGGGCCAGATGCCATTTGAGGGGGCTGACATCCGGCATTGATTGCACGACAAAATCTTCATTCACCAGCTTGTCACATATTGCTTCGCTGTAAGCGCGCACCGCCTTAAAGCGATCAAGATAATGATTCCGAGAACCGGCCACAGCGGATTCGCCAGAAATGGATTGTGGATTTTGGACAACAACGCTTCCCATCCCCCACGATAGGACGCGGGTATACGCACGTCAGGCATGAAATCTAATTTATGTCAAATGACGCCTTTCGATGCCACTACTATTCAAGATGAGTAAATATGATGTGCTGTTGATTGGTGCAGGACAGTCCGCGATACCGTTAGCGCGTGAACTGGCGACACACGGAAAAAAAGTCGCTTTGGTTGAACGTAAACATCTGGGCGGGTCCTGCGTCAATTTCGGGTGTACGCCGACCAAAGCCGTGATTGCATCCGCTAGGCTCGCTTATCATAGCCAACACGCCGCCGAACTGGGTATTAACATTTCGCACGTCGAAATTGACTACCCGGCAGTTCTCGCCCGGGCGCGTAAAATTGTCCGCGCCACGATTCAATCGTTGTCCGATCAGTTGCATGAATGCGGCGTGGACATCGTGGAAGGACACGCAAAATTTGACGGTAAATCCGGCGATTTATTTAAGATCCGCGTTGGGGTCGCGACTTATCTTGCACAAGACGTGGTGATCGATACCGGCACAAGAACGCGACTTCCACAAATTGACGGGCTTGAATCGGTGGGCTGGATCGATGCGGGAAACTGGATGACGGTTGAAAAGTTACCCGCGTCAATGCTCATTCTCGGAGGCGGCTACGTCGGCATCGAAATGGCACAGTTTTACGCTCGCATGGGCGTTGCGGTGACGGTAATTGACTCAGGCGATCAAATACTCTCGCATGAAGATGCTGATATCGCCAATGCAATACAAACGTTGCTTGAGCAAGAAAAGATCGAGTTTCGGCTGAAGGCGGACGTTAAATCCATCAAGAAGCATCAAATGGGGATCGAAATGACTCTAATCGTCGCAGAAAAGAAAGAGCATCTCTCCGCACAGACGGTTTTCGTCGCTACAGGTCGGCAGCCCAACACCGATGATCTGGGTTTGTATACGATAGGGTTGCAACCGCGTGAAGACGGCGTGATCGAGGTGGATGACACGCTCGCCAGCAGCGTATCGGGCGTCTGGGCGGTCGGGGATGTGCGCGGCGGGCCGATGTTCACGCATACCTCATGGGATGACCATCGCGTACTGGAATGGCAGTTGATGAAAATAGGTGAACGAAAATCGATCGCAGGCCGAATCATTCCGTACGCGGTTTTTACCGACCCTGAACTCGGACGGGTCGGCATGACAGAACGCCAGGCCAGAAAAGAGCACGGCGATCACGTCCGCGTTCAACATTACGACATGTCCAGCAACGGCCGCGCCAATCAGGCGGGGCAATCCGCAGGGCAGATTAAACTGGTGATTGATTCTCGCACTGACCGTCTCCTCGGCGCCGCCGTGTTGTCTGCCAGCGGCGCAGAATTGGTGTCGATCTATATCGCGATGATGAATGCCGGCGCGACAATGGACGTGTTAAAACAGGCGATGTTCATCCATCCCACGCTGGCTGAAGCGGTTCAAAGCGCAGCGATGTAGATATCAAACTACGTCGAGGGAATAAAACCGCGTTCGACCAGCAATTCAATAATGCGTTCAGCGCATTGCGCGACATCCAGTTGATCGGTCGGTAAAACCAGATCGGCGTCGGCGGGCTCTTCAAACGTCGCGCTGATGCCTGGGAACTGCGTGATCTTGCCGCTGTCTGCCAAGGTGTAGGCACCGCTTTTATCGCGTTGGCGGCAGACCTCGACCGGACATTTCAGATAGACGCTGACGAATCGCCCATCGCCGACAACCTCGCGGGCTTTGACACGCACCGCATCGTGCGGGGCGACAAAAGCACAGATGCAGATCAATCCTGATTCATTGACAATTTTGGCAACCTCCGCGCTCCGGCGGAGATTTTCGCTGCGATCGTCGGCAGTAAAACCAAGATCGCGGCATAGTCCCTGACGCATATCAGGCCCGTAGATCACCGTGACGGCGTGATTCATCTCCCACAGGCGTTTTTCAACCGCATAGGCGAGCGTCGCTTTTCCCGATCCGGTTAATCCATAGATCAAAACCGTGGCCGCCTGATGACCGAAGCGCTGTTGACGGTCGGTGGCGGGGATCAGACTCGCCTTTTGCTTCAATTTCCCAGCCACCGGTTGTTGCTGCCACAAATTGCCCTGATTGCGCCGATCGGTGTGTTCGAGAATCATTCCCGCACCAACAGTCGTATTGGTCAGCCGATCTATCAAGATAAAAGCGCCGGTGGACGGATTGGCTTTATAAGGATCAAACGCCAGCGGCTGATTGAGTGTCAGAACGACATGCCCGACCTCATTCATCGCCAATTGCGATGCGGGTTTACGATCCAGCGTATTGACGTCAATCCCGTGACGGATTTCTGCGATCTCGCCGCCGACCGTGCGCGTGGTGTGTTTGATCCAGTATGAGCGCCCGGGTACGAAGGGCTTTTCGTGCATCCAGACGACCATCGCCTCGATCTGACTGGCGACATGCGGCTCATTGCCCGGTGACACCAGCATGTCACCGCGTGACACATCGATTTCATCTGTCAGCGTGATCGTCACCGCCTGCGGGCTGAAGGCTTCTTCGATTTCGCCTTCAAAAGTGACGATCGATTTAACGGTCGATTTTTTCCCCGACGGCAGCGCGAGAATCGCATCCCCTTTTTTGATGATTCCCGACGCGATCGTACCGGCAAATCCGCGAAAATTAAGATCTGGCCGCAATACATACTGCACCGGAAATCTGAAATCCTCCAGATTGCGATCCGACGCGATATGCACCGTCTCCAGATGATTCAGTAGCGGCGGTCCGTAATACCACGGCATCGCGGCGGATTTTTCCACCACGTTGTCGCCTTTAAGCGCCGACATCGGAATAAACTCCACATCCGGAATGCCCAGCTTGGCGACGAAACCGGTGTATTCAGTTTTGATCTGTTCGTATTTATCTTGCGAATATTTGACCAGATCCATCTTGTTGATCGCCACCACCACATGCTTGATGCCCAGCAGCGAAACGATGAACGAATGCCGCCGCGTTTGAGATGCCACGCCATGCCGGGCGTCTATCAGGATGATCGCCAGATGGCAGGTCGATGCGCCGGTCGCCATGTTGCGGGTGTATTGTTCGTGGCCGGGGGTGTCGGCGATGATGAACTTGCGTTTGTCGGTCGAAAAATACCGATACGCCACATCAATCGTAATCCCCTGTTCGCGTTCGGCCTTCAGTCCGTCGGTTAACAGTGCCAGATCGACCTCGCCCGCACCGGTCGTGCCGTGCTTGAGCGAATCTTTCTGGATCGCCGCCAGTTGGTCTTCGTAAATGCCCTTCGTATCGTGCAACAGCCTACCAATCAGCGTCGATTTCCCATCATCTACGCTGCCACAAGTCAAAAATCGCAGCAGTTCCTTGCGCTGATGCCTGTCCAAATATGCGTGAATATTGTCGGTTTGCGTTTCAGCTACTGCCATATCAAAACCTGCTTTACTAACAGACCACCTGCCGGCTTTTGCGGCATCGATCTGTATTTATCTGTTTCATCTGTGGAAATCTGTGTTCCATTTCCTTCAAAAGTATCCTTCGCGCTTCTTCTGTTCCATCGAACCGGCTTCGTCGTAATCGATGAGTCGGCCTTGGCGTTCGGAGCGTTTGGCGATGAGGGTTTCCTGAATGATTTCGGGGATCGTGCTGGCGGTGCTTTCGACACCAGCCGTCAGCGGATAATCGCCGAGTGTGCGGAAGCGGACGACTTTTTCGACGATTTTATCTTCCGGCGTCAGCCGCATCCGGTCGTCATCCACGACGATCCATTGACCCGACCGCACCACGCAAGGACGTTTGGCGGCAAAATAGAGTGGTGGCAGGGGAATATTCTCTGCGTAGATGTATTGCCACACATCCAGTTCGGTCCAATTGGATAGCGGGAAAACCCGGATCGATTCGCCGGGGTTGACCTTGCCGTTATAGAGACTCCACAATTCTGGCCGCTGGTTTTTCGGGTCCCACTGCATCAATTTATCGCGAAAGCTGTAGACGCGTTCTTTGGCACGGGCTTTTTCCTCATCGCGACGCGCCCCGCCGAACGCGGCGTCGTATCCGCCTTGCTTGAGTGCCTGTACCAACGCCTGCGTTTGCATGTGCGCAGAATATTTAGGCGTCGCATAATCAAACGGATTGATCCCCGCAGCAAGCGCCTCTTCATTGGTGTAGACGGTGAGATTGAGGTGATGATCAGCACAGTATTGATCGCGGAAAGTCAGCAATTCGCGAAAATCCCACGTTGTCGCAATATGCAGCAGCGGGAAGGGGACTTGTGCAGGTGCAAAGGCTTTGCGGGCCAGGTGCACGAGGCACATCGAATCTTTGCCGCCTGAATATAGCAATACCGGGTTGGCAAACTCCGCCGCCACCTCGCGGATAATGTGGATGCTCTCGGCCTCAAGTTGCTTCAGATGGGTCAGGGTGTAGCTGCTCATAATCGAACGATCGACATTAGCGGAAGTGAGGCCTGTTTGAAAAGGGGTGCGACAAAAATCTCGATAGGAATAGTGGGCGATGCCGCTTTTAGACGATGATGACAGTATTACCGCTTGCCTGAAAAGCGTCGATGGACTACTACCTGTGGACGTTTACGACATGGATCCGATTCAAATCACTCTCGCCTGCTTTGTGTTCGCACTGGGTGCGTGCGTGGGGAGTTTTTTGAATGTGGTGGTTTATCGGATGCCGCGCGATATGTCTTTGATCTCGCCGCCATCAACCTGCCCGCAGTGCAATCACAAATTGGCGGCCCATGACAACGTGCCGATTTTTGGCTGGTTGTGGCTGCGCGGGAAATGCCGGTACTGCAAAAATCCGATCTCGGCGCAATATCCGATCGTCGAACTGATCACCGCCATCTTATTTCTCGCTCACTATTTGTTGCTGTTTCAGTACGGCTGGGGGCCGTACCAATCGAAGCTATCCGCTGACGCATTCGGATTATTTCACGAAACATTCCGGCTTTTGGATATCAATCGCGATTGGCCGATCCTCGTCCTGCATCTGTGGTTGATTGGTGCGCTCTTGGGCGCAAGTATGATCGATCTGAAGCATTTCATTATCCCTTTGGGCATCTGCTGGACGACCGCGATCGTCGGGGCGCTAGGGCACGCATTTTTAATCGCGCCTAACAATTTAGGATCGCTGCACCAAAGCCCGGCCATCGATGCTCTGACACTGGGCGGCGGAATCGGATTGGTGATGAGTATCGTGCTGCTGCGCAAGGGGCTTATCAAACAATCCTTCGCCGACGACGCGCCGATGCTTGAAAACGAATTGAAAGACATTCCCGAAGACCAGCGCCCCGATCCTTGGCCTAAGTCGCGCATCCGCCAAGAGATGCGGCGAGAAATGCTGTTTTTAGTGCCTCCCGTCGTCCTCGCCTGCCTGTTCGCATTGGTCGTTACAAAAATTCCCTCAATTGGCGGTTCATGGGAACAATGGTCGCAGCAGCCGATCCTATCTGGATTTCTTGGATCGCTATTTGGCGGATTGGTCGGCGGGGCGGTCGTCTGGTTTTTCAGAATCGCCGGAAGCTACGGATTTGGCCGCGAAGCGATGGGGCTTGGCGACGTGCATCTGATGTTCGGCGTCGGGGCAATCATCGGCCCGGGCGCTGCCATCGTCGCGTTTTTTGTCGCGCCGGTGTTCGGGCTGGGCATTGCGGTCATACAATTGCTCACCAAAGGCAGCCGCGAATTGCCCTATGGTCCTTATCTCAGCCTGGCGACCTACGCGATGCTGTTGTTTTATACCCCGATCGCGATGTATCTTGATCCAGGCTTATCCGGGCTGGTCTGGGCCATTCAGGCACTGATCGGAAATGGTACGACATGAATATCTGGTTAAAAATCCGCGTCTGGTCAAAGATCGTTTTTTTCTCGATCATCGCCGTCTATATCCTTGTCTTTTCGATCAATAATCTTGGTACGAAAACGCAGCTATGGGTATTTTTTGGCGCAGACTGGACGCTTCAATCTAGCGTTTTGCTGCTGGCGCTGGGGGCATTTGTGCTGGGCGTTATCGCGACGCTCTTGACTCGCACGATTCTCCGCACCCTTACGCAACTTCGCGAAATGAAGCGTAAACGCATGGAAAAAGAGGCAGTCGCGATCATCTCCCGCGCATCCAAGCTGCGAACCCGCGAGCAGGTGCTTTCGTCCACGCAAAAAACCGATCCGGCGTTTCCCGTCATCACAAAAGAAGATGGCTCAACGCTCTAAGAAATACATTGGCCACAAAGGCACAGAGACACGTAGAAACGGATCTGCGGTTTATATTTACGGCATTACTTCTTGACGGTGAATGAAGCAGCGTACATGACGAGGCGCGGTAACTTCTGATGATTACTCCGTGCCTCTGTGCCTCTCTGGGAAATTCGTTTTTAGCATCGCGGTGACGCATGGATCGCGCCTACAATTGTCATGACAAAACTGACCGCCAGACAAATCGCTGGGAAGATCAAATCGCTCAAAGGCTGGAAGCACTCCGCCGATGCGATCGTTAAAACGTTTACGTTCAAGGACTATCACCAGACGATGGCGTTCGTAAACGCCGTAGCGTGGATCGCGCATCAAACGAACCATCACCCCGATTTGCAGGTGGGCTACAATAAGTGTGCAGTTACCTTCACCACGCACGACGCTGGCGGCGTAACGGTCGCCGACTTCAACAACGCCAAGCGGGTTGAAGCGCTTGGTTCGTTGGGGAAATAGGCCGCTTTGTTATAAGCCGAATCGTCGATGTACGCGGCGTTCGAGTGGGGCTAGCAGCAGCCGATCAACGGTCATGCCGATCGCGATCATCACGACCATCACCGCCACCACCTGCGCGACATCCGCAAAGCTGCGGCCGAGTTCCAGTAGATAGCCAAGCCCGTGGGTTCGCGTGGCGAGAATCAATTCGCCCCCCATCAGTGATCGCCAGGCGAATGAGAAGCCTTGGCGCAAGCTGCTGGCAAATGCGGGGGTGCTGGCGGGGAGCAGGATGTAGCGGTAATAAGCAAGTCCACGTGCACCCAGCATCGCGCCGGCATGATGATAAATGCGAGGAACGGTGTTCAACCCGTCCCGCATCGCGATCGCGATGGCGAACGAGCTGCCCATCACCAGCACAAACATCATCGCTGCTTCGTTGATTCCGAATGCCAAAACTGCCAACGGCACCCAGCAGACACTCGGCAAGGTTTGAATGCCGAGAAACAGGGGACCCATCGCCCGGTTTAAGGTGTTTACACGCCAGAGGATTAGCCCAGCGGTGGCACCGAGCGTCAACGAAATCGCGAATCCCCCCGCCAACCGCGCCAAACTCACCAGCAGCGCCGGCCCGAGCTGGCCGGCTAAATCAATCATGGCGCGGGCAATGTGGGATGGTGCGGGGAATAGATAATCCCGCCAGCCGATGAGCCTAAATGCCGCTTCCCATATCCCCAGCAACATCAACCAGATCAGTGGGCTTAACAGGTTTCCAGAAATCGTCCGCCAGTTGTTTGTTGACACGATTGACCTCATCTTCAATTTCATTGCGAACGAGCCGCGCGATCTCGCTGATTTCGCGGCCGTCAAAGTTGCGGGGGTGTGGTAGTTCGATTTTGATCTCGCGTCGGACCCTTCCGGGGTGGGCATGGAGAACGATCACGCGGTCGGCAAGCCGCACGGCTTCGCCGACGGAATGCGTGACGAACAGGATTGTTTTGCGAGTTTGCGACCAGAGCTCCTGAAGTTGCGCGTGCATCAGCGTGCGGGTTTGTGCATCCAGCGCGGCGAAGGGTTCGTCCATCAGCAGAACGGCAGGATCCAGAATCATCGCCCGCGCGATCGCCACGCGCTGACGCATTCCACCTGAAAGTTCGTGAATCAGTTTCTTTGAGCTATGGCTGAGATGAACCATTCGTAGCGCAGCCGCGACTCGATCTTCGCGCTCGGAACGCGATACGCCCTGCATTTTAAGTCCGAATTCGACATTTTCCGAGGCCGTCAACCATGGGAACAAGCCATGCTCTTGGAAAACAACTGCGCGATCGGGTCCCGGTGCGGTGACCGGTTTACCATCGAGCGTGACACTCCCTGAGTCGGGCAACGCCATCCCGGCGGCAAGGTTCAGCAGTGTGCTTTTGCCGCAACCGCTTGGGCCGACGACGACGACAAACTCGCCGGGCTGGCACGTCACCGAAACGTTCTGCAGCGCATGCATCTGCGCGGCGGCGAATTTCTTTGATACTGAAATGAGTTCGAGATGGCCGGTCACTTGTGGCTCGATTCATCCGCAAGTTTGTGGAGCAGTGACGTATCAACAAGTCCGTCGATCGTCCCGGCGGTGCGGGAGAAACCCAGTTCGTGCATCCATCGGTTCATAGCCTCAAGCGATGCGGGCAGGGGCTCATCCCCGAAGCGGACGCGCTTGATCGCATCTGTAAGAACGGTTGGGGGCAGCTTTTTCTGCGTCAACGAAAACAGGGCATCTCCCAGCCTAGCGACATGCGCCGCCGGGTCGTCAGTCAGACGACGCGTCCAATTGCGGTGCACGCGGAGAAATGACTCAACGGTTGCGGGGTGGTTCTTCAAGAATGCGGGCGTCGTGACAACAACAGTCAGCACAAACTCATTGTCAGGCCAGAGGTCTTTTTCTTCGAGAATCGGTGTCGCACCGGCTTCGGAGACGAGAAATGCGCCCCACGGTTCTGGAACCCATGCGGCGTCGATCTCGCCGCGTTCCATTAAGCCGCGTTGTTCGGCGTTGGGGACGGAGAACACGCCGCTGGTGTCGCCGATAGCTTGCTGGAGAAAGTGTCGGGCAGCGATATCCTGAGTATTACCCGCTTGCGGGGTGGCGATACGTTTGCCTTTGAGATCGGCCAGCGAGCGAATGCCTGAGCCTTTCTGCGCAACCACGAGTACTCCGTTGGCGGCCGCTCCTGCGATAACACGGATCGCCTCGCCACGGGATCGCGTATGGGCAGAAATCGCAGGTCCGGGTCCGACGTAGGCGATGTCGATCTCGCCCGCATTTAGTGCTTCGATCAAGGCCGGTCCGGCATTGAAGACGCGCGTTTCGAGTTTTGCGGGGGCGATGGCATTTTGAAACTCCCCAGACGAAACCCCCAGAACTGCCTGAGCGTGTGTGAGGTTCGCGAAATACCCAATACGCACCACAGAAGGGGTTGACGGTGATTGCGATTCTGGTGCTGACTGTTTATCGCAGCCCACCAAAAGCAGTAGCGACACCGAATAAAGGCAAAGCCATTTGTACATCGTGCAGATAAAATATCGACAAAATCGGAAAAGTCAATATAAAATATGGATTTAGTAGGAGTTGTACCCGGTTGAATATTTTCGGGCACGCAAGGGCGGTATCGTTTGCGTCCATCATGACGCGATGAATTGTCCTAAAGCTCTTCTGTTACTAGACTTGCAAGCTCGCTACGCTCAGATTTCGCAAGCGTGACATGCCCGATGATCGATTTGCCTTTAAGTCGTTCGACCATATACGACAACCCGTTACTCGAACTATCGAGATAGGGATTATCGATCTGCGTGGCGTCGCCGGTGAGGATCAGTTTGGTTCCGTCGCCGACACGCGACGCAATGGTTTTAACTTCGTGCGGCGTCAGATTCTGCGCTTCATCGACGATCATAAACTGATGTGGAATCGACCTGCCACGGATGTAAGTCAGCGGTTCCATCACAACTTGGCCGGATTCAACGAGTTGCTGCATGCGTTGTTCGACGCTGGAAAGTTGCGCGTGGGATTTAGCTTCGTTGCCTTCGCCGGCCAGCCGGTTGGAAAGCAGGTAGGACATATTATCGAAGATGGGTTGCATCCAGGCTTTGAGTTTGTCGTCTTTGTCGCCGGGCAGATAACCGATGTCCCGTCCAAGCGGCATGATCGGGCGGGCGACCAGCAGTTTGACGTAGGCTTGATCGTTCAACACCTTCATCATCCCCGCAGCCACCGCGAGGAGTGTTTTGCCTGTCCCGGCGGACCCGATCAGCGAGACGAGTTTAACCGAATCATCCAGCAGCAATTCCATCGCCATTTGCTGTTGGAGATTGCGTGGCATGATTCCAAACACCGGCCCGCGTCGTGGCCGAAGCGGGATAATCCCGCCGACATCGGCTTTATACCGTCCCACTGCGGTGTGGTCTGGATTGGTTTCGTCACGCAATAACGCAAACTCGTTGGCATGCATCGGTTTTTCGAGATCGAGAACTAAGTGCTTTTGCGAATAAAGCGTGTCGATCTTGTCGCTGGAGACGAGGATTTCTCGCCAGCCCGCGTAGAGGTGTTCAAAATCGACTTTGGTGGCTTCAAAATCTTGGGCTTTGATGCCCATTGAATCGGCCTTGATGCGGGCGTTGATGTCCTTGGTAATAAAGATGACGCGATTTCCCGCTGCCTGCAATGTGTAAGCGGTGCAGAGGATTCGATTGTCGGGGGAGTTGACGGTCATCATCGGACAGGCGGCAATCCCGCCATCCAAGACAACCCGCATCATCCCGCCGGTCTTGGAATCACGAATCCCATCGTGCAGATTCCCTTGCGTGCGAAGCTGGTCCAAGTGCCGGATCGATTGCCTGGCATTTCGGCCAAGATCGTCGGAGTTGCTTTTGAACTTATCCAATTCCTCAAGCACATCGAACGGGATGATCACCTCATTATCGGCGAACATGAACATCGCATTCGGATTGTGAAGTAGAATGTTGGTGTCGAGAACAAAAGTCTTAGTCTTGGACTCAGAAGAAGGGGAAGTGGGCATTGCCTGAACATCCATTGTCAAAAGCCGTGCGGGGTACTCCGACGCCCGCTGAATAATGCAGTGCATTATCAATCAGACGGCTTTCGGATACAACAATGAGGATGCTATATCCGATGATTTTTCAACCGCGGTTCGTCGAAAAAATATGGGGTGGCCGAAAGCTGGAAACAGTGCTTGGCAAGTCTATTCCTCCAGAAAAACCGATCGGCGAGAGCTGGGAGCTCTACGATTTCCCGCCTGGAACGGTCGAGAATAACGTCGAATGGATTAGCGCGAAATTAACGAATGGTCCGCTGGCGGGCAAGACGCTGCACGAATTAGTTGAACAATTCGGCGCTGATCTGCACGGGGACGTGAAATTGGTCGGCGATCACGGACAGTTTCCGATTCTGATTAAATTTCTCGATGCCAAGGAGGATTTGAGCGTGCAAGTGCATCCGCCACAGAGCTATGCCGATACACACCCCGGCGCGCATCTAAAAAATGAGGCATGGTACATCGTTCAACACGATCCCGATGCGCGGATTCTTAAGGGGCTTGTCCCCGGCACGACAAGAGATTCGTTCGAGCAGGCGATCAAAACAGGCGAATGTGAACAGAAGCTGAAATCAATCACCGTTAAAATGGACGACTGTTTTTATCTACCCAGCGGAACAGTCCACGCGCTTGGCGCGGGTTGTCTGGCAGCGGAAGTGCAAACACCCAGCGATACGACTTATCGCGTCTTTGATTTTAATCGCGTTGATGCCAGTACCGGCAAACCCCGCGAACTGCATATTGCGCAGGCGTTGGAATGCATTGATTTTGCGAATGTAGAATCGAAACCTCCGGCAAGGAAACACGTGGCCGGGGTTTTTACGACAGTCACGCAATTGGTCGAAGCACCGCAGTTCAAGATCGAAAAAGTTCGCATGAGTGAGGGTGTGGAACAGGCGATCCCATACGATCAGCCGGTCGTTTGGATGATGCTGCAAGGCGAAGTGTCAATCCGCGTGAATAACATCGATGTGCCAGTGCTCGCGAAACGTGGAACGACGGTTCTTTTGCCCGCGAAAATGACCGAGCCATTCGTACAAGCGATGACGGATTCATCGTGGCTGGAAGTCACCTTCCCCAATAAGTAGCGTAAGTGGCGAGCGACCGGGGCGATTCCACAAAAATGCTGCGGATATTTGCGTGTGCCGTTGTGTGCCGTTAAGCCAGACATTGCGGCATGGCGAATCGTTGCCAGAATCGCACGGATCGGCATAATCGAACGCGATGAAGGCGAAGTACGACGCAAATGATTTTCAGCAGATGTTGACCGCGCTCCTCGACCAGATCGTCGCATTGGTCGAACCCGGCCAGCCCATCAATCTGATCGGCATTCGCACGCGCGGCGAACTGCTTGCTAATCGCCTGTTGCCGCTGTTGAAGAATCGTGGGATCACTGACATCGGATACGGGGCGCTGGATATCACCCTTTATCGCGATGATCTTTCCGAGATCGGCCCGCGCCCACTGGTTCGACCAACCGTTCTTTCATTTGATTTTGACCGCAAACCGCTCATTCTAGTTGATGACGTGCTATTCACCGGACGCACGGTTCGGGCAGCCCTCGACGCGCTGGCTGATTTCGGTCGGCCTAGTACGGTCAAACTAGCGGTAATGGTCGATCGTGGCGGACGCGAATTGCCCATCGAAGCGGATGCCGTCGCGCTGTCGATCCCAGGTTTGCAATTGGATCAGGTCGTCAAAGTGAAAGTAGCCGAAAAAGACGGATATGACGGAATTGAAATCGAACGCAGGAGCATTCCTTGAACGAGCCAATGCTTTGGACCCGCAAACACCTGCTCGGCCTTGAACCGCTGTCGGCCGACGAAATCCGCTTTGTATTGGACACCGCTCAAACCTTCAAAGAAGTCTCCACTCGATCCGTTAAAAAAGTCCCCGCATTGCGCGGCAGGGTGGTTGTCAACGCTTTTTTTGAAGATTCCACCCGCACCCGCATGAGCTTTTCGCTCGCCGCTCAGCGATTGAGCGCGGATGTGCTGGATTTTTCTGAGCAGGGATCAAGCGTCAGCAAAGGCGAAACACTGGTCGATACCGCCCGAAATATCGAAGCGATGGGCGTGGACATGATGGTCGTCCGACATGCCGCTGCCGGGTCGGCGGAATTGTTGTCGCGAAGTCTGAAGTGCTCGATCATCAACGCCGGTGACGGCGCACACGAACACCCCACGCAAGGCCTGCTCGATCTTTATACGATCCGCGAACGCTTCGGGCACATCGACGGATTAAAAGTGGCGATCGTCGGCGACATCGGCAATTCGCGGGTTGCAAGGTCAAATATCTGGGGCCTGACTAAATTAGGTGCGCAGGTGATACTGGTCGGCCCGCCCACGCTCTGCCCGCAAATATTCACGAAATATGGCTGTCAGGTCACGCACGATCTGGATGCGGTGATCGGCGACGTGGATGTGATGTATATGCTTCGCGTGCAAAACGAACGCATGAAATCAGCCCAGTTCCCGACGGTGCGCGAGTTTACGAAATTATTCGGGCTAACGTGGGACCGCTTCCAACGCTGCAAGCCCGGCGTGTTTGTGATGCACCCGGGACCGATGAACCGCGGCGTCGAAATCCAAAGCGATATCGCCGACAGCCAGCAATCAGGCATTCTCAAGCAAGTCGAAAACGGCTTGGCAGTCCGCATGGCGGTTTTGTATCTGGTATCACAAGCAAGTAATTTCGCTGCAGATGATCGCGGATGAACACTGATTGCTTGCTGCGACTTCTTAAAACTCCGCATCCGTGCGCATCTGTGTTAATCTGTGGCCAACTATGTCATCAATTCTAATCAAAAACGGCACGGTGATTGATCCCTCGCAGCAGTTGCAGGCGAAGCGCGATTTACTGGTCGAAAACGGCCGTATTTCGCGGATCGACACGTCGATTGATTCCAAGGGCATCAAACATGTGATCGATGCGCAAGGGCAATTCGTGACCCCGGGATTGATTGATATTCACGTTCATTTCCGCGAGCCCGGCGACGAAGAAGAAGAGACGATCGCGTCCGGTTCCGCCGCTGCGGTCGCGGCGGGATACACAACTGTCTGTTGCATGCCCAACACCAAACCGACGTTGGATAATGAATCGCAGATCGAGTTTGTGTTGCGCGAATCGGAGCGCGTGGCGTTGGCGAATGTGCTGCCCGTCGGTGCGATGACCAAAAGCCGTGACGGAAAAGAACTGGCGGAAATGGCGTCGATGTATCAGCGGGGAGCGATCGCGTTTTCAGACGATGGCGTCGGCGTCAACGATTCATCGGTCATGCGAAAAGCGTTGCAATACATCCGCATGTTTGACGGGTTGATTATGCAGCATTGCGAGGATCATCAACTCGCAGGCGGCGCGATGCACGCAGGCGAAGTCAGCACGATCATCGGCATGCCCGCGATCCCGGCAGAGGCGGAGCAGTTGATGATCGCGCGGGATATCGTGCTGAACCGTACGATAGGTTGCCGGTATCATGTGCAGCACATCAGCTCGGCGTTCAGCGTGGAACTGATCCGCCGAGGTAAGCGAGACGGTTTGCCGATCACCGCCGAGGTTTCGCCGCATCATTTGTTGTTGACGGATGAATCGTGTCGGACATTTGATACGAACTTCAAGATGAATCCGCCTTTGCGAACACAGCCGGATGTGGATGCCTGCATCGCGGGTGTTAAAGACGGCACAATCGACATACTCGCTACAGACCACGCGCCGCATCTGGCGGAGGAAAAGGAATTGGAGTTTCCTTACGCGCCGTTTGGCATCCTGGGATTGGAAGGCGCGTTGGCGTTGTATATCAAGGCGTTGGTGACGCCGGGGCATATTGATTGGATGAAATTGATCGACATGATGACCGCCAAATGCGCGCAAATCATCAGGTATCCCCGTGGCACATTGTCGCACGGAAGTGTTGCCGACATCACGATCATTGATCCGAATATGGACTGGACGATCGACAAGGAACAATTTGTCAGTAAAAGCCGAAATACGCCGTTCCATGGGTGGAATGTAAAAGGTCGCGCGACGCATACCATCGTCGGCGGCCAATTAAAATGGCGGCTGGGATAATTAGATTAACGCACCTATGATGTACATATAAGCCATGAACACACCCACTGACACAACCGCTTCTGCTCCGCTCGATTACGCCCACGATAAAGCGATCTCGCAGCAAAAAGAGACGACCGTTCAGGAAGTGGACGTCATGCTTCTTTGGATTTTTGCGATCCTTGCGTTTGTGATGTCTTTGCTATTCGTCGCAGCGATTCCGCTGTGCGTGATCGCTTTGTTTCGCGGCGCAGATGTCGTGGTGATTATCTCGTTGATCTGTGCGACGGGGATGTCGGTCGGGTTGATCGGTACGGGCGTTGGATTAATTCGACGCGCCAGGCGTGGGCGGAATCTGAATTAATCAGACACTTTTGATCGTCCGCGCCCCTAGAAACACGAGATAGGCTGCTTTGACGGGTCGATGGGTTAGCGATTCTAGATGGCTGCGATAGGCGTCGATCTGTCCTTGATAAAATTGGGCTCGCAGGTCAATGGTTTCAGCCGTCACGCGATCGGTTTTGTAGTCGATGATTGTCAACCCATCAGCTTCGACGATCACAGCATCAAGTCTGCCGCGTACTAGTTGTTGATCCGCTGCTTCGCCGCCGGCAACGGACTGGGTGTACGTGATCGACATTTCCCGACGCACATCCTTAGATTCGCGCAGCAAGTTTCCCAGCGGCTGACCGAGCAACCACAATATCGCGGCGCGATCGACGTATTTCAGAACATCGTTATGTAGAAATCGTTGATCGACCAGTTTGGTTAACGCCTTGTCGAGTGAAATGGCGTCGGTCACTGTCGCCAGATCGATCCGCTGCAATACGTCGTGGGTGATCGTGCCGATTTCGGTCGGCGTCGGTTTGTCCATCCCAGCGATCGCGCGTGGCAGGGGAAGAATCGGATCAAATTTCACGATATCGGTGTCGGACGTCGTTGCCCCACCTGGCGCGGCGCGGCCTGATTTTGTCGAAGCCGTGACTGAAGTCACTGCAGGATGAAGCGTCAACGCTTCGTAGGGATATTGATATTCAAGCCGTGCAATCGCGCTTTTCGTCGCGTCGGTCGGGGTTGGGCTAGGTTTGAGTGGTTGAAGTGCCGCGATCTGCGAAGGAATCGCATCGACCGATCGAAATTTCAAAACATCCTGCGCCATCGCGGTGATTTCGTCAGCAGAGTGCGGGATGCGGGCAAATGAATTGGGATGTTTCGCCTCTGCGATCGCAGAGGCTGCACCAATCCATTCCAGCATTGATCGTGCGTCGCGAATATCCAAAGCTGGAATGACGCCTTGATGATCCGCCCAGGTATCGTCCCAACTCGCATCAGTCCCATCGCCGGCAGTACCGACGAGAATCAGATGTTCTTTAGCGCGCGTCGTCGCAACATAAAGCACACGCAATTCCTCGGCGATCTGCTTGCGGCGAATTTCGTTTGATGCCGCCATCGTCGCCAGCGTCGCGTAATGCACCTCCCGATCGGCGTCCACCATCCGCGCAGCGATGCCGATCGAATCATCGAACAGCAATTTGTCGTTCGCATCACGCAGGTTATGACCCTTTCCCATATCGGGAACGATCACCACCGGAAACTCCAGGCCTTTGCTTTTGTGGATGCTCATGATCCGTACGGCGTTCTGCGCCACCCCCGCAGCCGCAGGCATGCCCAGATCGTCTTCATCCTCAATGGTTTGCAGGAAATCAAGAAAGCGGATGATCGTCGGGTGTTGAAAGGTCTGAAATTGCGTCGCCCGAAGATGCAGGTGCATCACGTTTGCGACACGCTGCTGCCCGTCTGGCAGGCCTGAAATATAGGACAAATACGAGGTGTCGCGCAAGATCGCCTGCAACACATCAGCAACAGGTTTGTTGCGTCCAATCTCGCGCCAGTGATTGAGTTGCAATTCCGCCTGTCGGACTATTTTTGCCAAGGAATCGTTTTTGTGCTGACGATATTGTTCAAAAGCTTGGTGAAAACATGCGGCTTTAGACGTCGGATAGGCCAGCCGGATTTGCGCGAGTTTGTCTTCGATGTCGGTCCAGCCACAAAGCGGCGACCGCAAATAGCCCGCCAACGCAACGTCATCGCGACGGTTCGCCAGCAATCGCAGTGCACAGATGATGTCGCCGACTTCCGTGGCGGCGAAAAATCCGCTGGTGCTGTCGGCCTGCACCGGGATACCGGCGCGGCGGAGGATCGCCGAAAAATGCTCCGCTTTCACCGTCATCGCCCGCAAGAGGATGACGATGTCTTTTGCTTCAATCGGCCGCGTCGTCTTGTCGCGCTCTGTAACCACTGCGCGAACCGATCCGTCCAGTCCGAGCAACTCGCGAACTCGTTTTGCAACTAATACCGCTTCGCGCTCGTCCGGCCGCAGATCGCGCGTGATCGTGCGAGGTTCTTTTTCGAGTAAATGCAGCTCGATCGGCGTGCCACGGAACAACTCGGCGGATTCGGCGTATGATGCGCCAGGGACGAGTTTCTGCGAATTATCGTAATCCACCTCCGCCGATTCCCGCGTAATCAGTACGCTGAACACATCATTCAAAGCTTCCAGCAGCGGCCCGCGCGAGCGAAAGTTTTTTTGCAGATCAATCACTTCGCCAGACGGCGGTTTATCACGCTTGTAACGAATGTACCGGCTAATGAATCGCTGTGGGTCGGCCTGTCGAAAGCGGTAGATGCTCTGCTTCACATCGCCGACCGCAAAGTGATTATCTGATCCGCCCAAGAGTGCGAGAATCGTATCCTGCACCTGATTCACGTCCTGATATTCATCCACCATGACGTGCTGGAATTGCCTCTGATATTCGCGGGCGATTTTGGATGGCGCGACCGGTGACACACCCGGTTCTTTCAACAATCGTAATGCCATCTGCTCGAGATCGTTAAAATCAAGCGTCGCGTCATCGTGCTTGGCCGACGCGTAGGCGGTTTCAAAATCTTTCACTAATGCGACGATCTGATCCGTCACCCAGATCGACTGCTCCACGCCTTCCTGCAATTGTTGCTGCGTGAATGTGAACGAACCGTTTTCGATGAAACTTTTGATGCGTTTCTTGAACTGATCGATGCGCTTTTGCATCAACTCTTTTTCAGCCGATCCGGGTAGCCGAGGTAGGGTTGGGACTTTGAAGCCCGACACCCACTCACCGATGTTGTCCCAACTCATCGACCCAAACGCCTCATGCAATTCACGAAGCGACCCCTCCATCTCCTTCACATGCTTGCTGTAAGCTGACAAACCCTTATACCGGTCGATCGTGGCCGCTAACCGGGAAGCGGCGTCGGCGAGTGATCTGGCGCGATCCGCCAGAATGCGAATCACCGTTTTGCCAATTTCCGATTGATCCAGCGGCTTTTCTGCCGCTTCAACCAATCGCGATCGACGTGCCGCAAGCCAGTCATCTGGATCGATCACACTGCCGAGCTTGGCGTGCAACGCACGCGCCGTTGCGCCGATCAATTTTGGCTGCCCAGAAGCGTAGCGATCGACGAGTTGACGAAACTGAGTCGCAGCGGGGTCTTCAAATCGCTTTTCAAGCAATTCGTGCATCACGTCTGCGCGCAGCATTTTGGTTTCGTCGGGATCGAGCAGGCGGAAATTGGGATCGATGCCCAGCTCATGAAAATGTCTGCGGATGATGTTCTGGCCGAGGCTGTGTATGGTTGAAATCTGGGCTGCGTTGATGAGCAGAGATTGACGTTTCAGTCGCGGATCGTTGGTTTCCGTCGCACGTTGATGAATCGCCTGCGCGATACGCCTGCGCATTTCCTCGGCTGAGGCGTTGGTGAAGGTGACGACCAGCAATTCGGTCACATCGCAGGGTTTTGGTGCGTCGCAAACCAGATAGGCACACCTGGCTGCCAGTACCGCTGTCTTGCCCGAACCCGCAGCGGCAGACACCAACAGGTTTTTGCCGGTCGTGTGGATTGCGCGATCCTGATCCTTAGTCCAATCGGTTTTCAAGTCTGTCCCCCCGGATTGGTAATCATCTCCAGCGCCTGCGTACGACTCATTTTCTCAAGCACCTTATAGCCGTTGATAAGATGATCGAACCGACAAACACGCTTGAAATCGCAACGCGGGCACGGCGACTCGTTGCCGATCAAATAGGGGCTGATATCAATGTTGCCAGCAATGATCTGATCCGCCAATTCCCCGATTTTGTCATAAACAAACGCAATGAGCGCCTCAAACTGCTCGGTATCCACCGCGTCCGAACCGCTAGCGCTTAGCGTGCCGTCCTTCTTCTTTTTCATACAGTAAATCAAAGATTCAGACGTGCTGGAAAACGACGCATCCAGATCGTCCGCGAATTTGGCGTTGATGATCCCGCGCGGCGCGTTTTTGGCGTGAAACTCCGGCGTTTCAGGCACGGGTGCTTCGGCTGGGTCTGTGACTGATTCGATCGACCGTAACAACCGAACATATAACGCCGCCGCCGGTGTGAGTTTTTGCCCCGCCAACTTTTGGCCGTGCTGTTCGAGCACCAGAAGATAGGTCAACATCTGTAACATCAAACCGTGTGCGACGTATTCCAAACTCAATGATTCGCCTGCGAGTTTATAATCGATCACCAGATATTGCTTGCCGGACAAACTGAGATCAACGCGGTCAATCTTGCCGCTTAACTCGACTTGATTTCCATCAGGCGTCTTGACCGTTAGTGCGGGGATTTTCGCATCTTTACCGAACGCCAATTCCGTGAACGCCGGTTCAAACACCCCCAGGCTGGCTGTGAACTGCTGCGCCTGAATCAGCCGGTAGACGGCATTTTCAAGTCGTTCAACGGTGTATTGATTCTGCGCATTGGACATGAACACCTGATGCCGCAATTGCTCGCCAACGGCGATTGCGATCGCGCGGATTTGTTCTGGCGACAGTTGATCGGTCGTGGCGAAGTTGATCTTTTCTTCGATCGCTTTGCGGATCAATCGTTCCAAAACGGAGTGATACAAGTTGCCCAGATCCATCGCCGTGACATCGGGATCGGCCGGACGTTGAAGCCGCAGTCCGTACCGTGCAAAATGCTGAAACGGACAGGCTGCGAACGATTCGAATCGAGAAACGCTGGCTTGCAGCTTGGACGTATAGAGTTGCTTTGCAATGTCGTCCGAAAGCGCCGCTTTATTTTCATACCGCAGCACCGGCCAGGCGCGATCGCGCACTCGCTGCACGGCGTCGGTCGGGGTTGTCGCGATCCAGTTATATAAACCCGCGATGTCATCGGTTGCCTGCGTTTGATCCGACATTCGCGCCCACACCAGCGCATTGGAAATCGCCTGCCTCGGCGTGGCGATGCGATCAATCGCGCCGGCGGTGGAGCAGGTCTGGACATCCGCCACATACCGGTCGATCTGTTTCCAAAACGGCGATGCCTCCAGCGGATTGCCGTTGGCATCGCTGGCGGTGCGCAACATGATCAACCGTTCGCTGGCACGGGTCAATGCCAGATATCCCAGGAATCGTTCCTGCAGCAGTGTTTGCCGACTCGCGGGACGCACTTCCACGCCCGATTCGTTTAATGCATACCGATCCCGATCATTCAACACCGCTTTTTCTGTGATCGTTTTGGGGAATTGATCCGCATTCATCCCCAGCAAGATCACGGCTTTGGCGCCTCGTACGCGGGTGCGCTCGATTGATCCGACCAACACCTGATCGATCGTTGGCGGGGTGATCGCAAGATCTAATTCACGCAGGATCTGTTGAAACATCTGTGCGAACTCAACGCCGGTTGTTTCGACCTCGCCCAACAGCGACACCATTTGATCCGACATCTCCGTCACGCGCGTCCAGACCTGCAAATGCTCATCCCGATCCTGAATGCGATTCTCCTTCTCCGCAGCGGCGATCATCTGCAGCAATTGCTGACGCGCGTGGAATCGATCCAGCACCTGAAATAAATCAGCGATGCGATCCCGAATCGTCTTCTTCGCACCCGACCACGCTGCCGAACCGACATCCGATAGCGCCTTGCGAATCTCCACCCGCAATGCATTGACCCGGTTAATTTCGGTTTCAGTGAATTGCGAGCGGGTGTATTGTTCCTCATCGTCAACCGGACGATGGAATGTCCACGGATCATCTTTTGACCAATGATGCTGCGACACATTGTGCTGACGAATGTAATCATCCAGCAAGTCCACATCCGCTATGATCGTCGGCGTCAGTCCGGCGCGAAGCATCTCCAACACCGAGTCATGAGACCACTTGGATTTTACCACCGCGCAAACCGCCAGCAGCGTGCGCACAAGCGGGTGATGCGTCGCCTCGCGGCGTTTATCGGTGAAGAACGCGATGCCGTGCTCGGAAAAACTGCTATCAATCAGCGATTCATACGTCTCAATCGATCGCGCCAATACCGCGATGTCCCGCAGGCGATGGCCTTGTGAAAGCAACGCCTGGATTTGCCGGGCAGCGGCGTCCACTTCGTCTGTGAAATCCGACGCAACGATCCGCACAACGCTACCCGTGCTTGCAACCGCGCCGATCTCATCTTCCAACTGTCCCCGCTCGATCGCGCTTAACTCAGCCGAATTAAAGCGGGGGGTGTCTGTCAGCAACAGCGGTTTTTCAATATGAATGCCCGATTTGGATAAATCCGTATACAACTTGCGATAGGTCTGCTCCGGCAGGCTGAGAATATGCCCTTCGTCGGTGCGGTGATGCGGATTGTTGATGATCGGCGACGCAGGGTTGAGCATCATCGCGATCAAGGATTTTTTTGCGACACCAACCACTCGCGTGATGAGCAATCGCTCGTATGCGGTGAAATCATAGAAGTCATCGATCAGCACCAACGACCGTTGAAATAGCGGACACTTTTCGATGGCCTCGATCGCCTGTGTCTGGCGGTTATACGCATCGAAATCATGATCTTTCAGGTATTGCTGATAAAGCGTGTAAAGCCTGCAAAGGTCGGTCAACTTTCGCGCCAAGGATTGCTGGGAAGAATCCTGAGATGACTGCGCGGTATCAATCAGGTCTTTTATCTCACATAAATCGCGACCCGCGCGTTCAAACTCGGAAAAAGTCGCGTCGATCTCCGCCGCCATGCCCGGCTGGGTGGCGCTTTTGTTGAAATGTTGTAATTCGTCGGCATGTTCCCGCAATAGATGCGACAAAATCAGCCCGCGCCCCGCAGCATCCAGCTTTGCACCCCCCGAAGCCCCCGATTCCACTAGCGCCAATTCTCCCAGATCATCCGGCGCGATCACCCGCACGTTGATAAACCCGCCAAGCCTAGGATCGGTCGCGATCGCCTGCTCTGCGGTGAAGGTTGCCTGCTTGGGCACAATCAATATCACGCTCGTGCCAAGCGGGTCCGATTGCACCGTTTGGACAAGCTGCTCATGCAGGTAATGCGTTTTGCCGCTACCCGCCCGGCCGAGGATGAAGCGCGTCGTGTTCGTTCTGCGAGTATACTCCATGTCGCTATGGATCAAATCATCCGCCCCCGACGCCTTCGCAAACACCCGATGCTCCGCACGATGCTCCAACGCGTGCAACTTCGCCGAAGCGATATCATCGTGCCGGTATTTGTCTGTGCCGGGAATGGCGTTAAGAACGAAGTCAGCTCAATGCCCGGCGTCTATCAGATGTCTGTCGATGTCGCTGCCGATTGGTTAAGTGAGATGTCGCAACACGGCTTTGGCGCATACCTGGCGTTTGGCGTCATCGACCGCGACCATAAAGACGCCCGAGGCACCTTGTCCCTGAGTCCTGACAATCCCGTCTGCCAACTCCTACACGCCACCCACGCCAGCGGCAATCCGATGGCATCCATCACCGACCTATGCCTTTGCGAATACACCGATCACGGCCACTGCGGATCGCTTACGCCCGACAACTCAACCGTCGACAATGACGTGACCCTCGAACTGCTCGCCCATCAGGCCGTCAATCACGCCAAAGCCGGAGCAGATGTCATCGCCCCCAGCGCGATGATGGACGGCATGGTGGCAGCGATTCGCAGGGGTTTGGATGAGGCGGGATTCGTTGATCTGCCGATCCTCAGCTACGCCGTCAAATATGCCAGTGCATTCTACGGCCCCTTCCGCGACGCCGCCGACTCTGCCCCCGCGCACGGCGACCGCAAAAGCTACCAAATGGATCCCGCACGAGGTATCGACGAGGCGCTTCACGAAGCCCAACTTGATCTGGATCAAGGCGCCGATCTGCTGATGGTCAAACCCGCCGGTGCCTATCTCGATGTGATCGCCGCCGTCCGCCAACGGGTGACTGTGCCGGTCGTCGCCTATCAGGTCAGCGGCGAATACGCGATGCTCAAAGCCGCCGGGCGCAACGGCTGGATCGACGAAGATCGTGCGTTGATCGAATCCCTCACCAGCATCAAGCGCGCCGGCGCCGACCTGATCATCACCTACGCCGCAACGGATTTAGTGCGATTGTTGCCAGCGTCCTGATGGCAGCGGGGGACAGGGCTTATGTCTTGGTGAATGGGGGTTGCGGGTCGTGATTCGTGATTCGTGGAAAAACAGCCACGCCGCATTTCACGAATCCCGAATCACGAACCCCGAGTCACGACCTCTCCGGTCCGGGACAATCTTTCGTACCTGTACGGGTGTTGATCGACAGGATCCCCATTCACCTGCGAAACTGAAGCAATTACTTTGGCCCAGGCTATCCGCGCAAGGCGTTTCGTCAGATCAATGGGTTGGTGCGGGAGCGATTGCAATGGCATCTGCGCCGTCGCAGCCAGCGGCCTTATCGTTTGCGCGATAAGACGAGCTGGTATGCGCAACTCCAACATCTGGGTTTGCAATGTTTGTAGGCTAAGTTGGATAGAGTTGACCGTGAATGCTTTGAGATACAGAGCTATCGCGAGAGCCGGATACGGGAAATCCGCCCGTCCGGTTTGACGAGTTAGACCTGCCTGGCAACAGGGACGGGCAGGTTGCAAATCTACTGCCTCCGTGGCCAATGCGTCTTCGATCTGAGACGACCAAATGTGCAATAGGCATTGCATCCATCAATACCCAATGACCAGTTCGCCGGAGAGATTTTCCATGTCGATGTAGTCGCCGAGTGCATCGCTTTTGCGTGTGTACTTGACGTGCGGGCCTTCGATATAGGGATAACTGCCGTTGTTGACGATGCTCAATGTTTCGTCTTTGTCGCTTCTTTCCGGGTAGAAGCGGACGCGGGCGTTTTTCAATCCGTGAATTCTTAACCGGCGGGTGATGCCCATGCGCTCGGCGGTCATTTCCCGGCAGGTGACTACGCCGTCGGTTTGCTCGATGAAGACCCGGCACTCGCGTCGCCAGCTACGCGAAGTGCGGTAGCAGGCGTATCCGTCTTTGATTTCGGTATCCCATCCGAGCATCAAGGGCGCACCGGCGGCAGATTTGAGTCGCAATTCGACTGTCATATCCGGCACATAACCGCTGTAGTATAAACCATTATTGTTACGCGACACGCAGGTGACCGGATTCTTCTGTGACGGCGATCGCTTGGCGAAGGTGTAATGTTCACCGAGCTGCGCAAGTGCCTGCCGCATCAGAGTATCGCCGGCAAAGATGGTGGCTGCGTCATCTGCGGTGGGTAGATGCCCAATACCGGAGATCAAATCACCACCAAGATAGTCAGCCGATACGGTTCCCCGCACCCACACGAGTTGGCCACCATTTTTGATTCGCTTGATGACGGCAGCGGCACGGGTTTCGTTCTCTTGCGTGACCTGTGCAAGCAAGTCGGCTTTGTCGCCGTGATAGGTTTCTTCGCAGTCCCCGCCACACATGTGCGGACGATGGATCACGCGACTGGGATATGTGCCTTCCGAGAGCACATCCAGCGGTTGACTGATCGCAATTTGCATTTCGCCGCTGATGCCCTTCGCCGGTTTCAATCCGAGCACATCAAGCAACTTTTTGCTCGCTCGACGGGTCGGTCCATAGAGAATAACTTTTCCGCCGGCGCTTACGAAATTGAGAACTCCGGACTCAAGTTCTGTATCGCCATCGGGCACCGGAAGAACCAGCACCGATCCGTTTAGGATTTTACCATGCTGTGACTGCGTTTTGACGAACGCGGTGGACGACATCACAGTGTTGAGTGGCAGCCCGTTAGTGATGGCCGATCGAATAAACCAATCGCCGAAGAACAGTTCGTCCAAGCGTGGGTTGTCGCCAAATGCCAGCGCGTGATATTCATCAAACGGGTAGACCCACACCACCGGCCCGGCCTGATCCGGCGCACGGCGGACGCCTTCTTGAATGTGCGGGATGACCTCATTCGGCACTTGCACAGGCATATTGCCGAATGAATCGTCGATGCTGAGAAAGTGAATTGACGACGGATTTTCTACCTTGCCCTGATGGTTGATTCGCGATACCGACATCGGCATATAAATGTCATACGGTTCGCGTTCGTACCGATCCAGCCACGGGGAATTTTTCCACCACGCGTCGTGCGTATAAAATCGGAACGGATAGTTGTTGTCGCCGGGGATCTCCGCGATGTGCGACATGTACCCGACCAACTCCAAACCGAAGTCATAATTCAGCGCCGCCCACGGAGAATTGGGAGGGGGCAGGAAATTGAAATCGCCATCATATAAATCGCGAAGTGGCACGGCGTCGCTGGCAAGATCAATACCGGTACTGAGATTTGTCCCGCGCGTTTCGACACGGAAATCAGGACACTGCTCACGGAAGTATTTCCAGAACGCGATGATCTTGTCGCGCGTCGGACGGGCGAGACTGGCATCAAAGGTCTGCCCATCAAACAGCGGGCCGCGCGTCATCCAGGTTTCCAGACCAAAGCCGAATCCGTTGGAAAACCAGACATAATCGAATCCCAGGTCCGTCATAAACGCCTGAGTTTGTCCGCCGATGAACGTGCCAAGAGGCATGTCCTGTGTAATGCCCTTTGGAAACGCGCGATATGCCACGTCGTCGGCGTTGAGGGTGGCGTAGCAACAGGCGAAGGATTTTGGTCCGCCGGTGTTGGCCATGCAGATTTCGCGATGGCGGTCGTATTTGAATGGGCTTTTCGCAAACTCACAGCCGGGATCAAACGTCGCGCCGATTCGCACGGGCAGACCGGTGATTTCTTTCCCGATTTCGCGCATCCTTTTGACGATTTTACCCAAAGTGCCGAAGGTGATGACTGCGGGATTATCTCTGTAAAGATAGGATCGCGAGTGAATTGAGATCTTGTCTGGATCGCCGGAAACGGTCCAATGTGGATTCGCAGAACCGATATACCGTGCCCATTCAATCGGAGAGTCCATGTCGCCCCGATAATCGAGAATTTCGGACCCGTCGGCGGTCCAAAACATCACCGAGACCTGCTCGGCATCACGAATCAGCGGAAGCCACTGAATGAATGCCTCACGGCAGACCTGATCAATATAAGCATCATCCACCTGCTTGAACGGTTTGAGACTCATTTCAAGCGACACGTCTTTAATTTGCATCGTCATATCAAGTGATCCTTAAACGAAGCTTTGCCTCACAGGCAAAGCATGTGTGCCAAGAGCGCCGGGCAAAACCATGCACGGGAATCGGTAGGCCGACCGATTGATTGATTGGTATGAGATAAACATGTCCGTCCTTCGTCCGCTGTGCATGCCAAAGCTAAACGCCGCATTGTTTCATTTCACAACCGTAACTTCAACGCCGGAAAGCGCGCGCGAATGCTCGCCAACCATTATCTCATAACGTCCTGCCGACGTAGTCCATCGGTTACTACGTGTGTCATAATATGCAAAATCACGAGGCCGCAATGTGAAGATGACGTTTTCGGATTCGCGGGGTTTCAAACGGACTTTTGCGAAAGCTTTTAGCTCTTTGATTGGCCGATCGACCGGGGCGTTGATCGGTCGCACATAGACCTGCACGACGGTTGACCCGGCGCGCTGGCCGGTGTTTTTGACGGAAACTTCGATGCGGATATCGTCGTCATTTGCGATCGTCGATGCGTTCGCATGTGGCTTGCTAATCACGAAGGTCGTATAGCTCAACCCATACCCGAACGGATAATGCGGCGTGATGTCGGCGGTATCAAAATGCCGATACCCGACCATCAATTTTTCAGCGTAATCAACGCGATTCAGATCGCCAGGGTAGTTGGCCGCCGACGCGTGATCTTCAAGACGGTGCGCCAACGTATCGGGCAAACGCCCGGATGGATTCACGTTCCCAAAAATCACGTTCGCCAGCGCTCGGCCACCTTCTTGACCGGCGTACCAGGCTTCAAGCAACGCAGGAACTTTTGATTCCCACGGCATCGTCACCGGGCCGCCGTTATTTAATGTAACTATTGTGTTCGCATTTACCGCGGCAATACGCTCGATTAGTTGTACTTGCTGATCGGGCAATGCCAGCGTCTCGCGGTCGCGGGCGCCGCCTTCGAGTAGATTCGACAGGCCTGCACAGATGATGACTGCATCGGCGAGTTTCGCTTGCTCGACCGCACGGTCGATCGGATTGACTGCGCCAGGCGGCTGCCATTCCAAACGCACCGCGCCGCGGGCGGCGTGCTTGGCGTATTCAAAAATAATGTCAACGCTTCGCCCAGCGACTAGCTCCAGCTCGACCCGCTCGTATTGGTTGCGATAACCCTCTTCAAAATTCGATTCATCCGCCCATCCGTCAATCACACACGCCCCGTCCACCCATAGTCGCAGCGAACCCTCTTGTACGAACGCGCCAAGGGTATATTTGCCCGATACCGAAGGCATGACTTTGCCGACAAATCGCACGGCATAATTCGTCCGTAAGACACGCGGACCCGGTGCGGCCCATCCCCATGAAAAATTGATTTCGGGGACAGACCAAGAAGCGCTGGGTTGCTTTTCAAACTTGCCTGAGTTGTAAAACGCCGCCAACCAACCCGATTGCGTCTCGCCTTTATCATTGGTGTGTACGACATCCCCACCCAGCGATTCCATCGTGCCGGTGATCGAACAACCTTCAACGTATTGCACCTCAACCTGATCGCCACAGATTTCGCGAATCCCCGCCAGCGGACTAATCGAATAAGGCGCCGAGACCGATGCACTGCCACCGCCACCCAGTCGCGCTTCAGCGGCGTTCGGACCGACAACCAGAATGCGTTTCAACTTGCTGCGATCCAACGGCAGAATGTTGCGATCATTTTTTAACAAGACGATCGATTCTTCCGCGACTTCGCGCGCCAACGAACGATTTTCCTCTGTGTCCAGCGCATCGGTATGCGGCGACGTGTCCTGTTCGTCCTGCCCGTATTGCAACAGCACGCCCACAATTCGCGTCACCTTGTCATCTAGATCTTCTACAGACAATTCGCCGTCTTCGAGCGCCTGCAGCACTGCGCGGGTGTTCAGAAACTTGCCCGGACCCGGCATTTCAAGATCAAGACCCGACGCGTAAACCGCATTGGATTTCACGGCACGCCAGTCGGATACGATCAAACCAGAGAAGTTCCATTCGCCTTTGACAATGGTTGTGCACAGCCAGCGGCTTTCGGAGGTCAGTTCGCCGTTGAGCGCGTTGTAGGCTGACATCACCGCAGCAGGGCGGCCTTGCTCGATCGCGATTTCAAACGCACGTAAATACAACTCGCGCAGTGTTCGCTCGTCGGCGTAAACGCTGTGCTGGGCTTGATGAAGTTGTTGATTGTTCGCGGTGACACTTTTGACGCACGCCGCGACGCCCGTGGATTGTATACCCCGAATAATCGCCGCCCCGAGTTGCCCTGCCAGAACGGGATCTTCGCTAAAAGTTTCAAAGCTTCTTCCGTTCAGCGGGATGCGATGCAGGTTAATCATCGGTCCCAGCAACATGGAGCAACCCAGCGCGCGGGTTTCGCGTCCGATCGTCGCCCCGACGCGTTCGAGTAGCGGGGTGTTCCAAGTCGATGCCATGCCGATCCCGGTCGGGAAGCAGGTCGCCGGGCTGCACCGGTCGCCGCAGAGTGTGACGCCGTGCCCGCAGTCCGCGACGCGAATCGACGGGATGTTCAGACGTTTGATCCCACGGAAATGCCAGTCATCCACCCCGGCGAGCATGGACGCTTTTTCTTCCAGCGTCATTGAAGCAATCAATCGCTTGAGTTGCGAGTTAGTTCCCGGGACGAACGGTACGAATGTGGTGGCTACGGTTAGAGACATAGTAATAGTTTGGCACTTAATGCTTGCTCAACCGACCCTTAAGTATGCGCCCAACAGGCGGATAAAAATTAACAGCGCTGTAGAACCATCTGCGATCTATTGACGTAATACATTCTAGAGATATTAGTGTTGACAGTCAATCGTTTGACGCGATAATATAGCATAAGTCGTTTGGTTTTCGTCATTTCGCATCTCTTTTGTCAGGTTGCTCGGAAGGCACTCGGCAGGGTGATGAGACCTATTTAGGAGCATTTTATGCCCATCTCGCCCGCACCTGTCGCACGTAAACTGACGCGTGGATTTACACTTGTTGAATTGTTAGTGGTAATCGGCGTAATCGCGATTCTTATCGCGATTTTGCTTCCAGCACTGAACAAGGCCAGACAGTCCGCCAAAACCGTCAAGTGTGCTTCTAATCTTCGTCAAATCGGTCAGGCGATGTTTGTGTTCGCCAACAATCACGATAACCGTTTGGTTGGGCAGGGTAAAAAACTTAGCAGTACAAGCTTTTCACGCTGGCAGCATGTGTTGAATGCCGAAGTCTTCAAGAGTACCAAAGACTTGGATAAACCCATTCAGTTTTTCAATTACACCACCGGCACAGATACTATCACTGGAGCGGGGGTGAATAGGCTCGCGTGCCCTAATACTGGGAACGAAGGACTGTATATCCGACCTTACAATATTAATGTTTATGCGCTGGGTGGGTTTGTCCCCAGTGGTTCACCTGTGGGCACGCCGTCTAAGTTTGGTGCACCATTTCCCAGTGCCGTTTTCGACGATTATTTCTGGGCGGGCGTCAAAATGACACGTTTTGTGAATGCATCTGAAAAGGTCTTAATTATAGAAGCCAGACAGGCCAGTGATCGGATCGTCCCGCGACCGCAGAGCACTGACAATCCGCTGGTTGCCACGAATGAATTTCCGTTTTCGTCCGGCGGGAACTACGCTTATCGGCACCCCAATTTGTCAGCCAATATTCTTTACGTCGATGGACACGTCGGTTTGATCCACAACAAAGAGATTGACATTATTAACATCCCCCGTCATTGGAGCTACGACGGCGAAACCGCCGGGGCACCTTGATCGCAGCGTTCGTGCGCATCGTAAAAAGCCGCGCTATTCCCCGATGCAAAAAAACTGCATGTGAGTTTTGAGCTCAGTGAAAATCAGCTATTTCAGCGCCACGTGGATAAGTAAAAAAGTTACACCTGATGCAAATTTTTTTCTTGACTGTCAAAGGTTTGACTGCATACTATAATAGTCAGCTCAAACCGCCCGCTCATTTACCGATGTTCCGTAGTTCGCCAGTATAAACACCGTACGTAGACGAGCAATTTGCAAGGAGCAAAACAATGAAAAAGTCACAACCAACGTCATCTTTTCGCAGCGATGCGGGCTTTACGCTCGTAGAGTTGCTTGTCGTCATCGGCATCATCGCGGTGCTGATCTCGATTCTACTGCCCGCGCTCAATAAGGCCCGCGGAGCGGCCATGACGATTAAGTGTGCCGCAAATCTCAGGCAGATTGGTCAGGCGACACAGATTTTTGCGCTCAATTACGACCAGCGTTTTCCCAGCGGTGGGCAAATACTTAATCCTGATGGAAGTGTAAAATCGAACCTTACTTGGCGATGGGTCCTCAATGCTGAAGTGTTCCGCACTAATGCTTCAGATAATCCCATACAGAGTTTCAACTAAGTAGGCTCGAGTGGGTCTCCATTCTTCGGACCAAATCAGAACCGTATCGTGTGCCCTAAAACGGGCAACGAAGGCACGACACGTCGTCCTTATAATATGAGCCGTTATGCAATTGGTGGGACAGTTCCGAAGTTTTTTCCCGATGGTGTTACCCCCACACCCCCAGGCTATCCACCGCCAGCCGGAAAAACTGTGCAAAGCCAGTATTTCGATGCGATGTTTGCCGGTGCCAAAATCAGCCGTTTTAAGAACTCTTCGGAAAAATTTCTTGTACTTGAAACTGGCACTGCGAACGACTTTGCCCAACCCCCGTTCAATTTTGCCAGTGAAGACCCGTCCCTTGCAACGCGTGAGAGTCCATTCAGCAAAACAGGCCAATTATTTGCGTTCCGTCATCCGAATTTGTCTGCCAACGTTCTTTACGTCGATGGACATGTTGGAATCATCAAACCTATGGATGCCAGCCTACGCGGCACGGATCAGGATTTGCGGAATATCCCAAAATTTTGGAGCTTTAACGGCGAAAAAGTCGCGTCGCCACCAAAATGATTGCCGTCGGATCAGTCTGACGTCTTGCTAGATGCCGCTTTACATAATTCAACGGGTGCGTGTCATTTCGATGCACGCACCCGTTTTTTCATTGTGCGATGATGCATATGGTTTGCCATATTCGTATCGCATCATGTTCGCGGGTATTATTCTGACACTACATGCTTATCCTGCTCACCAACGATGACGGTATTAACGCCCCTGGTTTACTTGCGGCGTATCACGAACTGCTTCAACTCGGCGAGGTGCACATCGTGGCGCCTGAAACGGTTCAAAGTGCGACCGGCCACGGGATCACACTCGCAAAACCGTTGTTGACCAGCCGCGTGATGCTGGCGGAGGGGATCATTGGCACCGCCGTCGATGGCCGGCCTGCCGATTGTGTCAAACTCGCTGTATCGCAACTGCTGCCGCGACAACCCGATCTGGTTGTCAGCGGCATCAACTCAGGCGCGAATGTCGGGATCAACGTGATCTACTCCGGCACGGTGGCGGCCGCGATCGAAGCGGCATTTCTTGGTCTGCCGGCGGTCGCGTTATCACTATTCCTGCGAAACAACATCCCGACCGATTATGCCCGCGCCGCCAAGTGGTCGATCGATGTCATCAAAAATCTGCTCGACAAAAAACTAGATAAAGGTCAGGTCGCCAGCGTTAATTTCCCGGCGTTGCCGCCTGAAGCGCCTGCACCGGCGATCAAATATTGTCGTCAATGCACCCGGCCATGGGTGGATACCTATGACCGACGCGTCGATCCGCGTGGCCGCGCTTATTTCTGGAATAGCTCGGTATTCACGCTCGGCGAAACCGAATCGGATACCGATGTCGCGCATCTACGTGACGGGCACATCACCGTGACGCCGCTTCAATTCGATCTGACACAACACCAACAACTCGAACGCTGGTCAAAATAGAGGGGCACACCAATGGACTGGCCTGAGTTTGCCAATAAGCCTGAGATTGCCACGCAGGATGTTCCGGCGTGTCCTGTTTGCAGGTCTGATCGGTTCGAGAAATACGCGACCGGGTACGATTATGAATTACAGACCTGTCGCAACGAATGGCGGTTTGTCCGGTGCCTGTCCTGCGGGCACGTCTGGCTGAACCCCCGGCCAGCAATCAGCTCCTTGCCGATCATCTATCCGCCGACCTATTACGCCTACAACTATGCGAATCAGATCAACCCGATTGCGTTAAAGGGGAAAGAGTTTCTCGATCGCGGCAAGATGAAATCCATCTTGCGTGAGTTGCCTAAACCGCCGCAGTCGTACGTTGATATTGGTTGCGGGGATGGCCGATTTTTACGCGCGATGCAGCGTCAGGGTTTGGATCGGTCGAGCATTTATGGATTGGAATTGGACGATAAAGTGATCGCGCCGCTGGTGGATCAAGGGTTCAAAGCCTATTGCCGGCGTGTGGAGGATTGCACTGAAATCGCGAGTGGTTCAATCGACTTGGCGACGATGTTTCACGTCATCGAACACGTTGACGATCCCGCCGCCGTGACGCGAAAAGTGGCGGACTGGTTATCGCCGGGCGGCGTATTTGCGGTCGAAACGCCGAATCTGGACAGTCTGGACGCGCGAAAGTTCAAAAACCATTTCTGGGGCGGCTATCACATTCCCCGTCATTGGAATCTATTTACGCCGATGACATTGAAAAAGCTTTTAGAAGACGCCGGATTGCAGGTGATCGCGACGACGTTCCAGACCGGCCATAGCTTTTGGATGTATAGCTACCAACACACGCTGAACTTTGGAAACAATCCTCGCAAGCGTTTGGCGCGCCTATTCAATCCGCTGACCGGTTTGCCGATGCTGATGGCGTTCACCGCCTACGACAAACTCCGCGCCGCCCTCGGTGCCCAGACCAGCGCAATGCTAATTCTGGCCCAAAAACGCATCCCTGAATGAAGGCGCCAAAGCAAAGCCAAACAAAAAAGGGCAAATAGGTT
>JBBQXB010000025.1:0-44158 GCA_038210015.1 Tepidisphaerales bacterium
CGCCTGTTTTATGCCGTAGGCGTTCAACAGTAGGACAATCACCGTCAATCCCTTTTATCATTGACCACTCCAACGTAGCCAACCCAGTACGATCCAGTCCGCAATTGAGCCCGAGTAGTATCCAAAGCCTATGACGGTCAGTACGGCAAGCGGCGTATAGGGCGGTCAATTCGTCGTTTGTAAACCGTTCAGCATCCTTATCATTGCGTTTGAACTTGACCTTGAATAGGCGGTTGAAACGTCGCGGCATATCCCACCGCTCGGTTTCATAACACCAGACGAATAGCATTCGCAATGCTGCAATCAGATGCTTGGCATAACAGACGCCTATGCGTTTACCTTGCGTTGACAGTACCTTCGTTGTCTTATTCTTACGCAACCTATGGTTGCCCCCTTTACCCGTTGTAATTGCTTTCGTTTGGTTCCCCGGCCTTCCCATCGGTAAGGACGCCCACCAGAGAATGACACTATTCAAATCCGCTTCGCCGATTGATTTGAGTTGACGGTCATTGATTGCAATGTCACTTGGCAATCGCTCGAACAACACCCGCAACCGCCATGTATGCCCCCGATAAGTTGACGCTGATACTTGCCCCGCTTCATAGCGTTGCTTTAGTTCAGCAAGGTAAGCGGTCATGGCGTCACCAACGGTTGTAGTGTTGGCGTTGTTTGATTGTTCGTTATGACAGTCAGCACCAGTCCCCACCAGACCGCCACCAGACGATTTGAATCGGTCAAGGTAGGTCGTAGACCATGTAGACGCACCAGACGCTCGCAATGACTTCCATTCAACTATCAACCTTGCTGCGGTTGCCATTGCGTCGTTTTGATTGTCCCCCAGATAGAAGCACTTGGGTTTCGGTTTGCCATCCTTCCCGTAGGCGTACCCTACGTAGCGAACATACTGACCCGATGCCTTATGACGGCTGATTGATAGTTGCGATTTCATGCCCCCACCGGAAGCCCGCAACGGTCGATCTGTCAAGGCCAACCCCGGTAATCATTCGGTATGGCGGTAAAGGTCAGTAGGGCGTTGCGATCAAAATCGCTTGAAAAAACAGTATGCACTCGAGTGGGATCGAACCACCAACCCTCGGTTCCGAAGACCGATGCTCTATCCAATTGAGCTACGAGTGCGACGATTGCGACTTAATGATAACAACATTTTGCGAGAATCGGTAGTCGTGCATTTACTGTTTCACGACTGAATCGTCGCCGGGCGCTACCTTTGTGCGGTTTCGTGGCTATGATTGAGGGCTATGAGTATTCAGATCGACAGCGATTGGAAGAAGCAGGCACAGGAAGAGAAGCGTAAGCTCGCCGAGCAAACCGCCTCCGCCAAACCGGCGCCCGCCGCGCCGGCGGCATCATCTGCAACAATGGATCAGGGCGACCATGTCGTACGACAATTGCCCACGCCTTCGCTGGCGACACTTATTCAATCGACGATGACACAGGCGCTCTATTACCTCGGTGAACTCGCCGACGAAGGCGCTCAGCCCACGATGAATCTCGATATGGCTAAGTATCACATCGATACTCTGGGCGTACTCGAACAAAAAACCAAGGGCAATTTGACCGCCGACGAACAGCGGATTCTCGATCAGACGATGTACGATCTGCGTGGCCGATTTGTTGGCGTCGCGCGGCAGATGATTATGTAATTCTGCGCGGCCGCGTTTGCTAAAACGGGATACTAATTGCCTGCGTACGCGCGCTCGATCGTGGCGATATCGATCTTGACCATTTTCATCATCGCCTGCATCGCGCGTCCCGCTTTGGCGGGGTCTTTGTCACCCATGTATTTCGCCAGCACATCGGGCGTGATTTGCCATGAAAATCCGAATTGATCGGTCAGCCAGCCGCATCGCGATTCGACGCCGCCGTTCTCAAGCAAACGCGACCAGAGGTGATCGATTTCCTCCTGAGTTTTACAATTCACCTGAAGCGAAGTCGCCTGATTAAACTGAAAATCACCAGGTCCGCTGAATGCAATCAATTCAACGCCAGCGATTTGAAACTCAGCAACCACATATTGTCCCCCCGGCACAATGGTGGTGTGGAGAATCTTTGAGTTTTCGAAGATCGACGTATAAAACGCCGCAACTTCATTGGCAGGATGTTTGAACCAGAAAAACGGTGTGATTTTTTGGGTGAGTTTCATACGTGCTCCTAATGAAAATATCCGCAATCTTACATGACTGCTTAATCGGGTTTATTGCGCGGCCGGAACCATGACCATCCAGTCGATGCCGAACTTGTCGGTCAGCATTCCGAACCGCGGCGACCAAAAGGTATTGCATAAAGGCATGTTGATCTTTCCCCCATCGGCAAGTGCGTTGAAAAAGCGATCACACTCGGCTTCGTTTTCGCATGACAGGGATAATGAAAAGCCTTTGAAGCCGCTGTTTTCATCGCAGCCACAAAAAAAGCCATCATGCAATTTTATGGTGCAATTGCACATTTCACGCAGATTTTGCTTGCAATTGCAGGCGAGGCGCGTAAATTGCCGATGTCAGATTGGGTAATTTTGTTGCCCGGTTGGCCTACGACAGATCGTCATGGATGATGATCGGTACGGCTTGACATGATCCGCGTACGAAAGGCCAGGATGGCTATGTCGTCGCGCACGTCGTCCCACACTGCTGGGTCACATTCGGTCTCACAGCTTTGGCAAATGCCGCTGCTCATGCTTTCGCTTGGGTTGTTCGGATACGCTGCATACCTGCTTTGGGATCCCAAACCCGGACCGACAATCGAGCAACGTCTGGCGGACGTTCGCACGCTTCTGAAGATGGAGCGCCCCGAAGCCGCCGTCGAGCGATTGAAAAAACTGCTCGCTGCCGATGGGCTGACCACCGAGCAGCAGGCGCGGATTCATCTGCATTTCGCCGAGGCGTTAGATCAATATCAGGAACTGAAACGTCAAGTCATCCCCGCTTTGCAGTATCGGATTATCGAGCAAACGCGATTAGCGGTGGCTCGCGGGTTACAGATCGACGGTATTGCGCAGCGACGACTCGGTAAAGCGTACGAACTTCTCGGTAAAACCGACGACGCACTAAACGCATACAAAAAAGCCGCAGCCATCGATCCCGACCGATCATTACGACTGTCGCGAAAAATAGTGGACATGCTGCTTGATCGTGGCGACCAGCAGGCTGCCGATGGCGCGATTCAGGATTATCTCAAAGACCCCACCATCACCGACGCCGAACGCGCCTGGGCGCTAAGCCAGCGAGCGATCATACTCTCCGACCTGGGACATTTTGTAGACGCAAAGATTCTACTCGACAACGCCCTCAAACTCACCGCCGATCAGGAGCAGGAAGGCGAGATCAATTATCGATCCGGGTATGTCGCGTGGAAACTAGGCGATGCGAACGAGGCCGAGCGGTTTCTTCGCGTTGCCCGCGATCAACTGCAATCCAAGCATCCGCTCGATGCCGACGCCTGCCTGCTGCTTGGCGATATCGCACGCTCGCGCGGCAACGCCAACGAAGCAAAATCGTTCTATCAAACGGTTGTCGTTTATCATCCCGATTCACGCATCGCACCCCTCGCACGGTTAGGCCGCGGGTTGGCGCGTGCGATGCTTCGTGAGGACGAGGCCGCGATCAGCGATTTAATCGACGTCGCAAAAGAGGTCGATCAACGCCCATCACGCGATCAATTTCGTAACCCAACGATCGAAGCATTGCAGCACGCGGGCAATCTGATGCGATCACGCGGGATGTTTCAGGCGGCGATTGAACTGATGTCATACGAGTTGCTGTTGAAACCCGAACCGCAGCCGGATTTTTTCGCGAGGCTGGCGGGACTGTATGAAAATCGCGCCGAGCAGTTAGAAGCGTCCGCTTTGCAAGCAACCGGGGCAGAGAAAATCCGATTGCAACAGCAGGTGCGCGATTACCGATCCAAGGCCGGTGAAGGATTCATCGCCTACTCTCAAAAACTCATCCCCGGCGACGATAAACAGTACGGCGAATCACTCTGGCGCGGCATTGAGTTGTACGAGCGGGCTGGAAATATGCAGGCGTTGATCGCGTCGTTGGAAATGTTTGTTGCCGAAAGGCCTGAAGATTCGCTCGCACCCGATGCGATGCTGCGGCTGGGACGTGCGCTGCAATCGATCGGACAGGTCGATCAGGCGATCGCAGTCCTTCAACGTAATCAGTTCCGCTATCCCAAGTCGATGGGCGCAAGCAAGAGCGCCGTTCCGTTGGCACAGGCCTATGTCTCCAAAGGACCGGACAGCTACACCAAGGCTGAGAACGTGTTGCTCGGCGTGCTGGATAACAATCCGTTGCTCGATCCGTCATCAAATGATTTCCGACAGGCTTTGTTTGATGTGAGCCAGATTTACTATCGCACGGCCCGTTTTGAAGAAGCGGTCGTGCGGCTGGAAGAATTTTTGAAGCGGTATCCGACCGATGATCGTCAGGGTCAGGCGCTGTTTTTATTAGGTGACAGTTATCGCAAGAGCGCTCAGAAATTGCGGTCCAAACTCGCGGTCGCCAGCGCCACACCTGATCTGGCGTTTGATCCGACCGAGATGGAATCCGCCCGCCGTGAGCGATTGAACAAGGCCAAGGTGTTTTACGATCGTGTGGTGGACTTATATCGAGATAGTCCGCCAGCTCGCGAGCCAGAAAAACTGTATTACAAACTAAGTCATTTTTATCGCGCCGATTGTCTGTACGACCTGGGCGCTTATGAAAGTGCGATCACGCAATACGACAACGCGGCGTTTCGTTTTCAGGACGACCCATCGGCGTTGGCGGCGTACGTGCAGATCGTCAACTCGTGGTGTCGGCTGGGTAAAGTCGAGCAGGCCAAAGCCGCGAATGAGCGGGCGAAGTGGGTGCTACGTCGCATCCCGCCTGAAGCCTTTACCGACGGCACTTTTTCGATGCCCAAAGAGTATTGGGAGCAGTGGCTGAAATGGGCGAATGAATCGGGCATGTGGTGATCGGAAGGATTGATATGGCTGAAAATCATAACATCATCGCGTTGACCGAACAACTCGCCTGCTATCGCAAGCTATCGCGGCTATGTGAGTTGCAACGCCAGTATGTGCAGCAAAATCAAACAGACGAATTGCTGACGGTATTGGAACAACGCGGCGAAATCCTCACCGAAATCGCGCGGCTGGAAGCATTGGTCGCGCCGCTTAAGAAAAACTGGTCAGAATTATCCGTCTCGATGTCCGATCTGCAGCGCGCGACATCCCTTGAAATGCTCGCAGAAACAAGAACGCTGTTGATGCAGATCACACAGGCGGATCAGGATGATGTGCTGCTGTTGCAGCAGCGCAAGTTAAATGTCGGCAAGCAGATCGCAGCCACTTCCAGTGCTCGGGTTGCCAACAATCGATACGCCGCATCGGCCTACGGATCGGCTGCAGGAACGCGATTGAACGTGCAAAAATGAACGCCGTCGAAACCAAATCTTCGCCCGCCACCGCCCAACGCATCGAGGAGTTGGGGCGCATCATCATGGCGTACAGCGAAGTGACGGACAAGCTGCAACAATCACACGATCAACTCAACGCCCGCGTGTTGCAACTGCAAAATGAACTGAGCGAAAAAAACCGCGAACTCGAACGCAGTAACCGCCTCGCAGCTTTAGGTGAGATGGCGGCGGGATTGGCGCATGAGATTCGCAATCCATTGGGTGGGATACAACTGTATGCCTCAATGTTGTCGCAGGATGTTTCCGATCGTCCCGATAGCGCCCGCACGGTTCAGAAAATTATTGGCGGTGTAAAACGCGTTGAGGAATTGGTTTCACAGGTTTTGCATTTTACAAGAGAAATCAACGCCCATCCGTCGGCTTGCGACGTGGTGGCGCTCATTCACGAATCGATCGATCTAGCCAAAGGTCGAAGTGCGGGCAAAACGATTGAATTTGACGTTTCCCTACCCGATGCCCTGATTCGCTCCGTCGATTCGCGGCTGTTTTCCCAATGTGTTTTGAATCTCGTGTTGAACGCCGTCGAAGCCGTGGGCAACGAAGGCGTCGTACGGGTTGTCGCAGGTGCGGATGGTGGGGAAAAGTTCACCTTCGTGATTGAAGATGATGGCGCCGGCATCCCGCCAGCGGTTTTGGATCGCATCTTCAATCCTTTTTTTACGACCAAAGACGAAGGAACAGGGCTGGGATTGTCGATCGTGCATCGCATCGTCGAAGCGCACAACGGATCGATCTCCGCCAGCAACCGCACCGACGGTGGCGCGCGGTTTGAAATTAGAATTTAGCAGTCAGTTTGAAGAAGGATCGAAATTATGGCTCGCATACTTATTTGTGACGATCAGGAAATGATGCGCGATTCTCTCGCGAGTCTGCTGGCGCGCGAAGGCCACGATGTGATCGCCGCCGGCGACGGCCCGCAGGCGTTGCAGCGGTTGGCGGCGGGGAAGGTCGATCTGCTCATCACCGACCTGAAAATGCCCAGAATGACCGGCATCGAACTGCTGACCGAAGCACGCAAATTGCGCGCCGATCTGCCGGTGGTGTTGATGACCGCATTCGCGACCGTGCAAACCGCCGTGGAAGCGATGCGGCTTGGCGCATACGATTACATCCAGAAACCGTTTGAAGGCGAAGAAATCAAGCTTCTCGTCGAGCGAACACTCGAACACAACCGCTTAAAGATCGAAAACGCTGCCCTCAAAAGCGCCGTTCAGGATGCGCATCAGGATCGTCCGCTGATCGGCATGGCCGGCGGGATGGAGCAGATCAAGCACAAGATCAATCTCGTGGGCAAATCATCCGTTACGGTGTTGGTACGCGGCGAAAGCGGAACAGGTAAGGAAGTGGTTGCCCGAGCGATCCACGCAGCCGGGGATCGCAAAGAGCGCCCGATGCTTGCGGTGAATTGTGCGGCGCTATCTGAAAATCTTCTCGAATCCGAACTCTTCGGCCATGAAAAAGGAGCGTTCACTGGTGCCGACAAAATCCGCCGTGGCAGGTTTGAACTCGCCGACGGCGGCACGCTTTTACTCGACGAAATCAGCGAAATCGCCCCCGGCCTGCAAGCGAAATTACTCCGCGTGTTGCAGGAAAGCTGTTTCGAGCGCGTTGGCAGCAGCACCACGCAGATGGTTGATGTCCGCGTCATCGCAACCACCAATCGCGATTTGGAACAGGAAGTCGCAGAAGGGCGGTTCCGTCAGGATTTGTTCTATCGGCTGAACGTCGTACCCATTGATCTGCCATCCTTGCGAGAACGAGCGGAAGATATTCCTGAACTCATCAAGCATTTCCTGCACCGCATCGCCAAGCGCGATCAGCAGGCATTTAAGCATATCGAACCCGAAGCCATCCGATTGCTGCAACGATACACCTGGCCGGGTAACGTGCGCGAATTGCAGAACATCATCGAGCGTGCGGTGATTTTGGAAACCGATCCCGGCGTGATCCGCGCTGAAACGCTCGCACCGTGGCTGCGCTTACCGACGCAAAATGCTGTCGGCGCCGCGCAGGATCTGGCCGGTAAACCGCTGGCGGATATCGAACGGCAAGTCATCATGTCCACGCTCGAACGCTTCCGTGGCCACCGCGTCAAAACCGCCACCGCACTCGGCATCGGCGTCCGCACACTCGGTATGAAGCTGAAAAAGTGGAAAGAGGATGAGTCGGAAGTGTTGGAAGAGATTGGCGCATGAATTGCGCATTGAGGCGCAAATAGTGCGTGATTGATGCGACGTGACTCGTTGCTCGTGGTTCGTGATTCGTGAAGAAACTGCCTGACACGAACCACGAACCACGAATCACGAGCCACGAGTTCGCTTTGGCACGAATTTTGTAGAAGGAGTATCAGCGATGTTCATCGACCGCCTGCTGAATCAGGGCAACGCACCATTGTTGGAGCAGATGGTGAAGTTCACGCAGGCTCGGCATCGGTTGATCGCCGAGAACAGTGCGAATGTTTCGACGCCCAACTATCGAACGAAGGATCTTTCGATAGAGAAGTTTCAGTCGAAGCTGCGCGAACGCGTGGAACAGCGTTCGCAATCGCAGGGATCAACCGGCATTGGCGACCTCTCGGCGGAGATCGAGACGCCAAAAAGCAACATTTTGTTTCACGATCGCAACAATCGATCGATGGAACAGATTCAGACGGATTTGTCGCAGAATGCCCTGCTGCATAATCTGATGACTGAGTTGCTGCGGAAGCAGTTCGCGAGTGTGCAGGATGCCCTCAAAGAACGAGTGACGTAAGTGTGGTAGCGGGTTAATTGCCGGAGGCAATCATGTTTGATGTGCTTGAAATGGGAGCAACCAGTCTGATGGCCCAGCGTACCCGTATGGATACGATCGCCAGCAATGTGCTGAACATCAACACCACCCACAACGAAAAGGGCGAGAAAGTCCCATTTCGTCGCCGGATCGCGATCTTCCAAGCCGGGGCCGGCAAGGGATCGACCAAGCCGGGTGTGCATGTCAAACAGATCATGCAAGACCCCAGCCCGTTCCAAGAGCGCTATGATCCCGGCCATCCCGACGCCGACGCGAAAGGAATCGTCAAATACCCCAACATCGACATGGCCACCGAAATGGTCAACATGCTCGAAGCATCCCGCGCCTACGAAGCCACCGTCACCATGATGGAAACGACCAAGGCGATGTATAATTCGACGTTGAGGTTGATAGCGTAGGTGGGGATCGGGGCTTAGGGCTTGGGGATTGGTGAAGGAAGAAAAATCGTGACTCGTGGTTCGTGAAAGAGAATGACGTGCGAATGACAAATGACAAATGACTAATGACTAATGACGAACAAATGACCAAAACACAGACCCCAACCACTAAGCCCTACGCCCCAACCCCCACGATATGATCGACCGCCTGCCCAACTTCAACATCAACACCCCCGCAACCGGCGGGACGGGTACGCCTGCCACGCCGGAGATTGGGGGCGACGCGTCCAAGACCAGCTTCGCGGATGTGTTGAAATCGCAGATCGACGGCGTCGCCAAGCTGCAGCAGGATGCTAGCCAAGCCGTGCAGAACCTCGCCACCGGCCAGACCGATGATGTCACCGGCGTCTTCGTCGCGATGGAAAAATCCGAAACCGCCTTCAAAACCCTCCTCGCCATCCGCTCTAAACTGCTCGATGCCTACGAAGAGATCAAGAACCTGCCGATCTAATCGCCCTGATAATTCTGCGGTACTGCTTGTTAAAAATGGTCTGCCGACCGTTCCCACGGTTGAGAACGTGGTAAATCAACCCGCCCGGACATTGACGCGCCACACAAGGGATGTCAGCATATTATCGTGTTAAAATTGCCCAAATTAAATCTGGATGTCCCGTTATCCGCTCCCGAACGTGGTAGCTTGAAACCCAATCTACAAAACTTGATGCCCCCTTTTATTGATCCGAGCTAGGGAAAGTGCAACAGATTCGGCGGCAAGTCGAGCATCTGTCCGCCCATCAATGTATCTGCGAGCGTCACGAGGCAGTAGGCCCATAGCAGCACGCTCGAATCGATCATGCTCTGGATAAACGGGCGAATCTGGACAGTGACTTCCGTCCCCCGGCAGTGCCGCCACGGCTTGAGAGGAAAGAATCGCGGCACCCTGCTGCGATATTCAGCAAACCCGGTTCCGAACAGACCGTCAAGCCTGCGTTCTTCGTCGCGGATGATGAAGAAGTAGAACATCAAATAGGCGATCGCCAGTATCGCGGTCAGCACAAAGCTCTCAGTCAAGAGGCCAATACCGATGGCGCCTAAGAAGGAGAATAGGTAGAGCGGATTTCTAGAAATGGAGAAAGGCCCTTCGATGCACAGGACCTTGCTCTTTCGCCCCACAAGGTACAAAGCCGCCCAGATGCGGCCTATGAACGCCAGGACCAGCAACGCGAGACTCATGATGTGCAGCAGGCCGTTGAACAAAGGACGCTCGGGTGGATTGTTGATCACCGCCAGACAAACGAACCCCACCAGCGCAGCCGCTGTCAACACACGCCTCGATTTTTCGAACAACGTTCTTGCCATCGTGATATCCACCATCGCTCGCCGGATCGCGGCTTCGTATCAAGAAATCACTCGGAGCAGAAACAGATCTCCAGGCAATTGATCTCACCGCAGTCTATCGCAGCAGCGACCAATTGTCTTTATCCCGCATCAAGCGCAATGTAGGCATCGGCGTGGTTGGGATCGCGGGAAAATTCGCGGCGCGGGGAGAAGGGGACATCCAGAATATTCCCGCGTCGCAGCAGGCATAAGCCATGTCTTACCTGTTTTCATTCGTTACCTTCGCATTATCGTCGGCGGGGGGAATATTCTGAATGTCCCCGTGTCCTGTTTCTCATCGGTATGCACAGCCCTGGAATCCGGCTGCACCGGCGCGCGGGGTGGGCACAGTATAAGGGGACATCCAAATTTAACATGGTTGATCCACACTCGCGTATGTTGACATGCACTGAATAGCGAATCAATGCCCGAAAACGGCGAGGGCGTCACTCAAATATTTTTCTGCAACGCGCAGATGTAAATAAAGTTGAAACACATGTTACGGTTGGGAGAAGCACCTGTTGCGGCAGGGGTTATATCGGACGCGCATTGCAGTCAGGGTTTGATTTCAAAGATAAACTCAATTTCCACTGCAGCGTCGAGAGGTAGTGCGGCGACGCCGACTGCGGCGCGGGTGTGTTGGCCGGGGGTGGAGAAGATCTCGCGGATCAATTCACTGGCGGCGTTGGCGACTTGCGGCTGCTGGGTGAAGGTCGGGTCGCTGTTGACGAAGACACCGAGCCGCACGACGCTGACGATTTGATCCAAATCCACCACCGTTTTAACTGCCGCCAGCGCGTTGATGACGCACTGCCGCGCAGCGGCTTGGGCATCGTCGACCGCGCACCGTGAAGGCACTTGTCCGATCGCCAGCAATTTGCCATCCTTCATCGGCAACTGCCCGGCGATGTAAACCAGATTGCCCGACCGCTTGGCTGGCACATACGCCCCGAACGGGCCGGGGACTTCGGGGATCGTGATGTTTAATTCCTTGAGCCGATCGGCGATAGACATGGGCAACTCTTTTGTTGGGTTAGATCAGATTCACTGCGTATTCGGCGTGACATCACGGAACTTTCGGATTCGTGGTTTGAACTCGCCGGTGATTAGACGAGCGCCGTTGGAATGGAAAACATAAGTGAAAATCCAGTTAATCATCACCAGAAGTTTGGCGCGGAAGTTGATCAGAAACATCAGGTGGACGAACGACCACATCAGCCACGCGAGCAGCCCGGTGAATCGCCAGCCTTTGATTTCAGCGATCGCTTTGGCTTTGCCGATGGTCGCCATCGAGCCTTTGTCGTGATAGGAAAATGGGATGCGTGCGTCGCGCGACACATTGCTCATGATCTCCTGGCGGATAATCTTGGCGACGTGCGCCCCCATCTGCATGGCTGCCGGTGCGACGCCTGGGACGGGCGCGCCGTTGGATTGCATCACGCTGGCAAGGTCGCCTGCGATAAAGATGTTGGGATGACCCGGCACGGATAGATCGGCATTGACCAGCACTCTGCCCGCCCGATCCAGATCGACACCGAGGGTTCTACCCAAAGGCGATGCCAGCACGCCGGCAGCCCAGAAGACGTTGTTGGCTTCGATGCGGTCGGGGCCGATGCAGACGCCTTGCTCGTCAATTTCGGTCACGCGGCAATTCAGTTTGATTTCAACGCCCAGTTTTTCCAAATCACGTTTGGCGTGTTCGCTGAGCTTGGGATCAAAGGTTTTAAGCACACGGTCGTTGGCTTCGACCAGTAACACGCGTGCGGTGGAGGTATCGACGTTGTGATAGTCCTTTTGGATTTCCTGCACCGCGATTTGCCTGAGCGCCCCCGCGAGTTCAACGCCGGTGGGTCCGCCGCCGACGATCACAAAGGTCAGCTTGGCACGCCGGGCTGCATCGTCGAGCTCGTTTTCGGCTTCTTCAAAGGCGAGCAGAATGCGTTTACGGATTTCGGTCGCATCTTCAATCGTTTTCAACCCCGGCGATCGCGCGGCCCAAGCGTCATTGCCGAAATATGAATGCGTTGCCCCGGTGGCGACGACCAGATAATCAAAATCGATCTCCTGCACTTGATCAACGCACAGGCACTTACGTGCCAGATCGATGGCGGTGACTTCACCGAGGACGCACTCGACGTTTTTTTGACCGCGAAAGATACGCCGGATCGGAAATGCGATGTCCGCAGGCGATAACGCCGCCGTCGCGACCTGATACAGAAGTGGCTGGAACAGATGATAATTATGCTTATCGATCATCGCGATGTTGATCGGCACATTTGCCAATCCCTGCACGACTCGCAGCCCGGCAAATCCGGCGCCAACGACAACGACATTTTTCCGGGAGGTGGACATCAACCATCCTTATCTATTCACGTTCGATATTTTGCAATCGTTAGTCTATCACGCACCCGCATGAGCGGCTTGCTCGGAATCGTGCTTCGATCGAATCACGGTCTTGCCGGTCACTTTTTCGGTCACGGCCTGCACCGCAAAATACAAAACTGGAATGAATAGTACACCTAAAATTGTCGCGCCCAACATCCCGCCGACGACGGCTGTGCCCAATGCCTGACGACTGTTCGCCCCCGCACCGCTGGATAGCATCAGCGGCACGCAGCCGAGGATGAACGCGAAGCTGGTCATCAGGATCGGTCTGAATCGCGTGACGGCGGCATGGACGGCGGCATCGCGAATTGATTTTCCGCCTTCACGGCCGGCGCGCGCGAATTCCACAATCAGAATCGCATTTTTCGCTGCCAAGCCGACTAGCAGGATCAATCCGATCTGTGTGAAGATGTTGTTGTCAAACCCGCGGGCCAGCAAAAAGCCCATCGCCCCGATGATCGCCAGCGGGATCGACATCGCGACGCTCATCGGCAGGGACCAGCTTTCGTACTGTGCGGCAAGGATCAGATAGACGACGATGATGCTGGCTGCGAAAACGAGGGTGGACTGCCCTGCGGTTTTGCGTTCCTGATACGACACGCCCGACCACGCGACGGTCATGTCGTTGCTTTTCACCTGATTGAAAATCCGTTCCGCGGCGTTCATCGCATCGCCGGACGAGACGCCGGGTTTTGGTTCCCCTTGCACGGATGCCGATTGGAACATGTTGAATCGTTCGACGCGATCCGGTCCGAACGAGGGTTTGATAGTCGCGAGCGACCCCATCGGCACCATCGCACCGCTGGGGGCGCGAACCTCTAATTTCAGCACGTCTTCGGGGGCGTTTCGGAACTGGCTGTCGGCCTGCACGTTGACCTGATAGGTTCGTCCGAAGGTGTTGAAATCATTGACGTATGCCGACCCCATCGACGCCGAGAGCGTTTCAAATACGGAAGGCAGTGAGATGCCGAGTTTCAGCACTTTTTCACGGTCGATATCGACGAAATATTGAGGCACACCCTGTCGGAATGGGCTGAAGACGTTTTGTACGCTGGGGCTTTGCATCGCCATCCCCATGATGCTTCCCGTGGCGGTCTGCATTTGCTGGCGCGTGACCTCCGGGCCGGCGAGGATACGCATATCAAAACCCGATGACGTTCCCAAACCCGGGATCGGCGGAAACTGGAACGTGAAACCAAAGGCTTCTTTGATGCCCATCAACTGGCCTTGCACCTCATCGCGGATCGCTTTGATGTTTCGCCCGCGTGGCAGGCGCTCGTCCCACGGATCGAGCGTCGCAAAGACGGTGGCTTTGTTCGATCCGTTACCGGCGATCAACGAGAAGCCGGGAAGGCCGGTATTGAATTGAATCCCATCCGTGTTGCTCATGATATCGGCAACTTTTTTGACAACCTCAGTCGTGCGTTCCTGACTTGCGGCGTCGGGAAGCTGGATGTTAGCGACGAAAAACCCGTTGTCTTCGAGTGGTAAGAAACCCGTCGGCACCGCCCGCAAGGCAAAGAATGTAACCACCATCAACGCCGCAAATCCTGCAACAGATAATGGCCAGGCGCGGATTAATCCGGTCACGACGTATTGATACTGGTGCGTCACCCACCCGAAGCCGCGATTAAATCCGCGATTAAACCAGTTGGGCTTTTGATCTTTTACATGCGGCTTGAGGAAGATCGCGCACATCGCCGGGGAAAGCGTCAACGCATTGATCGCACTCAGGAACGTGCTGGCGGCGATGGTCAACGCGAATTGGCGGTAGAGTTCCCCGGTGATGCCACCTAACAATGATGCAGGTCCGAACACGCTCATCAACACCAGCGAGATCGCAACGATCGGGCCAAACACTTCGGTCATCGCGCGGATGGTCGCTTCTCTGGGTTGCAGATGAAACTCGCTCATATTGCGCTCGACGTTTTCGACGACGACGATCGCATCGTCCACCACCACGCCGATCGCGAGAATTAATCCGAACAACGTCAGCAGGTTGATGCTGAATCCGAACAACTGCATGATCGCAAATGTACCGATCAGCGCCACGGGGATGGTGATGAGCGGGATGAGGGTTGCCCGCCACGAGCCGAGGAACACCAGCACGACGATGACGACCAGCACAATTGCTTCAAAGAGTGTTTTATAGACTTCCTTGATCGATTGTTTGACGAACTCTGCGGTATCGTAAATGGTGTAAAAATCGACGCCGGGCGGGAACTGACCGTCGGCTTTGAATTGCTGCATCTGCTTCTTGACTGTTTCAGCGATCTCGACGGCGTTGGCACCGGGTTGTTGAAAGATGATGATCGTCGCGCTGGGTTTGCCTTTGAGTCGCGATCCGGTGTCGTAGGATCGTGCGCCAAGCTCAACATCTGCGACATCTTTCAGCCGCGTAACCCTGCCGTCTTCGCCGGTCTTGACGATGATCTCGCGGAATTGTGCTTCATCTGTTAGTCGGCCTTGCGTGGTGAGAATATATTGAAAGTTCTGCCCCGACGGTGCCGGTGGTTGACCAACCTGCCCGGCTGCCACCTGCACGTTTTGATTGCTAAGTGCCGTGATAATTTCAGTCGTTGACAGCCCGCGGGCCTTGAGCTTGCTGGGGTTTAACCAGATGCGCATCGAATAATCTTTGATGGGAATGACATTCACCGCGCCCACGCCTGGCACACGGCTTAGCACGTCGCGAATCTTGCGGTTGACGAAATTGGATAGAAACAGATCGTCGTATTCTTTCGCGTATTTTTCGTCCTGTGCGCTCAGCGACAGCACCTGCACGATGCCGGTCGATTGCTTGCGGGTGATGACGCCTTGCCTTTGCACTTCCTGAGGCAAACGCGGCAACGCCGAGGCGACGCGGTTTTGCACCAGCACCGATGCGATATCGACATTCGTTCCCAGTTCAAAGGTGATATCCAGACTGAACGACCCGTCGGAGTTGGAGCTGGACGACATGTAAAGCATGCCTTCGACGCCGTTGACTTCCTGCTCAATCGGCTGGGCGACGCTATCGGATACGACTTGCGAGTTCGCGCCGGGGAAGCGGGCTTCAACGCGAATCACCGGCGGGGTGACTTCGGGGTATTGCCCGATCGGCAGCGTATAAAACGCCGCCAACCCTGCGAGCACGATCAGGATCGAGATCACCGTCGCGAAGATCGGTCGTCGGATGAAAAACAGGCTGAACATGCAAATCCTCTGATTCTCGGTCGATGGTCGTGGCGAAATTCACGATCAAAGTGTTAGGCGGCATAAGCGGCGGTAACTATTCGGGCTGCGTTGTTGCGGGTTGGGTCGTTGGGAGCGTTGTTGGTACGGTGGTCGGCAATGCCGCAGGCGGCGGGGGCGCGGGATCGAAAAGCGGTTCGACGACCATCTCCGGTTGCAGCCGGGTCAGACCGTTGAAGACCACCAAATCATCCGGTTCAACGCCGCTGACGATGCGTCGATAGGCCCCTGCGAGCTGTCCGGTTTCGACCGATCGACGCACCACGGCATTTTTGCCGTCCTTGTTTTTCGTGGCGACGTACACAAATTTGCCCAACTGATCCGCCTGCACCGCGACATCGGGGACAAGCGTTGCAACGGTGGTGCCCATAAGCGTGCGGATGCGGACATACAATCCTGCGGCGATTTGTTTGTCTGGGTTTTCAAACAACCCGCGCACGCCGAATGTCGCAGTGCTGGGATCCACGGTGTTATCGCCGGATATGATGCGCCCGGATCGGGAAAAGTTCGCTTCATCCGCCATCGCCAGTTCAACCACGACGGGCTCCAATTCTGACGCTTTGGCGGTGCGCGAATCGGGGTTCTTACGGATGTAATCCAGAAACTCGGCTTCGGAAACCTGAAAATCGACATAAATCTGATCGTCATTCACGATCGTCGCCAGAACCGGTTCGTTGACCCGAAGCAGCGTGCCTTCATCGACCAGATTTCGGCTAATCCTGCCCGCGATGGGGGCGCGGACTTCGGTAAAGGTGAGATTCAGCTTGGCTTCATTCAGTTCGGCTTGAATGACCTGCACATCCGCCGCCGCGAGATCGTACGCGGCTTGGCGGTCGATCAATTCCTGCTCGCTGGCGGCTTGTTGGACGGCCAGCTTTTTCACCCGCTCTAGGTTCGCCAACGCGCTTTGAACGGTCGCGTCTTTACCTTTCAATTCGGCTTCTGCCCGTGCCACCGCGACTTGGTAGGGTCGTTGGTCAATCACAAACAAAGGCGTGCCCGCTGCCACCTGCGTATCGGCTTTGAAAAGCACCTTTTCCAGATACCCCGCAACCCGTGGCCGCACTTCGGTCTGCTTCACCCCGCGCGTGATGCCGTTATAGAATAGATAGTTCGTTACTTCCTGCTTCAAAGGCTTCATCACCGACACCTGAGGCGGCGGCGGCGCCTGCGGCGCATCGGGTTTGCGACATGAAATTGAACACACACAAATGGTCAACAATGGGATGAGGAAACGATGAAATTGCATACAGAGTAAGTTTTAGGCGCACGATCAGCGTAAAGCAACCGGCGTTGGTTTATGCGACAGTTGGGAGGGATAAAATGCGACGGATGAAGGCGAAGAAATCGTGACTCGGGGTTCGGGATTCGTGGTTTGACACAGTTGGTGGGGTGTGAGTTTTGAGTTGTGAGATGCGAGTTCATAGTTGGATAGTTGGTTGGTAGGTGGTAGATCGTTGCTGGTTGCTAGTTGAGGGTTGGTAGTGGGGAGTTGGTGGGAAAATGTGTTGAAGCCGCGAGCGTAAGCTCGCGCGTGACCACGAGCGATTACGCGCTTATCAAACCGCGCGGGCTGAAGTCCGCTGCTGGTACACAAACCCGAGCGCGAATGACGAATGACGAATTAAAAACGTAGTCACCAGGCCCCAAGCCCCATGTCGACCTCCGCCCCTTTCACGCCACACTCGTCACGCCACAGGAGTTCATCCCATATCCAGTTTCACAACGCCACGCTGACGTTTGACGGCGATGATGCGAGTTTTGAGGGTTTCGAGTATTTTTCGAGGGTTACTGATGGATTTAAGGGGTAACTGAGGCGTGGTGGCGTCGCCGGAGATGATCAGGATCGTGCCGACATTGAAGATGCGATCCAGCGGACCTTGCGACAGGCTGACATCTTCGACATGCCATAGTTCGAGCGTATCCATCTTCTTGAAAACGATCCCGTGTTCATAATCGATGCGGTAATTCGTTACGCGATAATAATTCCGCCTCACCAATAGCGACGGTATGACCCAGCAGATAATCGCCAGCAAAATGCCGACCGCGTAGACGATCCAACTGACTTCAGTCATCATCATCGCCAGCAGAAACGGTAGGGCTGCGAAGAATACGCCGATGAGTGTCCAGATCGCCAGCGTACTGAGTTCGCCTCGAAGTTTTGGCGAGCCTTCGTAATAAACGATCTGGTCGTCCACCGGCGCGTCGGCACGGGGATCGGGATGTGGATCGAGGGCGTTTTCTAAGTCGCTGGGTTGGTCGTTCATATTGAATCCTCAGGCTTTTGTTTCGGATAATTTTTCGATGCGTTTCCAGATTGTCGCCGGGACGGGCATGACCGATAGCCGGGAGATTCGCACCAGTTCCCACTCGGCAAAGGCAGGATCGGCTTTGATCGTCGCGAGTGTGACAGGTTTTGCAAACTTACGTTTGGGCTTCAGATCAAACACGACCAGCTTCGGATCATTCGCCTGGGGGTCGGGGTAGGCATCGGTGATGACTTCAGCGATCCCGATAGCGGCGCGTTCGTTGCCGGTGTGGTAGACGATCGCCAGATCGCCTTTTTTAACCTTGCGGATGTGTATCAACGCGGTGTTGTTGGCGACGCCATCCCACGCGGTACGTTTGTCGCGTGCGAGGTCGTCGTAGCTGTAGACATCGGGTTCGGATTTCAAAAGCCAGTAGGCCATGTTAGCTCCGGTTACATCTGGATTTGCGGACCAGCGGCTTGTTGTGCGTCGCCGGGACGGGCGAGCGGTTTTTGCCACGTCTGACTGATTTTGCGCAACAAGTCGGTCAGGTCGAACTCAGCCATCGAGTAGGCTTTGAACTTCAGATGCCCGGCGATCTGCGTTTGCAACGCTTCAAACGATTTACGCTGTTCTTCGGTCGGCGGCATGCCGGCGCGTTCATTGTGGGCGATCTGCGTCAGGACCGAATTAAATTTTTTCAACAACGCCGAAGCGTCAGGATCGTCCTGAAGCGATTTTTGAGCCTGCTTGAATTTTTCCACCGCAGGATGATCGGTCAGTAAATCAGCGACTTTCTGGGCGGCGTCGAGAATAGTTTGGGTATCAGTTGCCATATGCGTTTCCTTTGTCAAAGACGGTATGATAGTCGAGACGAGGCTATGGATCGATACGCCAGACAGATTCTCCTTCCGCAAATTCAAGAAGCCGGGCAGACGAAGATCGGCCAGGCCTGTGTGATGTTGATCGGCGTGGGCGCGCTGGGATGTACGGTTGCCGATCAATTAACCCGCGCCGGTGTCGGAAAATTGGTATTGATCGACCGCGATATCGTCGAGCGATCCAACCTTCAGCGGCAATCGTTGTTTGATGAGGCGGATGTCACGCAGAATCGCCCTAAAGCCTATGCCGCCGCGATGCGCTTGATCGCGATCAACCGGCATGTACAGATTCTTCATCACGTCACGGATGTTACACCCGACAACATCCGTGATTTGCTGTATGTCCATGCGCCCACGGTAATAATCGACGGTACCGACAATGTTGAAACGCGTTATTTAGTCAACGACGCATCAATTTCGACAGGCATCCCGTGGATTTACGGCGCTGCCACGGGCGTGGAAGGCCGGGTCATGCCGATCGTGCCGGGGCAGACGCCTTGCCTGCGGTGTATTTTCCCAACCCCGCCAGCACCCGGAGAATTGCCCACCTGCGACACCGCAGGCGTATTAAACTCCGCCAGCGCGGTTGTCGCATCATTGCAGGCGGCCGAGGCGATTCGATTGATCGTCCAGGGTGCGCATAAGATCAAGGCGGAGATGGTGACGGTTGATCTGTGGTCAAGACGATTCCGCACGATTGATTTTTCCGACGGCAGGCGCAGTGACTGCCTGGCGTGTGTCAAAAAACAGCTCGATTATTTGCATAGCACAGCATCGCTGACTGCAACCCTTTGCGGACGAAACACCGTGCAGGTACGGCTGACGAATCTGCAGGAGGCGGCGCAATCTGCATCGCTATTGGATCGACTCGAAGCGCGGCTTGGCAATGTCCTTGCGGATCAACACCGCTCGGCGTATCTGATACGCGGTAGAGTGGATGAAAACATTGAACTGAGTATTTTTGCCGATGGCAGGGTGCTTGTACACGGCACGAATGATCCTACCAAAGCCCGGTCCATTGTGGCGCGGTATCTGGGCTGAACAATTTAAGCGGACTATCTGAAACACCCTCGGCATGATTGACACATTACCGCATCATAAACATCGCTGGTTTGATCCGTTGATCGTGCTGGGGATCACGCTGGCGGTGTTTGTGCCGGTGTTGACGGCGCCTTTTTCGACGCTTGACGATTATATGATGCTGGTGCAGAACCCGCTGTTCGATCCGCCGACGTGGGAGGGATTTAAGTATCAGTTGACCACGCCGCAGTTTCACCTTTATTCGCCCGTGTCATACGGGATTTTATATCTCATCGGCGCGGTTGAAGGTGGCGGGGCGACGATGTCGCCGGTGGGGTTCAAGATTGTTTCGTGGCTGACGCACGCTGGGTCAGCGTTTGCGGCATGGTGGGTGATTGGATTGCTGGTTCGCAATCGCCTGTCGGCGATTCTAGGCGGGTTGATCGTCGGACTGCACCCGCTGCAGGTCGAAGCGGTCGCGTGGACGACAGGCCTGAAAGACCTGCTTTGTGGCGGATTGTCGTTCGTCACAATCGGGCTTTACATCAAGCATTTGCAGACGCGAAAAAATCGCTGGTGGCGGTACGCGATCGTCGCGGCAATTCTCGCGGCGTTATCCAAACCTACCGCGGCGGCGCTGCCGTTAACGATCATCATTCTGGATATGTGTTTAGGCGAAGGGACGTGGGAAGATCGCCTGCGGCGACTCTGGCCGTTCGTGGCGGTGATGGTCGTGAGCGCTGCGATCATTGTATCCATTCAACAAGCACAAGGAATCGCTCGGCCACCCCTCTGGGCGCGCCCACTGATCGCGGGAGACTCACTCGCGTTTTATATTGGCAAGATCGTCCTGCCGATTCATTTGTCGCTGGACTACATGCGCACGCCAGCGGCGATCATCGAAAGCGGCGCGATCTACTGGACTTGGCTGATCCCGACCGTCGCGTTTGGCGCATTGATCATGACACGGTCTCGGCGCGCGTGGGTGGCCTGCGCATTATTTATTGTACCGATCCTGCCTGTATCCGGGATCGTGCCGTTCGATATGCAGCAATTTACGACTGTAACCGATCACTATGTTTATCAATCAATGCTCGGCGTCGGTTTGCTGGCGGGATTGGCGATTGCGTCCAAGCGGTGGGCAACAGTCGTGATAGTTGGGACGTTGGTTGTGCTGACAAGCTTGTGCGTGATGCGGCTGATGCTGTGGCAAAATCTCAAATCTATCTTTGGCGACAGTGTCAGCAAATACCCGCGGTCGCGGCTGGTCTGGCAAGCCCTGCCTGCGATTGCGATGATCGACAGCGATTTCGCAGAAGCCGAGCGACTCGCCAAACACGCTTTAACCCTCGGCGATGACGAAATTGCCTATGATAATCTCGCGTCGATCATGCAAACACAAGGCCGATACGCTGAAGCCGCCGCGATGGCGCGCAAGTGTCTGCAAATGCACAATGATTTGAAGATGCCCGCCATCCGTCGGTACATCTCGCTGGCGAGCAAGCTGCACGATGATGAATTGGCACGACTCTGTGCGGTGAAGTGGATTGAACTCGAACCGCGAAACCCCGGCGCACACGATTTCTTGAACATGGTCGAAGCGAGCATCGCAAGAAAATCGGCAACCCAACCGGTAGACGTTCACCCGTGAAAGCTGAAGCGTCCAATTTCGCCATCCATCCAACGCCAACATATTGGCGTGATGGTGCAATCGTCTTGTGTGTCACGTTGGCTGTTTTTTCGCCGGTGCTTTGGACTGGATTTTCGCCAATCGACGACTACAGCATGTTAAAAGACAACCCCGCGTTCGCGTCGGCCTCTTTCACGGGGTTTTGGGAGCAACTTACAAAACCGCAGTTCAGCATCTTTGCCCCCCTGACCTATGCAATATGGTACTTGATCGGCATCGCCAGTCTGTCCGATGGCGTAATGAACGTGATCGGATTTAAGCTCGCGTCATGGCTCGCGCATGGACTGTCCGCTGTTGGTGCGTGGTGGGTGATCGGGCTGGTTCTGAGGCATCGTGTCGCTGCGATCATCGGTGGGCTGATTTTCGCGTTGCATCCGATCCAGGTTGAATCGGCCGCATGGACAACGGGATTAAAAGACCTGCTATGCGGACTATTCAGTTTCGTGACGATTGGGTTTTACCTGCGATATGTCGAGCACAAAAAGCGGCGCGACTGGCGATTAGCGGTATTGGGTGCGGTGCTGGCGGTCGCGTCGAAACCGACGGCGGTCGTGCTTCCTGCGATGTTGTTGGTGGTCGATTTGTTGTACCGATCTACGACGTGGAAAAAACGGCTTGCTTCGCTTTGGCCGATGATTTTAGTTGCGGGCATATCTGCGGTCGTGATCTGGAACGTGCAGCACGCAGCGAATCTTGAAACCCAGCCGCTTGAACTGCGTCCGCTTATCGCCGCCGATTCGCTTGCGTTCTATTTGAAACAGATCGCCTGGCCGGTGAATTTTTCGGTCGATTATGCTCACTCTCCAGCGGCGGCACGTCACTCGGGACAATTACTGTGGACGTGGGTCATTCCAGTTTTATTTGTCACGGCGATCCTTGCGGTGCGCGACCACAAAGCAAGGCTGGTGCTGGCATTGTTTATCCTGCCGATCCTGCCGGTCAGCGGGTTGGTCATGTTTGACATGCAGCAATACAGCACCGTCGCCGATCACTATGCCTACCAATCCATGCTGGGGATCGGACTATTGACTGGGATGGCGATCGTGCGCTGGCCGAAGTTGCGTTGGGTTTCGCTTGTGGTTTTGCTGGCATGGTCTGGGCTGACGATACAACGGCTGATCACTTGGCAGCATCTGGATCGACTCTACTCAGAAAATATCCGTCTCCATTCCAGCACGCTGATGGCAAGAGGCGGATTAATCGCGTTGGCGTTTGATCGGAAAGATGTATTTGAAGTTGAACGATTGGCGCGCGAGGTGATCGCACTCTCGCCGAACGAAGTTGCGTATGATAATCTTTCCCAAGCGTTGGTTCACCAACACCGTCTACCCGAAGCCGCAACGGCAGCGAGGAAGGCGCTGGGTTTTCATTCGTCACATATTACGGTCGATCGTGCGCGACTTATGCTAAAACTAGCGGCCATGCTGGAGGACGAACAACTCGCACGCCTAGCGGCTGAACACTGGATCGGACTAGAACCCGCAAATCCCACTCCACGCGCGATTTTGGAGCAGATCAAGTCACAAAACCCCAGCAGTGGACAATGATTCCCTACTTGCCTATAAGATATGTGGGAATATGAAACTGTCGCCTATCCTAAAACCTCAACCTCTTAGCCTCCCATCCATCGCATGTGGCAGGGTGGTGGCGCACGCAATTGCAATTTATCCCAATGAAGCCTGTGGCATTTTGGTCGGGATCGACGAACCCAGCCGCCGCGTGGTCGTCGATGCGATCGCGATTGACAATGTTTGGCAGGATCAATCTCAATTGCACAACCGGTTTACCATTGATCCCAAGCGACAGATCGAGATTGAAAAGTCGCTGGAAGGGACAGAAAAATCAGTCGTTGGATTTTACCACACCCACCCCGATCATCCCGCTGAACCCAGCGCGTTTGATCTCGAAGCGGCGTGGGCTTTTTACAGTTATTTAATCGTGCGGGTCAGTCAAAATCGCGTCGAACAAATGCGATCTTGGTTGCTTGATGAGTCGCACAATCAGTTTGTCGAACAACCCGTCGAACAGTCGAATGGGTGAGGAAGATTTGCATAACCGGCGACGATGCTCTATTTCGTCAGTTAACACACTTTACGGAGAACCCTATGCCGCTCAAACCCCATGGCCGAATCTTTAACAACATCACCGAAACCATTGGCGGAACGCCGTTGGTTCGCATTAACCGCCTGATCCCTGAAGGTCATGCGACGGTGTTGGCGAAATTGGAATACTTTAACCCGCTGTCGAGCGTCAAAGACCGCATCGGTCTGGCGATGATCGAAGCCGGCGAAATCGCAGGCAAGATCAACAAAGACACCACGATCGTCGAACCGACCAGCGGTAACACCGGCATCGCGTTGGCGTTTGTCGCGGCGGCAAAGGGTTATAAATTGATCCTGACCATGCCCGAAAGCATGTCGATGGAACGCCGAAAACTGCTCAAGGCATTGGGCGCGCAGCTTGTGCTCACCCCTGCCGCGGAGGGCATGAAGGGCGCGATCGCCAAGGCAGAATCAATCGCAGCCGAGACAAAGAACTCTTTCGTTCCGCAGCAGTTCATGAATCCTGCCAACCCCGCGATCCACAGCAAAACCACCGCTGAGGAAATCTGGCAGGATACGAACGGCACGGTCGATTTCCTCGTCTCCGGCGTCGGTACCGGCGGGACGATCACAGGCGTCAGCGAAGTCATCAAACAACGTAAACCCAGCTTCAAAGCCATCGCGGTCGAACCCGTCACCTCGCCGGTCATCGAACAGACTCGCAACGGCGAGGAAGTGAAGCCCGGTCGTCATAAAATCCAGGGAATCGGCGCGGGATTTGTCCCCGGTAATCTGCATATGGATATCGTCGATGAAGTCATCGCGGTGACGGATGACGAAGCCTTTGAGTGGGCACGTCGGCTTCATAAAGAAGAAGGCATTTTCGGCGGCATCAGCTCCGGCGGCAACATCGCCGCCGCCGCGAAGGTCGCTGCGCGACCCGAAAACAAGGGCAAGGTCATCGTCACCATCATGTGCAGCGTTGGCGAACGATATCTCAGTACGCCGTTGTTTGAGCAGGAATGAGGTTGAGTCACTCGTGTGCACGCATTAAAACCCGACGCAAGCGTCGGCGCTCAACATTGAAGAACGCGTGGGATCTCGGACAACTACCGGGCGTTTTCGAATGTCTGCTCGCCTGCCATTGCGCGGACGACATCGTGGTTGATCGTCGCTTCCAATTTGGGTGATGACGCGAGCTCCTGCTCGACCAGCGCCCGGGCGGCGTCCATCGTGGGATAGCGGATTTCGCGATAACCTTTGACGATTTCACCCACGCTCAGCACGCGAAGTGCACATTCGTAGTTTTCCTGCGTATCCAGTTGCACGCGCGACAGCAGACCGATGTACCACTCGCGGAAATTGACCTCGCGACGATGCCAGCCGGGGATTTTGCGAAGGACCTTCGCCTTTTTCATGATGTTCAGCATCCAGTCGGTCGTCGTGATCTTCAGCCGCAAACGATATGGACCGATCGGAAACTCCGGCGACGTGTGATGCCGGTAGATGATCCGGTCGCCATTGGCTTCATCGACGCCGAACTTCTGCATGTCGCGAACTTTTTTCTCGTATCGCGTCAGCAGATAGGCGACGTACGGCTCGTCCTTGATCAACATCAGTTTTGCGAGATTCCAGATCGTTGCGTGCGTGGCGGCGAACTTTTGATCGGCGCAATCGCGACGATAAACCGTTCGCACCAGATCGACATACCGCTTGGCGTAGGCGGCGGATTCGTACTGAATCAGGTCGTACAATCGCAACGCGAGATCGAACTTGCTCTGATCGCTGAGCTGCGGCATCTGCGTGGTGGCGATGTGACACATCTGCTCAAACTTTTTGGCAAGGAACGGCCCGCGTTTGACGAACTTGCGGAAGATTTTGCTCTTCTGCGTTACCAGTTGCTGCCAGGTGCGCGGTTCGGGGCGCGCGGGAAGCGTTCGCGGCTCGAGCGCGATCTTTCTGCCTATATTGAAGGCTTTAATGTTCTGTCGATGCCCGCGTTTGACGGTGTCTTTGATCGCCCATGCGATCGACGAGAACGAGACGGGGATCAGCCCCATCTGCCACGCGACGCCGAGCATCATGATGTTGACAAATTGCTTACTGCCGAGGCGTTTTTCGCACAGTTCGGACAGGTTGCGGGCAAACACGTTCTCGGCCACGCAATGTTCGGTGATGCGATCCTGTAACTGCTTGGAATCAAAATCTTTTTGCCCCAGCAAGATGGTGGTCGTGGCCTGCTTGTGGGTGTTGAGTACCGCGCCGGTGCGATCAGGCGAACCGATGCGGAAGCTATCGCGCGGATCGACGGCACGGGCGGCTTCGAGGATATCGATGCCGATCAGGCAGTCGGCTTTGCCATAGGGGATGAGTCCGGCACCGCGGACGTGGTCGCTATATTCTCCGGGTTTGACGAAAGTGACCTGTGCGTAGACGCCGCCGTTACGAATTGCCAGTCCTTTTTTGTCGCAGAACGCGACATCGTAACCTTCAGAGTGTCCGGCTCGGACGAGGATCGCCGAGACTAGACCGATGCCCATCCCGCCGACGCCGCTGAGATGCGCGTGCCACGATGATTTGGCATCGGATAGTTGCCGCACAAAGATCGGATCGGGCAGCTTGGCCAGATTCATTTTCGGCAGCAGGTAGCGTTTGCGTTTTTTGCGGATGATCGTCACCTGCTCAAAGCTGGGGCAGGGCTTCACGTGTGTGCCGTATTCGTTGCTGGCTTGCACGCGTTCACAGGCGCCGTCGTTGACGCACCACGTCAGATCGGTATCGACCTTCTTGCCGTAATCGGTGTCGACGATCGCCAGCCCCGGGCAGGCGGTTTGCTGCGTGCATTGCAGGCAGTGTTCGCAGACCTCATGGGTGACGTTCATGTGCGTTTTGGTCGGCAAAAAGCCATGCTTTTTGATGACCTCACGCTCTTTTTTTCCTTCGCGACGATGATAGGTGATCCCGCATTCCTTGTCAGCGATAATCACTTTCACGCCATCGCGAAGGATCGCTTTTTCCATGGCTTTGTAATAGTCGTCGCGTTCGGCGGGGTCCATCCTGACCACATGCAGCGGATGGTCTTTGTCGGCCTCCATCGCGCGGACGATGGGTTCGATATTCTGGATCGGCGTTTCGTTGCCCAGTACGTCTTTTTCGGTGCCCGGATGCTCCTGATGGCCGGTCATCGCGGTCGTGCCGTTTTCGAGAATGATGAAGGTGATATCCTGGCGGCTTTTAATCGCATGGCTGATCGCGACCGCGCCGGAGTGGAAGAATGTTCCATCGCCCATGAAGACGATCTGTTTGTTATTGATGAACGCATCAATACCCGATCCCGTGCCGCCGCCCAGCCCCATGCCGCTGTAGTTGTGCATCAAGGGTTCGGTGGGGGGGAACATCAGCATCGTATAGCAGCCGGTATCGCCGTGGGCGACCAGATCGACCGGCCCGCGCTTATGCCAGCGTTTCATGTATGCAGGGTTTGCGAGATTTTTGCGAAGCTCAAGCAACGCCGCCGACGAATCGCGATGCGGACACCCCGGGCAAAACGTCGGCAGCCGCGCCAACGTCTTATCCTCCACACTCGCGCATTGTTTAGCTGCGACTTTAGTCGCGCTTTCCCCCGAAGAAACCACACCTAAAACTTCCAACTTCCGTTTCCCCGTCTGCTTAATCAGATCTAACACCGCACTGATATTCCCATTCCGTAAATGAGCAGGGATCGCTTCCGTACGCTGGATTAACGGCAGGATGATCTGCGCCAGCACGCTTGGGTTTAGCCCGCGTGTTTCGGGGATACCGGGCAGATTTCCCGGGAAGGTTTTGCCGTAGAGTCGGCTGGAAAGGTTGGTGGCTTCTTCGACCGAGAGGTTTTTGAACATCTCGTCGCGAAGATTTTTTTCTAGGAAACTGCGGCGTTCTTCCAGCACGATCATCGTCTGACAATGCTGCGAAAACTCGCGAAGCAATTCGATGTCGGCAGGGTAGGGCATGCCGTAGTTGAGAATCGGGAATTGCCCGCTTAATCCGGCTTCTGCGAGCACCTGCTCAAGGTACAGTTTGCCCATGCCGGTGGTGACAAAGCCGAGTGGGGCTTGGGCCTTGGGGCTAGGTGATTGGGGTGCGGAGGCATTGGATTTGTCTTCACCAAGCCCTAAGCCCGAAGTCGCGTGCCCTACCGGATAAATCCGATTCAACCCGATTTCCCGCGCCGCTTCAGCAGCCTTTTTTAGCCGCCCGGGCATTTCCAACTCGCGAATCCAGGTGCGCGGCGGGAGCAGCACTTTTTCCAAGTCGATCGTCGCGGTATCCATGTCCAGCCGATTTTTCGTATTCACTTGCGGATACGAATTAGGCTGGCAGATCACCGTTCCGCCGCCGTCGGCGAGCGTGGTGGTGACGATGTAGCCAATATATAGTCCTGATTTGCGACTCAGGTCGTAAGATAATGCGATCCAGTCCTTCATTTCCTGAATCGAACCGGGTTCGACGACCGGCATACGAAGGTGTTCGAGCAAAAAGCGTGAGTCAGCCGGTACTTGGGTGCTGTCGCACCACGGATCGTCGCCGGTGATGACGACGGCGCCGCCTTCGGGATGCGGTCCGGCGAGGTTGCCGATCGCCAATGCGTCTGACGCGACATGCAGGCCGACCGATTTGAACGCGATAATTCCGCGTAACGCCGCCATCTGTGACCCGTTTAATGCGGCTGCGGACAGTGCTTCGTTATTGGCTTGAAACGCACGAGCGCCGTAGTGCTCAAGCAGATTGCGGATGCTGCCTAATGTGTCAAAGAAGGTCGCGACGGGCGAACCGGGATAACCAGAATAAAGATGGACGCCGCCGGGGACTTCAAGGCAGCCTTTGACGAGAATTTCGTTGCCGTTAAAGACCTGACGGCCATCAGGGGTGAGAAAACGGGGATCAACTTTCATATTTACCTATCCTCGTGCGATGCGACATCGGAGTAAATCCGATCCGGGCGTGACTTGCTAAGCAAGGAGACGCCCAACCGCGTTGCACAGTAAGAGAGTCAACCCAGTCGGGATTGAAGCACACGCTTCTCGGCCGGTGGGGTGATTCGGACAATTGTTTATCGGACGACACGAGGGGTGCAGTTCAATAAAGCTAACGAAGCATACAGGAATACATCCCCCCATGATAGCCAAATCATGGGTAATCTGCATTAAAAGTGAATTTGGGCTAAATAATGGATGAGAATCGACTTAGTGAGGTGAATATTACAGGCGTCGGCGAAGGAATTGCTGCACGACTTGCCAAACACCCACCAACGCGACAGTCGATGCGGCAGCCGCGAAAGCACCGGGAAGTGGAATTACCAACACCGAGGGGACAAGATCATTTCTCAGCATTTCAGGTGAGGCGGTGAAACTCCAGAAACCCAACTCCGCTGGATCCGGCGCGCCAGACGATGCCGCAAGCCATGCAGAATTGGACGAGCCGACGTAGTCAGTCCAGCCATCAAGCAGATCGATCCCTGCGTCGCCAAAACCAGAGATTTCTCCGCGCCCACTGATCACTAAGCCTGGCATGTCATCACTATCTTGGCCTTTGAACAGATCGACCGCAGTCAATTTGTCTACAGAAGTTCCCGCTGGATATTGAACGATTTGTTCAGCGGATTCAGAAGAAAAATCGGTATCGGAAATGGCAGGGGGTTGATCGGGCACTTGCAAAAGGACTTGGAAAACTTCGGCAGAAGCCAGTTCAGAGGTGGGGTTGCCTTGCGCTGAGGCGCAGAATAATCCGGCAGAAACAACGAAGATAAAACCAGACTTGTCGGCCATTTTCTCCCGATCCTCATTCGTTCGCGGTTGGGCGAGCGAGTTTTGGACACGCTGATTCTAGCAATTCTCGGACGTTTGGCAACGTAATTTTGTAGAGGAATATGCCGATCCTCGTTTTTAACCGCAATTTCATACTTCACGCCAACGTAAACAACGCTACACTCAATGCAGACGATATAAACGAACGTAAGACCCCATTCCCGGAGCGGGCTGACATGGCTGAAGACCTAACCCAAGATCAACTCGCGATTATCCGAATCGAAGGCATGCATTGCCACAAGTGCGAACAGGCCATTCAACGCGCATTGACCCGCGAGGATGGTGTGAACGAAGTCGAGGTCGATTTTCTGTCCGGACAGGCATCGGTGCTGTTTGATGCGGGCAAAATCCAGATCGCCCGTCTTATCCAAATCATCCAGGAAACCGGCTACACCACACAAGGCTTCTCCAAGTCCGGCACGCATGGCTGATCCTGCCCTCACCGTGACAGAAAGGCTGGGGGGAGATGAACTTCGAGTCGTAAGAGTGGACACGTCACCTATTAGTTTTCGCTTGCCCGTTTTGTCGTTATAAACCATTACGATTTTTTGATTCCCACGACCGCTTTCGTCGCGGCGGTCTACACTCGTCCCATTGACGGTTGCGTCAATGTTTTGGGTGGCGTAGTTCGCTATTGGGTTCAGGGAGACACGATGACTGATTTATTTCTCGCCAACGCAGGTCCGCAAGGGGACATGATCTACCTTGCCTATGGCATTTTCATCCTATTGGTGCTCGCATTTTTGGCATTAGATCTGGGGGTCTTTCATCGTGAGGCGCATGAAGTATCGATGAAAGAGGCAGCCGGTTGGTCGGTGGTTTGGGTGTCGCTCGGATTGGCATTTTCAGGCTTCATCTATCTGGCGTACGACAACCAATGGTTGGGGCTTGGCGAGCAAACACGGATGTACAACCCGGCAGCGGCGCACGATGCGGGCGCGCCGCTAATTATCTACGGACAGGTCTCCGGCTGGACCGCGGCGGTGCAATATCTGACTGGCTATGTGGTCGAAAAATCCCTTGCGATGGATAACGTGTTTGTCATCGCGATGATCTTCGGATTTTTCGCGATCCCGGGAAAATATCAGCATCGTGTCTTGTTCTGGGGCATCATCGGTGCACTATTGATGCGCGGTGCGATGATCGGCATCGGTGGGGAACTGATCATGGCGTATCAGTGGATTCTGATCGTTTTTGGTCTGTTTTTGCTGCTCACTGCGCTGAAAATGTTGCTGATCAAAAGCGAATCCGATCCATCCAAAAACCCGATCGTGCGGCTGGTTAAACGCTTTTACCCTGTGACAAATATCTACCACGGGCAAAAGTTCTTTGTCCGCGTCGAAAAATCTGAAATCGAAGCCTCCGCCCACCTTGCACCCGGGGAAATTCGCGATGTCGGTGGGGTCGTCAAACCGGACTACGCGAAACCCACCGTGCTGGCGATCACGCCGTTGTTTCTGGCGTTGATCATGGTCGAGATCACCGATCTGGTGTTTGCTGTCGATTCGATTCCCGCGATTTTCGCGATCACGCCCGACCCGTTCATCGTCTTTACCAGCAATATCTTCGCGATCCTTGGCCTGCGGGCGCTCTACTTCTGCCTAGCGGCGTTGATCAGCAAGTTCCGGTACCTAAAACCGGCGTTAATTTTGATTCTGGCATTTGTCGGCGTGAAACTGCTGCTACTAAGCCTGCCGCCTTATCTGGATGTGATCGGCATGGCAGCGCGGAAGTCTGTGAAAATTGATCCGTTCGTCAGCCTCGGCGTGGTGGTCGGTGTGCTGGTGATCGCGATCATCGGTTCGATCCTTCGTCCGAGTGTAGGTGAATCAGAGGTCAAACCGCAGCATTGAAAACAGTAAGCACAGATTGCACAGATGAAAGTGTTCAACTCATGAGGGTTGCTGCGCACTTCGAGTTTTGGGTGATTCGGAAAAAGACTTGCCCCAGCCGCGCGGAGACGCAAAGAAATGCGATAGTGAATTGATTGTGTTCACAAATCGTAGCTGCACATGAAACATTTTAAGTGTCAGTGCATGAAGAATGGGGCGGTTGGCGAGGTGCTCTCTGCGTCCTCTGCGCCTCTGCGGCCCAATTTTTTTCAAACAATTGTGACAGTACTAAATCGTAATCCATCAATCACAACGCATTCCCATCTGTGGTTTCTCTTTTTTTTCACAATCCCGCAATCAAACGTACTCGATATACGCCTGGCGGATTTGATCGAGGTAGGTGTTTTGGTCTAGCGCCCAGCGGTCGGTGGAAAAAATCTCGATCTCGTTTAGGCCATTAAATCCAGCTTTTTCAACGCAGGCGCGGATGTGCGGGATGTTGATACAGCCTTCACCCATCACCCCGCGATCGTTCAACAAATCGCGCGTGTTCGGACGCCAATCGCAGACGTGGAACCCGAATAGCGTCCCTTGCGTGCCAGCCAGCGCGATTTCGGATTCAAGGTCGGGGTCCCACCAGACGTGATATACATCGCAGGCGATTCCCACCCATTTGGATTGCAGTTGCTCGCAGACTAAACGGGCTTCTTTCATTCGATTGATGCACGACCGGTCGGCTGCGTACATCGGGTGCAGCGGCTCGATCGCGAGTTTAACGTTATTCTTTTCAGCATGATCCAGACACAGGCTGATGCCCTCTGCCACCTGTTTGCGGGCCTCTTCCAATGGCATACCGACGACCGCGCCGACCACCAGCACGACCATCTCCGCACCGATCGCCGCCGCTTCATCGATGCAGGCTTTGTTATCGTGAATCGCCTTGTCGCGGACTTCGCCGGAGATCGCAGGGAAAAAACCGCCTCGAACCAACGCGGGGACTTTTAACCCCGACGATTTGATGATTCGCGATGCCTCAGCGACACCGATCGGTTCGATCACGTTTCGCCAAACACTGATACCCCCGAAACCTGCTTTGGCATAGGCGTCGCAGCATTGCGCCAGCGTCCAGGGTTTGTTGGTCATCGTATGCATGGCGGCAGTGGACAGATCTTTTGGCATGGGGCAAGTTTCCTGAATCACGGAATGAAGTGCAATCTAACAGGCGGACTTTATAAGCGATTCAATACACCCGTTCCGGCGGGGCGTCGGCGTGTGCTTCAAAAAACGCGATCGTGTTGCGAAGCCCGTCTTCGAGTGATGTTTTTGCGATCCAGCCGATCGCCTGCTTGGCGCGGCTGACATCCAGACACCGCCGTGGCTGGCCATCGGGCTTGGTGGGGTCCCAGCGGATTTCACCCCTGAAGTCAGCCAATTTCACGACCAGTTCGGTCAAATCCTTGATCGTGATTTCCCTGCCCGATCCCAGATTCATCGGTTCGGGGCTGTTGTAATTGAGCGTCGATTCGATGATGCCTTCGGCGCAATCCTCGACATATAAAAACTCGCGCGACGCCGATCCGGTGCCCCATGCGGTGATGAATGGATCGTTTCGCTTGCGCGCTTCGACGCATTTGCGAACCAACGCCGGGATGACGTGGGATGATTGCATATGAAAGTTATCCCGCGGGCCAAATAAATTGACCGGCAGCAGATAGATCGCGTTAAGTCCGTATTGCTGACGATAGGCCTGGCACATGACCATCAACGCCTTTTTCGCGATGCCGTAGGGGGCGTTGGTTTCTTCTGGATACCCGTTCCACAGCTCGTCTTCCTTGAACGGAATTGGCGTGAACTTTGGGTACGCGCAGATCGTTCCGGTTTGCACAAATTTTTTGATATTCGCACGGCGGGCGTGTTCGATCAGGTGCATGCCCATCGCCATGTTGGCATAAAAAAATCGGCCGGGATTGTCACGGTTCGCACCGATACCGCCCACCTCGGCGGCCAGATGGATGACGACATCGGGTTTGTGATCGGCGTACAGACGCTCGACGTGCGATTCGACCGTCAGATCAAAATCAGCTCGGCGTGGGATGAACTGATTGTTGAACCCCCGCGATCGCAGTTGCTCAACAATAAAGCTACCCAGAAACCCGGCCCCGCCGGTGATGACGATTTTGTCGGTGGTGGTGATTGGCATGGAAAATTGGTGGGTTGAAACCCATCCTGCGGTGCTTGATTTTGGCTGCGGTCGCGGATCATTTCCGCGTCGCGAGATAGGCTTCTTTCTTGGCCATTTCCCAGTCGGCTTCGATCATCATTTTCGCCAAGGTTTTGAACGTGACTTTGGGTTCCCACTTCAGTTGATTGCGGGCTTTGGTGGCGTCGCCGAGGAGCAGGTCAACTTCGGTCGGGCGGAAATAACGTGGATCGACTTCGACATAGTCCTGCCAGTTGAGCTGCAGGTGGGTGAAGACTTCATCGAGAAACTCGCGTACGGAGTGCGTTTCGCCAGTGGCGACGACGTAATCCTCAGCCTTATCGGTCTGCAACATCCGCCACATCGCATCGACGTAATCGCCGGCAAACCCCCAGTCGCGCTTGGCATCGAGATTGCCCAGGAACAGCTTTTTCTGCAATCCTTCCTTGATGCGCCCGGCGGCGCGGGTGATCTTACGTGTGACGAATGTTTCGCCTCGGCGAGGCGATTCGTGATTAAACAAAATGCCGTTGCAGGCGAACATGTCATACGCTTCGCGATAATTTAGCGTCTGCCAATAGCTATAAACCTTTGCACAAGCATAAGGCGAACGCGGATAGAACGGCGTGGTTTCGGTTTGCGGCGTCTCGACCACCTTGCCGTACATCTCGCTGCTGGAGGCTTGATAAAAGCGCACCTTGCTGCCGGTGTTGTTTTGCACGTCGCGAATGGCTTCGAGCAGGTTCATCGTGCCCAGTGCGTCGGTCTGCATCGTGTAAATCGGTTGATCGAAGCTGACGCGGACGTGCGATTGCGCGCCGAGATTGTAGATTTCAACCGGTTTGACGCGGGTGAGAATCTCACGCAAGCCGATGCCGTCGGTGAGATCGCCGTAGTGCAGATGCAGCGTGCGGGACGGATCGTGCGGGTCTTGATATAGATGCTCGATGCGGTCGGTATTAAATGAACTGCTTCTGCGGATGATGCCATGGACTTCGTAGCCTTTATCCAGCAGCAGTTCCGCCAGATAAGAGCCGTCTTGCCCGGTAATGCCCGTGATCAGTGCTATTTTTTGTGACATATATTGTTCCTCATCTTCCGATCATTGATCGGTCAAACCCGTTGGCTGGATGATTCGATCAGCCCGCGAATCGCTTCCAGACCTTTCATATTTCCGATCGTATCCGAAGCGGAGACGAATGGGGATTGTGAATCTAACACACAATCGGCGAACGCGTCGGCCTCTATTCCATATAATGGACGCGGATCGTCGATCCGATAAATCGTTGGGACAGGCAGTTGTGGTGTTACAGACGGATTATCCTGCCTAGGCGGAATAGAGTGCGCGACGATCACCTCGGCGTTTCCTTGCGGCGGTTTCCACGGGACGGGGATTTTGATGTAGCCTTCGTCGCCGCAGATGTAGGCGGTGTTATCGGTCTGGGTCATCATCCCCACGGTGAACTCGGCATGGATTCCGTTGGGGAATTTCGCGATTACGGTCGTCTGTTCATCGACGCCTGATGCGTGCTGCGTGCTGATCGCGTGCAGTTGTGCTGGTTCGACACCAGCGAAAAGTCGCGAAAAATTGAGGCAATAGCACCCCACATCCATCAGCGCACCCCCGGCCAACGACGGATCGAATCGGATATTGCTCGCAGCCTTTCGCACGCGATAGCAAAAACTGGTTCGGATGAGTTTCAGATTTCCAAGTGCGCCAGATTTGACGATCTCGATGGCTTTGTGCGTTTGCGGGTGCGCGCGGTACATGAAGGCCTCGATCAGCACCTTGCCGCATTGGTTTGCGACATCAAACATTTCCTCAGCCTCGTTAGCCGTGATGCTGATCGGCTTTTCACACAGCACATGCTTGCCAGCCCGCAACGCCTTGATCGTCCATTCATGGTGCATCGTGTTGGGCAGGGATATATAGAGCGCATCAAATGATGGGTCTTGAATCAATGCTTGATACGACGCGTGCGATGCTGAGATTTGATACGCTGTTGCGAATGCTTTCGCCGATTGGCTCGTGCGCGACCCGACCGCCGCCAACACCCCGCGATCAGACCCATTCACTCCGGCAGCAAACTGCCTAGCGATGTTGCCCGTACCCATGATGCCCCACCGCAGTTTATTCGCCATGCGTGAAACGATACCGCGATTGGATCATTCGATCCATATATTAAGCGCGATGCTGATTGTGGATGGAGGAAGAATAGGCCACAGATGCACGCGGGTGGTTACGGATTCGCACAGTCGTTGATTTTACTGCAGGGACTAGACCGCGTGTCGTAGCACTGGTGTCCCGCCAGTGTTGCCATTAGTCAACCTATGTCACGAACACGCGAGACACCGCATAAATAGCGGATGTGGTTATTAGGCATGCCCATCTCTGGCGATATTTTATATCGCTGGGACATCCATCCACTTCTTTTGCCTCCACGACTCCATGCCCAGCTCCGCGAGTTGCACGCCTTTGGCGCCTTCGCGGAGGGTGTAGCGGAACGGTTCATCCAATGCGACGTGACGCAGGAACATCTCCCACTGGATCTTAAAAGCGTTGTCGTAGTTGATGTTGTTTGGAACTGGCGTCCAGCCTTTGTAGAAATCGATCGGCTAGGGGATGTCGGGGTTCCAGACGGGTTTGGGCGTTTCAGCGGCGCTTTGGACGACCACTTCGCGCAAACCAGCGACAGCGGTGCCTTTAACGCCATCCACCTGCACCGTCAGCAAATCGTCGCGACGCACACGCGTACACCACGAACTGTTGAATTGGCAGACCGTGCCGTCTTCAAGCAGGAAGATCGCGTAGGCACTGTCGTCGGCGGTGGCGTCGTAGGGGTTGCCGTCTTCGGCGCGACGCTTGTCGATATCGACGTTGCCATAAGCGACCAATGACTTAATGGGTCCGAATAAATTGGTGATGACGTACTGCCAGTGACAGAACATGTCGATCATCATGCCGCCGCCGTCTTCGGCGCGATAATTCCAGCTTGGGCGCTGGGCGGGTTGGTCGGTATCCATGCCTGTGAAAACCCAGTAGCCAAATTCGCCGCGGACGGACAGGATTTTGCCGAAGAAACCCAGTTCTTTAAGCATCGCGATTTTGCGGAAGCTGGGCAGCCAGAGTTTGTCCTGAACGACGCCGTTTTTAAGCTTCGCTTTTTCAACAACCTCTGCAATGCGGAGCGCTTCGGCGCTGTTGGTGGCGGTGGGTTTTTCGCAATAGATCGCTTTGCCTGCTTTGACGGCTTTTTCAATGAAGCCTGCGCGTTGCAGCGTGCCGGAGGCGTCGAAGAAAATCTGGTTCGCATCGTCGGCCAATGCGTGATCGAGATTGACGGTGTACGGAAGCGTGCGACCGATTTCGCGCAACGCGATCTCTTCGGCCAGCGGACGCAGTTTGTTTTCGTTGCGGCCGGTAAGGATCGGTTCGGGCATCAGCACAAGATTGTCGTTCACCTTCACGCCGCCTTGCTTGATGATCGCGAGGATCGAGCGAATGAGGTGCTGGTTGGTGCCCATGCGTCCGGTGACGCCGTTCATCACGATACCGATTTTGCGTACTTCCATGGCTGATTTCCTTTGAATGTGTGATCTGTCCGCCGCGAGTATTAGAGTAAATATCGAAACAAACGACAATAGACTTTTCTGCCATCTTTTGCACAATACAGCCAGATGCCCAGACCCGATATCACCTTCATCACCGGCCAGTTCGTACCGCACTGTTGTCACGATATTGACAAGCATTTCACAGACTATCAGACGATTCAGTATATGGATCAAGGCGAGGTATCGCTGCGGGTGGATCAGCGGGCATACGCACTAAAGGGACGTTGGTTTTGGTCGGCATATCCCGGGCCTCAGATCGCATTTCGAGCTGCGGAGAAGGGCGGGTCGTGGGTGCATCGATATATCGCATTTCGCGGTGCGATGGTGTCGCGGTGGATGGAGGACGGGCTATTTCCAGTGCCGCCGCAAGCGGCGCCGGGGGGTCGATCTGCGGCGGCACGGTTTGATGAGGTGATTCGCCTGTCGCGACTGCAAGAGCCGTGGTCGGCGGTGAAAGCCGCCAACGCGCTGGAGGCAATTCTGATCGGTCTGGCTGAGGCGCGAGCGACGACGACAGCGCCGGCGGGATGGGTTACTGCGGTCACCGATGAGCTGGCGATCACCGCAGACGATGTTCCGATCGATTACGAAGCGATGTCGCAGCGATTTGGGATGAGTCTGCGCAGCCTGCGACGGAACTTTCGCGGCCGTTTGGGTACATCGCCGCATCAGTATCGGATCGCCCGCCGTGTGCAGCAGGCGCGGGAGATGCTGCTCAAGACCGATACGCCGATCAAGGAGATCGCGCGGTCGCTGGGGTATGGCGACGTGTTTTATTTTGGACGTCAATTCAAGCGTCAGACCGGCGTGTCACCCGCGGCGTTCAGGCGGTCGCGAGAAGGGTAGTTGATTGGTATACGATCAATGCAGTTTAGCCACCGATGGGGAACAGATGGGCACCGATCAAATGCAAACACACAGAAGTGTCATACTTTGTATAGCAGTCCAGCCGTTTGACATCGTGCGAACCTATTTCTTATCGGTGAAAATCGGTGCCCCATCGGTGGCAAAAATTGTCTTGTGATCGTCACAGAGGTTGTCGCGGGGTGGCGCGTTTGGTGTTGAAAAGTCAAGGGTTGTTGCAGTTAGCGTTTTGGATGATTCGGAAAAATCAAGGGATTTGGTGCACGGGGCTTGATTATCGTTGATTTTGCAGTAGCTTTTGCGCACCGATTGTCCGATCGTCGCTGTGAGACGAGGATCGGGAACGGCGGTGCACGGGGAAGGATTCTCAGCGCGGAATGGATCCGCGCTGCCGTGCGACTGATCGGTCTGACGGTTGTACGTCAGGCTGGTTGGTCCGGTCGACCAGGCGGGTCGGTCGAGTCGGTCTGACCTTATGTACAGGTCGGAACACCTCTCACGCCCAGGCGGACTGTCGTCCGGCTCCTTAACCAAAAGGACGCACCGCCCCATTCGGAGAAGCGTCTATGGCCAAGTCCATGACCAAGTCGGAAATCGCCGCGAATATCGCGGAAAAAGTCGGCGTGACCAAAAAACAGGTCAGCCAGTTTTTTGAAGCCCAGGCGGATCTCGCCTACAAGCAAGCGAAGAACCAATTCGTGCTCCCCGGTATCGGCAAGCTCGTGCTTGTTGAAACCGCCGCTCGCGAAATGGTGATGCGCTTCGGACCCAAGACCGGTCAAACGGTCAAGATCCCGAAGAAAAAGCGCCTCAAGTTCCGCGTTGCTAAAGCCGCCAAGGATGCAATCCTCGGCGCCAAGAAGTAAGCGACTCATCGTTCATCAGAATGATGTCAATTCACCCAAGCCCCGACGATTGCGTCGGGGCTTTGGTTTTTTGAAGTGTCAATGAAAAGAGGCGCCTTTGAATACCGCTGTCGTTCGAACTGATGAAGAAAAAGAATTGGCCACAGAGAGGCAGAGCAGCACAGAGGCCTTTAAAACTTAAGCAACTAATGCAAGCTTAACTTTCTTGGGGAAAATGAAGCAAGGACGCTTTTGCCGCGTACTCTAATTTTATTGCGTCTCTGTGCCTCGGTGTCTCTGTGGCAAATTCACCGTTGAAGAGAGGTTGGTTGCTTCGAGGTCTCAAGAATTAGAGTCCCAAATGAACGCTTGCACATCTTACGCTTTGACTTGCGTGGCAAGGATGCGGGCGATGGCTTCGCACATTTCTGTGCGGTGTACGCCGTTGAGCGCCAAAGCGAGTTGCGTTTCCATCAATCCGTAGGGGATGCCCGTGTCGAAGCGTTGCCCGTGAGCCTGGACAAGCCAGTATTTGTCGGTTTGCTGCCGCAAATGCTCCTGTGCTGCGGTCAGTTGGATTTCGCCTTTCTCGCGAATGTTGTCCTTAATCAGGTATTCCAGCGAATCAAAAATCCCCGACCCGAAGACATACAACCCGAAGTGTGCGAAGTAATTGCCCGCAGGCAGACCCGGCGTGACAAGATTTTCGCGCGCGAACTCGATGCTCGGTTTCTCGTGGATCAATTCGGCTTTGTAAATACCTTGGTTTGCATCAATCGGCGAGCCTTTGCACGCGCCAAACAGGTGCAGCAGGCGTTCGAGCGTTGGCTGGACGGCGCTGCAGGCGTCAAGCATGTATTGTTCGTAAACGCGGATGAGTTGGCGCGCGCAGCGATCTTTGATGTCGGAAATGTAGATGTGATCGCCGAGCATCAACAGCACTGGTTCTCCGTTGGCGAATGCCTTGGCCTGGTACACGGCATGGCCGAAGCCTTCTGGGGTGGCTTGTTCGGCAAAGTGCAGGCGTTCGCCAAACGAATGTAATTTTTCCGATTCCAGAATCGCCCAATCCTTGCCGCGATAGGTCTTGGCTTCTTCGTTGTTCATCCGTCTAAAGTAGTCGCGATAGTATTGTGATTGTCCTGGCGGCGTGACGATGCAGATTTCTTCGATGCCAGCTTCAATGGCTTCTTCGCCGATGATCTGAATGACAGGTTTTGACAGCCCGTCACGATCTACCAGCGGAAACATCTCTTTTTTTACCGCGTTGGAAGCGGGATACTGTCTTGTCCCGCGCCCCGCGGCGGTGATGACGGCTTTGCGAACCTTGGCCATGAAAACTCCTGATGCGTTGTTAGAGGCGAGGCATTGAAGATATGCGCCGCCAGCGTTAGAGCAAGCGACGCGACTGCGTTTGTTAAAACATGAAGGTGCGGAGTGGTGTTCGGTAGGCTAAAGACGGCGTTATAAGACGAGCGAAGGGTGTGCAGTCCCCCGGGTGCTTGTATGAACCGCCAATTCAGTGGTCATCCCGTTTCAATGACGTCAGCGCAAACGGCTTGGATACCGGTGCGTGCGCGTTGCATCCGGCAACGTGGTTCGTGGTGGCGGCTGTGACAATGCACATCGGTGTGAGGCGACCAACGCGATCGCAATGGCGGATCCTTAATTTTTTCCGATTGCACTATGATGAACCGCAAGTGAGTGCCTCAGGTTCAGATACTTCTCCGTGGCTGCTTTGGCAGTTGATAGATTCTGCCTTTCTGCGGGTGCGTTCGCGCATTCGGGTGGTCTCAAGGCGGCGGCATCGCCGATGAGGTGCTGCAAATCCCGTTGGCGCAAATTACCTCGATTGAGATGATCTAATTCGATAATCCGCTATACTCATTCGCATGGCCGATTTTTCGTTTGATATCGTTTCTGAAATTGATCTGCAAGAGATGGACAACGCCGTTGGGCAGGCGATCAAGGAGATCGTCGCCCGCTACGATTTCAAAGGAACCGCCGCCAGCGTGTCGGAACTGAATCGCAAGGAAAAAGAACTGACGCTGAATGCCGATTCAGAAAAACAGTTGGATACCGTCAAGCAGGTGCTGATTTCAAAGATGATCAAGCGGGGGATCGAACCCAAGGTGCTCGATCCACAAAAACTTGAGCAGGCCACGCACATGACGGTTCGCCAGAAGGTGAAGCTGAAAGAGGGGATCGATAAAGAGACGAGCAAGGCGATCCAGAAAACGATCAAGGATTTGAAGCTAAAAGTGACCGCCTCCATCCAAGGCGAAGCCCTCCGCGTCAGCAGCGCGAAAAAAGACGACCTGCAAGCCGTCATCGCCCACCTAAAAGCCAACCCGCCTGAAGTCCCGCTGCAGTTTAAGAATTTCCGGTAAGACGTTTTTAGCCACCGATGCACGCGGATGGCACGGATGTAGAACGATCCAGAAATACACCGCAGCATGTAATTCAAGAATTGGACTGATGATGGCACGAGAGAGTCAGGCGGATTGACCATACGCAGCATTGATCCGTGTCCATCTGTGGCTAATTCTTCTCTGCGCTAGCGCGGCTACCACCGCCGCTTGATCAGTCAGCAGGCCGCCTGCCACATCAACGTGCCCGAGACGGCAAGAATCGCAAGCAGCAGGATCGCATCTACTAACTGATGGATTAACGTCGACCATCTGGGTAGCGGCTTGGCATATTCTGGGATGCTTGTCGGCTGCACAGACGCTATCCTAGCGATCTGATTTGAGTCGTGTACGATAAAATTAGAAACAGCACACTATGCCGCAAACCGACACCAAAACCCCGCTGCTTGATTCCGCCTTCATGGCCAGGCTCGATCAACTCGATGTGCTAAGTCGTAAAATCCTTTCGGGCAAACTGAAAGGCGAACGACGATCCAAACGTCGTGGGCAATCGGTTGAGTTTGCGGATTATCGTAACTACGTGGTCGGAGACGATTTACGTTTCATCGACTGGAATGTCTACGCGCGGCTGGATCGGTTGTTTCTCAAATTGTTTCTCGAAGAAGAAGACCTCGCGCTACACCTGCTGATCGATACCAGCGAAAGCGTAAATTACGGCACCCCACATAAAGGCCACTATATGAAACAAGTGGCGGCGGCGTTGGCGTACATCGGGTTGGTCAATTACAACCGCGTCAGCATCTCGGCGATCTCAGGCGGCGTGCCCGCAACCACCGGCGCGCTACGCGGCAGAACGCGGGTCGGGCAAATGCTCGACTTTGTATCGAATCTAAAACCGTCCGGCGCAGGAAATCTCGCCGAAGCGTGCCGAAGATTTGCACTGGCGAACCGATCGCGGGGTGTGTGCGTCATCCTCTCCGATTTCTTCGATAAAAACGGCTTCGAATCCGGCCTGCGCTACGTCGCCGGGGGACGATACGATCTGTTTGCGATCCAAGTGCTCAGCCCGCAAGAGATCGATCCCGATCTGCAAGGCGATCTTAAACTTGTCGATGTCGAAGACGCCGACATGGCAGAGGTCAGCATCACCCAGCCGCTGATGAAAAAATACAAGAACAATCTCAATGCCTACTGCCTAGCGCTCAAAGATTTCATCACCCGCCGTGGCGGAACCTATCTTTTCACGAGTACCGCGGTGGGGTTTGATACGCTTGTGCTGAACTATCTGCGGGAGAGAGGGTTGTTGGGATAAATCTAAGTTCAAAATCCGAAACCAGAATGGCGAATGACGAATTAAGGAGCGAATGTTCAATGTCCGATGCGGACGCTACCACCGGCGAGCACCAGCGCAAGTACGATCTTGAAGAGCGTACGGCTGTTTTCGGCGAGAACGTGATTTTACTGTGCAAAGCAATCCCTTTTACGCCTGTTACGTCGCCCATTATCCAGCAGCTTGTTCGTTGCTCCGGCAGTGTTGGTGCGAATTATTGCGAAGCCGACGATGCCCAATCGCGAAAAGATTTTCGACACAAAATCGCGATTTGCCGCAAAGAATCGCGGGAATCCAAGCACCACCTTCGCCTGTTGGCTGCCGCGCATGATGCCTGTGCCGAAGGAGCCGGCAACTCTGGAAGGAAGCGCGGGAACTAAATCTGATTTTTGCTAAGATCATCCGAACCGTTGATAGTCAACAACAGTAATATGTTCGTCATTTTGCATTCGTACTTTATTCGTCATTCGCCATTCTGATTTCGTCATTATTCCCATGTCTTGGTTTCCAACATTCTCCAACCTCCTTCCCGCAGCGATCGCGGCGGGGATCGCTTTGCCAACGCTTTTGCTCCTTTACTTCCTCAAATTAAAGCGCCACGAAGTGTCCGTGTCTTCCACCATCCTTTGGAAAAAAGCGGTGCAGGATCTGCAGGTTAATTCGCCATTTCAAAAACTGAGGCGGAATCTACTTCTGCTCCTGCAAATGCTACTGCTGGCAGCATTGTTGCTGGCGTTATCCAATCCGATCACGTTCTACAGGCCCGGGGCTGCAGAAAATACCGTCATTCTGATCGACCGATCCGCCTCCATGAGCGCCAAAGATGTCAGCGGCAAATCGCGGCTGGATGAAGCCAAACGCCGGGCGGTGGATTTGATCGACAACATGCCCCGCGGCGCGCGGGCGATGTTGATCGCGTTTGATGATTCAGCCCAGACGTTGCAAACCTATACGTCGGATGTGCCAGCACTTCGCAACGCGATCCAAAATATCCAGCAAACCGATCGGCCCAGCCGTCTCAAACTGGCGTATCAACTGGCTGATGCACAGGGGCAGTTCGCGGAAAATGCCGGTACCGCTGCCAGCATGCAGCGGGTGTTTTTATATTCCGACGGACGCGCCAGCGACCAAAAAGAACTCACCCTACGCGGCGACCTCCGCTTCGAACCGATCGGTGATCCGAAATCCAAAAATATCGCGATCGTCGCACTCAGCGCCCGACGAAATTACGACCGACCCAGCGAAGTCCAGGTCTTTGCACGACTCGCTAATTACGGTCCCGATCCGGTCTCTGCCGATGTGCAACTTGCCGTTTCGCCGATCGATCCCGACCCCGCCAGAGCCACCTCCGATCAGTTTGAAGTCCGCCAGGCGCGCACCGGCTTGCGGCTGCTGCCCGAACGCTGGAACGATCAACAGCGCGAACAGGCCGAGGCAAAAGGCGAGGGTGCGAACAACAGTGTTGAGTTCATTCTCGATCTCTCCAGCTCCGCCGTCATCAAGCTGGAGCAGATGACCAAAGACGGCGACATGTTGCCGCAGGATGACATCGGTATGGTCGTCGTCCCGCCGCCGAAGGTGCTGTCGGTGGCGCTGGTGACCGACGGGAATTATTTCCTCGAATTGGCGTTAGCGAGTCTAAGTCTGAACAAACCTGTCACCCTGACCCCGCCAGAATGGGAAACAAAGCGCCCCAGCGATTTTGATATCGTGATGTTCGATAGATATGTGCCGCGTTAC
>JBBQXB010000026.1:0-41983 GCA_038210015.1 Tepidisphaerales bacterium
CGATCGGCTGATTATCTCGATAAAATGATTACTTTGCTTAGGTGATACGGAGTAATCCAAAAGGGTCAGGGATCTTTATGTTAGACTGTTTTTTCGGGGGATTTCATGCGTCAATTTCTGAATTCCCTGGACGCTGTAAGAGTAGAATACGGTCAACAAAAGTAAAAGCCGGACAGACATGGCTATGCAGTTTGGATAGACATGGGGTGCCAGCAATTTCCTTGCTTTTCTAGCTGAATTTTGGCGAGACCGGGATATAATTGTGGCTGGATATTTGCGGTGCGGATTACAGTGCGTTCGGCGTGGGGTTCTTTGAAATCTTGACGCAACTCCGGCTGGAATGGTGGGGGTTGCGGGGTGGTTTCGAGTGGGGGTGTGTGATGCAACTTTGTGACAATCAATGTGACATGTCGCGCGGTGTTGCGTTACTTATGAGTCGTCAAGTCAAGTGTCAGCTGAGGGTTATGATTTCATGGCCGTGTTACAAATGGGACAGCGACGCAGTGTTGCAAACGCGCATCTTTGATTCGCTTGTGCGCACGGTCTGCGATGGGTTTAGCTTTCACGTGTCGGCAGGCTGAAACGAAGCATCATTTGCACGCTGAGGTAGGTGATGGCAGCGAGTGATACCCCGCAAACAATGCTGCCAATGATCCATTCGATCGCGACTTGCCGTAATAACTCGAGATACCCGATTCTTCCCGGATCGAAGGATGCGAGCGTCGCGGGTTGGCCGTGCAGGAGGAAGTGTCCGGTCGCGATGGCGGCGAGTATCAGTATCGGACCGATCGGCGGGGTCGATAAGTGCGATCCCGCCACGACCGCCAACGGGTGAAGCCGCAATCGTTTCGCGACGATCAAGCTGATAAACGTTTGCAATCCGTATATCGGAAGATTCGCGATCAATACCCCAAGCGATAACGCCGCCGCGAAACGCTTTCGTTCGCCGGGGTGTTTGCGGATGAGTCGCCAGGCGCGAAGTGGGCTGAACCAGCGCATGAGTCGCTCGATAATCGTCCCGGTTGTGCTGGTGTCGCTGGGTTGGCCGATCCGCATCGGGTGTGTAGGCCAATGTGATCTAGTCAGCAATCGCGCGTGCATGCCCACCGCCGCCAGCGAATCCTTCCACGGTCGGTAATGACTCACCCGGCCTGTATCAATCTCATATTCGCAGCGCACTGGATGATCCATCACCGGCACATAAGCCCATCCGCATCGCACCAGCACTTCGGTTTCATAACCGTAACGCGACGCGCGCGCGGGCAAATCCGCAACAGCGAGCGGGTAGACGCGCAGCCCGCATTGGCTGTCACTCACGACCACGCCGCTATGCAGCTTCACAAAGAAATTGCTCACCTGCCTGCCGATGCGATTACCCAGCGGATAACCCACCAACGCCAGATCCCGCGTGCCGACAACTAACGCGGCGGGATGCGATTGAGATAGGTCGATCATCGCCGGGATATCACCGGCATCGTGCTGCCCGTCGGTATCAATGGTCACGACGTGCGTATAGCCGAGTTGTCTAGCACGCAAAAACCCGCTTTGGATGGCAGCGGCTTTGCCTTGGTTTATCAGATGAGTGACCACGTCGATCTCAGTGAGAGTGCGGAGGATCGTGGCAGTGTCGTCGGTCGATCCATCATTGATGACGATGACCGGCAAATTCCGCCCGCGCACCTGCCGGATCACCGCAGCGACTGTGGAGGCGTTGTTATACGTCGGTGCGAGGATGACGGGACGATGAATCACTGATGAATCACTCTGGCCAGCAATTATGCGCCGTTCATGCGCTGGCAACAAAGGGTCTTGCGGGTAATCTGCAAATATGCAGTCCGATGCCTTGCCTCCACATCCGCATTTGCACCAGTATTATGCCGCGTCACAAAAGCGCGGTTTTCTTAAAAATATTTTCGACGACACCGCTGCCGATTACGACCGCATCGAAAACGTCTTGGCGCTGGGCAGCGGGAGTTGGTATCGACGTAAAGCCCTCATCCGAGCTGGGCTGACATCTGGCATGCGGTCGCTGGATGTTGCGATTGGGACAGGGTTGGTCGCACGCGAAGCCCAAACGCTCGTTCACCCCGGCGGTCAGGTCATCGGTCTGGATCCGAGCGTCGGTATGGTGATGCAAGCCCGCGAATCTTTGTCTTTGCCGATCGTGCTTGGCGTCGGCGAACAACTGCCGTTTGCCGATCACACTTTCGATTTTCTTTCGATGGGCTATGCGCTGAGACATCTGAGCGACCTACGCCGCGCTTTTGCAGAGTTTCGTCGCGTGCTAAAACCCGGCGGCAAACTTTGCATATTGGAAATCGCCCGACCCGATGGTAAAGCGAAACGAAAAATAATGGAGATTTATTTCAAAGGTCTGCTGCCGATCATCTCACGCCTGATCAGCACCCGCCCGCAAACCGGCAGGCTATGGATTTATTACTGGGAGACGATCGACCAATGCGTCCCCGCGACAACGGTGCTACGCGCGCTTTCCGACAGCGGGCTAATCGATCCCCAGCGTCACACCGAACTTGGGATGTTCGCAGAATACACGGCGATGCGGTCTGTGTGAGTTGCGAGATGCGAGATGCGAGAAATATCATCCAGCCGCGAGCGTAAGCTCGTGCGTCTGGAAGCAGAAGTGCGACGGTCCTCCACACCACTTGGAGAACCGAGCTGCGTGGATCATTCCGCGCGGGCTTACGCCCACGGCTTGTACCCGAACCCAACGACGCGAATGACGAATGACCAATGAGGAGTGACGGTTCAAAACACAAAACACAAACCACAAAACACAAAACACAAAACACAAAACACCAACCCCATCACTTCCGTACCGGTTTTTGTAGCCACGCGACGACTGCGGGGTCTTCGTAGGTTTTGTCCCAGCAGTTGTGCCCGATCCCGCCGTAGAGGGTGATGGTGGCGTTGCCGCCGGCTCTGTTGATGCGTTCAACCATCTCTTTTGATCCGCCGGCGCCGACGATGAAATCGCCTTTGTTATGAAACGCCCAGATGGGGATGCCGGTGAGTTTGGGTGCGCTATCGTATTCTGAAAAAGCGCAGATCGGCGCGAGTCCGGCGAATCGTCCGGGATATTTTGCGCCAAGCAGCCACGCACCCGCGCCGCCGTTGCTTAATCCAGTGATGGTGATGGATTTAGGGTCGAGATGATATTTTTTCGACGCATCATCCAGCACCGCTGATGCGAGGTCGATCGATTCACTCTTTTGCCAATTGCTTGATGTCTGCGGCATAATCACGACGCAATTCCATCGATCGGGATTTTTTTGGATCGCCGGACCGATGCCGACGCGGGTTTGTGATTTGCCGTCCGATCCGCCTTCAAACAGCCCGTGCAAAAACACCACGGTCGGATAGGCTTTGGCGGGGTCGTAGTTGGCGGGGGTGTAGACAGCGTAGGGATGCGAATCGCCGTTGAAGATGATCTTTTCCTCTTTGAATGCCACTTTGTCGCTGACGCATCCCACACAAAAAAGTGCACCAAAAACGATTCCGATCAAGCGAGACAAACGTGCCATATCCATGCTCCTAATAGAAAATTATTCGATCGACAGCACAATACGTTCTTGTAATTTTTTTGCGGTTGAGTTTGTGCCTTTGGCAATGCCGTTGAACATAATCGAGAACAGATACCAGTGATCGTCGTTGCCGTGCACATAGCCGCTAAGCGTGCTGACGCCATCGATAAAGCCGCTCTTGGCGAACACGCGTTCTTTTAATGCAGTATTGGCGAAACGGTTTTCGAGCGTTCCATCCACGCCGCCGACCGACAGCGTACCCACAAAGAGGTTGCGATTTTTCCCGTGATACTGGGCGCGTAAAACAGACATAATCACATTCGGGCTTACGGCATTCTTACGGCTTAAACCGCTGGCGTCATCGAGCGAAAATTGATTTTCAGGATTGCCCAGGCTGATCAGGTATTTGCCGATCGTCGCCGTGCCGTTGGTCCATGAACCGGATTCGCCGGTGGCTTGATATCCCATGCGTTTACAGAGTGCTTCGGCGTAGACATTCATGCTGTCTTTATTGGCGCGCATCAAGACCTGTTTGATCGGCGTTTCGTGGATTGCAAGCGTCGTCCAGTCCTTGAGATTGAAATGGATGGTCGGATCGCGTTTGGGTTCGCCAGTAATTTTCACGCCGTGAGCGTTAAACGTGCCGGTAATCGCAGCAGCAGTGAAGTGAGCCGGATCATTGACCGTGACGGAAAAGGGATCGTCGTTGGCGGCGGGGGTCTGGCCTTTCAAGATGATCTCGTCTGACCCCGCAGCCCGCGACAGCCAGACCGCGTTTCGCGGACCCTGCACACAGGCATTCTGAACGACGATTCCGGCGGTCGCGGGATCCAGTTCGTAACCAACCACCTCGCCTGCACCATGGGGTTTGAGATAAAAATCAACACAGTTTGCATTGAAGTTAAGTCCTGCGACGCCTGCGACATATCGCTTATGGATTTGATCGGCGGGCCAGCTCGGATGCTGATAAACCTGATCGAAAATCGAATCGTCATAAAGCATTGCATCGGCTTTGGTCAGCCCACGCGCGGCCAACGCCTCGGCCCATTTTTCGAATAGCGTCGTGCTTTTCCATTGCACTTTTTTTAATAGCTCGGCATCGCCTAAGGTTGGATCGCCGTCGCCGACCAAAGCCAGCTTCTGATCCTTCTGTACCAGCAGAGTTTTGAAATTAAAATCCGCGCCTAGTGTGTCCAGAGCAGCCGACGTGGTGACGAGTTTAAGATTACTTGCGGGCGTGAACGGCACGTCCGCGCGGCGATCGTATACGACTTGATCGGCCTCGGGCGTATCGCCTAGTCGCATCAGCTTAATGCCGACTTCGACATTTTTTAGATATGGATCGCGCAGCACCGCGTCGATCGAATCTTTAACCTGTGCATGCGCGGATGTCGCCATTGAAAGTGCGAGTGCAATCAGCCACGACGTCCTTGTCATTTGCTTGCGATCCATCGGTGCCAAAATCTAACAGCATTCGCTTCAAATCGCCAAGTAAATGTTTTGTGAACAGGATTATCCGAAAATGCGCAGCACATCGTGGTACGTCACAAACAGAAACAGACTGCCCAACAATACGAGCCCGAAAACCTGAGCCGCCGCCTGCAAACGCGGGGAGGGCGGTTTGCCAGTGAACTTTTCCGCCAGCAAAAACAGGAATAGGCCGCCGTCCACGATAGGGATGGGCAGGAAATTTACGACCGCGAGATTCGCGCTGATCATGGCCGTAAACCAGATCAACCAGTCCATCCCGCGATCCGCTGCCGACGCACCGGCGGAGAAAATGCCCAACGGTCCGCTGAGATTGCTGACCGGCACGGTTCGCTGAACCAATCGTTGAAGTGTCTGATAGACTTGGATGACGGAAAATTTTGTTTCGGTCACACCCCATTTTGCGGCGGTGATCGGGTTGGTCGTTTTACGCCGTTCGATGAGTTGTTCAAGCGGCAGGTTATGCCCGTAACGGATCAACGAGGCTTGATGCGTGTCATCCGGCGTTAATAACAATGTAATTGTGCGCTCGCCCGCATCATTTGCTGCGACGATTTTCAACTCGCCGGGTGTTGTGGATCGCATGATGTTGACGAGATCAAACCATGATGTCACGGGTTTGCCCGCGATGGAGATGATCTGGTCGTCGGGTTTCAGTCCCGCTTTGGCGGCTGACGAATCGCTTAAGATTTCGCCGACGACGGGTTTGTCGGTTTCAACGGAGAGCAACACGCCAATCGTTCGCGTGCTCCAGGGCCATTTGCCTTGCGGGGTGATATCCAACGGTGCAATCGTCTGCCCATCGCGGCTGACGGTGAGGCGGATTTTTCGACTCGCGGTGCCCGCGTCGTTGACCCATTCCTGGAATTGCTTGACCGATGGCGGCTGGAGCGCGTCGGCGGTTTCGACGATCGCGACTTTTTCTACCACGTCGCCGGGCTTCACGCCTTGCGTTTCTGCTGGCGAACCCTTCATGACGCCCTCGATCGCCACGCGCGGACGCATCCCCGCCAACGACAAATCAGTGCTGGTGAAGGGATCAAACAGACCCAATTCTGGGGTTAATGAATACTCGGATGCTTTACCATCCAGTGCGGTGATGCCCAATACGACTGGAGTACCGTTGTAGTTGTTAATTGCAGATTCGAGCTTGTAAAAATCGTTTTCAGATACTGCGTCGCCATTGATGGACGTAATCACGCTGTCGGGGGGGATCGCTTGATCGACGCTGGTTAACAGTGTCGAGCGGTGTTTGGCGTCGGCAGCTTTCAGGCGATACGGAGCGCCGACGCCGATCGCGGGCATGTTGAAGCTTTGTTTGGTTTTGATCGGCTGAACTTGGAGCGTTTCTTCCTGATTCGTATCCGCCCTGCGGACGACAATCGACGCGGGATGGTCATCGCGCAGCAGCGCGATGCTCATCTGGATCTTGGTGAAATCCTGTAATTTGTCGCCGCCGATCGAGACAATGCGATCGCCGACGCGAATCCCCGCACGCTCAGCAGGCGATCCGGGAGAAACCGAACCGACGACCGGTGCAGGTGCGTTAAAGCCGACCATGAACAGCAAAACATAGAGCGCGAAGGCAAGGATGATATTCATCACCACGCCAGCGGAGATAATGACCATCCGCTTGCCGACGGGTTTGGCACCGAAGGCGTGCGGATCGTCCTTGCCGACTTCCGCGGCGGGGCGCAGATCGTCCTGCCCGGTGGGTTTGACATAACCACCAAGCGGCAACCAACTTAGACGATATTCTGTTTCGCCGAGGCCGATATCGCGGGCGATATCATATTGCTCGCGCACCGAAAGTGATGAGAAAGGTCGATCGGGGGTATCGCCTCTTTCGCGGCGTTTACTGAATTCAGCCTTGATCAACTTTTCAAAGCTCTCCTGGCTGCTACCCCAGTGAAAGCCTTTTTTGCCAAATCCTATAGTGCGAAAGCCCAGACCTTTGCGCCACGATACGACCGCCTGGCCCATGCCGACCGCGAATTGTTCGACGCGAACGCCCGCCCATCTCGCCGCCAGAAAGTGCCCAAGCTCGTGCCAGAAAATGACAAACCCGAACGCAAAAACAACCAGAAGTATATTGGTCAGCGAATCAAGCATTCTAAAATCTTTCCATCCAGCTAAAAATGCGAATGACTTCGGTCAGTCAAAAAAAAACAGTAACCGCAGATTTGGCAGAAGACGCAGATAAGGCAATGCTTCTTATAATCTGCGTCATCGGCGTCATCTGGGTTACAACTCTCTGTATCTGTGTGGCCTATCTAATCTTACCTGGTCGCGGACTTTTCAAGCCACTGTCCGGCGGCTCTTCGTGCCCAGTGATCGGCTTCAAATAGATCGGCCAATGTCGGGTTGGACGTTATGTTATGCGATCCGAGCGTATGTTCCACTGCCTGACAGATCATACCAAAGGGGATTATACCGGACAAAAATGCTGTTACTGCGACTTCGTTGGCGGCATTCATCACCGCGCCGAGGGTGCCACGTCGCTTGACGACATCATAGGCGATATTAAGTGCGGGAAATTTCATACGATCGGGCGATTCAAAATGCAGTGCAAAGCTTGCCGACCAGTCCATCGTGCGGCTGCAACCGGCAAGCCGATCAGGATAGGTCAACGCGTATTGGATCGGCGTTTGCATGTCCGGCGGGGAGAGTTGGGCAATCACGCTGCCATCGACGAATTCGACCATCGAATGGATGATTGATTCCGGATGAATGACCACTTCAATCTGCGACGCATCCAGATCGAAAAGCCAAGCAGCCTCGATGATCTCAGCGGCTTTATTAAACATCGTTGCCGAGTCGATGGTGATTTTATCGCCCATGTTCCATGTCGGATGGCGCAATGCGTCGGCGGGGGTGGCGGATTGCATTTTCGCGACGTCCCACGTGCGGAATGGTCCGCCGGATGCGGTGAGGATCACACGTTTTACCTGGTCGCGTTTGCCGGCGAGCATCGCTTGGAATATCGCGGAGTGCTCTGAATCGACAGGGATGATGCTGACGTCACGCTGTCGCGCCAGAGGCATCAACAGCGAACCTGCCACGACGAGCGATTCTTTGTTCGCAAGCAAAAGTGTTTTGCCCGCATCAACGGTCGCGACGGCCGCCGGTAAACCCGCAGCCCCTACGACGGCGCTGAGGACAATATCAACTTGGGGATGTTGAACCAGTTCGACCAAACCCGTCGGACCGAAATAGCTTTCAACGCCGAGGTGATGTAATTGTTTCTCGACCGCTGACCTGTCGCATTCGGCCGTTATCGCCACGGCAGCGGGTCGAAGTGTGCGTGCCTGTTCGATCAACGCATCACATTGCGAGTGGGCGCTCAGCGCCGTTGCGCGATAAGGCGCACCGAGATGCTCGATGACTTTGACTGCATTACAGCCAATCGAACCGGTTGAACCGAGAATCGCAATCCGTTTGCTCAAGATCAGCGAGTGTAGTCGGGCAGATCGAGCGTGTCACACGATTGCAGCCGTAATGGATCATTTCGGTCAGGATTTCCTCTCAATTGATAACGTCTGATAAATTGTGTTTCCGCTAGTCTTGTCAGGTTGCGGTTGAATCCGCACGATAGATGATAGATACCTCTGACAGGTTGCTAGCGCGGATGTCGCGCGCCGGCGTAGGAAGTGGATCATATGGAAGGATCGCGATGAAGGGCATTGTACTCGCCGGTGGTGCCGGGACTCGGTTGTACCCGTTGACGACTTGCATCAGCAAGCAACTGTTACCGGTTTATGACAAACCGACGATTTATTACCCGTTATCCGTGCTGATGTTGGCGGGGATTAAAGAGATTTTGATTATCTCTACGCCGCGCGATCTGCCGATGATTCGGGCGCTTTTAGGCGACGGAAAAGCGTTGGGTCTAACGTTGGAATATCGCGAGCAGGCTGAACCCAAAGGCATCGCGCAAGCGTTCACAATCGGCGCCGATTTCATCGCTGGTGATTCGGTCTGCCTAATCCTCGGCGACAACATATTCTACGGCGACGCCATGACGGCACTATTGGAACAATCCGCAGACCTGACCACCGGCGCGCAAGTATTCGCCTATCAGGTCAAAGACCCTGAACGCTATGGCGTTGTTGAGTTCGATAAATCGCTTAAAGCGCTGAGCATCGAAGAAAAACCCAAACAACCCAAGAGCAACTGGGCGGTGACGGGTTTGTATTTTTACGACAAATCGGTCGTTGACATTGCGCAAAATCTCAAACCATCCGCCCGCGGCGAATTGGAAATTACCGATGTAAACAAAACCTACCTCGCCCGTGGTGATTTACATGTGCAAACAATGGGCCGCGGTGTGGCGTGGCTGGATACGGGCACTTATGATTCGCTGTTAAGCAGCTCGCAATTCGTGCAGACATTGGAAGAACGTCAGGGCTTGAAAGTGGCGTGTATCGAAGAAATCGCGTTCAGCAAAGGTTTCATTGGGGTCGCTGAATTGCAGGCGTTGTGCGGCCGCGCCGGCAAAAGCGATTACGGGAATTACCTCCGCAAGGTGCTGGCTGAAGCGACAAAGTAATTCGGCACCTTGGCAGCATATTTGTTTCTACGATAACTTTCGCAACCAAACAATTGATATTTCGCTTTAACAGATCACCATCAATAACATGACAACCCTCCTCATCACCGGCGCTGCCGGGTTTATCGGCAGCAACTTCGTACGCATGCTGGTCAATCGCAAAGAACCCGTGCGGCTGATCGCATTTGATAAGCTCACCTACGCGGGGAATCTGGCGAACCTGTCGGATTTACTCAGCGATCAGGTCATCTTCGTCAAAGGCGACATCTGCGACGCCGATGCGGTGACCAAAGCAATTGATAATTATCAAGTCACGCAGATCGTTCACTTCGCGGCTGAGTCACACGTTGATCGGTCGATCTTGGGTTCAGGTCCATTCGTGCAGGCGAATGTCGTCGGCACGCAAGTGCTGTTGGATGTCGCCAAAGCAAAGAAGATCGAAAAATTTCTCTATGTCAGCACCGACGAAGTCTACGGAACCTTGCCCGAAGATCAGCCGGACGTGAAGTTCACCGAAGAAACGCCTCTCCAGCCCAATTCGCCTTACAGCGCTAGCAAAGCCGGCGGCGATTGTCTGGTGCGATCCTATTTCCACACGTTCCATATGCCGGTTTTGACAACCCGGTGTAGCAATAACTACGGCCCGTATCATTTCCCCGAAAAGTTGATCCCGCTATTCGTCACGAACCTGATGGAAGGCAAACAGGTTCCTCTTTATGGCGACGGAAAAAACGTGCGTGATTGGTTATATGTTGAAGACCATTGCGACGCGATTTATACGGTTCTGCAAAAAGGCACCTTCGGCGAGGCCTACAACGTCGGCGGCAACAATGAAATGACTAATCGCCAGATCACCGAAACGATTTTGTCAGCCATGGATAAGCCGTGGGATCAGTTCGTGAAATACGTCCAAGATCGTCCCGGCCACGACCGGCGGTACGCGATCGACGCCAGCAAAATCAAGCGCGAACTCGGCTGGGAACCCAAATACCGCTTTGATAGCGCGATCAAAACCACGATCCAATGGTACCGCGATAACGAAAAATGGTGGCGGGATATCAAGAGTGGGGATTATCTGAAGTACTACGAAACGCAGTATGCTGGACGCTAGGACACGAGGTATGCAAACGAGTCGTTCACACCGTCATCAAGCAATCAGCGGGATCACCATGGCGGAGTCAGATGCTTCAGACAATCGCATAGCCAAACACGCACTGCGTCGAGCGGTTGAAATCGCGTTGTCCACAGATCCCCAGATAATACCCGCCTTGCGTGAAGTATCCGGTGTTTGGAACTTTGCCAAAGATGGGAAATCGTCTTTCGACCCAATTAAGCACTCAAAATTGATGCGGAAGTAGCACAACCCTTATGACCAACACCTACGACCGAATCCTCATCACCGGCGGCAAAGGCATGCTTGCGCGGGCGTTTGCCAAGCGTCTGCAGCCGATGGATTTGAATGTTACCGTTGCAGACCGAAGCGCGTTTGATGTGACTGATGAAGCATCGTGCATCTCATTTTTTGACAAAATCAAACCAACCCTCGTCATCAACTGTGCGGCCTACACCAAGGTCGATTTAGCTGAAAAAGAACACGCTCAGGCGGATGCCGTCAACGGTGATGCGGTCAAGAATCTGGCTAAGCTGTGTCAGAGCACCGGCGCGATGCTCGTCCACTTCAGCACGGATTATGTATTCGATGGCACTGTAAACACGCCGCTTCAGCCGTCCGATCCGATCGGGCCGCTGAGCTATTACGGCAAATCCAAGCTGCGCGGCGAGCAGTGCCTTCAACAGTTCCCGCCCGAGCGTTGGCTGATTCTTCGCACCGCGTGGTTATACGGCCCCGGCGGGCCGTGTTTCCCCGCCACGATGATCAATGTCGCACGTCAGGGCAAGCCCCTTAAAGTGATCGACGATCAACACGGAACACCCACCTTCACATACGATCTGGTCGATGCGACACTTGAACTGATCCATCGCCAAGCGCCCAGCGGCATCTGGCATCTGACCAACTCCGGGCAAACGACATGGTACGATTTCACCGCTGCCATTTTCGATGAATTTGGACTGACGACTGATCTATCGCGCACCACCAGCGCGGCGTGGAAAGCCCTCAAACCTGATTCGGCACCGAGACCTGGTTACAGCGTGTTGGATCTATCGGCCTACGAATCGTTCACCCGACAACAGATGCCCGGTTGGCGCGACGCATTGCATCGTTATCGTCTTGCTCTTGAAGCCGAAGCCACTTAGCCTGCGTGCGGTTTCTGACAAAGGACGGTTCGTTTGGAGCAACAGCAGGTGTTGATCGCACTGGCGAGCGTGATCGGACTGGGCGTGACATGCCAGTGGGTCGCGTGGCGACTGAAAATCCCCGCCATTCTACTATTGTTGCTCACCGGGCTTGCCGCCGGCGCGGGAACCGCATGGCTGACCAATCACGGACTGCTTACCGCCCGATTTCTTAATCCTGATCAACTCTTTGGCCATCTATTACTGCCGGTTGTGTCGTTGTCGGTCGCACTGATTCTGTTTGAAGGCGGACTCACTCTTAACGTCGCAGAACTTAAGCAAGGCGGCCGCGTCATCTGGCGATTGGTCTCCATCGGTGCGCTGGTCAGTGCGGTGATCTCATCCTTCGCAGCCTACTACATTCTCGATCTGCCGCGCGGACTCGCCGTGCTGGTCGGGTCAATTCTCGTCGTCACGGGTCCGACTGTCATCGGGCCATTACTGCGATTTGTCAAACCCGTCGGCATTGTCGGGCCGGTGTTGCGGTGGGAAGGGATTGTCATTGATCCGATCGGCGCTTTGCTCGCGGTCGTTGTGTTTGAAGCCGTTGCTGCTGGGGAAGTCAATCCGGGTCACATCGCATGGATCACCGGTTTTACAGTGCTGGTAGGTACCATCATCGGCTTGATCGGCGCGGTGTTGGTCGTGTTGTTGTTGCAACGTAATCTGACCCCCGATCACTTGGAAAATCCGTTGGTCGTGATGCTCGTTCTGGTCTGTTTCGCAGCCTCGAACACGATCCAACATGAATCAGGCCTGGTCGCGGTGACGATCATGGGCATTGCGCTTGCGAATCAACGCCGCGTGCCGGTGCATCATATTCTTGAGTTCAAGGAGTCGCTGACGATTCTGCTCATCGCGTCACTGTTTATCCTATTGGGTGCCAGACTTAGCTTGGACCAACTTGCGATGCTGGATTGGCGGGTCGTTCTGTTCATCGTCATTCTCGTCGTCATCGTGCGTCCTCTATCGGTTTTGGCAGCGACGGCGGGGAGCAATTTTTCATGGCGTGAGCGAACCTTTCTAGCCTGCATGGCACCACGTGGGATCGTCGCCGCTGCGGTGGCGAGTGTGTTTGCGTTGCGGTTGCTGAATTTGAATTACCCTCAAGCCGATCGGCTTGTTCCGATCACGTTTGCGGTCGTTTCGGGAACGGTTTTGATTTACGGCGTGGCCGGTCCGTTTTTGTCCAAGCGGCTGGGATTATCCAAACCCGGTGCCAGCGGATTTCTCATTGTCGGTGCCGGCCCGGTGGCGCGAATGCTTGGCGAAGTGATTCAACGCGAAGGTCTGGAAGTGTTGCTCGTCGATACGAATACCGAAAATACCCGCGCCGCCCGATTGGCGGGTTTGCCGGTGACGCTGGGCAATGCGTTGTCGCGCAGCGTCGCCGATGCGATCGCACTCAGCAGCATCGGGCGCATGATCGCAGTGACGCCTAATAGTGAAGTTAACTCGCTGGCGGTGCTGCAATTTGGGCGTCAATTTGGCAAGCATAATGTCTATCAGCTCAGCGGTGGGGAATCGACCAAGAGCGCCCGCGATAAAACCGCTCAATCATTGCGGGGGCAGGTGCTATTCAACGATGTTTTCACCTACAACCACCTCGTCGATCAGATGGAAGCCGGTGCGATTATTAAAACTACCAGGCTCACTAAAGAGTTTGACTACGCCGCCTACCGCGCCCGGCATGGCGAAACCACCGTGTCGATGTTTGTGTTGAATGATCGCCGTGAATTACAGGTCATCACGCCAGAAACCACGCTCGCTCCTAAGCCGGGTTGGACGATTCTCAACTTCGGCATGCCAACCAAGACGGCGATATCACACGATCCGGCGGGGGCATCTTCCTCGAACAACGCATGATGAATGCAAATCATCAAAATTGCTTGTGGATTGCGGCTATACTGTTGTAATGCGATCATTCATGCCTTGCGTTATTTTGTTGTTTACCGCGTCGCTAAATGCCGCTGCCGCGCCAGATTCTGCCACTGAATTATTTGGGGCATTGCTTGAAAAAAACGTAGGGACCGGCACGGTTGATTACGTCAATATAGAAAAAAATCACAAAATCGAGCTGCGGACGATTCTTGACGCATATGCCCAAGTCGATCCTGCGTCGCTTGGTGAAAAACCGCGTCTGGCGTATTACATCAATCTCTATAACGCCACGATGATTCAGGCGGTGGTCGATCGTTACAACAATGGGGATTTCAAACCCAGCGACGACGATTTCAAAGTGTTCAAAGACCCGATCGTGCGCACTAAAGCCGGGCCAACGTCGCTGAATGTGTTGGAGAACGGTTTAATCCGCAAACAATTTGGTGACCCGCGCATTCACGCTGCACTGGTGTGCGCTGCGGCGAGTTGTCCGGAGTTAATCCCCACTGCATACACCGCAGACAATCTCGATCAACTTCTAGACGCCAACGTTAAGAAATGGCTGAGTGACCCGAATCGCAACGTGATTGATGCCACGAACAAGACGCTGAAACTGTCGAGTATCTTTAACTGGTACGCCGTGGATTTCGGTGGGAAGGATAATTTGCCGAAGTGGGTAGGTGAGAAGCTTGGTAAAGATTTGTCGGGATATAGAATCGAGTTTTTGGATTACGACTGGGCGCTGAATAAAAAGTGACGCGCGGGTCGTGGATCGGAAGGGGGGCGTGATTTGTATCGTGTATTAGGTTCTTCGGTCATTGATTCGTCATGTGCAATTCGTCATTCGGAATTGGGGTCAACGAGAACGCGAGCAATCGCGCGGCTTAACAATACAATCCCACGACCCTCAACCCCCCCGATTCAATCCTTGGATAATTCAAGATCGATATGTCCGACCTGCTTGAGGATTTCGCGGTCGTCTCGCATGTCTGCAGTCACAGTTCGGACCGCGTGAAGGACTGTGGTATGGTCTCGTCCGCCAAAATAACCACCGATTTCTTCCAAACTGTACCGCGTGTGTTTACGGGCGAGGAACATGCAGACCTGCCGGGGGAAGGCGATGGATTTGTTGCGTTTCTTGCTTTGCAAGTCGCTGAGGCGTACGCCGTAGTATTTTGTGACGTTATCTAGGATTTGCTGGATCGTGATGCGCTTTTGTTCGGGCACTTCGGTGTCTCCGAGTGCGGACTTGGCTAGATCGAGATCGATGACGCCTTCGTTGAGCTGGCTCATGCCTTGCAGCTTGGTGATCGCGCCTTCCAGCTCACGCGTGTTGTTTTCGATCTTGGCCGCGACATAACAGAGCACGTCATCGGGGATTTCCACGGCACGCAGGCGGGCTTTGCGTTTAAGGATCGCAACGCGCGTTTCATAACACGGCTTATCGATCCGCGCGACCAATCCCCAGTTGAATCGCGAGACCAACCGGTCTTCCAATTCAGGGATTTCGCTCGGCGGACAGTCGGCAGACAGGATGATCTGCTTGTGCTGCTGATAAAGCGTGTTGAAGGTATGGAAAAACTCCTCCTGCGACCGATCCCTGCCACCCAAAAAGTGGATGTCGTCGATCACCAGAACATCCACCTGACGATAACGATATCGAAACTCATTCATCTGACCCGCTTCGACCGCCGCCATGAATTGATTGATGAACGAATCGCACGATAGATAAAGAATCTGTGCGTCTGGATTGCGATCGAGCAGCTTTTGACAGGTCGCCTGGAGCAGGTGTGTTTTTCCCAGTCCGACGCCGCCATGAATGAACAGGGGATTATAAGCTTTGCCCGGTTGTTCAGACACCGCCACCGATGCCGCGTGTGGCAAACGGTTGCACGGGCCGGTTATGAAGGTGTCGAAGGCGTAATCGGGGTTGAGCGGCACGATCTGATTGTTTTCTGAAAAGACCCCGCCGCGCGGGATGTTATCACAGTGGAACAATACCGAGACCAGCCGACCCGTTGCCGCCTGTGCCGCTGCCGTAAAGGCTTGCTGGCACTGCATCTGCAGAAAGTGGTATTGCGGCTGATTGATTGTCTTAATTTGGATGATCGTCCCGTTGCCGATCTCGTATGCGTTGAGTTGATCGAACCAAACCCGATTCAGACTGGGATGCTGGTTGCGGATCAGCCGAAGGATCTCGGTCCATGTTTGGGAGTCGAGCATCGCATTTTCGATCGACCGGCGAACCACGCTGTCGCGCGGTGCTGACAAAGTAGTCGAATGCATGAGTTCACGTTCTTTTCTTTTCTAACAGCGATATCAAAAATTAAAATCATCAGATGTGCGAAACACTGCCTGCATTATTCTGACTGATCGCAAGTGCGGTGTCGATATCTTCATCAACCCTTTTTTGCGACGGTGCGAGAATGTGCGTGGCTTTGTTTTTCATCATTCGCATGACTCATGCACAAGTGCAAATCATCATGTGATGCGCGTGTTATATGCTTTACAAAATCCACGTCAATAAGAAAATATTAAAGAGGCGTTTTCAGGCTGAAAAACCAGTATTGAAACGCGCGCCTGTCGAAATCCAAAATGACGTATCATTCGTGCGCATTTGCGTCGTTCTGCACCCGCGTCATCACCTGTTTGAGGTCGCTCCATACCGCCTCTCGTGTGTCCTTGGTGTAGTAACGCAATACGTAGGCGGGGTGATAGGTTGGCATCACGAAAATTCCGCGCCATTCATGCCACTGACCACGCAGTTTGCTCATCGACAATTTCGATTGCAGAAGATATTGCGTGGCGGGCAGACCGAGGGTCACGATTATTTTCGGGCGCACCAGTTCAATTTGTTCCAGCAGATAGGGGGTGCAAGTCTTTGTTTCAAGGGTTGAAGGTAAGCGATTCTCAGGCGGGCGGCATTTGACGATGTTGCAAATGTAAACCGCCTGGCGCGTTAACCCCATCGCTACGATCATCTTATCAAGTAGTTGACCCGCCTTTCCAACGAACGGCCGGCCTTGCAGGTCTTCGTTTTCGCCGGGTCCTTCACCGATGAACATGATCTGTGCATCGGGATCACCTTCGCCAAACGCGGTGTGGTTACGTGTTTTATGCAAATCGCACTTGGTACAAACACTAACTTGCTGCTCATCAAGCGTTTGCAGACGGATGAACTTCTCCTGACGAGCCAAAACCGATGTGGTGAACGGCTCGGTTGGCAGCACAACAGGCTTGGAAGGCGTTTGAAACAGAGACTGCGTTTTTACAGCCGCTGGTTTTGTTGTCGCTGGCGCAGGGATTGGATTCGCCCGCGTAACAGGTTGAACAAATCCTCTGGTTGCAGCCGCCGCTTGCTTAACTACTTGCGTGGCGGTAGCGATTGATGCGCTCATCCTAATGGGCACAGAGCGCACCCCCATCGCACGTTCGGCGCGAAGCGCCAAACGGATGCGAGCGTTCATTCGATTCGTCATCTCATCAGACACACGACTACCCTAATCCGGCGACACACCATGTCAACCTGACGTGACAATACTTTAGTCCGCCATTACGCACCGACCGACCGCCCATTCCCGGAGTGCGTTAACTTTTTCTGCCATCGTCACGCTCAACGGCGGGCTGGCGCGCAGTGCTTGAACGATCATTTGCGTGCTAAGCAACGTGTTTCTGGAAAATGAATCGTATATCGACGATTTGGTCGCCTGCTCGATCTCGGCACCGTTGTAGCCTTCGGATTCTCGAGTCAGTTCGTCCAGATCAAACAATCCCGGATCGCGATCGCGTTTTTGCAGATGAATCGCCCAAATCTGGTGTCGTGCGTCGGCGGCGGGGAGGTCGATGAAAAAGATTTCGTCAAAACGCCCCTTGCGCAGCAATTCCGGAGGCAGCGCACTGACATCGTTGGCGGTTGCGATCAAAAAAACGGGTTTGGTGTGTTCCTGCATCCATGTGAGTAGCGTGCCAAACATCCGCTTGCTTAATCCGCCATCCACGGATTGCGCCGCTGCAGAGGCGAAAGCTTTTTCAATCTCGTCGATCCATAAAATCACCGGCGACATCATCGCTGCCTGCCTGAGCGCCTCGCGCAATCTTTTTTCGGATTCACCGATATACCGATCAAACAGCGCCCCGACATCCATCCGCACTAGCGGGCGCTTCCACGCGGTCGCGACTGCCTTGGCGGATAACGATTTTCCCGCGCCTTGCACGCCCAGCATCAAAACGCCGCGCGGCGGTTCAATGCCGAACGCGATCGCCTCTTCGCTGAGCGCATTTTCTCGCAGTCTCAACCATTTCTTCAGATTTGCCAGTCCGCCGATCTGGTCGAGCGTGATGAATGTTTCGACGGGCTCCAAAACGCCGACGCCTCGCAATGCGCGTTTTTTGAACTCGATAATTCGCTTTAGATCCGATGCGTCGATGCGTTGGTCGTCGCTGACGGTTTCGATCACCGCCTGCCGCGCCTGGCTGCGAGACAGACCCGAGAGATTCTGTACGATCGCGTCGAAATCCCCTCGAATCAACTGCACATCCACCGCCCGGCGATTGTGCATTTCACGCAATGTTGATTTGACGATCTGCGTCAGTTCCTCCGTTCCCGGCAACGACAAATCCATCCGTGTCGCAGCGGCGCGGATCGACGAGGGAATTTCATCCGAGGGATCAATCAATACCAAGGTCGATTCAACGGCAGCAAGCTTTGAGAGTAATTCACGCAAGGATCTAAGCGTTCGCTCGTCTTTCAAATGCCCGGCCAGATCGAGCATGATGACCAGCGTCCGCGACGGCGTGTGCTTGCACAGATGCGCCAATGCCCCGGCGGGGTGGGCAGTGTCGGCGATGATCGCGTCATCGCGCACCATCGCGTCCTGCAAGCCTGTCGTCACAGTCCACATCAAGGCATGCATCTGCCGTTCGCCGGCAACAGTTCGGACCACCTCTAATGCGTGCGCTTCCTCAAAAGTTGGGATCAGTACGCAGGGGTGTCGGGCAAGGATCAATTTCGTAAAGCAATCGTAATCGGTGCGTGGCATGGTGGGATTTTATCGGACGGACTCAAGTTTGCAGCATCGGTTCGCCGATTTATCGAATAGTCGCAGTGTGCGGCAAGCTTAGTGTGGTCACGATAGGAGATCGTATGACGGTCACAGTCGATTCAGAAACGCTTCCGATCGAGCAACTTGGCCTCTCCACGCTTGGCGACGTGCTTAGCCATCTGCAGGGGCAAAATCGTCTGGTGACGCAGGTATTGATCGACGGGCGCGAGCCGGACATGGATCATGTCCCGCAACTGCGCCGCAGAACGTTGCTCGGACACACCGTATTCATCGAAACCAGCGAGCCTCGACAGATCGCGATCGATGTTTTGGACGAAATCGAACGTCAGATGGATCAGGCCGACCTCACCCGCGTCGCGGCGCTCGATCACCTTTCAGCGGGCGAAACCAACAAAGCGCTTCAAAAACTCTCAGGCTGTTTCACGATCTGGCAATCGGCGCAACAGGCGATCGAAAAAGTATCACAACTGCTTCGCGTCGATCTGGAACTGGTTCGCGTGGACGATATTACGCTAGCTTCGGCGCTGGAATCGTTTGCAGCACAGTTGAAAAGCATTCGCGAAGCGCTTGAGGCTCGCGACTATGTATCGCTTGGCGATACGTTGCGTTACGAGATCGGCGAAACTGTCCATCAATGGCGTGATGCATTGACGCAACTGCGCAGTATCGTCGCCTGATCGGTTTGCGTCATATCTTGCCTCTCTACCCGCGTTATACGTTTGGCTGTATCCTGTTGAACGCGCTAGTCAAAAGTGTCTGGCATTTTTCAAAGGAGCAGACGTGGCCGGGGTGAAACCGATTCGATTTTTGTGTGCGGGGCTGGGTGGTTACGCATGGTCGATCGCACAGGCGCTAAAAGTGTCGAAAGACATTGAGCTTGTCGCGATGTGTGATCCAGCGATGGATCAATTTCCTGATCGACTAGCAACTTTACGCGAGTGGGGCGTCAAAGCCTATCCCAGCTTTACAGAGATGATCGCGTCCGAAAATGCCGACGCGGTTTGGTTGCCGCTTCCAATACAACTGCATTTGCCGTTTACCCGCGAAGCGCTTGCAGCGGGTTTGCACGTCGTCACAGAGAAACCGGCAGCCGGATGTTTGCAGGATGTCGACGCGATGATCGCGGCACGCGACACCGCCAAACGCGAAGTGTTGGTCGGCTTTCAAGATATTTACGCTGCCCCCACATTGCCCGCGAAGCAGGCGATTCTCGAGGGTGCGATTGGAAAAATCACACACGCCACGGTTCACGCCGCCTGGCCTCGTGATCTGAAATATTTTGGAAGAAACCAGTGGGCGGGGCGGATTAAGGTGGGCGACGATTGGGTGCTGGATTCGCCGCTGCAAAATGCGATTTCGCATTATCTGAATCTCGCGATTTTTCTGCTCGGTGAATCACCAGACGAGTCGGCCACGCCAACCCATCTGCAAGCCGAATTGTACCGCGCCAATGACATCGAAAACTTCGATACCTGCGCGCTGCGTATCACGATCGGCGCAGATATTCCGCTGGTGCTATTTTACACGCACGCCGAGCGACAATACCACGACGCGACGGTGGTGATCCACGGAACGAAGGGTCGATTGATCGTCGGCGCGAACGGCTATCAGATCGAATCAGCCATGCCCCGGCGGTGGCCTGTTGATGAACAGAAACATCAACATATGTTCCGCGCGATCGCGTCACGATTGCGTGGCGAGCCGACTGAATCTGCGGTGGCGACGTTGGAAATTGCGCGCATCCATACGCAGATCGTTAATGCCGCCAGTCATTCGACAGCCATCACTCCCTTCGATCCCACGCTGGTGAAGCAAGTCACCAATGACCACGGCCAACCGATGACCGCCGTCGCTGGTTTGGAAGACGTCATGCTCCGATGCGTCGCTGACGGCAAATTGCCATCAGAACTCGGCGATGTGTCGTGGGCTACACCCGGCGGATCGATCGATTTGCGCAACTATCATCACTTCGTCGGACCGGCACTCGAATAATCGCATTGTTGTTTTCGTTGTCGTCCTGAGGTGCGCCGAAGCATCTACATGACTCAGCAAAAGCGTCATTTCTCAAATTTCATGCGTTTTGGCCTGTTTTAACAGCAATTCCAGCCGGTTGCGTCTACGCAGGCTGCGGGCACCCCAGCAGGCCCGCACCCGCGTCCCGTCCTGGCTGATGCGATTGACCGTCACCAACTCCTTCTCCACCAGCGCTACGATCACCTGTGTGAACAGCGCGTCCACCGCCTCGCTATGATCGACCCGAAAATCGCTGAGCGTGTGATGATTGATCGTCACGCCACCGCACAGCCATTTGTAGGCGTCTTGGGTCGCGCATAACCGAGCCAACTCACGCGCCGAAGTGGGGTTGCTCTATTCAGACCCCCCGCAGGAAACGATGCGATGCTTTACGATCTGTATGTGCATTTTTTCACAAGCGCAATCACATTGACATAAAGCGATTGATTAGCCAATAATGGTGCAATGGCGTGAAGGCCGTATGCCTTTGCATCGCATTTCTTTTTGGAGACATTCTATGCTTCGACGTGCATCTGGCCGACACGGATTTACACTGGTGGAATTGTTGGTCGTTATTGGCATCATCGCGCTGCTGATCTCGGTGCTGATGCCCGCGCTTTCCAAAGCCCGGGCGGCGGCGGCGAATGTCAAATGTCTGGCGAATCTCAAACAGATCGGGATCGCGGTTACGATGTATACGAGTGAGAGTAAAGGCTCGTTTCCAGTTCCTTACATCCTTGCAACCACCGGCTCGACGACGGACATCTCTTGGTGGAAAACGCATTGGCAGACGCGTATCCAGCCTTACATGGGCATCAAGAAAGGCGGACTCGCGTCGGGCACGGGCTTTAACGAGATTGCCTACAACCGTGGCAGCGTTTTCAACTGCCCGTCAGTCAATCAAGATCTGCGTTATCCCAGCTACGCAATGAACGGCGCATTGGGGCATTTCAAACTCAAACGTGGACACATCCCCAACCCTACTGAAGTCATTTACGTCGGTGACTGTAGCCCGGCAGGCGATTCGCAGTTTCTCTACACGTCTGACGCGTGGCGATATGGGATTAACTGGAGCACCACGAATAACGAGCCCGCCTGGCCTGGGAATTGGCCGGCCGGTTACACCGCGACCCGCAAGGTCGGGGATGCAGGCATGCCTGGCATTCGGCATGGGAATGTAAAAGTAAACTATAATGCATTAGCGAACGTCGATTCACTCAACTCAAAAGGTACTGCGAACTTCGTGTTCATCGACGGGCATGCCGGCGGATTATCGCCCCTAGAACTACGCTTCTATGCTCCCGGTGCTAGCACCCCGACGCTCAAGCATTTCCGTTGGTGGCCATGATCCCGCACGGGAATTGTAAGCTGACGCAAGTGATTGATGCGAATTGCGAAAGCTTTCCGTGTCGCGGCGCGGATGTGAGTGCAGCACATTACACGGTGTGTAGGGGACTATCACTTTGCTCCGGCATTTTGCGGCCACGCGACGCAAGCTCGTTCGGATGCCGCGTATGTATATAAACGATGCGCGGCATCCGAAATGGTACAAAAAAGTCCGTCGCTTTTGGAGTTTGCGTCTCGAGGCGTGAGCGTGAATCGTCAATTCGGATAAATGACAAGTTATAATGTTCAATTTTCGGTGAATATGTGGCAAATCCGGACATTTTCGTCCTGAAATCGTATAATCATTTTAGGCCGGATAAACGGTATATATTACCCATATTAACGTCCGAATATCTTATGGGACTCGTGTGAAAATAAAGACTCAAGCAGGAATGGACGGGACTTCGATAGAATGGCTATTGGCGGTTCGGCGGATGCCGGGCCGCGTAGAGACTTGCATCGCCATGGAGGGCATACGCCAGATGTAAGTTGGTTAAGCATCGGAAGTAGGCCCGTATGAAAATCACAAGCTCCTGCATCGCGACAATGGGATTGTCGCTGGTGGCTGCGTCTAATCTCTATGCTTCGTATACCTATCTAAAACCCAATGTCGCTGAAGCGGGTCCTGCGGATATTTTCGCGGATCTGTTTGGCGGGCAGTTCGCCCAGCGCGGGCTGGATTACACCAACGGAACAGTCGACGCGATCCGCGTGGCGGACGAAAACGACCAATTCTGGACCGGTACGTTTTCCGTCAACGTGATCGGGCGTTTCAGCGGGTTCACGCAATCGTTCGGATCGTTATCGCGCGGCAAGTTCCAGGAACTTGTCGAAGCCGGCGGGATCGGTCTGAATCGGTCGGGCATTCATAAATCGGTCACGCTTGATAACGGCGTGTGGGTTCGCTACGGAGACAGCGGCACGCATTCGAGCGCCCCGGCCTACAACGAAGACGAACGCGATCACCTGATTACGTATCAGATCGATGCGAACGCGGCTTCGCCGTTGTGGGTGTTATTTTGGGAAGACCTTGATCTCGACAGCACGCTCACCAAAGGCCGCTCGGTCAGCGATTTTAATGACCTGGTTGTTAGTGTCCGCGCCGCCGATATCCCCGGCCCGCCGATCGCGGTCCCGTTACCGCCGGCGCTGGGTGTCGGACTGGCGACGATGGCGCTGGGCGGATATTTCGTCCGCAAGCGAAATGCGTCCCGGTGAGCGTAGGCACACGCATCGGACTGACTTACAATCCATTGTGCCGATAAGCCGCTGGGGACATTCCTGTGACTCGCTTGAACGCGGTCGCAAAGTACTGACTGCTTGAAAAGCCAAGTTGCATTGCAATGTCGGTGATCGACGTATCGGTGGTGATCAGGGCAGTTTTTGCCTGCCCGACAAGTTGCCTCAGACGCCATGCGGCTGGGGTCTGGCCTATTTCGCTTGCGAATCGCGCATGAAGTCGCGCGACACTGATTCCCGCAGCGTGCGCGGCATCGGCGATGCGGAACGGATGATGCAGATTCTCCAGCATATATTTTCTAGCATTTTTCACTGCGTCGCAAAGTGTCTGTTCGCGCCCGATCTCCGCGTCATGATCGCGCAACAATCCGATTATCAATGCCTGCAGCGTGATCCGCGCCGACAGTGGGGCCATCGCGTCTGGTCGCTTGTGCTGGTTCAACAAGTGTCGGCAATTGGACATGGTTTGGCTTGATGCCTTGAACGATCGCCGCGTCAGCGTCAGCAATCGCTGGTGCAGCATGTTTGATTCTCTCGTGGTCATGCCTGCAAGCGGATGCTGACGATCTAGCACGATCTGAAACCAGAATAATTCGCACGGATGCATTACCGCGTCCACCCCGCCGTGAGGTTCCTGAGGACGTGTGATGTAGATCTCGCCGCCACGCACTTGATGAACTTCATTCGCGACCCACCAATCAACAGCCCCAGAAACAATCAGGCAGACTTCGAATGCGGTGTCGTGTACGTGAGGTCCCAGCGTGCCGGCGCGTTGATAGCGATCCCATCCTGCGGCGATGATCGCAGGGATGAGACATTTAGCACCATTATAAGTCTCACGATATTTCAAATCGGGCATGTTCGCGGCCTGTCCGTTGTTCGATTTTCTATCGACATGGTATCAGACGCGTGCGATTTATCTCAACCTTATATTCATAACAACACACGAGGAAATACGCATGCATGCCCCATTCACACTCACCGCAGAACAAATCGCATTTTTTAACCGCGAAGGCTACCTGGCAGTCGATGGATTGACCACGCTGGATGATGTCGCCGCATTGCGCGTGAGCTATGACCGCATTTTTGAACAGCAGGCCGGGCGCGAGGAAGGCAATCAATTTGATCTCGCCGGGACCGATGAAGACGGAAAAAAGGCGGCGTTGCCGCAGATTCTTAATCCGTCGAAATACGCGCCTGAGATGAACGATTCATTGCTGTTGCGCAACGCTAATGCGCTGGTGCAGCAACTATTTGGTAAGGACGCCAAAGTTGGAATAGCTCACGCGATTCTAAAGCCCGCGCGGTCGCCCGCCTCCACGCCATGGCATCAGGATGCCGCCTATTGGTCGCCTGATTATGACTATGAAGCGCAAATCAGCATCTGGGTGCCGTTGCAGGACACACCGGTGGAGATGGGCTGCATGCAATTTGTTCCGCGATCGCATGTTGATCGCGAAATCTGGCGGCATCAGCACATCAACAATGATCCGCGCATTCACGGACTGGAACTGCACCAAAGCGAGTTCAGCCATATTCAAGGTATCGCGGTGTGCCCCCTCAAAGCTGGTGGCGCGACATTGCATGGCGGATATGCACTTCACTACACATCGCCCAACCAATCCGATACGCCCCGGCGAGCCTTGATCCTGATGGGCGGCTTGCCCGCGACCAAACGATCTGCACCCAGAGTGTTGTCGTGGCAGCAGCAAGAGCAATCGACGCACACTGCGAAAAAACGCGCGCAAGGCAAATCTGAAACCGCCAGCTAGCGATATTGCCTCGTCGCGCCGATGGCCTACGATGCGTCACTGATGCAACCAATCCAGCGTATGATCGCAACGCTCCGCGAATCGCCCTCGGGGGCGGTATTTAATCCTTGGTACGATGTCGATCCCGATCACGACAGCACAAAACTCGCACCTCAGCACCGGCGGGACAATCTCATAGCCTATCTGACCGCACGCACCAAGCGCGTTCGATGGGTTTTCATCGCAGAAGCGGTTGGCTTTCGCGGCGGCAAGTTTTCAGGCATCGCGATGACCTGCGAGCGACAACTTGCTGCCACCGATTTGCCACATCATCGAACCAGCGTTTTGACCATTCCGCTGAGCGGGAAAGATCAGTGTGACGGCGTGCTGGAACCGACTGCGATGATCGTCGGCAGGGCGTTGGCTGGGGCGCAAGTCGATCCGCGTGATGTGGTGCTTTGGAACACCTTTGCGTGGCATCCGCACCAGCCCGGTAACCGTCTGACCAATCGCACGCCCAAGCCCAGCGAGGTTTTGCTTGGCGTGCCGGTGTTGAAGCAGATGCTTGGCCTGTTTCCAAATGCACACGTCGTTGCGATCGGCAAGACGTGTCAGCGCACGATGAGCGATCTGATTCGCATCCCCGTACCATCCGTGCGACACCCCGCTAATGGCGGTGCAACCGAGTTCACGCTCGGCATCCACCGGATATGCAAGCTTGACGCGATGCCTAAATGACTGTGCGGAATCAATCGCGATCAGTACGTGTAGGGCACGCTATTGCGTGCCGCGTATGGTGGCACGCAAAAGCGTGCCTTACGAGATGGTCGGCGCGGAATGGCGCGGAATCATGCACGATCATTTAGGATGCCGTGATAATGCAATCCAATCAACCAACCGCTCGCATCTGGCCTTTGATGCTGTTTAGCTATCTGGGGATGATGGCGTTGGCGATTGCGATCAACTTTTTACCTGTTTTTCTGACCACGATGTCAACCGATTTAGGCGGTTCTACAGGATTAAGTGATGGGCAACTGGGTTTAATCGGATCGATGACCTTTGTGGGCTTGGTTTGCGGCATTGTACTGACCGGTCCGCTGGCCGACCGAATCGGCGCGCGGATATTCGCGGTCGGTGGCAACGCGTTGATAGCGGTTGGGCTGGCGATGTTGCATCGGGCGTCGAGCTATGAATGGGTCATGGCCAGCGCGTTTGTCATGGGATTTGGTGCCGGATCGCTGGACATGATCCTCAGCCCCGTCGTCTCTGCGATTCAATCCTCCAAGCGAACACTTTCTCTCAACCTGTTGCACGGTTTTTATTGTATCGGCGCGGTCGTGACGATCCTCGTCAGCACCGTTGCATTGAAAAATGGGATCGGCTGGCGCGAAGTCTCCCTCGGATTGTTGCCATTGCCGCTGTTCATTGGTGTGGCGTTTTGTGTGGTGCGGTTGCCGCAGTTGATTCACGAAAGCACGACGCGGATTCGGATGAGGAAATTGATCCTCAAACCCGTTTTCATCGCATTGATGATCGCGATCTGTCTTGGCGGTGCGACCGAGGCGGGGATGGCCTACTGGTTGCCCGCGTATGCTGAAAAAACGCTGGGTTTTTCACGGTTCGCATCGGGCATGGGATTGGTCGGGTTTTCGATCGCAATGGTAGTGGGGCGGATGGGGATTTTGCTGTTGCCCGCGCGAATCAACACGGTGACGTTGATGCTGGTGTGCAGTGTGGCGACGGCGATTCTATTCCCGATCGCGTCGTTCGCAGGATCAAAAGAAATCGCGATGGCCGCCTGCGTGCTAGCGGGATTGACCGGCTCATGCCTCTGGCCAAGCACGCTGGCGGTCGCTGCCGATCGTTATCCGAACGGCGGGGCGACGATGTTCGGAATCCTCGCTGCGATGGGCAATCTCGGCGGAATTGTTATGCCGTGGATCGTTGGTACGGTCGCCGACGCCACCACGATGCGTTGGGGTCTGGCGACCGCCACGCTTTGCCCTGTCGCGATGGTGGTGCTGCTGGTGTGGCTTGGGAGGAGGAATAAAATGATGGGTGACGAATGAAGCAAGACGTGGTTCGTGACTCGTGGTTCGTGATTCGTGAGGAGCGCGGCGCGAATGACGAATGACGAAAGAATGCCCCAAGCCCCAATCACCACCTACCTATACAATTTCCAATCGATAGCGTTTCCATCGCTCCCCCATCGTCCTACAATCCAATTATGAAATATAGAACTCTCGGCAGCACGGGTTTGAACGTCTCGGTCATCGGCATCGGCACATGGCAGTTCGGCGGCGAATGGAACAAAACCTTCGAGCAATCCGAAGTCGATGCCATGTTCAAACGCGGCAAAGAGCTCGGCATCAATCTCGTCGATACGGCTGAATGTTACGGCGATCATCTGTCCGAATCCCTCATCGGTGCGGCGTTGGAAAATCAACGCAAGGACTGGATCATCGCCACAAAGTTCGGTCATAAGTTCGATGCCTGCTTCCAGCGTCGCGAGCCGCGATCGCCAGCCGATTGTCTGACGCAGTTGGAAGATTCTCTCAAATCGTTGCGCACCGATTACGTCGATCTGATGCAGTACCATTCGTGGGGCGACGAACAGTTTTTTGACCAAGACGTGCTGGCAGCGATGCACAAAGCCAAGGATCAGGGCAAGATCCGCTTTCTCGGCAATTCGGTTGGCAGCAACGCCAACGTCAAGCAGGTCGAGGCCAGTGCGAAGATGGGGCTTGAGGCGATCCAGATCATTTACAACCGCCTCGACCGCACGCCCGAAACCACCTGCTTTCCCGTCTGTGAATCGCAAAACCTGGGTGTGCTCGCCCGCGTGCCGTTGGCGAGTGGATTCCTATCCGGCAAATACAAACCCGGTACAACGTTCCCCGAAGGCGATGTGCGTGCCAAATGGAAGGATCAAAAGCTCGATGAAAAGCTCGCCGAGGTGCAGCAGATCGCTAAGGATGAAGTCCCCGCAGGCGTCCCGATGGCCCGCTGGGCGCTGGCGTGGTGCCTAAAAAACCCGGTCGTCACCAGCGTCATCCCCGGCTGCAAGGATGTAAAGCAAGTCGAAGACAACGCATTGGCGGCAGAATTGGTCTGAAAGCGCCCGAAGTTAGAAATGATGACTGCCGAAGGATCAATTGCTACTCAGTCCCCCAATTCACTTGACCCCCAACACGGATTCACAGGGCATTGGTAGTGTGATGTTCCGGATCGCAAGCAGGGTTGCAAGTAACAGTACCGCACTATTTGAACCCCAGAACGCGATTTGAACGCAGCGGGCGATTGGCCTATCATATTGCAACCGCGCGGGGGGCAGTTTCGGCATTCGCCGGATCGTCCTAGTAATCGTAGTTGAAAGCGGTGGGGTGAAAGCTGACGCAAAGTTTGAATCACGGCAATGCGGCTGTATATCAAGTTGCTCTGCGTGGTCTGTGTGTCTCTGTGGTGAAATATTTTCTTTTGCGAATGAACTTCGACAGCGAATGATAAGGATTGAATTATGCCAGTGCTCGAAATAAAAAATCTCCATGCGAAGGTCGCTGGAACGGATAAACAGATTCTCAAGGGCGTTGATCTAACGATGCGTAAAGGCCAGATCCATGCGATCATGGGCAAGAACGGGTCGGGTAAGAGCACGCTTTGTCAGGTGATCGCAGGCCGGGAGACGTATGAAGTCACCGAAGGCGATATTCTGTTCCACGGCCAATCCATCGTCGAAATGTCGGCAGAAGAACGGGCGCGGGAAGGTGTGTTTCTGGCGTTCCAGTATCCGGTCGAAATCCCCGGCGTCAGCACCAGCTATTTTCTAAAGGCCGCCGTCAACGCGATCCGCAAGCACCGCAGTGAACCGGAATTGGACGCGGTGCAATTCATCAAACTGGTGAAAGAAAAGCAGAAGATGCTCGGCATTCAAGAATCGTTCATGAACCGCGCTGTCAACGAAGGTTTTTCAGGCGGCGAGAAGAAACGCAATGAGGTGTTTCAACTCGCGGTGGTGAATCCGCTGCTTGGATTATTGGATGAGACCGATTCGGGGCTGGATATTGATGCGTTGAAGATTGTCGCAGAGGGCATCAATCGACTGCACGAGCAGGATTCTGAGCGATCATGGCTGGTGGTGACACACTATCAGCGGCTGTTGAATTATATCGTTCCGGATATTGTTCACGTGATGATCGACGGAAAGATCGTCAAGACCGGCGATAAAACGCTGGCGTTGGCGCTGGAAGAAAAAGGGTATGACTGGGTTGAGCGTGAGGCGATGTCAGCGGTTTGATGGCTGTGATGGTCAGTAATTTTGTGCAGGTGGTGTAGTGTGTCCGTGATTGAAAACGACCGAAATATAATGAATGATACGAAACCCGCCAACGCCGTACTCGATCCCATCCGCGTCGCTGCCGCCGAGGTGTTTGATCGCATCGGTTTGCCGACGGGCAAGGAAGAGAAATGGCGGTTCACGCAACTTCAACCGATCTTGCGGTCGCGATTCATCCCCGCCGAGCCGGAATACGCCAACGATTTGTTCGATCAATATACATTCGGCAAGGAATCGTCGGTTGAGATCGTGCTGGTGAACGGCGTGATGTCGCGTGAGTTGTCGCGGCTAAGCTCGCTTCCCGAAGGGCTTTGCGTGACGACGCTTGTTAAGGCGGCGGCAAACAAACACGCCGATATTGTGCGGCAGCACCTAGGCAAATTGGTTGATCTGCATGCGCATCCGTTCGCAGCGATGAACACGCGCGATTTTGGCGATGGTGTTTATGTAGAGATCCACCGCAATGCGGTGATCGAATCACCGATCCACATTTTGCAGATCACGCTGGGTAATGACAATCAAGCGGTCGTGAATTCGCCTCGCGTGCTGGTGGTGGCGGGTGAGAATTGCGAAGCAACGATTGTTGAAAGTTATGTCGGGCAGGGCAGTCGGTATTTGTGCAACGCGGTCACGGAGATTTCGGCTGCGGATAATGCGAAGATCGATCATTGCAAGTTGCAGCAGGAATCGCAGGCTTCGTATCACGTTGCGAATATGCAGGTCAAATTGGGACAAGGTGCGCAGTTCGTCTCGCATGCGGTTTCGGTCGGGGCACGCATCAGTCGTAATGATTTGGAAGTGATTCTCGCCGGACGAGGTGCGTATGCAGCGTTGAATGGATTAGTGTTGATCGGCGACGTACAGCATTGTGACAACCACACGCTGCTCAAGCACGCCGCCCCAGATTGTCCGAGTCATGAACTGTATAAGCATGTGCTGGATGGAAAATCGTCCGCGGTTTTCAAAGGGCAGATTTATGTCGATCAGATCGCGCAGAAAACGAATGCAAAGCAATCGAGCAAGTCGCTTTTGCTGACAGATACAGCCAGCATCTATTCGATGCCGGCATTGGAAATCTATGCCGATGATGTGAAATGCACGCACGGCAGCACGACCGGCCCGTTGGATGACGATTTGTTATTTTATCTGCGTTCGCGTGGTATCGATTTCGATGCCGCGCGGCATCTGCTGACTTACGCGTTTGCTGCCGACGTGACGCGCCGCATCAAGGTCGAACCCGTCCGCCGCCGGGTCGAGGACTACATGGCCGCCCAGCACGGATTGCCCCAGGATTTGCGGATCAACGATCTTGGGGCGTTTGATGAGGATGTGATTCGGTAAGCATCGAACAAGCGACTGTGCTATAATGTTGACATGGCTACAACGATCGCCACTGAAAATGTCTATGTGACACGCACGCCTGGGGTTTGCGGCGGAAAACCGTGCATTGCCGGGACGCGTATTTCCATCAACTTGATTGCAGAATTGACGCTGGGCGGTAATACGCCCGACGATATCGTGAGTCAAATAGCTCATTTGACGCTCGCAGAAGTGTATGGAGCATTGGCGTATTACTATGAGCATCGCCACGAGATAGACCGCAGCATTCAGGATGGGATTCGTCTCGTAGAGGAAATTCGTCAACGAACTGGACCAGGGCCATTCGAAGCCATGCTTCTTGCGAGAGATAAAAATGCTACGCTTCCACATTGATGAAAGTGCGGAATTCGCGTTGGCAAGTGGATTGAGACGTCAGCGCTTTGATGTCACCACAACGCCACCTGACCTGCCCAAGGAAACTTCTGATCCTGATCAACTTGCATTTTGCTTGTCAGAACAGAGAGTAATTGTAACCCGCGATCGCGACTTTCTTCATATTGCTTTCAACACGAGTGAGCACGCAGGCATAGCGTACTATCAACCAAATACACGGACTTACGGACAAATCATTGCCTCGCTAATGGCGCCATCCATGCATAAAACGCATGATGACATGAAAGGCCGCGTTGAGTATCTCTAGTCCTATCTCCACACAAGAGTCGTCTTCGAAAGCTTTCGATGCAGCGGAAATCCGTCGTGATTTTCCGATCTTGTCGCTCGAATCGCGCGGGCGTCCGCTGGTGTATCTCGACAACGGGGCAACCACGCAAAAGCCGCGAGCGGTGATCGATGCGCTGACTCACTACTACGAAAAGCAAAACGCCAATATCCATCGCGGCGTATACGAACTGTCGCAGATCGCCACCGATGGCTACGAACGGGCACGCAAGATCGTCCAGCGATTCCTCAACGCCGCCGAACCGGCTGAGATCATTTTCACTCGCGGCACGACCGAATCGATTAATCTTGTCGCGGCATCGTGGGGACGGTCATTTTTGCAGGCGGGGGACGAAGTGGTCGTTTCTGCGTTGGAGCACCATTCAAACATCGTTCCTTGGCAGATGATCTGCCAGCAGACCGGCGCAAAACTGCGCGTTATCCCCATTAACGACCGCGGCGAACTGATTCTTGAAGATTTCGCCGCGATGCTCTCGAGCAAACTGAAGATCGTGGCGGTGACGCATCTGTCCAATGCGCTGGGAACGGTTGTACCAGTTGATCAGATCATTCAGATGGCACACTCGGTCGGTGCCAAAGTGCTGATCGACGGTGCGCAATGGGTCGCCCACGCACCGACCGATGTCCGCGCGTTGGATGCCGATTTTTACGTATTTTCGGGACATAAATTATTCTCGCCCACCGGCATCGGCGTACTCTACGGCAAGCGTGAGTTGCTCGATGCCATGCCTCCCTATCAAGGTGGCGGCGACATGATCGAGCAGGTGACGTTCGGCAAGACCACCTACGCCCAGCTTCCCAATAAGTTTGAGGCCGGCACGCCAAATATCGCCGGGGCGATCGGGCTGTCACACGGGATTGAATATCTGCACACCATTGGTCTTGAAGCTGTCCACACTTACGAACGCGAATTGCACGCCTATCTCGATCAACGGATCGCCTCGATCAAAGGTGTCCGCATCGTCGGCACTGCCTCGCACAAAGCCAGCGTCGTATCCTTTCTCGTCGATGAACCCAAAATATCGCATCACGATGTCGGGGTAATGCTCGATCTGGAAGGCATCGCCGTCCGCACCGGCCACCATTGCTGCCAGCCGGTGATGGATCGGTTTGGCATCGCCGGAACCGCGCGGGCAAGCCTTGCACTTTACAACACGCACGAGGATGTAGATCGGCTTGTCACAGCCCTTGAAAAAATCATCGCTTCCGCCAAACCGCGACCCGCAGCGCTCTCAGCGGCGAGCATTCGATTTCCCGATCCCGCTGGCGATTCGCCCGATGCGGTGGCTGAGGAATTGATCGACACGTTCGCGATGTTTGAGGATTGGAAAGATCGCTATCAGGTCATCATCGAAATGGGCGAAAAGCTGCCCCCGATGGCGGTCGAAATGAAAAGCGAACTGACCAAAGTCCACGGCTGTCAAAGCACCGTCCATCTATTTGCCCGCAAACGTCCTGATACCGTCGATGCACTCGATTTCCTTGCCGACAGCGATGCCGATCTGGTACGGGGGTTGATCGCGGTTTTGCAACGGGTCTTCGCCGGGCAATCGTCGCGGGCGATTCTGGGTTTTGATATCGATGAATTTTTTAAGAAGCTCGGGCTCGAAGACCACCTAAGCATGGGCCGCCGTAACGGTTTGGCAGGCATGGTCCAGCGGATTCGCGCCCACGCCAATCAACTGGTAACCATGAGCGGATGAGGCACTAATATGAATGATCCAATTCGAAAACCGCTGAGTGTCATCAATCCCAATGACAAGGTGCAGCAACTCCGCGACGCCTTCGCCGCCGAGCCGTCCGCCAAGCGTCCCAGCGATGAACCCGCCGTCGCCGGCGATGAATCCAGCTTGCGCGATAAGGTCATCGACGCGATCCGCACGGTTTACGATCCTGAAATTCCGGTGAACATCCACGATTTAGGGTTGATCTACGGGATCGAAATCGATGCCGAAAACCGCGTCAAAGTCACGATGACGCTGACCGCGCCCGGCTGTCCGGTGGCGGGGGATATCGTCGCCGAAGTGGAGCGCAAAGTTGAAAGCATCGACGAAGTTAAATCAGCCACCATCGATCTGGTTTTTGAACCGCAGTGGACCAAAGATCGCATGACCGAGGCCGCGCTGCTCGACCTGGGCTTGATATAGAACACTGTCGTAGAGGTTGCGCCGTGAAAATTGTATTCACCCCGCAGACACGGAGGACTACTCGATGCACCGATGGGGTATGTGTATCGTTGGGGCCATTTGTGTAAATCAAATACATCTTCACTTCAGAGCCGCTGAGTGTGCGTGGAGAGCCGTCCAGTAATTTCTCAGCGTTCTGGGCGCTCAGCGGTGAGTAACGCATTGATCCATTTAGGCCCCCCCGAATCGCCCGCAATTCACGAAGGAGCGTGATGCTTTTTGCTTCGTGTTACTTCGCGTTCTTCGCGCTTACGGGGTGAAAACGTATTTTTGACAACAATAAAACAACCCGCCCAGGGTGAACCGGGCGGGTTGAGAAAAACGAGCGATGCTCGTCCGGGGTATCAGCGTTTGCGACGCGCCCGCTTCAGCTTGGAAGATGCAAGGCCCAGTCGTGCCAGCATGCCGTCAAAGGCACCGGTCAACTTGCCCGCATTCCCAGGCCGAGTCGTGCGACGCACGCTGCCTGCCGTTCGATACACAGTCTTGGTCACAGAAGCTCCTTCCTGTAAGACCAGCCATAAATTACCGCGCTATCGCCAGTGGTGAACCATCTATATGGCGTTCGTAACATCCGATAATGTCTGTGACGTGATTGCTGTAACGTGCTGAGTGTGTCGTGAAAGGTGTCGAAGTGGTCGCCAGATGGAAGTTTCTGCTTCAAAAAAATGATGCAGACACTTTAACGGTCGCAAAGAGCACTATGAAAACATAACCCTTCGATACCTTTCCCGACACACGCATCACGCCACAGACTACCTATATCCAGCGATTTCTGATAAAAAACCTGTCCAATGATCGATCTGAAAGACCTTCGCGAAAACCCCGACCGATACCGAAAAGGTGCTGCGAATAAAAACATCAAGCTCGATTTTGATGCCATTCTCTTGCTGGATTCCAAACAACGTGCTGCCCAGCAGGAGTTTGAAAAACTGCGGGCGGAGCAAAATGTCGCATCCCAGCAGATCGGTAAGCTGAAAGATGCCGAGGAAAAGAAGGCAGCCGTCGCGAAGGTCGGCACGCTCAAAACCAGCGTCAAAGAGGCCGATGAATCGGCGAGAAAACTAGAAGGTGAATTGCAGCAGTTGCTCTTGCAAGTGCCGCAACCCGCTGACGACGACGTGCCGGTCGGGAAAGATGCCAGCGACAATGTTGTTTTGTATCGCTGGGGCGAGCCGAAAGAGTTTGGTTTCAAACCGAAATCACACATTGAGTTGGCAGAGAAGTTAAAGATCGTCGATTTTGAGGCCGGGGTGAAGCTCGGCGGATCGCGCTCGTACATGCTTTTGGGCGCAGGTGCAGAATTGCACCAGGCGGTGTTGCGGCTGGCGCTGGATATCATGGTGCGCGAAAACGGCTTTACGCAGGTGATGGTTCCGGTGTTGGTGCGTGAAGATGCGATGCTGGGCACAGGCTTTTTCCCAGCCGGACGCGAGCAGGCGTATCATGTCAGCGAAGACAATCTATTTTTGACGGGTACCGCAGAGGTCGGCTTGACGGCATTGCACATGGGCCAGACGCTCGATGAGTCGCAATTGCCGTTGAAATATGTCGCGGTCAGCACATGTTTTAGGCGCGAGGCGGGGACCTACGGCAAGGATACAGCAGGGCTTTATCGCGTGCATTTGTTCGACAAAGTTGAGCAGGTGGTGATCGGCAAAAATGATATTGAAGAGAGCAAACAATGGCATCGCAAGATGCTGAGCTTTGCTGAGTCGTTGCTCCAAAGGCTGCAACTGCCTTATCGCGTGATCCAGTGTTGCACGGGTGATATCGGCGTGAAAAACGCCAGCATGATGGATATAGAAACCTGGATGCCAAGCCGTTTTGATGGCAAGGACGAAGTATCGGGTTTTGGCGAAACGCATTCGGCGTCGCGCCTGTACGAGTTTCAGGCTCGCCGGTTGAATCTACGTTACAAAGCCGCCGACGGAAAAATCCGCTTCTGCCATACCCTGAATAATACCGTCTGCGCCAGCCCGCGATTTTTGATTCCTATTCTTGAAAATTACCAGAATGCCGACGGGTCGGTGACGATCCCCGAAGCGCTTCGTGCGTACATGGGCGGGCGCGAAAAAATCGGTTGAGTCGGTACAAACCGCACGACCGGCATAGACCGCAGCACATTCCGAACTTTAATTGTGACAAGGCGGATTCCCGACAATTTTGTTATGCGGGATTTGCCGATCCACGGCGGTGTGTCAGATTTAATCGTGTAGTTGACTAGGAGATTCGCCATGACATCGGTTGGCAGTGTTGAAATTCCCAAGCATAGCAAATGGCATATCGCGATGGGCATATTGGTGTTGCTACACGCCTACGTCATCGGCTTGCTGATTTTGCGGTGGTGGATCGCCAGACCGTAATTCGGCCAGGCCTGCAATGGAGTGATTAAATGACACAGAGCCTGGTTCGACCAGGCTCTGTGACGTTGCTGCAGGGAAGAATGTTGATGCTCAGGGGCTCGATGTTTAATCCGGCTTGCCTGCTGACGCCGCAGCAGTGGGCATCAGGCTAGCGGGAGTGAGCGTGCTGATGACCGTGCCTTTGACCAATCCTTGCGGATCGATCTGTTCTACTTCGTTGGGTTGGATGAACTTGATGCGTCTGCCAGCGTCTTCGACCACTTCGCCGCGGATGCCGATGAACAAACCTTCCAGTTTGACAACATTCGGGTCATTGCTGTTGACATAAACCACGGTGCGTCCGCTGGCGGGATCGGTCAGCCGGTAGAGCGTGCGTCCGCCATAAGGTAGCGCCGATTGTCGCAGCGTGCCCGTTGCAGTGAACTGCTTAATTTTAGTATCGGCGAGGCGTTCCTTGATCTCAGTTCCCTCAGCTTCCAGTGGCTTGGTCTCTGCAGCGATCGTGTCGCGAAGCTTTTTGGTTTCATTAAATTGAACCAATGCTTCCTTGCGAATCTTCAAACCCTTCACACGAAACTCCGCCAACCGTAGCATTGATTCAGGGATCGACTTATCCGCGATCAGTTTTTCATACCCGCCGAGAAGTTCGTCGATGGGCTGGGCTTCGAGCGCGAGCTTGCTGGATTCATCAAACTTTGCTTCCAGCGCATCAAATGCCTTCTCACCCGCAGAGGTGGTGCCAGCGGGTAGGGTGGACGGGCTAGGATTGTTGCTCGCCATCGCGGTGGGATCGACAGTTTTCGGGTCAGCAGAGGTTGTGGTGTCGCCGGGCAGAGTCGTGCGATCGGGCAGGGTGTTGGTTGGGGTTTCGCCGACCTTGGGCGTATTGGCGATGACAGCGCCGTCCGGGCCTTCCACTGGTTTGACTTCCAACGCGCCGTTGTTGTTGACGACTTCAACCCGTTTCACCGGCTCAAGAAACTTTTTATGCACCCACATAAACGTGCCTGCCGGGGGGGCAATTTTGAAATACTCATCCTGCTCCCCGAGGATTTTCACGTCTGATCCGCCGTGCAATTGCAGGGCGACCTTGGTAATCATGTTATTGATGTTAGACGCGACGCGGACGTTGACGTTGGATGAATCATCCCGCACACGCCCAACGGTTCCATCGCCACGCTTTTCGATCCACGCTTTACCGACGAGGCAAAAGGTTCCGTCAGGCGGAAGGATCTTCACCCAGTCAAACTTTCCACCTACCGCGACGACTACATCCCCTTTGCCGAGCTTGACGATCGGATAATCGTTCTCGCTTGATCCGGATCGCACATACACATTGTCAGCGGTGACCATGCTGGAGAATTGATACTTGGACATCTCCAAGTCAGCCGCATCCTCTGCGTAGGCAATGGGAGGCAAAACAAAAGTCAAGGCATTTATTGATAGGACAGACGTAACGATAGCGGATATGCGATTCATGGCACCTCCATGTGCGAGCGTTTGTGTCGGACAACTCCATCCGGACATCGGGTGATTACCCTATACAAGATATTGTGCGTGAAGATCGCTTCACGATCAAGTCTGTGCGCATATAGTGACAACTGATTTTTCAACGGTATTCTGTCCACATCCCGTCTGAACATGGCGGATGGAAAATACAGGTGGATATGATTCTTGCAGGCGACATCGGCGGAACCAACACACGGCTAGCGATTTTTGACGACCAGAACCGCATGGTCGGAAAATCTCATAAATTCAAGACCGGCAATGGGTTGTCGCTCGAAAGTCAGTGCGAACAGGTGCTGCGCACGGCTAAGAATAATCGACCTGCCCGTGCATGCCTCGCGATCGCAGGACCGGTCATCGACGGGGTCTGCCGATCCACCAACATTGGTAGAAATTTTGTCTCCGAGGAAATTAAAAAAACAGTCGGTTTGGATTCTTTGGAACTCATTAACGATCTTGTCGCAAACGCTGCGGGGATCGAATTGCTCGATCGAACTGAAGTCGTCACCGTGATGCGGGGAGAAAATCACACTGGCAGCCGCGCGATTCTCTCGCCGGGGACAGGGCTCGGAGAAGGGGCATTGATCTGGAATGGCAAACATCATCGCCCCATCCCCTCAGAAGGCGGGCATACCCGTTTTGCACCCACGAATGATCTCGAACAAGAACTTCTCGATTACCTGATGCCTTTTTGTCCTACCGTCACTTACGAAAATGTTTGTAGCGGAAAGGGCATCGAACCGCTTTTCAGATTCTTCGTCGATCGCGGCAGCCAGGTCGCGCCGGCGTTTATGAAAAAGATTGATAGAGAACAAGACGTTAAAAAACGCGCCGCCTACATCTCCGACGCAGCGATCGCAAAATCACAACCCGCAGCGATCGACGCGATGCATCTGTTTGTCAGCGTGCTGGGTGTTGAAGCATCCAATCTCGTCCTGACTTTCTTTGCCACCGGCGGAGTCTATCTGGGCGGGGGGATTTCGCCTCGCATTTTACCTCTGATAAAAAGCCCGGTTTTCAAAAAAGCTTTTTTGTCCCACCGCGATTTAGGTGATCTGTTAAACCGCATCCCCGTTCGTGTTATTCTCAACACCAACACCGCACTAGAAGGCGCTGCATTGTACGGGAGACGTTTTTACAACTGATCTTGAACAGGTTTTTGAATGGAGACAAACATGACGACTATCTGCAAATATGTTGTTCGATTCTGGATGGCATTGATTCTTATCGGCAGTGCTTCGGTGCTGATCGCCGAAGAAACGTCAGCGGTGATTGATGTCACCGACAAAGCTGCGATCGAAGCGCAGAACGGTAAATCGGTTACCGTTCAGGGTAAAATCACCCTTGCGGAATGGAGCAAAACCGGCAAAGTGATGAATATCACGTTCAACAACGCGACGCATTTCACCGCTGCGGCGTTTGAGCGAAACCGTGCAAAACTGGATGAAGGCTTTAGCGGGGATATCGCCAAAGCAATGACTGGCGCGAATGTGAAATTGACAGGCAAAATCCAACCGTATGGCGGACGTTCCGCGGCGCTGAAGGATTCTTATCAAATGATCATCACCGGTGTGAATCAAGTCACCATCACCGACGCGACAACCCAACCCAGCACCCAGCCTGCGGGTGAGTGAACGCCCTCTAATGCGGTTTATGCCGTTTATATCGGCTAAAACGCCACTGACGAGCCGCTAACGATCTGGCCGATTATGGGTCTATACAGAAGATGAACCGACGTGCAATTCAATTTGCTGTTCTGCTAAGCCTCGCTTCGAACGCCTTTGCGCAAGAAGCGCGAACAGTTGACGTGCAGGCGGCGCAGGCGTCGGCGCGGGCTGAATTACGAGGTCAAATTCTCGCATCCCCCGTTGCGTCGGGTATGACCTTGCGTAACGCGGTTGATCGCGACCCCAGTTTTTCTGTCGAATCCATTCTCGATGCAGCCGAGCAGGTAGGCGGGCCCCGGTGGATCGAGCAAGACATTGTTCAGGTGCGCATGCAGGTGTCTGCTTCCAAAGTGATCGAGCGCCTTCAAGCCGTTCCAGCGGACAAACGCGACCCGCGACTCACCCCCGCTGAAATGCAGCGGCTGCAGAAAGATTGGAAAAATCGCAGCTTCCAAGCCACCGGACAGGCGATCCCCGTTTCACGCATCGAATCACTGATCGCACAAGTGCAAACCCCCGCCTGGCAGCAAGTGCCGCAACCCGCCCGCGCCGATGCCGCCAAACGCGCCAGTGCGTCTGCGGTGGCAACCATTGTCAGCAGTTCATCCAATATTCGCGTCGGGCCGAGTGAAACGATCGACCAATCGTTCACCCCCGGCGCACAGGACAAGCTGGCAGCGTGGGCATCGTCGCTGCCGGCAACCAAAGTGCTGCTTCGCGATGACCGACAGGTAGAGATCGGCGTCTATGTCGATCGTGTCGGTCTGACCGAGCAGATCAAAGCCGTCGTTAGTGACGGGGTGCTGTCACGATCCGAAAAATTGCAGGCCATCACAACCGGCATCGAAGCGCTGCCTTCGATCGTTGTCGGCAGGGCGTCTGTCCGCAATGATGAAACGCCTCGCGCCGGCGCACCACTGGTCATCCACGGTTTGCCCGCATGGGTGAGTGATCCTTTGGTTGCCCAGGGCGCTAGTTCGCGCGGGCAGACGCGACTTTTGACCGCCAGACAGGCCGAACGACTTGCGAAACTGTCGTTGCAGGACGTGATTGAAAAGTTGGAAATCAACGATAAGACGATCAAGCAGCACGCCGCAAGCGACTCACGCATCGCACACGCGCTGCAGCGTGCGGTCGAAAAAGCACGCGTCTACCAAGTCGATTACAACCTCGACGGATCCGCCATCGTCCGCGTGACCCTCGACCCCAATGAATTGCTCGATGAATTAACGGCAATCCGGTAGCCAGCAATTTCAAACACGCGTAACCGCATTCCCAGACCTTGTATAGTCGCCTTACCGTTCTCATTCGCTCTGCGGCATCTAAAGAGGCGCCGGCCCACTTGCAAGCTCAGCGTCGGTTGCTGACGAATTGCGCAACCCAATACGTTGCGGCGGGAGGGGCTTGTTAACAAATAAAGAATTCCAACGGCAGACTCGACTGCTTCTTAATCGCCGCGAGTGAAATACTCGAAAGTCTCAAGCAATAAGGTGGTATTCTAGGAAAATAAGGTAAGCCCCCGATCCCGACGCCTTCATAAGCCCCTATTTTTTAACTGGGCATTTCCGAAGATTGCCCTTCATTGCCAACCGATTAATGGGCCCAGGTAGCCCCGAACTATCAGCCATTTTCAGCGGGGAAACGGCAGCCACAACCCAAAGCGCACCACAAAGCGCACCACTTGCACCAAATGCCCGAAAAAACAGACAATTCCAGTGTCCGCGATCGCGGCGCTGTATTAGGCGCTGCATTTGATGGCGACTCACGGCGGGTTGTGGCTGATTCAGTCGCCCGCAGTCGTTCCCCTGCGCCTGATGATCAGGATCAAAAGCACCGACTCGCCAGCGCTTTGAAGCGGATCGGGGCTGAGTTCTCCAAAATGGTTGATCGTGACACCAAACCGGCTGGGGGTGGCGATTGAAACATACCCGGCTTGAATGGGATGTTAACGACGTGCCGCGCATGTTCCACTTTGACGGGGATACGGTCCGGCCGTGCTGGGGCATCGATCGGCAAGGGGAGCGTCGGCCAAGGCGGTTTCCCTATCTTACTATTCAGCAGACAGCCAACCGTACGGGGCTGGACGTCGGATTTCTTCGTCGCCAGTGGTGGCGCGTAATGATGGACCCGGACATCGTGAACCCGTCGGCGGTGCAGTTTGAGCGGGTTGGCGATCATCTCGTTCCAGTAATCTCATTTAGTGCTAAAGACGGCCAGATTGCCCGGCGTCCGGCTGACGGCGCGCAATTTTTCACTATTGAGCAGGTGGAAGCCGCAAGTGGGATATCTGCCCGTCGGTTAAAGCGCGTCTGGCTGGGTGCATGGGGTTACGTAATTCAACACATTCTCACAGGAGTATAGGAAATGGCAGACATTGCATTAAATATTCGAGCCAACGGCGGCACCGCAGCGGCGACTGAGCTGGCGAAGCTGGATGCGGAGCAGCTCAAGCTCGTGATGGCGGTGTTGCGTCTGAACACCGAATACAAGCGTGCTGAGGCGGCAGCGGCGAAGGCTGGGGCGGCGATGACGCAAAGTGCCCGCAACGCGGGTCGTGCGCTGAACGAACAAGAACGCGCCGCCCACCGCGCCAACGCAGCCACATCGCGCAGCGTGACGATTCATCACGGGCAAGGTTACGCGATGTCGCAGACGATGCG
>JBBQXB010000027.1:0-41921 GCA_038210015.1 Tepidisphaerales bacterium
GAATCCGCTCGACCAGTCGCTCCATCGCAAGCGAACCGGCCTCGTATAGTGGCAGGTGAATGGTGGTTAAAGTGGGGTTGACGAACGCGGCATGGCGCAGGTCATCAAATCCGACGATCGAAATATCTTTCGGCACGCTCAGTCCCCGATTGAGAACGTGGTGCATCGCACCGATCGCCATTTTGTCGTTGCCGCAGAAAATCGCGGTGAGATTGGGGTCTTTATCGAGTAATCGGCTCGCCGCCTGGCCGCCGCCTTCTTCGGTGAATTTGCCGTCGTCGATCCACTCAGCGCGGGGTTCGATCCCTGCTGCGACGAGTTTGGATTTATACATCTCCACGACCATCCGCGCGGCTTTGATATCCGGGGCGGCGGTGATCAACCCGATCCGTTGATGTCCGAGTTGCAACAGATAATTCATCACCTGCTCGGCGGCGGATCGGTGATCGCACATGACCGAATCAATTTTGAAGGTGTCGAACGAGTTATCGACGATCATCGCTGGGCAACCCGACTCGGCGAAATCTTCGATCCATTTATGTCGGTCGTTGGTTCCGAGGCAAAGCACGCCATCGACATACCGGCGCTCGAAGATGCGGATGTGTTGTTTTTCGCGCACGAACTCAGGCTTGGCCTGCTCGAGCATGATCTTGTAGCCCATTTTTCCGGCTTTATCGCAGACGCCGGAGATCAGTTCACCGAAATAAGCGTCGGCGAAGGCGTGCCGCAGCGCCGGGAGCATAATCGCGACCACATTGGTATAGCGGCTGGACAGGGATTGCGCCAGACGATTGGGCTGATAGCCCATGCGTTCGACAAGTTTCTGGATGCGCAGCGATGTGGCGCGGCTGATACGGGTGTTGCCGTTCAAAACCATGGAAACCGTTGCGACAGAAACCTTGGCTTCTTTCGCGACGTCCCTCAGCGAGACGATGCCGGATCGCGCGGGTTGCGATCGTGTAGGTCGCTCAGGAATTTCCAGAAAGTTGGCATTCATAAATATGGCGTTCTTAAAAGGAGCCTGACAAATAGAAAAATCACTTTGTTAAAACAGTTTACCAAAGTCGTTAACAACTGCAACACTAATTTTGCCTCGTAACAGGCGATTGAGATCGCTCAGGGCAGGTGAGGAATATGTCGGTCGTAGGGTTGGCGCAGGTTCCACGCCTCAACTGCAAAAAAAATATTGGCAGAATTTCATTGACGCTATGGGCGTATGAGGATAATATTAATGTCGGCAATGGCGGAATTGCCTGATTTTCAGTTCTTTTTGTTTGTGGAAATGTCGGAAGTTCGATTTTTGATCGTAAAGGTGTTTAACCCTTTAACCTGAGTGAACGAATTTTGCCTGCCCGACAATGTTCAGAATATTGATCTGCGTATGAAACTTAAACCGCGAAACGTCGGTTGTGGATTCGGGTGTATCCGAAACACAAAAAGCGTTTTAACCAGGGACGCGACCCCCCCCCCCGTACAATTTGGTCGCAGGAGGCTTTATGAATCGCGCGATAACTATGCTGTCTGTGGCAGCAATCGCTACCGCAACTTCCAGCGCTTTCGCGGGAGTGGGCATTTTTGATTCGTTCGCGATCGTCAAAATTAATGGGGGTACAAACTCCTATTATGATTTGGCGAGCGTAACGGCTAATCCCGACTTCCAAGGCGCTAACTTGGGCAGTTTCGATCCGGGTCTTGGCAATTCGCTGCTGTTCAACGGCGCACAACTGAAAACTTTCGAGGATAACGGCGATGTTGTGTCCAGTTCGGACATCAACTATCGCATCTATTCTGGAGCGCCTTCGGGAAGTTTCAACTTTGTCAACCTGCCTCAGCTTGGTGCGAAAGTCGGCAACGACCGAGTCTGGGAAGAAGCGGCTGCGGGAGTGAATGTGCTCAGCGGATTGCTCAACGGCAATTATTTCCTACAAGTTTACGGTCATGCTTCCACAAATCTTGGCGATCAATACGTCAACAACGGTGGAAGCAATTACGCCGCCAGCTTTAGTGTCGTCCCCGAACCCGCCAGCCTTGGGCTGATCGGGCTAGGCGCGCTGGGTATGCTGCGTCGTCGTAAGCACTGATGGATTCATCATTTACCCGTGTCGGCCTGCGAAAGTGGATCGACACGATTGTCCCTGATCAGGACCGGGATCTCTGCACACGGGTGTATATGATCCGCACAACGCAGTTTTTTGGACAAAGCGAGAGATAAGGTTAAACGGTTCAACGATGTTAGACACTCAATTAAACCCCCGTCGTCGTGCCTTGCTGATTGCATTGGCGGTCTTGCCGGTGCTTGGTACTGTGCATACCGCCGTTGCAGAAGATGTCAGCCCGCCGGTCTTCCTCCAGTGGTTTGAATCCAGCTACAAAACGATCGAAAACAGGATGGCCGACATCCACCGCGCTGGGTACGGCGCGATCTGGACGCCCCCGCCAGGCCGGGCGGATATCTCCAACTATTCTGTCGGATACGACGTCTACGACCGCTTTGACCTCGGAACGACCAACAACCCCACGTTGTACGGCACGCAGACCGGCATCAAATCCACCGCCAACGCCATTCACCGCGCGGGTCTTGATTTTCACGTCGATTTTGTGCTGAACCACAACGGCTATTCCGGCACTGGCAACGAGCAAAGTAGAAACGCCTTCATCGCCGCCGGCGGCTATCCAGGATTCTTTTCGACTTTTTTCAATGATCCCGACGGTGATTTCAATTCCGCCTATTCGTATGGCGATGTGCAAGGGCGCCTCGCCGGTCTGATTGATATCAACCACAACAAAAATTACCGTGCAGTTCGCAGTCCCGTCCCGGGTTTTGCCAACAACATCGCGGCAGGTACGGTGGATCAGTTCGGACGACTTGCTAACGTCGCGCTGGAAAGCAATCGCCAATTCTATCCCGATCGCGACACCCAGCCGATTAGGGTCTATGACCCGATCACCAATGAACAAAATATCCCGGTCTATTCATTCAATCTCAACAACCCGATGGCCGGTGATCCGGTTGAAGAAAACGCGCTCGGTTATCTGATGCGTAATGCGCAGTGGTTGGTGCAGACGGTCGGCGTGGACGGGCTTCGTATCGACGCCGCGAAGCATGTCGATGGATTTGTGCTGGATTATCTGGATCGTGCCGTCTATCGCGCGAATCCACGCAATCTGCTGGATGGGTCGCCTAAAAACGTATTTAGTTATTCCGAAGTGTTTGACGCCAGTCCCTCGTACCTGCTGACCCATGTGAAGAAGACGATTGATCCGAATGATCCGGGAAAGATCGGCGCTAACCGCGATACGATGGATTTCAAGCTCTACTTCGCGTTGAAGGAAAATCTCGAACAATACGGGACCGCCAACGCGTGGGCGAATATAAAGGACGCCGATCTCGATTTCGCTGCCGATGGCAAACACGACGGTTCGCACGGCGTTAAGTTCGTCAACAACCACGATGTTTTCGCACCCTATAAACTGAACAACGCCGCACACGCCTATGTGCTGATGATGCCCGGCAACGCGACAGTCTATTTCAACGGTAAAGAGTTCGGCGACAACCGCGACTTCCCCAAGGATGGCCGAAGCGATGCACTCAGCGTCGGCGACGGATCGGTCATCACCGATCTGGTCGATATTCGAACCACCCATGGTAGAGGCAATTACAAAGAACGCTGGGTCGACGATCAAGGTTTGTTTCTGTTTGAACGATCCAGCTCGGCGGTGGTCGGTTTGTCCAATCGCGGGGATGGCGGATACGACCAACGCACCGTGCGTGTCGATTTCGCACCCGGCACGCACCTGCTTGAGATGACCGGCAACGCAGCAAATTCCGTCGTCGATCCTAATAACGATATCCCAGAAGTCGTCACGGTTTTTCAAGGCAACGACGGCAACAGCTACGCAAATATCCGCGTGCCACGCAATTTCAATTATCTGGGACAGGAACATCAGAAGGGCTACGTCATTTACGGCCTGCCCACGCCGCAATCCGCCAATGGGTTGGAATTGTCCAACGTCAGCTCGGTATTGGCGGGGAATTCAAATCCGACCAGCAATTACGAGAACGGCACGCAACGCCAAACATCCGTCAAGGTGCTGACCGGCGACACCGCGCGGCTAAAGCTCAAAACCAACGAGGTGCGGCTACTGGGTCTGGATGCGCTTCGCGATATCTACGCCGACGGCGATTTCGCTGCGTTCAAAATTGATGGCGGCGTCGATGCCAACGGATCGAACTATGTCGATTACACCGCGCCGGGTTCGACCACCTACGGGTTTGAAAACTTCATCACCAAAAACAGCCCGCTGATTGGACGCAATGGTTCGTTTCAATCCGATATCAATGCCCCGCGCGGCGATGGCGAATATCTACAGGATCTGGATCTGACCAAACTTAGCGAAGGCTATCACTATATCGAAGCCCGCGCGTTCCGTCATCGTACCGATGGTGGCCCGGCGGTGTTCAGCCGCTGGACTGAAAGCATCTACGTTGATCGGCTAAAACCAGTCTCATCCGTTGGCGAATTTAAACCCTTCGGTAACGCCGCTGGGGATAACGACATCTGGGTGAAATCCGACGACCAGACCGCCACGGGCGTGCATGTGTTCATGAATCTGCCGGCCAATCTCACTGAAGCCGAAATTATCGCGCGGGTGAATAATGGCGAAGGCAACACCAGCCAGATCGATCGTGATATTTTCAAAACCGGATTCTTCGGCATTCCAAACGGCAACAACGTCTTTACGATCGTGACCTTTGAGATCACCGGCAACCGCAATATCCAACGCATCACGGGTGTACGACCGGGCAACACCCGTGGATATGGCCTTGGCGATCTGAACCACGACGGCCAGATCGACCAAGGCGATATCGGCGGCACGGCACACGGCTTTGACGCGGTGCTCTATACTCGCAATAGCACCTTCAACCCCGCCGCCGATTTGAACGCCGATGGATTGGTAGATAACCGTGACTTGTTCGCACTTGAAACCCAAGTTTCAGGAGCCGCCACCGCGGTCAAGAATGAAGCCCGCCAGGTAGTGCTTCGCCGCGGGAATATCAACCGCGAGTTTGGCACGGATCAGTGGGATATTGACACGCTATACAACCGCGGTGGTAAGACCGGCGACAACTGGTTTGAAGACCTTAACACCGACGGGCAGGTCACGCAGGCCGATGTCGATTCTTTAGTACGACAAGTCCTTCAAAGTGAATTCGGCGATTTTAATCTCGATCTGAAAATCGACCTCGCCGACCTGCAGATTCTCGCCAACAACTGGCAGCAGGCGAATCGCGGTTATGCGTCGGCGGACGGCACCGGCGATGCGTTTGTCGGCCAGGCCGATCTGGATTTGCTGAAGCTGTATTGGGGATTCGGAATCGATCCGAACGCCACGCAAAACATCTACGACGCCGCGGCATCGATCGGTTTTACCGCGATCCCCGAACCGGGATTGGTGTGCTTGATCGGTTTGATCCCACTCGCACTTCGCCGACGCCGCAGGGTTGCTGAGCAAACGAACAATCTCTGAACAAGAAAGAGGTCTATTATGAAAACGCGACGAAATGGTTTCACGCTTGTCGAACTGCTGGTTGTGATTGGTATCATTGCGGTGCTTATTTCGATCCTTCTGCCAGCACTCAATCGCGCCCGCGATGCGGCTCGCACCACGCAGTGCCTGTCGAATCTGCGCCAACTTGCCACCGGCGCGATCATGCAGCAATCCGAAAAACGATTCATCCAACCCGTCAGCGACGGGAATGTGACGAACCGTGCCGATCAGTCTAAAACGAAGTATCCGCGCTACATCAACGCATCGGGCCTCAACAAGCCGGTTGATTGGGCGTCGGCACTGCTGCCGTACCTTGGCGAGAAATACGGTAGGCAGTTTGTCGGAAACACACTTCAAAAAGCCGTCTTCCAATGCCCAAACGATAAATGGCAAAATGGAGCGACCAACGGTTATTACGGCGGCACCAACTTCGATCCACAACTCGATGCGTCGGGTAACTTCGTCACGGACTATGTGCCGATCAGTTATGGCATCAATCTTGATCTGACCGTCCTGCGCGATCCTGGACAAAGCAACCAAAGCGCATTCGAAACCGGCGGAGGCGGCTTTGGCGGGATCATTGGTGTCTACAAACCCAACGTGAATGATCCGCGTTACGGCGGTCCATATGGCGATGGATTTGAAGGCCGGCTGGACCGCGTCAAATACGCCACCGACACGCTGTTGTTCGCCGATTGCGGCGTTCGCGATTACGTCGGCGGTTCGCCGCAGGATCGTCGCGATTCACTCTACATCACCACCAATTACACTCACTACAACGGCGGCCCGTCATCCGAATGGGGTACGTTGGCGGGCATCATGCGGGCAAGCTGGTTGGGCAATCGCATCCCGCTAGATCGTCACGACCGCAGCGCGAAGGAAAGCGCGAACAACATTGAAAGCGACAACGGGATTCGGGGCAAGATCAACGTTGCCTATGTCGATGGTCACGCCGAAAGTGTACGTCGTGGCGATTTCACCCGTGTGTGGGTCAGCCCGTACAAACCATGACCGCCTGCCTCTTCGTCTACAGGCTCGATGATGGCTCGTCCGCCAAATGTTTTGTCCCACGAGAATTGGATGCCCGTGCCACTCATGAAATGACCTGGCACATCCCGACAGCCCCGCAGTCGCAATCCGCCACGGGCGCGGCGCTAATGTCCGAAAGCGTTGAAGTGACGTTGTCCAAGCGCTATCAGGCGGCAGTCATCTTGTTGAAAAGAGAACACTCATGAGATGAAACACATGCATCTGCGTCGCCTCGCAATGCGGCCTCCGGTGACGCTGTTCAGTCATGTTACTTCACGGGCTTACCCAAAGAATTGCGCGGCGTGATTTGCGCCTATCTGCGCACTGCGGGCGAACGCAAACATGACGGTTCGTTGCATAATCGTTGTGTAAGACGAGTGACACACTCCAGCGTGATGCGACATGCGCGGCAATAATCTGAACGTCCCCATCGCACCGGCGGAAATATGCGGACATCCGTAACGCACCGGTGCCCAGTTGGTCGCGCGGAGACGACGATTCGGCTCGCCAGCATGACCAGCGAGCGGACGCGCTGGCCAATCGTAACGCAAAAGCTTCGCGCGCAGCGTGAGCGATGCGCTGAACTGATCCGTACCGCTTCGCTTGAGCAGGGGCTTGGCGGGGATTGCTAGGTCGATGATCCAACCGCGCGCGTCCCCCACTTTTCAAAGGGGGACGCGGCGACCTTGTGGTCGGGCAGATTCCATCCGATGTCTGTCCAGAAGTCGCGAGCGACGATGTCTCGCAGCAAAACGCCGTCCGCGTCGTAACAGGGGACGGTGCTGCCCAGTTGCAGGATGCGACGATGCCCTCGCTCGATCAACCAGCGGGTCAGTTCGTAGCCACCGGCTTACAGTCCCCCAAATAGAGTTTGGCGTCCCGGCGTCGATCGACCGCTCGGTCCCGCCCATGTCCGGGGCATCCGGATTTAACGGTGGATTAGGCAATTCTTCCGGCGTAACTCCTCCGAACGGCGTAGGGGCGGTTGCAGAGTCCAATTTCGGGCCCACAATCATACAGGACATTACGGGTCGGGTGACTGTCGGCAAGCTTAGAAATTTCGGCTCCCAGAAGTTGACGTTAACGAACACCAACGACATTACTTTCAATCAAAACGGCGCTCTTGCGGGCGCGGCTTCGATCTTCATGGACAACACCAACGGCGGCGCGGAGCTTGCGATCATTGGTGGCACGCTGACGCTTGGCGACGACCTTGACATCACGAACAGGAGCGAGAGAAATGTCAGCACAGGTGCGGTTCGAATCGCACCAACAACTTGGGCCGGGACTGGTAATGTCACGATCTCAAACAACGCCGCCACCAACGGCACCGGCGGCGGCATCGTGTTGAGCGGCGCGCTCGACTTCACTGGCTCGATCACCGACATCAGCAACAGTACGGGCACCAACGGCAGGGTGTTAATCGACGGAAACATCGGCAGCTCCGTCACCTCCGTGACGCACAGCGGCACGGGAACGATGAGGCTCGCAGGCACGAAAGCCTACACCGGCCAAACCAAGACCTCGGCTGGCAGTATTTTGCTGTTAAGCACGGGATCGCTCAGCACCAGCACCACCCTCAATACGTTCATGCGGCGCGACGTTCGACGCCTCGGCCAAAGCGGCAACCGCGATTACCGTGGGCGGACTGCTGGGCGACGGCACGGTCATTGCACCGAGCACCGGCGGCATCACCACCACCGGCACGGTCGCCCCCGGCGACGCCGACCTCGAAGCGATGAAATTGTGGAAGCCCGCGACGGAGGCAAACCCCGCTATCAGTGGGTTTGACTGGAATCTGGGATTGACCGTGCCGCGCTCGCCGGTGCAGGTATTTGCTTCGAGCATGCGTCACGGGATGAGCGGCGGTTTCAAGTTTTCCGGCGGACACATCAAGGCGTTTGACGGAACGGTCGAGCAGTACGCCGACTACATCAAATCGGTCGGTTACGACATCATCATCGACGACGTCCAGCCCAAGACGCTCGATGAAAACGACGAGTTTGATCGATGGATCATCGCCATGACCGCACGCGGACTGCTAGGCGGAGCCAACCCGAACATCCCGGGCAATCTCGGCATCGTCTCCAACCCCAATCTCGCGTTCCAATCCAATTTCTTGCCCGAATGGGGTAAACCCGCGTACCGGGACGCACAACTTCTGAGCCAGCGTTTTGGCAGGCACGACGGGTTCATCCGCCTGCTCATCGGTGCCGACAACGCCGGGTATGTGCCCTACTGGGACTGGGCCGCGACGATCCCCGATCGCCCGTGGGCGAGGGCGTTTTTGGCGTTTCAGAACGGGCACGATTTTAAAGTGCCCGTCGGACCCGGCAACTCTCCGTCCAAGCCATATGAACGTCGAGGGACACAACGCGAGTTTGTCGATTGACAGAGGTGTTGCCCGATAAAATCTGCAAGAGGAAAAGGCGACACACTGACCAAACGCAAAAGCATCAAAGGTCGCCGCAAGATCGCCGGCTGGGATCACGACTTCCTACTGGGTCTGATTACGAACTGAAAGTCATATGCGGTAGCCCTGAATATATGGGCCGCGTAAACTGTCATGCACCCCTTGACAGGGATTAGCCAGCATCGAACATGCAACACAGGAGATTGGTTTAACATGATAAGATTAGCCGCATTCGCAGACGAGATTGATCCATCCATCGACACACAGATTAAGCATTGCCAGCTTAACGGGGTGACGCATATCGAGCTGCGGATGGTCAACAAGATTAACGTGCTGGATTTCACGCCAGAGCTTCGCAGCGACATCAAGAAGAAGGTGGTCGATGCGGGCATGGGCATCAACTGCATCGGGTCGCCGATCGGCAAGGTGGCGATCGACAAGCCGTGGAGCGAGCATTTTGACCGCTTCAAGATCGCGGTGGATGCGGCGACCTACTTTGGCGCATCGATGATCCGCGTATTCAGCTACTACCCGCCGGGCGGCGAAGGCAAAGGCGATATCATTGCTCATCGCGATGAAGTGATTGCGCGATTCAAAAAGAAAGTCGAATACATCAAAGACTTGCCGATCACGATCGTGCATGAAAATGAAAAAGGCATCTTCGGCGAAAAAGCGGCGCAGTGCGTGGAGCTGATGAAAGGCGTTGATTCGCCGAAACTTCGCACGGCGTTTGACTTTGCGAACTTTGTGCAGGCGAAGGAAAAGCCGATCAATAATTGGCCACTCCTCAAGCCGTACACAACTCATATCCACATCAAAGATGCTGTGATGTCAGACGGGCACGTCGTCCCAGCGGGCGAGGGGGATGGCGACATCGAACCGATTCTGATTGATGCGGTGAAAAGCGGGTATTCAGGGTATCTGACGCTCGAGCCGCATTTAAAGGTCGCCGGTCATAGTCACGGCGAAACCGGCCCGGAGTTATTTAAGACGGCGGTCGATGCACTGAAAACGATTTTGAATCGAAACAACATTCAAATCGGGTGATTTCCATGCCGCGCAGGTGATTTTGCGCATCAGGCAGAATAGTCGCGAAAACCTCGCATTATGGGTAATTCTGCCGACATTTCCGTCTGGATTCAACGGCTAGAGCAACAGCCCTTGCCGGCGCGGCGCGGATCGATGGATGTGTCGATGCAGTTGCGACAATCGTTGAAGCGACCCGTCGATCGTTTGGTTTGCGTCGCGATCGACAGCGACGAATCGCTTGATCTGCTGCCGCGTGTGTTTCGTGAACAGTCTACGGATGTCGCGGCGGGCATCAAATTGCTTACCGAACTCGTGGGCGCGAAATGCCAGATCATTGATGTCGCATACACCAATCGATTTAGCGGGTATCCGTCACTTGAACCGTCCTTGTTGATCCACAATCTATTCTCACGACGCGTGCGAATGCACGCCCCGTCGACTGACGTTGGCGTGATGCTGGTGGATGTGATCGCTGCGGCTCAGTTGGGCAGACTGACGCGAGATCAACCGATTGGCGATCTGCCGGTTGTAGTGGATGATCATCTGAATCAGCAGCGGATTCGTATTGACGTGCCTGGCGTTACGACCGTCGCATCAGTGATGGAGAAGTCGAAAATCGAAGTTCTTCCGATCCGTATCCACCACGGCCCGGCGATGCAGCAGCGGATAATCGATCTGTCGATGCCTATATCTGCAACCGAATTGTGGCTACACGTTTTCGGATGTGACGCACCCCCCGTTCCCGCGGCCTGTACACGCTGCGGCGAATGCGTCACCGTGTGCCCGGTGCTTCTGCAACCGGCTGCATTGTTAGAGGCATCGCAGAAAAGTGATGCGACGATGGGCGCACGGTTCAAGCTTCGATCCTGCATTGAGTGCGGACTGTGCGATTCAGTTTGCCCATCGCACTTGCCAATTCTTCACGGGATCCGTCATTTGAAAGCCATTGCATCATGATTTCATGGCGGCTGAACAGGAATCATCTTCTAGACTTGCGACTTGCCCTCGGCATGTTGCTGCCAATCACAGCGGGACTTGCGATTTTTGGATGGCGGGCTGCGGGCACGATTTTTCTGGTTTGCGCCGGTGCGGTCGCTGCACGTTTTATGCTGGCGCGACTTCAATCCTGGCCTGTCGCGACGAGTCGATGCAGCACCATCACGCAGGCGATGATTATTGCAATGTTTTTGCCCGCGACATGGTTTGATGTCGATCGCGCCTTGCTCAGTACCAATGCAAACTGGCCTTTGGCGATCGCGACGGGAGTGATCCTTTCCTTGCTAAACTGGTTCATCAGCCGTGTCGGTACAGCGCGATTGTCGCCGGTGGTCATCACGCTGTTGATCGTCATTAGTTTGTCAGCGGGTGATTTATTTAACAATCGCGTGTTGTCTCCGCGCGACTTATTCAAGGGTGATTTGCTGAATGACAACACCGCGCTGCGATCCACATCGACCGCCGAGCCGTGGTTGGCTGAAAAATTTGACGCGCCGGTGTTGATCACATTACCCGCGAGTAAAGGGGTGGACGATTACCTGCGGGCCCGCATCGCACCCGACCGCCCCGCCATCACGATTGCACGCTTGGTCAGCGACGACTTGCCGCCATTGGAGGATCTGGTCGTTCTAGGGCATCCACGTTCGATCGGAAACGCCAGTGCATTGGCGGTGATCGTTGGCGGATTATTTTTGGTGCATCGCCGAATGGTGGCGTTTCGCATGCCCGCGACGATGATTATTTCCGCATTCGCGATGCTGTTGATCCTTCCGATGCCGGTAATCGTGAGTTCAGATGAGATCGTGCGATCGTGGATCATGGCCACGGACAAGCGCGTCGGCTGGGCGATAGCGACGACCTTTGCCAACTACATTGTCGTGGCGTCGCCTTTATTTCTCGTTGTTTTTTTCATCGCAAATCAGCCAGGGATTCGCCCGTTAAGTGGCCGCGCGGGGGTCGTCTGGTCGATCCTGTTCGGTACATTATCCGCCACGCTGATGGCGATGGTGTCGATGCCGTTTGGACCGATTATCGCGGTTGCAGTAGCACAATTCATCACCCCCACGCTTGATCGCTATCTACCGTCTAAGCCCACTTTGTAAACTGCAAGCGACATCACGGTGCCGAGGCGACATCGACCGGTTGACTTTGGGACAACTGCTTGAGCTTTTGCTCAATTTTCAAACGAAGCTGCGGTTCAGACGTTCCCTGCTTTTTGATCTGGTCAATCGCCAGATCCCAATACCGCTTGGCGGCATTGGTGTCGCCTGTGCGATAGGCAGCGTCAGCGGCGTGATCCAGCACAACCGGGTCTGCAGGGTCAGATGCGGAAAGCGCCTGTTCAAGATATTTTTTAGCTTCGTCGAACTTGGATCGTTTATAGAGCAACCACCCCAAGCTATCGATGTAAGCGGCGTTTTCAGGTTCCATGCCGACAGCGCGATAGAGCAATTCCTCTGCAAAATCGAGTTCGCGCCCCGAATCCGCCAGCAGATATCCGAGGTCATTACACGTCGCAGCGAACATCGGGTCGGCGTTGTGCGATTGACGCAACACCTTTTCCGCCGTCGCCTGCTGGTTGAGCTGGGTGAGCATCGCCGACACCTGATACAACTCCGCAGCCGACTGAACCTTGGTGGCGGCACGTTCGAGAAGTTGGATCGCTTCCGCGGTGCGATCGCTCGCCTGCAATAGCACCACTAACGCGCCGGTAGCAGCAAGATTGTCCGGTGAGTGTTCAACCACCGCCTGCAACGCGGGCAAAAGCTGAGAGCCTTGATTATTTTTGACAAGAAACGCAACGGATGCGGTTAGATAATCAGGTTCGTTGCTGTATTCTTCGATATACAGTTCTAGATCGCGCGATGCGGAGTATTCCACATCCGGCGGCCCATCAAAATCACGGGCAGTCACCCACTGACGCAGCCGCGACGCATCCAACTCGCTGGCGCGACCGATCGCTTTTTTTGCGGTGACGGGTTGGCCGTGATTGCTGGCAAGACGCGCGAGTGCGAACTGACGCGCCGCCTCCAAATTATCGGGCACTTTCATCGCAGACAGATCGCGCACCGTCAGCGGCGACGGTTGCGATCCATTCGACAATATCGACCACCCGCGAGAAATTGCCGGCATCGCACCCGGCGACGCAACCATCTGCTGAAGCAACCAAAGCGGCGCTTCAGTACTTTGTCCGCTGGCGCGAAACGCGATCATCGTTTCGCGAACCGCTGCGACGCTGGGCTGAATCTTCGGGTCTTTTAATAATTCCGCCGCTACAGACGGATTGCCCAATCGACGCAGCAATCTCGCTTGCAAGACGCGGCTGGCATTCGTAGCGGCGTCATTGGATCGCAGTTTTTCGAGCATCGCCTTGGCAGCGGCATCTCCGCCACGCTCTGCGAACAAATCGATGTACGGCTGCATACTGGCGCGGCTGGCTTGATAGCGATCCACCAGATCAAGCATTTGTCTGGCCGCTAGTTCGATATCGCCTTTCCGCGCAAGCGTCTGGATCACCCGCAATTCAATGCCCGCTGCCGTTGCCGGTTCTTCGGCGCGGATTTGCTCGTAGTATGCGAGTGCCTGGTCGTATTCGCCGATCTGCGAAGACAAATCGGCGATCCAGACTTTCAGTTTCACTGGACGACCGGCGAGTTCGATCAACTCCGGCCGCGTGCGCAATTCAAAGGGCGGATTTTCAACCACCGGCAACACGTTCAGCAGGCACTCCACTGCAGCCCGCTTGTAGCCGCGATCCGTCAGCAATTTCCCCAGAAGCAGATCGATCGCAGCGGCATCGACATCATGCTCGGCATAGTCATCGGTCAGACGTGCCAGCCGCAGTTGCTCCACGGCAGCGGTATGATCGTTTTTATTGATGAGCAATCGCGCCAATTGCATACGGGAATCGGCATCGGCGGGATTCAACTCCACCGCAGAACGATACGCAGACAACGCACGATCATTATCCGTGCCCAGCCATGCATATCCGAGATCGCGAAAAGCAACGGATGATGAAGGATCAAGCTCTATCGCGGCGGTAAACTTCTCGACCGCAGCCTGCTTGCGATTGCTTAGTAATGCGTCGCGGCCTTGCGCATACAACTCCAGCGCTTCAAATGGCGCAGTGCCCGCTGGGTGGGTTGCTGGATTGGGCAATGCGACCGATGGTTCGATTTGATCCAAATGCTGCTGCTCGATGGGCACGGGCGCGGCGGTCTCCGTTACTTTCGATCGCGACGCGCAGCCGCCAACCCATACAACCAACGTTAACGCGCAGGTGACACGGATGCAGGCGAGCTTGTGAGTCGGAATGGATCTGTTCACGGAATGACTTTATTCAAAGCGTAGGTGAAAATTCCAGTCGCCCCGGCACGTTTTAATTGCGGGATCAACTCACGTTCCTGTTTTTCTTCCAGAATTACTTCAACCGCAACCCAATCCGAATCACTTAACCGTGAGACGGTCGGACTTTTTTCGGCTGGTAAAAAACTCACGATTTCAGCTAATTTCGCGTCGGGGACGTTCATCTTTAGCCCGACCTTGGCGCGGGCTTCCATCGCGCCTTTAAGTAGCATCGCGATATTTTCCATTTTTTCACGCTTCCACGGAATATCCCACGCTTTTCGGTTGGCGATGAATCGAATCGTGCTGCTGAGGATCGTATCAATGATGCGCAGATTATTCGCACGGATCGATGAACCGGTTTCGGTCAGATCGACGATCCCATCGAGAATCCGTGCCTTGATCTCGGTCGTACCCCATGAAAACTCGACATTTACCTTCACGCCCTTGTCGGCAAAATATCGGCGAACCGTGTTGACCAGTTCAGTCGCTATGATCTTGCCTTCAAAATCCTTCACCGTGCGAATTTCACTTTCTTCGGGAACCGCCAGCACCCAGCGGGCGGGAAGGCTGGTGGCGCGGGAGTAGGTTAGTTCGGCGATTTCAACAATCTCTTTTTCATTGCCGTTTTCGACCACCCAATCGTACCCGCACAGGCCGCAGTCGATCAGATCATCGACGACATAGCGGCTGATCTCCTGCGAGCGAAACAGCACGGCGGACATTTTATCGTCGTCGATTCGCGGAAAAACGCTGCGGCTATCCACGCTGATCTTGTACCCGGCGCGGCCAAACAGTTCGATGGTCGCTTGTTGCATGGAACCGCTCGGCAGGCCGAGTCGGAGCGTATCCAATGGAAGTCGATTATTGATCATGGCGCAGTCCTTTTACCACGAACCGCCGGAAGTCTCGACCACTTTACGCCGCGATTTTATGTCGCACGTCTGAAGCCGTCGCGATTATTTTCCGCGTTTGAGTGCTGCACGACGCAATACGAAAAACAGGTCGTAGCACTCGTCGACTTTGAAATGACTTTCGAGGAACTTTTGCGCGTCTTCGATCGTCGTTTCGGCTTCGACGCAATCGTTGGCGATCAGGTAGGACAGGATCGTTTGATCGACCGGAATCGCCGCTTCATCCAAGCCGTAGATGGCGACGTAGGCTTCGACGTAGGGCGTCACTTCAGGCAATTCACGAAGTAACTGCCTGGCTTCCTTGCGACCAAGTGATTTCAGACGCTCAAGGCTGAGGGTATGCTCTTTTTCAAAAATCGCGTTCAGCGATTCACGAAACATCACCGCACGCTGTTCGATCGCGGGATATTTTGCGCCGATCAGGTCGATGACTTCAAGCTCGGTCGCGACGCGAAGTTCATTGATGTCGACGAACTCGCGGTCGATCACCTTCCACGCATCGTGGCAGCGGGCATCGGTCGTATCAAACGTGAGTATACCGCTGACCAAAGCGCGCACCGGATCGATGACCTGCTTGGGTTCGGGCTTGCCTTCCTTGAGCAGTTTCTTGTACAGGCTGCGGATGTTGTCGGCGTGCTTGGTGGCGTTCTTCATGATTGGGGATTGTCAGATTCGGTTTCAGATTGATTGGATGACGATGAGGCGGTTTCATCCGCTGGCGACGGTTCTACCGCATGATCGTCGGTTGCGCCGGGGTCGCGCGAGGCTTTAAGCTCGTTTTCTTCCTTCACGGCTTTGTCGATCAGATCAAGAACGCTTAATTCTTGTTTGAGTGCTTCATCGAGATGAAACTTTAAGAACGGGATGGTGCGCATAGGCAGGGTTTTTTGCAGCTTTTGCCGCATCATCCCCGCGGAATGTTTGAGGGCATTCAGCGCGGCGGTCTGCTTGCCTTCGGTGGCCATGATGGTGACAAACACGTCAGCAGTCCCGAGATCCGCCGCGACTTTCACGCGAGTGATGCTGGGCATGCCAACCAAACGCGGGTCATTCAACTCGCGCATGATGATGCTCATCAGTTCCTGCTGCAGCGTACTGCCGATCATTTCTGTTCTTCTACTCATCTTTGTCCGTAATACGCGCCTGAGGCGCCTGCTCATCTTCAACTACCCGCGAGACACCCGTGCCGCCTGACGATTCTGACAGCTCAACCGGAAATCCCTGTTGAACCTTCTGCCGCCGATTCACGATCCACAGAACAACCAAAGCGATTCCAACCGCCATAAGCAGAAGAAACACTAGTTCTCTCGGACCGGGAAAGGATAATGAGATCAGGTTCATCACATTTCAGTAACACGGGCGTCTTGCCCGTGATTTTTTATTCAATCACGGGCGATACGCCCTTGCTACGTCACAACATCTCAATCTGATAGTCCAATAAGTTCGTTCCAGCGTTCATTTTAACCAAATCGACAATTTTGCTTAAGCCGCCTTCGACATAGCGTTTGTCGTTGCTCACCATCGCGATGCCCATGATGCAGCGTTGGTGCTCGTCCATTCGATCCACTTCCGCCACACTCACGTTATGCCCGTGGGCGATGCGATCCTTCAGGCTGAGAATCGCCCGGCGCTTATCCTTAAGCGACTCGGCCTCGGGAATGGCAAGATCAAGTTGAAGAATACCTATGTGCATAACAGGGCTTGGGGCTTAGGCCTTGGGGATTCGGGTGAAAAGACTTGATGTTTCATCACCAAGCCATAAGCCCGAAGCCCAAAGCCCTATTTCCCTACAATGTCCGTTGGAATGTCTCCCGAATATAAGCCTCGAACACGTCGCCGATCTTGATATCGTCGTAGCCGTTGAGTTTGATACCGCACTCGAAGCCGGTTTTGGCTTCTTTTACGTCATCTTTCACGCGCTTCAACGATTCGATCGTCAAATCTTCGGTAATGATGCGGCCTTCGCGGATCAACCGAATCTTGCTGCCACGCTGGATATGCCCGTCGGTGACATAACAACCGGCGATGTTGCCCAGACGGCTGACTTTGAAGACCTGACGCACTTCGACATGCCCGTGCAGTTTCTCGCGAACTTCCGGCGTAAGCATGCCCGACAACGCTTTTTTGAGATCATCAAAAATCTCGTAAATGACGCGGTAGGTTCGCACTTCGATCCGACGCTGCTCTGCCATTACTCGTGCGGATTCGTCGGGGACGACGTGGAAGCCGATGATGACGGCGTTGCTGGCGTCGGCGAGTTCGACATCGCTCTCGGTGATCCCACCGGCAGCGGCGTGAATGACTTTGACTCGCACTTCTTCGGTGTTCTGATCGGTGACGGTTTTTTGCAGTGTCTCGACCGAGCCCTGTACGTCGGCCTTGATGATGAGATTGATCGTCTTGATCGACGAATCCCTCATCTGCCCATACAGACTTTCCAGCGACACCTTGGCCTTGTCGGCAAGTAGGTTGGCGCGGGACAAATCGACGCGTTCCTGCGTGATCTGGCGGGCGCGATCCAGTGAATCGACGACATAAAATTTATCCCCGGCCTGAGGGAGTTCGGACATGCCGCTGATGATGATCGGCATACTCGGACCGGCCTCGCGGACGGGTTTGACCTTGTCATCAAGCAGTGACCGCACGCGACCCCAACCCACACCCGCGAGCACGACATCGCCCACTTTAAGCGTACCGTCCTGAACCAACACAGTCGCGATCGGGCCAAGCCCGGCGTCCATGCGAGATTCAATGACTGTTCCGCGTGCGGGACCCGTTGCATCGCCTTTAAGTTCGCGAAGCTGGGTTTGATAATCAAGTACTTCGATCAAATCAGGAACGCCCTGTCCGGTGGTGGCGGAGGTGCGAACAACTTCGGTGTCGCCGCCCCATTCAGACGGATTCAAACCGTTGGCGGCGAGTTGGCCTAGCACCATATCGGGGCTGGCGTCATCGCGATCGATCTTGTTCATCGCGACGATGATCGGCACACCAGCGGCCTTGGCGTGGTTGATTGATTCAATCGTCTGGGGCTGAACACCCTCCGCGGCGGACACGACCAGAACGACCACATCAGTCATATTCGCACCACGCGCCCGCATCGCGGTAAACGCCTGGTGACCTGGCGTGTCGATGAAGGTGACCTGCTTGTTATCGCCGGTCTTGACCTGCCATGCTGCGATGTGCTGCGTAATCCCGCCTGATTCACCCGCAGCGACGTTCGCCGAGCGAATTTTGTCGAGCAACGACGTTTTGCCGTGATCGACGTGACCGAGAATTGTCACGACCGGCGGACGCGGCAGATAATTTTCAGGTTTAACTTCGCGCGCATCAAACTCGGCCATCAGTTCGTCTTCCAACGAAGGCTTGGCTTTGATTTGCAGTTCGACGTTATAACCCAGCGCCAGTTCTTGAGCCGTTTCCAGATCAAGAGCCTGATTGATGTTGGCGAACACGCCCTTTTTGATGAGTTTGGTGAGCAGCTCGTTGGCTTTGATGCCCAACTCGGTTGACAGCGATCTCACGGAGATCGGTTCTTCGATTTCCAGCACGCCCCCACGCTGGGCAGCGGTGCGCGCCTGGATGTGCGTGCCGCGCGCTTCGGTCTTTGACAGATGCCGATCCGTTGCCTGTCGCATCGCGCTTGCCGCGAGAATGCGGTCGGCGCGATCCTTGAGATCTTGATCGGAGAACTCGCGGAGTTTTTCGTCGGCTTCGCCACGGCGTCCGTCCGCGCCTCGGCGTCGAACACCGGGACTTGGCTTTTTGACGCCTTTCTTCTCGCCGCCTTCTTCTTCCTCATCGGAGGTTTTGACACCGCGGCCGCCTCTCGCCTGTGCTGCCGTGACGCCGGAAATCGGTCCTGAAGGACCTTGTCCCGGTAGGGCGCGCTTGCGAGGGGCTGAAACGATGTCAGGCTTTTCTTCACGAATGACCTGCGGACCAGCGAGCACCGCTTTACGCGGAACAAATGGTGCGGCAGCGACTTTCGGGCGCTCGGGCTTGTTTAGTCCGCCGCCGCGTTCGAGTTTCACCGTCGGGCGAGCATTGGGCTGTAAACCGACGGATTTGGCATGCATGACAGGGGGAATTGCAACCGGCACAGGTGCTACCGGCGCGGGGACTTCGACGACCGCTTCGGCAATGGGTGCGGGTTGCTCGGTCGCAGGCACTTCCGCGATCACATCCGCTACGGGTGGGTTGCCGATACTTTCTGGGCTGCGAGTCGGCGACTCATCCACTTCGGTGGAATCATCCTCTGAGGATTCCGAATCGCTGGAATCTTCCTGATCGGATGCATCCGTATCATTGCCAGCGTCCGTCGCGTCTTCTTCGACGAGGGTCGCAACGCCACCTTCATCTTCATCGGTAGATGCGTTGTCATTTCCGGCTTTCTTATTCTTGGCCGGAGCTTTTTTCTTCTTGGACGCAGGGGTGGCGCTGGCGGCGTGCTTCTTGATCAACTCATCGAGCGCGCCAGAGCTATGCCATTCCCTGATCGTCTCTGCCAGACCGATCAGGACTGTGCTTTGGTGGGTGTAGTCTTTGTCGTTTTTGTCGGTCATCTTCTCAAGGTGTAATTTTTCTAGAATTACCTTGTTATCGACGACGATTTCTTTCGCCAAAGCACTAATTCGAATGCCTTTTGCAGACTTTGCCAAACGAAACTCCTGGGGTTTCTGCATCGCGTTGACTGACGGGGGAATGAAACAAGCCTTCTCGTGTCATTCGACCGGTCACTCAGCCGGGAAATGCATTTACTCAAACTTTCTGTTCTGATTCCTGTGCCACGTTTTCTACCTGTGGCTGATCCGGCTGAACCTCTTCGGCAGCGACAGGCGCTGCCGGGGTATCAGCTTCGATTGTTTCTTCTTCGACCGGCGCCGGGACTTCAAATGCTTTGCCAGACGCACTGGTCGCACCTAAGGCCGCGAGCAAATCAGGCGCATTACGCTTTGCTGCTTCCTTCGCGGCTTTCTCGATCTCGACTTCCTTGATGACCAGCTTCGCTTCTTCAATGCAGCGATCGACCACCGCTTCGGCGAGTTCTTCACTCATGCCGACATCGTTTTGAAGCGGCGTTTCGCCCACTTCTTCAACATCGCGCACATCTATCAGACCCAACGCAATGATCTTGTCGACCATTTCCTGCTGCACGCCTTCGACGCTCTTCAACGTCGCGTCAAGGCGTTCGATCGCTTTCTTAAACTCAGGCGGGGTCAGAATATCGACATCCCAACCCGTCAACCGGGCGGCCAATCGGACATTTTGCCCGCGCTTGCCGATCGCCAGTGACAATTGATCTTCATTGACGATGACCGTTGCGCGACCGAGTTCAAAGCAAAGCGAAACTTCTGCGACTTCCGCAGGTTTCAGCGCATTACTGATAAGGATCTGCGAGGATTCATTCCAGCGAACAATGTCGATTTTTTCGCCGCCTAGCTCTTCGACGATGTTTTTGATTCGGCTGCCGCGAACGCCCACGCATGCACCCACCGCATCGACTTTGCTGTCGATCGAAGTGACGGCGATTTTAGTGCGAAATCCTGGCTCGCGCGCCAACGCCTTGATCTCGATCGTGCGTTCCTGGACTTCAGGTACTTCACGCTCGAATAATCTGCGGATCAGTTCCGGGTGTGATCGGGAAATGATGATTTTGATCTGGCTGGGCGTATCGCGGACTTCGGTAATCAATGCCTGGATGCGTTCGCCCACGGAGTGTTGTTCGCCGGGGATTTGTTCTGATCGCGGCATAATGCTTTCAGATCGACCGAGGTTGACGATGATCGTGTTACCTTCGATGCGCGAAATCGTGCCCGTGGCGATCTGACCGACGCGGTCCTTGTATTCTTCGTAGATGCTGCCACGCTCGTCCTGACGGATAAGCTGGATCATCACCTGCTTGACCGTCTGGGCACCGATTCGGCCAACCAGTTTGAGATCCAGCGGTTCACCTTGACGCGCCGCTGACAGGTCGCCGGTGGCGCGGTCGAGTTGCACGGCGAATTCGCTAACATCTTCGGTGTTGAAATGTTTGCGAAGCCCCGAGGCGATCGCTTGTTCGATGTCCGTATAGATCTGGTCGCGCTGAATATTTTTATCCCGCGCGATACCGTCGACGATGCGGATGAGATCCGGATTAGGCATTTACGTTGATCCTGCTATTTAATTGTTGTGGGTTGATGGTTGAAGCATTTGCGTGTGATTCGTGTTGCTGGGGGAGGATGTTGAATCCGGCTTTGCCTGCATCACGTGCACGTCGATGTTTTCAGTCATCCACCACTTTCTATTTCACCAAACGAACAATGGCCGCTCCAAGCGGCCACTTTCTCAAATCCGAGGTTGGACTGGAGATGACTCCGGGGCTTACGCCCTGTCACCCCCGGTGACCGGCGTAAGTCCGCTGACCGCGGCAGACGACCATGTAGTGCGATTAAGCGACTGCATGGGCTTGCTCTTTGGACAGGCTCAGATTCATCCCGGTCACTCCGGGTTCGAAAAAATGTATCTTCGACAGATCGACATACACGTTGATCTGCGTGCCAGGCGACACACCCGGCTGGGCTTCGACACGGCTGGTCACATGCGGATGATGCTGTGTGCTCAGATACAAATCCATGTCATTACCCAAAGGCTCAATCACATTAACAGTCACTTGCAAGGTCGTCGCCGGACCAAGGCCGGAAATGGCTTGCAAGTGGAAGTGCTCGGGACGAATCCCAAGCACTATATGTCTCCCGATGTGACCGCCAACAGCGTTCACTAAGTGATCGGGGACGATAACCTTAAACCCATTGCCGGGTAAGGTCAACTTCCCTTCCATGACTTCAGGCTCGTCGGAACGCTGCTTAACGACTTTCGCGTTTTCCAGTGCGCCTTCTTCGAAGTAGAGTTTTCCACCGTCTTGCTTGATCATTCCGTCAAAGAAATTCATCGGTGGCATACCGATAAACCCTGCGACAAAGCGGTTTTTGGGATGCTGGTAGGTCTGCAACGAACCATCCGCCTGCTGGATGACGCCATCTTTCATCACGACGATACGATCGCCGAGGGTCATTGCCTCTTCCTGATCATGCGTGACATAAATTGTGGTAGTTTTTAGGCGTTGGTGCAGACGTTTGATCTCGGCACGGGTGGTGACACGAAGTTTCGCATCAAGATTGGAAAGTGGCTCATCAAACAAAAAGGCCGCTGGTTCGCGGACGATCGCGCGTCCGACCGCCACGCGCTGGCGCTGACCGCCGGACAGAGCTTTGGGTTTGCGATCCAAAAGATGCACAATATCCAGAATCCCTGCCGCCTCGCGCACGCGTTTATCGATTTCTTCCTTGGCAAATCGGCGTAATTTCAACCCGAATGCCATGTTTTTATAGACCGACATGTGCGGATATAGTGCGTAATTCTGGAATACCATCGCGATATCGCGGTCCTTAGGCGGGACATTATTCACGACCCGTTCGCCGATCTTGATCGTGCCTTCACTGATTTCTTCGAGTCCCGCGACCATGCGCAAGGTCGTCGATTTGCCGCAACCCGAGGGGCCGACCAATACGACAAACTCGCGATCGGCGATCTGCAGATCAATCGAATTGACCGCGCGAATACCGCCGGGATAGATTTTTGCGACTTTTTCCAGTTCGACTCTTGCCATGTGTTTATGTCTCCGCAGCGGGCATAATAGCTAAATCTTCAACAGATGCGAAACATGTATGGATATCATTCACAGTGCAATTGACGAATGTTGGCGTTTCATTTTCAACCTGCTGCAGTTTTGGGTGTAATATATAACGATTGATTACATCACAATAATATTGGTAAGGCCATTTTTTCGGAAGGAAATCGCGTATGCAAATCATGTTTAAGTCGCGTCTTGGGCTAACGCCATTTTTTATTTTACTCATTGCGATGCTGGGTTTCACGACGCCGCTGCGTGCCGATGCACCATTCATTGATTCAAAGGCCGTTAAAGAGCGATTCAAAGAAATCACCGCAGAGGATATGGAGATGCTGCGCTCCAAGAAAATCCTGTTCGCCAGCCGTTCGTTCGGCCTGAATCTTTGCAATGGCTTGAGATTGCTTACGAAAGAAGACTCGAAATACGAAATGCTTTCGTCCTACGAACGATACGACGTTTTCAAAGCCGGCGGCGACCTCAGCATCATCCCCGCCGACGCATTCAAAAATAAAAACTTCATTCACTTCCTCGCGACCTATTGGCCTCACACCAAGCGAATGGAGGAGATGGACGATCTTTTGCGAAAAGCCCCGCATGAGTTCGGTAAAACTGCCGATGTCGTGCTGGTCTATTTCCATACCGCCCTACCCAATAATTTTGATCAGTACGCCGAAAAAATGGATGCGTGGCGGAAGGATTTTCCGAAGATTCGGTTCATCTACGTGACCTCCGCTTTCATGGCCAAGGAGAAGGAAAAAGAGAACGAAGCCTCACACGCATTTAGCGAAAAATTACGCGCAAAATACAAAGGCAAAGTGCCGATCTACGATCTAGGCGCGATCCTCAGCGACGACTTCCGCGACGGCCACGCATACCTCCCCGAATACAGCAAGGATCCCGCCGGCGTACATCCCAGCGCCGACCTCGGTCAAACGATGATGGCGAAAGGATTTTTGCTAGTTCTGCGCGACACCTTGAAGATGAAACCCGATGCCAACGACGGTGGCGTGAATGACTCGCCGAAATCAGACAAACCCGAACCCAAAGTCGAAACAATCCCCGCTACCCATCCTGACTATCGCGCTGTGCAGGCGATCCTGAACGCCAACGGATTAACGAAAAAGAAAGTGGAAAGCGTATCCGTGGTTGAGAATGGCAGAATCGTCAAACTTTATTTGCAGGAAGGCGGGATCAAAGTGCTTCCCGATTCGATCGGCGCACTAACCGAGTTGCGTGTTTTGCATCTCTACGGCGACCGTGCCTTGAAACTGCCGCTGCTGGAAAAAATCTCGCCTGCGATTGCCCGCTGCACCAAGTTGGAAGAACTGCTGCTCAACAACAACGAGCTGAAAACATTGCCGAAAGAGATCGTCGGGCTGAAAAATCTTACGACACTTTCCTTGGCTGACAATCCGTTAAGTGATCTCTCGCCAGCAGTATTGGAGTGGGTCAAAAAGGCTGATCCGAAATGGGAATCCAAACACTAAATAGTCGTCCCAGATAGTCGTGGTTAGCAACGTTCAGCCGCCCATCGCTTTTTTCATTTTCGCGACCTTTGGTAACGCCGCCGCCGCGATGTAGGGGTGATCGGGATGTTTGCGGGCAAAATCCTGATGGTACGTTTCGGCTGGATAGAATTGCTCCAAGGGTTCCAGCGTCGTAACAATCAGTGTCGGGAAATGTCCGCTACGATCAACCTGTTTGATATACGCATCGGCGACGCGACGTTGGTCTTCGTTTTCATAGAAAATTGATGAGCGATATTGCGTACCGACATCGTTGCCTTGTCGGTTTAGCGTGGTGGGATCGTGCGCGATGAAGAAAAAAGCTTTGAGCAGTTGCCCGAACGTGACGACTGCAGGATCGTATGCGATGCGTACGACCTCGGCGTGGCGTGTGTCGCCTTTGCAGACCGCATCGTAATTCGCTTCCATTGGGTCACCACCGGCGTAGCCGGATTCGGCATCTTTCACGCCGGGAATGTCTTCATAGACCGCCTCGACACACCAAAAGCATCCCCCCGCCAAAATTGCGTAGGCTGTGCTTGAAGTAGATTCCAACGGCAGATCAATTTCAGGATCGGGGTATGCATCGAACATGACGTATTAAAGGCGCGCGATAGGTCAAAAGTCACGCGGGATTGTTTTACGCGACCGCTAAGGCGCTTTTGTTGTTGGTTGTGACAACGGTTTCCCAAATATCGACGCTGCGCAATTTGTAGCGGTAATCGATCTCAATCTGCGTTTTCGCGACGATATCCGCCAACGCCAGGTCAGATCGCCAGCCGATCTTTTGACAGATGGGATTCGCCCACTTTTCGAGCATTGCGATGAAGCGATTGGTGCTGAGGAAGTGATTCAGAATCACGATTCGAGCGCCTTCTTTTGCGACGCGTTGCGCCTCGCGCACCAGCAATTCCGGCTGGCTGACCACGCTGATCACATGGCTGATGAAAATGTGGTCAAAACTGCTGTCATCAAACGGTAATTCAAGGGCATTTCCCTGAAAAACGGTGATGTTGTCGTAACTTTCCTCGACAATTTTCTTGCGTGCTTCGCGAAGCATCCCTGAGGAGAGGTCCACGCCCATCACCTTGCCGTGTCGGGGGTAATAAGGCAACGCCCCGCCGGTTCCGACGCCGATATCCAGCACGGTTTCACCGGGCTGGATTTTCATGTGTTCGATCGCGCGGCTGATCCGCTTTGTGACGAGCTTGCCGAAGGTGTAATCGTACACGATCGACTGGATATCGTAGATTTTGCGGGTGCTTGTTTCCTTCATGGCTTGACAATGTAGCGGTACTTTGATCCAGAGTCGATAGATAAAGTGGGTAAAGAATTTATGAAATAATTAACATCCTGTCCCGGCAAAACTCATAACTTGGGTCGCAAAACCTGTCCCGATCAAACTACTACGCCTTCACAACGCCGATCGTCAGCAGCAGGTTGGCGTAGATGCGTTGTTCGCCGGTAGCGATGGTGAGGCAGACATCCGGGGATTGGGCGAGGTCGTAAAACTTAAATCGTTCGATTTGAGTTAGTTCAACATTGAGTTTGGCACCGGCGATGCTGGCTGAAAACTCTTTCCAGATCGGCGGATCTTCGGGCAGCGCGTACTGACCCGTTCGCGCGTAATCCATCACCTCGGCGGCCTCGATGGGGATGGCGGTCAGCAGCACATCCAAAACCTGCGTGACAGACGGCAGTCCCGGCGTAAGATTCAGATAAACCACCTCGGCGTTAGGCCCTTTCCGCGTCCAGTGCGGAAAATTGCCGTCGGAGATCAGCACCTTTGAACTATGCCCCGCCCGTGCCAGGGCGGCGGTGATTTGCGGATGCAACAGCTTCGATTTGAGCATTGGAATATCTCCGTTACACTGCTTTACGAACGAATCGTTAATGCAATCCGCAATGAAGACGGGCGGATAACGATTCGCAATATACAGTATTGAAACATCACAACCATACGACAGGAGATTGTAAAATGCCCGCTTACGAATTGCCCGCGACCCACAAAGCCCCGAAACTGAAGAAGAAGCAAATCCAACTGATCGCCAACGGCGACCTGCGCATCTCCGCGAATCAGAAGTGCTGGCCGGAACAGAAAAAGATGGAAGACACGCTCGCCGCCGCGATCGGCGATCTGGGTTATGAAGTCGTCCGCGCGCATTCATATAAAGAGGAGCAGAAGCATGGGTTTATCCAATCGCAAAAGGAAGGGCTGGAGGTTTTCAAAAATATCGACCCCCACGCCCCACTGATCGTGGCCGAATGCGTCTGGCAATACAGCCATCACCTCTTGCCGGGTTTGATCAGTCACAAAGGCCCGATCCTCACCGTCGCAAACTGGTCCGGCACCTGGCCGGGGCTGGTCGGGATGCTCAATCTCAATGGGTCGCTCACCAAAGCTGGCGTGAAGTATTCGACCATCTGGTCTGAAGATTTCACCGATGATTTCTTCAAATCCTACCTCAAGAAATGGCTCAAAGACGGCCAAGCCAAGCACCGTATTTCACACACAACCAAATTCAAAAATGTCAAAATCCCATCGAAGGAAAGTAAACTCGCTGTGGCGCTGGCAAAGCAATTGCAGCATGAAAAAGCGATCCTCGGCGTGTTTGATGAAGGCTGCATGGGAATGTTTAACGCGATCATCCCCGATGAACTGCTGAACCCCACCGGCGTCTATAAAGAACGCCTCAGCCAGTCGGCGCTGTATTATGAATCGACGCAGGTCAGCGACGCCGAGGCGTGGGATATTTTCAACTGGTACAAATCCAAAGGCATGACCTTCCATCTTGGCACCAACGAGCAGGAACATCTGACCGAAAACCAGATTCTGCAACAGTGCAAGATGTATATCGCCGCCGTGCGCATAGCCGATGATTTTGGTTGTCACACGATCGGCATTCAGTATCAGCAGGGATTGAAGGATCTGATGCCCGCCAGCGATCTGGTCGAAGGCACGCTGAATAACTCCGACCGCCCCCCGGTCAAATCCCGCGATGGCAAACGCGTGCTGTATGAAGGCCAGCCGATCCCGCATTTTAACGAAGTGGACGAATGTGCTGGCCTCGATGGATTGATCACCTACCGCGTTCATCAAGCGATGGGTCAACCCGTCGAAAATACGCTGCACGATCTCCGCTGGGGCGATCCCGATCATTCCGGCACGACCAATGAATACGTCTGGGTGTTTCTGATCTCCGGATCAGCGCCCCCCGCCCATTTCATTGATGGTTGGGCGGGTGCAAGCAGCGAACGCCAGCCGTTCATGTATTTCCGTCTCGGTGGCGGCACGCTCAAAGGCATCAGCAAGCCCGGCGAAATCGTCTGGAGCCGCTTCTACATGGAAGACGGCAAACTGAAACTAGATATCGGCCGCGCCGGCGTGATCGAACTGCCCGAAGCCGAAACGCAACGTCGCTGGAACGCCACCACCCCGCAATGGCCGATCATGCACGCCGTCACCTACGGCGTATCACGCGATCAGATGATGGCGCAGCATAAAGCGAACCATATCCAATGCGTCTACGCCAAAGGATCCGACGACGCCGACAAAGCCCTGCTCGTCAAAGCCGCGATGGCCGACGCGTTAGGCATCGAAGTCAAAATTTGCGGCACAAAGAAGAACGGCAAGAGTTGGGGTTGATGAGGAGGTCGAGACTCGTGATTCTTGGTGCGTGCTTCGCCATGCTCGACCAATTTTCTGAAGTGATGATACAAGTTCATGATGCGGTGCATTTACTACACCCGGCAGCGCCGCGTATGTTAAGGTAACGCTATGGACATGACGTGGCTGATGCTCTCGATGCTGTTCGGTGCACTGGGAACGGGGTACATCATCTTCGCGAGAAACGCCGGACGACTGCTACCGGCCTTATCGGGCATCGGTCTGCTGGTCCTGCCCTACTTCTTCGCCTCAACGTGGGTGATGACCCTCGTCTGCCTGGCAGTGTCCGCGGTGCCCTTTGTATGGCGAGAGTTGTAAGCCAGACCCTCGGACCGGCGATGCTACCGAGAGAGTTTTCCGCAACTTTTTGCCAACATACTTTCGTAATCCTGCACATCCGGAACAACGCCCACCGCGTCGCGGTGGGTGACAGGAAATAAAAAAACTGCTAACCCAAAACAGAAACCCCCCACGGTGTGCACCGTGGGGGGTTTCCACATTCAATATTGGGACAGGGAAACTACGGGACCTTACATCATCCCGCCCATGCCACCCATTCCACCCATGCCGCCCATACCACCGCCCATGCCGCCACCGGCGGGCATTTCGGGTTTGTCTTCCTTGATCTCGCTGATGACCGCTTCGGTCGTCAGCAAGAGTCCGGCGATGCTGGCTGCGTTTTCCAGTGCGCTGCGTTCGACCTTGGTCGGAACGATGACGCCCATCTTCAGCAGATCGCCGTAGACGTGGGTAAGTGCGTTGTATCCGAAGGTCGCGTCGTCAAGCTTTTCCTTGATCTTCTGCGCGACCACCGAGCCATCCACACCGGCGTTTTCGGCGATCTGTTTGATCGGGGCTTCGACCGCGCGACGCACGATCTCAATGCCGATCTTCTGATCGTCGTTGGCAGCCGACTTGGACAATTTATCCAAGGCTTTGGCTGCGGCGCGGATCGGGGCGACCCCGCCGCCGGGGAGAATGCCTTCTTCGACCGCTGCACGGCAGGCGTGCAACGCGTCTTCGACGCGGGCTTTCTTTTCCTTCATCGCGACTTCGGTCGCTGCACCAACGTTGACCTGAGCGACGCCGCCGGCGAGCTTCGCGAGGCGCTCTTGCAGCTTTTCCTTGTCATAGTCGCTGGAGGTGTTGTCGATCTCGTTCTTGAGGGCGTCGATGCGGCCTTTGATGGCTTTATCCGAGCCTGCGCCTTCGATGATCGTGCAGTTGTCTTTGTCGATGCGAACGCGTTTGGCGCGGCCGAGCTGGGCGAGTTCGATGTTCTCGAGCTTGATGCCGAGTTCTTCAAAAATCGCCGTGCCGCCGGTGACGATCGCGACGTCTTCGAGCATCGCCTTACGACGATCGCCGAAGCCCGGTGCCTTGACGGCAGCGACTTTCAGCGTGCCACGCAGCTTGTTCACGACCAGGGTCGCGAGGGCTTCGCCTTCGATGTCTTCAGCGATGATCAGCATCGGCTTGCCTTGCTCGGCGGCCTTGCTGAGCGCGGGAACCAAGTCACGCGCGGACGAGATTTTCTTTTCGTGGATCAGGATATAGCAGTCCTCTAGGACGGCTTCTTGCGTGTTGGCGTCGGTCACGAAATGCGGGCTGAGATAACCCTTGTCGAACTGCATGCCTTCGACCAGTTCGATCGTGGTATCGAGCGACTTGCCTTCTTCGACGGTGATGACGCCGTCTTTGCCGACTTTATCCATCGCGTCGGCGATCAGACGGCCGATCTGCTCATCCTGATTGGCAGAGCAGGTGCCGACCTGGGCGATTTCCTTCGATGAATCGACCTTTTTGCTCATCTTTTTCAGCTCGGCGACGATCGCTTCGACCGCGAGGTTGATGCCCCGCTGTACCTGCGTCGCATTCGCGCCTGAGCCAACCGACTTCAATCCTTCGGCGAAGATCGCCTCGGCGTAGACGGTGGCGGTGGTCGTTCCGTCACCGGCGGTTTTGCTGGTGCGCTCGGCGACTTCCTTGACCATCTGTGCGCCCATATTTTCATACGGATCTTCGAGTTCGATTTCTTTCGCAACGGTCACGCCGTCTTTGGTGACGGTGGGTGAACCGAACGATCGTTCGAGTACGACATTTCGGCCACTCGGGCCGAGCGTGACTTTGACCGCGCGGGCGAGCTTGCTCACCCCACGACGAATCGCCTCACGCGCTTCTTGTTCAAATTTGATTTGTTTCGCTGCCATTTTATAGCTCCAGTTGATAGTGAATAGTTGATAGATACGAGAAGCGTGTTGATGGCGAAGTCGAAGGCGAGTTGTGGACGCCCTGTCAACTATCCACCATCAACTATCAACTTACTCGACAACCGCCAGCACATCGTCCTCGGACATGATGAGCACTTCTTCGCCGTCGATTTTCAGTTCGGTACCGGCGTAGCTGGTGAAGAGGACTTCGTCGCCTTTCTTCACGGTGAAAGGGGCTTTGTCCCCGTTATCCAGCCGGCGACCGTCGCCGATCGCAAGCACCTTGCCGCGCTTGGGTTTTTCCTTCGCCGAGTCGGGCAAAACGATGCCGGACTTGGTCTTGGTTTCCGCTTCGACACGTTTAACGAGAATGTTGCCCCCGAGAGGACGTAGCTTGGCCATGTTGGTTCTCCTTTTAGAATCTGTTACTGATTGCCAGTTGTTTGTTGCCAGAAATCCTCAATCAAACCGGTCGTCCGTTCTGGCAACGAACAACGAACCACCGGCCACTTTTATCTTTATCCCGGCCAGCGTCCTTCGTAGTGTCGCCTGATGACACGCGCCAGCGAATCGAGCAACGCCGGGTAATTGACCGGTTTGCTTAAGACGCTGAATACATTGAAGGACAAGGCTTCTTGCATCAGTTGGTTGGTCGGATGATCCGCCAGCAAAATCGCCGGGGTGGCTTTCCCACGTTGGTGCATCATTTTCACAACCTGCAACCCGCCGAGTTGCGGCATCTGTGCGTCTAACACCGCGACATGAATATCGCCATGCTCAAGCACATCCAGCACTTCGCGGCCTGACCGGACTGACAGCGTACGCACACCCTGGGGCTCGAGTAAACCTCGAACCGTCTGATGCCACGCTTCCTGCTCGTTGGCAAGTAAAACTGTCAGCCGATTAATCTGCATGCTTCACCTTGGCGCAGAACATCCGCACCTTGACTACCCCATTGCATTAACAACGCCTGTGCCAGACTATTACCCGCGAAAGACATTTCGCAAATGCTTATCCTGTAAAGCTTTACGAAACTTTTTCGTCGCCGCGAAATGATCCTTACAATGTCAAAGATGGCATATTAGCCCTCTAGACTGTCAACCTGACAGCTTTATATGGTCCGACTCAAGCCCGTTAAAATGGACAACTTTGACCCAGCAGATGATATCGAAGCAGTGTCAGCGCCATCTTGGCGGATCGGTCGCGCACCCATTCGCGATCGCCGGGGAAAACGAACGTGCGGGCGATCTCTCCCTGCGCGTGGGATAATCCGATGCAAACCGTGCCGACGGGTTTACCTTCAGTCCCCCCGTCCGGCCCGGCGACGCCCGATACCGATAGGCCCGCATCAGCATCCGATCTTTCGCGCGCGCCGCGTGCCATCTCTGCTACGACTTGCTCGGACACCGCCCCAAACTTCTCGATCGTTCCAGCCTTCACGCCAAGTTGCGATATTTTCGATTCGTTGCTGTAGGTGATCCATCCCTGGCGAAAATAGGCACTCGATCCTGCGATGTCAGTCAGCATCTTTGCGATCAACCCGCCGGTGCAGGATTCTGCCGTCGCGACCGTTACTTTTAATTGTGTCAGCAACCCCGCCATCACGTCCGCAAGTGTCTGTGCGTCGCGCCCGAAGATGATGTCGCCCAATGCCGTCTCACATTGCCAAACAGTCTGATCCAACTCAACTTGCGCCTGTGCAAGCGATGCGAACCGCGCATTGATGCGTAATGACACGATTCCCCCCGCCACGGTCGTGCCGACGCTGGGATTGCGCTGCCGCATCATCAGTGATCCCAAGCGTTCTGCGATGCTGCTCTCCCCCACGCCAAAGGTGTGAAGCGTCGATTGCAAAATCACCGCCCCGGACGACTTCTCAGCGATCGTAGGCAAAATATCCCTCGAAAACATCGCCTTCATCTCTTTAGGCACGCCAGGCATCACGAATATCGCGCATTGCCCGATTTTCGCTTTCAACCCCGGTGCCGTGCCATTGTGATTCCAAATAATCTCTGCGCCACTTGGCACCATCGCCTGCACCAGATTCCGCTCGGGCATCACCCTGCCAAGCTTCTTGAAAAACGCCCGCAACTGCTCCGCCCACGCTTGATTTAACTCAAGTGGTGCCCCGGATGCATCCCCTAGTGCTTCGCGGGTGAGATCATCCTCGGTCGGCCCGATCCCGCCGGAGACAATCAGCACATCGGTTCTGCCGGTTTCTTCACGAATCGCGACCGCGATCGCAGCCCGATCATCCGCGACGGTACGATGTGCCAGCACATCGCACCCCACCGACGCGAGTTGCTGGCTGATCCATGCGGAGTTTGTATCCACGGTTTGCCCGAGTACCAATTCGTCGCCGATTGAAAGGATGATTGCGTTCATGCGTGAACGTATGTTACGCATCCGCCGATGCAACGAAACGCTGGCAGCCACTTTGCTGCTTCAAATTAAATCTCGTCAATAACTCCCGCTTGAGTTTGCGCACGCTCGTGTTATTCTTTCGCGTCGACAATCCGCATGTCGCTGGCGAGCAACTTTGCCAGTGACCTGATGCAACCGAGTATCTGCGGATCGACTGACATAACAGAAGTCTCAATTTGCATAAGCAATGGCCAGACCAAGACTTCTGGGGAATGGTGTAACGGTAGCACAGCAGACTCTGACTCTGCTTGTCTAGGTTCGAATCCTAGTTCCCCAGCTTACCTCCTGCCGTCCGCCACGACGCGGGTTACTACGTTGTGGTGGGTTCAAATCAGTGACCACGCTGTGCCCCTCTCGCTAAAGTCTGCCCTAACGAAGCGCCGTCACAATGCTCGATTTCTTTCGTCAAAAAACCCAAAGCTACAAGAATGATCTGTTGTCCGGGCTGACCGTCGCACTGGCGTTGGTGCCCGAGGCCGTCGCGTTTGCTTGCGGGATGGGGCTTAGATGTTGGAGGTGGTGATTCGTGGCTCATGGTTCTTGGAGAAATAATCATCCCCGTCCTCTATTCGATCAAACCGCTTACAATTCAACCTTGCCCAATGGCGTGGCGATGGGTTGCGAGGTAGGGTTAGCGGGTATGAAGTTATCTGGCATTCTGGAATGGTTGGAGGGCATCGCCCCGCTGCGATACGCCGAGGCGTGGGACAACGTCGGGCTGTTGGTGGGAGATCGCCAGCAGACGGTTTCGCGCGGGATGCTTTGCATCGACTACACCGACGCAGTGGCGGACGAAGCGAAGGATGCGGGGTGTGATTTTGTCATCGCTTATCATCCGCCGATCTTTAAGGCGATGAAGCGGCTCGTTGCACCTTGCAAAATCCATGATGCGATCCGTCGCGGGGTTGCGATCTATTCGCCGCACACGGCGTTGGATGTGGCAGAAGGTGGAACCAACGACGTGCTCGCGGACGCGATCGGATTGGTTGATCGTCAGCCGTTGAAATTGTCCGATCCCAAAGTCACGGTAGCGAAGCTGGTCACGTTTGTGCCGAAAGATCAGGTCGAAACCGTCGCGAATGCATTGTTCCAAGCCGGTGCGGGCAAGATTGGCAACTATTCATCGTGCAGCTTTCGCACTGAAGGTGAGGGCACATTCTTTGGCGAAAAAGGATCGAATCCGCAAGCTGGCAAAGCGGGCCAATTAGAGCGCACGTCAGAAATCAAAATAGAAACAGTGGTTCCGCTGGATCGTTTGTCGACGGTGATCGCTGCGTTGCGGGCGGTGCATCCTTACGAAGAACCCGCGTTCGATATCGTGCAACTGATGGCCCCGCCGGTGGCGCGCGGGATGGGCCGGATCGGTCGATTTGATTCGCCAATCATGCGCGATGTGTTGTTTAATCGGATCAAGCAGGCATTGCAAATCGACCATCTACTTATCGCAGGCGCGACAACCGGCATCGCGCACACCGCAGCGGTGTGCGCCGGATCGTGTGGCGATCTGTTGGATGAAGCCATCCGACAAAAAGCAGATGTCTATCTCACCGGCGAGATGCGCCATCACGATGCGCTAAAGGCCGCCGCCGCGGGAATGACCGTCATTTGCACGTTGCACAGCCACAGCGAACGGATCACGCTTCGGCATCTTCGCGATCGGTTGGCAGAGGAATTTGCGCCCGTTCACTGGCAATTGGCGGCAACGGATCGGGATCCGTTTGCAATTCGATAATGGGTTCTTCAATCACGTTCACTTCGTGTGCTGGCGCGGGTTGCGATACATCCCTCGTCAGCGGCAATCGTTGCTGCAGCGCACGGCGGATCGTGTCGCCAGAACGCTTCCATCTACTCTTAAATTGCGTTAATGACTTCACGCTGTCTCTGAGAAATTGCTTCGCAAGATCAAGCACCAACGCAGCGGCATCAGGATCGTGCAACGCCAATTCGACATTCGCCCATCGCTTGACCGTTTCATCCGCTAACACAACAGAATCATGCCATTCGCCGAGCGATTCCTGCATGGCTTTGAATGATTTGAAGACTGATTTTCGTACTTTCAGGCCGTGGGCGTTGGCAAGTTCAAAGGTATACCGTAGGGCCTTGCCGTCGATCCGAAGTTCATGCAGATCAATCGGAAGACTCTCCGCAGATGGCTTGGCGATACCGGCGACCCAATCGGCATCGGTGCTGAAGCGGTCGAAGCGTTCGTGTAGCGATTGGGTGAGCAGCAGAGGAATCGCTTCGGCAGCGGCTGCAAGCTTGTATCGGATCGGCCACCAGTCGTTAAACTGTTCGAGCAACTTCTGCGGCTTCTTCCCCTTCTTTTGATCCAACGCACGCGCCTGCTGTCGCATCTGTTCAAACTGTCCGATGATCCACTCCACCGCTGGCTGCAATCGTGGCGTGGCGTGATATTCCCGAAGATGTTCGATCATCACGTCCAAATCCCGCAGCGGTCCCAGACGCCGACGCAGTTTCTTCCCCGCCGATGCGATCTGCTTTAGATCGTCCTTGTCGAGTAACGGTTTGAATAAATCCAGCCCGGCCTTTAACCGTCGCGTGGCGACCCGTGCCTGATGGATGCCGGTTGGATCGAACATATCCAACGCCACCGACGTATGCTGTTTCAGCGCGTCGATCTGTTCATCGAGGTAAGCGAGTGATCCGTCGGAAGGCTTCGTACTCATCCCCGCATGATACACCCCCTCGTCGATCAATCGACCCCGCCCACGCACCAGCTGCAATTCTTAATAATCGGCGAACAGCGGCTAATGACGAAACCATGCGCGTGAATGACGAAACCAGAATGACGAATGAAGCCCGAAGTCACGAATGACCGAATGGTGCAGCGATGCGTCATTTGTCATTGGTCATTGGTCTTTGGTCATTCATTCGGAATTCGCCATTCTGGTTTCGTCATTATGTTACGTCATTTGTCTCGTCATTTTGTCCCACCATCGCCTCCCGGGATGCATAGGATTGGGGGTTCGGGTAGATTGGTCGATCACACTCAACGGAGGCACACGCGAATTGGCTGACTTAAAACGCACTCATCTTTCGATCCATCAGGAACGGGCCGTTCTGGTCGGGGTGATATTGCCCGATTCCAACGCCGACCCCCGTGATCCGCTTGGCGAGTTGGCATCACTCGCTAAAACCGCAGGCGCGAAGGTCGTCGGGCAGATATTGCAACGGCGGCATCGACCCGACGCCAGCACCTATATCGGTTCGGGCAAAGCGATCGACATCGCACACCTAGCAATGAAGGAAGAAGCCGATGTCGTGCTGTTTGATAACGATCTATCGCCTGCGCAGATTGGCGCGTTGGAACAGATCATCAATAAAGAGGCAGCATCTAAATACAACGAAGGCATTAAGGTGCTGGATCGTTCGGAGTTGATTCTCGACATCTTCGCAACCCGCGCTCAGACGGCAGAGGCGAAGTTGCAGGTGGAATTGGCACAGATGCAGTACACCTATCCGCGGCTGACACGGATGTGGAATCACCTTGAGCGGCAGTCGTCGGGTTCGATATCGGGCATCGGCACGCGCGGGCCGGGTGAGACGCAGTTGGAGACGGATCGACGGCTGGTGCGGAATCGCGTTTCGGAATTGCGTCGGGGGATCGAAAAGATTCAGGAGCGCAAATCGCGGCTGGTGGAGTTTCGAAATCGCAATAGTTTTACGGTCTGCATCGTCGGGTACACCAATGCAGGCAAAAGCACGCTTTTCAACACGTTGACGGCAGCGGGTACGTATGCGGACGACAAACTGTTTGCGACACTGGACACGAAAACCCGCGCCTGGAAGCTGGAACGCGGCACGGAGGTGATGTTGTCGGATACGGTGGGGTTTGTGCGTGATCTGCCGCACGGGCTGGTGGCATCGTTTAAGGCAACGCTCGAAGAAGCGATCCACGCCGATCTGCTATTACATGTGCTGGATGTGGGGCATCCCCATGCGCAAGTTCAATTTGACGCGGTGCACAGCGTATTGGATGAAATCGGTGCGAAGGACAAACCCGAAATCCTGCTGTTAAACAAGATCGACACCGAACCCGGTGAATACCACGCCAGCCATTGGCGGACGCTTTATCCGAGCGCGATTCCCATCAGCGCCCGCACCGGCGCGGGGCTGGGAGACGTGTTACAAGCCGTCCTCAATTTCGTTCGCGGGCATCAGGTCAATGTGCGGCTGGAATGTGATGTCACGAATGGCAAGCTGATCAACTTCATCCGCACGCACGCACATATCCACGAAGAACAGGTGACCGACATGGCGATGCTCTTTGATGTGACGGTTGGCAAGCAGATGTTGAAACAGCTTGAGCAGAATGAACAACTACAAATCCGTGCGAAGGCATCAGACGCACAAGTTCACCAGTAGACTGCAATATCATACTCGCTGAAATGTTTGTCTCGTGTGACGATTGTCATGTCGTGAGAAAGTGACTGGGCAATGAGAATGCGATCGAATGGATCACGGTGATGCTGCGGCAGCTTAACGATTGCCTGAACGTGTTCAATGGTTAAGTTTAATAAATCTATTTTGACCGCAGAAACAGCCTCAAAAATCGCCTGAGGATCGTGCTCGAACTGTAGACGTCCTAAAGCTTTTTTGATCGCAATTTCCCAATAGCTGCAAATACTTGCATAAACGGTGTTTGAAGGGTTCTCTATTACTGCCCGTGCAGAAGCGCTGAGTTCTGCATCGTCAGTTGCAAACCAAAGTAACGTGTGTGTATCCAAAAGCAGATTCACATGTATTCCTTGAAGTCATTCATTGGCTCGTCAAAATCCTCGCTCATCCAGATTTTCCCTTTCAAAAAACCTGCTCGTCGAGGGATGTCACTCGGCAATACTTCCGGTTCACGCACGATAATCTCCACTTTTAATCCCGCCAGGGGTTGAAACTCAGGCAGTGCGTCGCACATCTTTTGATCAATGGTTTTGATGATTCGGATCGGTTGCATCACAGACCTCATTTCACGCAGTAATCGATCAGCCGTGCCAGTTCGCTGCGGAGTTCGCTGCGGGGGACGATGAAATCGAGAAAGCCTTTGTCGCGTAAAAACTCAGAACGTTGAAAACCTTCAGGCAGTTCCTGCTTGATGGTGTTCCAGATCGTGCGTGGTCCGGCGAATCCGATGAGGGCCTTGGGTTCGGCGATGATAAAGTCGCCGAGCATCGCAAAGCTCGCGGTCACCCCACCGGTGGTGGGATCGGCAAGCAGGCTGACGAACAGACATCCGGCATCGTCCAGCCGCGCCAGGGCCGCACTGGTTTTTGCCATTTGCATCAAACTGAGCGTGCTTTCCTGCATCCGTGCCCCGCCTGAACAACTGATAATCAATAGCGGCAGCTTTTCCTCGGTCGCCAGTTCGATCGTGCGCGTCAGTTTTTCACCGACGACGGATCCCATCGAACCCATCATAAAATTCGGATCCATCACCGCGATCGCCAGCGGACGGCCTTTGACAAAGCCCTTGCCGCAGACCAACGCGTCTTTTTCGCCGCTCTTAAATTGCTCGGCCTTGATTCGATCGGAATATTTCTTCTTATCAACAAAGTTCAATACGTCAGCCGGTTCGACATCGGCAAACATCTCCTCAAACGTGCCCTCATCGCATACTTGATGGACGCGCACGCGTGCTCCGACGCGAAAATGATATTGGCAGGCGGGGCAGACCTGCAGATTCTCCTCGACGACCTTCTTAAAAAGCATGTCGCCGCATTCGGGGCACCGCATCCACAGCCCCGCCGGGATGCCTTCTGATTTGATCGCCGCTGGGGGTTGAGTTTCTGCCATACTCGCAGCAATTTAACACACGCCAGCGTTTCGCGCAAGGTTCTCGCGACCATCTACCTCCATTTTTCGTAGTAACTCACTTTTGCAACCGACGCCGCCTATACTTTCCACATGCCCCATCCCAGCCCCGCAACGATTGGTCAGCTCAAGAAAACCGACTATCAGTATATGTCTGTCAAAGACGAATTACGCAAAAATCTGATCCTCAAACTGCGATCCGGGGAAACGCTTTTCCCCGGCATTCTTGGATATCGCGATTCGGTGATCCCTCAGGTAATCAATGGATTACTCGCCAAGCACGACATGCTTTTCCTAGGCCTCCGTGGACAGGCGAAAACGAGAATGCTTCGGGCACTGCCTGGGCTTCTCGATGAGTGGATCCCAACCCTCAGCGGCGTGGACATCAATGACGATCCGCTTGAACCGATGACCCGTACCGGTAAGCGCATCATCGCCGAGCAAGCCGACGACGCGAAAATTGAATGGGTGCATCGATCCGACCGTTATCAGGAAAAACTCGCCACGCCGGATGTCACCATCGCGGATTTGATCGGCGAGATTGATCTGGTCAAGCATGCGCAAGGACGGTATCTGTCTGATGAATCGACAATGCACTACGGATTGATCCCGCGATGCAACCGAGGGATTTTCGCCATCAATGAGTTGCCTGATCTGGCGCCCCGTATCCAGGTTGGATTATTCAATGTGTTGGAAGAACGCGATATCCAGATTCGCGGCTATCCGATCCGTCTGAATCTCGATACCTGCCTTGTTTTCAGTGCCAACCCCGAAGATTACACCAATCGCGGCAGGATCGTGACGCCATTGAAAGACCGCATCGGCACGGTGATTCGCACGCATTATCCTGAAACCGCGCATGAAGCGCTGCAGATCGTCGCTGAGAACGCGTGGCTGAACCGCAACGCCGGGCCAAGCCCCAGCGGCGTGCGGGTGATCGTGCCGCAGTTTATGTCTGAGATTGTCGAGGAAGTCGTACGTCTTGCGCGCACCAGCCCGCATGTCAGCCAAGCCAGCGGAGTGAGTGTGCGAACGAGTATCGCTAATGCCGAATCGTTGGTGAGTAATGCCGAGCGCCGTGGAATCATGACCGGCGAGGAAGTAGTAGTCGCGCGAATTTGCGATCTACAACATCTGGCCGCCAGCAGTCGCGGTAAAATCGAAATGACACTCGCCGAAGATGACGCCAGTGAGGATAAATTGATCCAGTCCCTTGTCGGCGAAGCGGTGAAAAATATCTTCAACCGAGCGACCAAAAACATGAACTTTGAGCAGGTCAGCGAAGAGTTCAGCGGCAATGTGACATTCCCGGCGGGAGATGAATTACCCGCGTCGGAGTTTGTCGCAAATATGAAAGCTGTGAAACCACTTTCGCAGGCCGCCGGGCAGGTGATGAAATCGCTGGATTTGGAAGATTCACCCGCCTTCCGCGCTGCGGCGGGTGAATTCGTGCTCGAAGGTTTGTACGTCAACAACCGATTGAGCAAATACAACAAAAACGGCAAAACCTATTTCAGGAAATAGGCAATTTTAAGCCCGCAGCGTTGCGTCGCATTGCGTTGCCAGCGATGCAATCACACGATCCATCACGGTCTGCACTTCGTCGGCGGTCAACGTGCGCCCGACTGCGCGAAACGTGAGCCGAAACGCCAGCGACCGATGATCGCTTGGCACGGGTTTTCCACGATACTCATCCACCAGTTGCAGATTTTCCAGCAAATCACCGGCAGCGGAATGAATCGCTGCAGACAGTTTGGCGTAACCTTCGGACGACTTCACGATAATCGCCAGATCGCGCGTCACCGGCGGCAATTTATTCGACGGCGCATAAGTGATCGCAGCACCGTAAGCCGATTCCACTGCGTGCAAATTGATCTCGAACGCAAATAACGGGTACGCCTGTCGTTCCACTTTTATCACGCTCGCATCAATCGCACCGACATGCCCTATTGTCTGTCCCGCCAGGTTGATCGCTGCGGTTTCGCCGGGTTTGTACGGGACGTGGATGATGGGCGCGAACTCGATCCCCTTCACGCCCAGCGATTCGAGTAAATCTTCGATTTCGCCCTTAAGCGTGAAGAAATCGACCTTCGTTTCACCTTTCCAGATTGTCCGATGTGCAACGCCCCCCGCGACGCCACCCAATGTCCATTGGCCGGGCAAAGTGCTGAAGGTGCGGTCAATTTCAAACAGCCGAATCGTCGTCGCGCCGCGGAAGATATTTCGCTGGGTGCTGGCGACCAAACCTGTCAAAAGTGTGCGACGCAAAACCGACATTTCAGTCGTTGCGGCGTTGCTAAGCGTGATCGCATCAGGAACTGCGCCCAACCATTTACCGGCTGTTGCACTCTCGAGCGGATCGTTCTTGGTTTCGTACCACCCGCCGCTGACCAGTTGACGGGCGCAGGCGGTGCGCAATCGCGACGATTTGCAATCCTGCCCGCGCGTCGGTGCCGCCACTGCAGCGCCCATCGGGATATTGTCGTAATCGATCAGCCGTGCGACATCCTCCATCAGCACCACTGGATCATTCACATCCACGCGATAGGTCGGTACGGTAACATTCAATTGTTCGTCGACGCCGTAACCGAGACTGGTAAGTGACGATCGAATCACCTGTTCGCTAACCGGCATACCGATCATGCGCGACACCGCATCAGCCGTCAGTGAAAAATGTTTCGGTGTGATTGCGTTGGGATAGATATCGGTCGGCGGTGCAGATAATTTCCCGCCGGCGAGTTCGGCGATCAATCCGTAAGCCCTCTGGCGCGCGTAATCAAGAATCGCATTCGGATCAACGCCACGCTCGAACCGGTACGACGCATCGGTCCCGCCAGCCCCGTCGATCTTGCGGACCGATTTGACGTTGCCGCGAATGTGGACCGGGTCGAAGTACGCGACTTCGAGCAGCAGGTCGGTCGTCTGGTTGGCGGTCTCTGCAAGTTTCCCGCCCATGATGCCCGCTAGTCCCAGCGGTTTGGCGACGTCGCAGATGCACAGGGGCTGGCCGTACTTGGTGGTGATGGTTTTTCCGGTCAACAGTTCGAGTGATTCGCTATCGCGCAGCTTGCGGACGACGATCTGCTTGCCCGCGACCTTGTTCAGATCGAACGCGTGCATGGGTTGGCCGGTCTCCCACATCACAAAGTTGGTGATATCGACAACATTGTTGATCGGCCGCATCCCCGCCGACAGCAGCACACACTACAACCACCCAGGGCTTGTCGCGACCTTTACCTGATTGAATGCAGCCCCAGTAATCCGCGCGCACAACGCCGGTTCATCGATCTGCACTTCGACGGGCTTATCTTCACCGGGGCTGAGCGTCGCAAGTTCAG